>JBDZVM010000049.1:0-26713 GCA_040255675.1 Actinomycetales bacterium | reverse complement strand
AGTCTGCCCGTCAGACAGAGTCTGACAAAGTCTGCCCGTCAGACAGAGTCTGACAAAGTAGCTGGTCGTGAGTAATCCGCAAGTCGTCGTCGGCGCCGCGATCCTCGACGGCGACCGGCTCCTGGTAGCGCAGCGGCGGGCGCCGTCCGCCGAAGCCGGCAAGTGGGAGCTGCCCGGCGGCAAGGTCGAGCCCGGAGAGACCGACGAAGCGGCTTTGATGCGCGAATGCCGCGAGGAGCTGGGCGTCGACGTCCGGCTCGGACGGCGCGTCGGGCGCGACTGGCCGATCGGCCGCTACGGCGTGCTACGGGTATGGCTCGCCTCGGTTTCGAGCGGCGAGATCGAGTGTCGCGACCACGCGCAGCTCCGGTGGCTCACCGTCGAGGAACTGTACGACGTCGACTGGCTGCCCGGTGACTTGCCGATCGTCGAAAAGCTTGCCGCGTTGATGGCCGATCTCGACACCGGCCCTTAGGCGCTGGCGCTGTGAAAAACGTGACCGGCTAGGCAGTGGGCGGCGCGGGGTTCTTCGCCGGCGTGCGCTCTTGCTCGGGGTTGCGCCGGCGCCGCAAGAACTTCGTGACCGGGTCGAGCTTGACGTCGACCACGCGTTCTTTCATCGGGATGATCGCGTTGTCGGTGATTTTGATGTGCTCGGGGCAGACCTCGGTGCAGCACTTGGTGATGTTGCACATGCCGAGACCTTGCTCGTCGCGCAGCAATTCCTTGCGGTCAAGGGTGTCGAGTGGGTGCATGTCGAGTTCGGCGTACCTGATGAAGAACCGCGGGCCGGCGAAGTGCTTCTTGTTGTCTTCGTGGTCGCGAATCACGTGGCACACGTTTTGGCAAAGGAAGCATTCGATGCACTTGCGGAATTCTTGCGAGCGCTCGACGTCGACTTGTTGCATGCGGTATTCGCCGGGCTTCAAGTCGGCAGGCGGATTGAATTCCGGCACCTGCTTGGCCTTTTCGTAGTTGAACGAGACGTCGGTGACGAGGTCGCGAATTACCGGGAAGGTGCGCATCGGGGTCACGGTGATGGTCTCGCTCGGGTCGAATATCGACAGCCGAGTCATGCACATCAGTCGCGGGTATCCGTTGATTTCGGCGCTGCACGAACCGCACTTGCCGGCTTTGCAGTTCCAGCGGACGGCGAGGTCGCCCACCTGGGTGGCCTGCAAGCGATGGATCGCGTCGAGCACGACTTCGCCTTCTTCGACGGGAACCGTGTAATCGACGAGGGCGCCGCCGTCTTCGTCGCCGCGCCACACGCGCATGTTCAGGTCGTAGCCCATCTCAGTGGCTCCCGTCGTCGAACAGCTTCTTCAATTCGTCAGGCATCACAGGGAGATCCTGGTGGAACACCTCGACGCCTTTGCGGTCGGCGGTCAGCCGGGTCAGTACGTTGATCTTGCCCCACTCGGGGTCGGTCTGCGGGTAGTCGTCGCGCGTGTGACCGCCGCGGCTTTCCTTTCGGTCGAGGGCCGCCCGAGCGATCGCCTCGGAAACCAGCAGCATGTTTTTCAGGTCGATGGACAAATGCCAGCCGGGGTTGTACTGCCGGTGGCCTTCGACCGAGAGGCTGGCGACCCGTCCCTTGAATTCTTCAATGCGCGCGAGTGCCTGCTGCATCTCTTCCGCGGTACGGATGATGCCAACGAGATCGTGCATCGTTTGCTGCAGGTCGCGTTGCACGGTGTAGGGGTTTTCGCCACCTTCGCGGCTGAACGGCGCCACCGCTTTTTCTTGAGCGGCCGCGATGTTGTCGTCGGCGATCGTGGGCCGCGACGGCAGGCCCTTCACGTACCCGGCCGCGTGCTCACCCGCGCGCTTGCCGAATACCAGCAGGTCGCCGAGCGAGTTGCCGCCGAGCCGGTTTGCGCCGTGCATGCCGCCCGAGACTTCGCCGACCGCGTAGAGGCCTTGCACCTTCGACGCCTGCGTATCGGGGTCGACTTCAACGCCGCCCATCACGTAGTGGCACGTCGGGCCGATCTCCATCGGCTCCTTGGTGATGTCGACGTCCGCCAATTCTTTGAACTGGTGGTACATCGACGGCAACCGCTTCTTGATGAACTCGGGGGAGCGGCGCGACGCGATGTCGAGGTACACGCCGCCGTGCGGTGAACCGCGACCCGCCTTGACCTCGGCGTTGATCGCGCGGGCCACTTCGTCGCGTGGCAACAACTCGGGCGGCCGCCGGTTATTGACGTGGTCTTCGTACCAAGCGTCGGCTTCGGCTTCGGTGTCGGCCGTCTCCGCCTTGAAATAGTCGGAGATGTAGTTGAACATGAACCGCTTGCCCTCGGAGTTGCGCAGCACTCCGCCGTCGCCACGCACCGACTCGGTGACGAGAATGCCGCGCACTGACGGCGGCCACACCATGCCCGTCGGGTGGAACTGCACGAACTCCATGTTGATGAGCGGGGCGCCGGCTTCCATCGCGAGTGCGTGGCCGTCGCCGGTGTACTCCCATGAGTTCGAGGTCACCTTAAACGATTTGCCGATGCCGCCGGTGGCCAAGATGACGGCGGGTGCGTCCCAGGCGATGAACCGGCCCGACTCGCGCCAATAACCGAACGCGCCGGCGATTTTGTCGCCGTCCTTCAACAGTTCGGTGACCGTGCACTCCATGAAGACGTCGATGCCGAGGGCGACCGTGTGCTGTTGCAACGTGCGAATCATCTCGAGCCCGGTGCGGTCGCCGACGTGGGCGAGCCGCGCGTACCGGTGACCACCGAAGTCGCGCTGCGAAATCTTGCCTTCTTTGGTGCGGTCGAACAGCGCACCCCACGTCTCGAGCTCCCAAACGCGGTCTGGCGCCTCTTGCGCGTGCAGTTGCGCCATGCGCCAGTTGTTGAGCATCTTTCCGCCGTGCATCGTGTCGCGGAAATGCACCTGCCAGTTGTCTTCGGGCCACACGTTGCCCATCGACGCCGCGATACCGCCCTCGGCCATGACCGTGTGCGCCTTGCCGAGCAGCGACTTGCAGACGACGGCCGTTTTCGCGCCCGAGTCGTGTGCCGCGATCGCGGCGCGCAGGCCGGACCCGCCAGCGCCGATGACGACGACGTCGTAAGAATGCCGTTCGATCTCAGTCATGAGCCGACCTCCGAAGTGAGCATCGCAGCGTTGCGAGGAGCGGAGCTGAGGAGTCGGCGGGTAGCAGAGTCATGTGTCAGCCCTGCCTTAGACCCAGCCGCCGTGGATGGTTCCGGACGCCGCCAGCCGAACGTAGAGGTCGGTGAGCGCGACCCAGATCAGCGAAACCCAAGCGAATTGCATGTGGTAGCGGTTGAACCAGCTGACCTTGCCCCAAAGCTTGTAGCGGATCGGGTGCTTGGAGAAGTGGTTCAGTCGCCCGGCGATGATGTTGCGACACGAGTGGCAACCAAGCGTGTAGCCCCACAAGAACAGCGCGTTCAGCACGAGTACCAGTGTGCCGAGGCCCACATGTCCCCAACGACCGTCGTGGTCGCGGAACGCGATGATGGCGTCGTAGGTGAGGATGATGTTCAGCAGAAAGCCAAGGTAAAAGAAGTACCGGTGAATGTTCTGCAAAATCAGCGGAAACTTCGTCTCGCCGCTGTACTTCTTGTGGGGCTCGACGACCGCGCACGCGGGTGGCGATAGCCAAAACGAACGGTAGTAAGCCTTGCGGTAGTAGTAGCAGGTGAGCCGGAATCCGAGCGGCACGAGCAAGATAATGATCGCCGGCGAGATCACCCACCAGGGGCCGAAGATGCCGACGGAGGGCACGCCCGATCGCGTGCAACTGGTGGCCAGGCACGGTGAGTAGAACGGCGACAGGTACGGCTCGTAGAAGTAGTTGGCGTTCACGAAGGCGGCCCACGTCGAGTAGACGACGAACGAGAACAGCACGGTGAACGTGGTCGCGGGCTGCAGCCACCAGCGATCCTTGCGAAGGGTGCGAACCCCGATCGACGCTCGGCGACCGACCCGGCCCGTGGCCTTTGGCCCGTCCGCTATCGGCGCCTGGCTCTGCACGGTCATAGCGCCTGCCTCCTTCTGGATTCTCCTGCGTGATGCTCAGCGGGCGGGCGCGCGGCGCCGTCGCCGAAGGGCACGAGCGACCACAACCTACGCCCGACAGCGTCAACTTCCGAAGCCGGAGGCGTGTGTGATCGGTCACTGAGCGCGGATCATCTCTATCTTGGCGCGATCTTGGCCGATCGTCGCGGTCGTTCACCCTCGCCGTACTATTAACTCCCGTGCCCTCAGCCTCCCGCGACGATCTTAGAAACGTTGCGATCATCGCCCACGTCGACCACGGCAAGACCACCCTGGTCGACGCCATGCTGTGGCAGTCAGGGGCGTTCTCGCAGCACCAGGCCGACACCGACGCGGTCCGCGAACGAGTCATGGACTCGATGGACCTCGAGCGCGAAAAAGGCATCACGATCCTGGCCAAGAACACCGCGGTCAGGCACGACGGCTTCACTATCAACATCATCGACACGCCAGGCCACGCTGACTTCGGCGGCGAGGTCGAGCGCGGCCTCGAGATGGTCGACGGCGTCCTGCTCTTGGTCGACGCCTCCGAGGGGCCGCTGCCCCAGACCCGCTTCGTGTTGCGAAAGGCGTTGCGCAAGAAGCTGCCCGTCGTCCTGGTGATTAACAAGGTGGATCGGCCCGACGCTCGCATCGCCGAGGTGGTCGACGAGACCTACGAGCTGTTCATGGATCTGCTCGACGACGGCGACGACCACGACGCGCTCGAGTTTCCGATCGTGTACGCGAGCGCGAAGGCCGGCCGAGCTTCGCTCAATATGCCGGACGACGGCGGCATGCCCGACTCCAAAGACCTGGAGCCGTTGTTCGAGACGCTCTTCAAGACCGTTCCGGCCCCGACGTTCGATCCCGACGCGCCGCTGCAGGCGCACGTCACCAACCTCGACGCTTCGCAGTATCTCGGCCGGCTTGCGCTCTGCCGCATTCACGGCGGCACGCTGAAGAAAGGTCAGCAGGTCGCGTGGTGCAAGACAGACGGCAGCATCGAGCGGGTGCGTCTCACGGAATTGCTCGGCACTGACGCGCTCGAGCGGGTGCCGATCGATTCGGCGGGCCCGGGCGACATCGTGGCGATCGCCGGGATCCCCGACATCACGATCGGCGAGACCATCGCCGACCCCGACGATCCGCGTCCGCTGCCGGTCATCACGGTCGACGAGCCGAGCTTGTCGATGACGATCGGTATCAACACCTCGCCCCTGGCCGGTGAAAGCGGCAAGAAGCTCACCGCGCGGCTGGTGAAGAACCGCCTCGACGCCGAGTTGGTCGGCAACGTGTCGATTCGCGTATTGCCGACCGCTCGTCCCGACACCTGGGAGGTGCAAGGCCGCGGCGAGTTGCAGCTCGCGATTCTCGTCGAAATCATGCGGCGCGAAGGCTTCGAACTCACTGTCGGCAAACCCCAGGTGGTCACCAAGCGGGTCGACGGCAAGCTGCACGAGCCGGTCGAGCGGCTGACCGTCGACATTCCCGACGAGTACCTCGGCGTCGTCACGCAGTTGATGGCGCTGCGCAAAGGCCGCATGGAACACATGGTCAACCACGGCACAGGCTGGATTCGAATCGAATACGCGGTGCCGGCCCGCGGCCTGATCGGTTTTCGCACCGAGTTTCTCACCGAAACCCGCGGCACCGGCCTGATCCACCACGTGTTCGACAAGTACGAGCCGTGGTACGGCGACCTTCGCACTCGGCCCACCGGGTCTTTGGTCGCCGACCGGCGCGGGCTCACGACGTCCTTCGCGTTGTTCAACCTGCAAGAGCGCGGCACCATGTTCGTCGGGCCGGGTGTCGAGGTTTACGAGGGAATGATTGTCGGTGAGAATTCCCGGGCCGACGACATGGACGTCAATCCCACGAAGGAAAAGAAGCTCACTAACATGCGCTCGTCGACCGGCGATGAGCTGGTGCGGCTGATTCCCCCGAAATCGCTGTCGCTGGAGCAGGCGCTGGAGTTTTGCCGCGAAGACGAGTGCGTCGAAGTCACCCCGGCGGCGGTGCGAATCCGCAAGGTCGAGTTGTCGATGCAAGAACGCGAGCGTCTGCGTGGACGTCGAGCGCGCGCCGCGCGCGAGGAGTAACCGGGCCGGCGGGCGCGTTGACGCGAATTCTCGACGTTTACTGTTGCTCAGCCATAGTGAACGTCGGAGATTTCGCGGTTTGCCGACAGCCGCCGCGCCGTCGCGCCGATTACGTCTACCACCCAGCGCGGATGCATGCGGATTTTCGTCGCCGTGAAAGAGAGCAGCGTCCAGCCCGCGACTTGCAGAAGTGCGGCTCGTTCGCGATCGCGCTCGAAGCCGAGACGAAGCGCGTGCGTCGCGTAGCCGTCGGCCTCTATCCCCAAGCGCAGTTCGGGCTCGCCGAAGTCGAGGCGCGCGACAAAAAGACCCTGATGGGTGACCTCGAGTTGGGGTACGACACGCAGCCCGGCCGCCGTGATGAGTGGCAGCAGTTCCGCTTCGAGGATCGACTCCAGCCGGGGGTCGGCGAGGGCGACCGCACGCCGTGCCCGACCGATTCCTCGCCAGTGGCGTGCGGCGGCGAGTTCACGCGCGACCTGATCCGGGTTCACCACCTGGGTGCGAAGGGCGTCGCCCACGACGCGAGTGGCGACCTCGAGCGACTCTTCGCGGGCGAGGTCGACGACCGTGCGGGCGGCGGTTAGCACCGGTATGCCACGTCGGCGAGTGACGTCGCGCCGATGTAAAGGCACCGGGTCGACGCGGGCGCCGGTGGCGCGGCGCGGGCGGCGGTTCAGCGGTACGGTCACCGCGAGCCGGTCGTAACCCGGGACGCCGTCGATGCGATGCAGCCGGCCGGCGGGGCGGCCGGCGAGCGCGGCACCGTCGCCGGCCGCGAGCAGCGCACACCAAACCCGGGTGTTCCAGCCTCCCGGCGTGCCCGTGACCCGGTAGACGCCGGGCACCACGACCAGCCAGCGCCGATTCTTCAGTTCGGTGCGAATGCGCTCGTCGGAGTATCCGCACTCTCGCGCTTGCCTACGCGTGAAAACACCTGATTGCGCGCGCGCGACCTTTGCCAAGACAGGATTCATGCGCACAGCCTGGAATGCTGGTGCGGGCCCCGACTCGCTGGTGCGGGCGTTGTGAATTTCGCCGACTCGGGTTGTGGATTGTCCGGGACGCCGTCAGGCAAGCGCGTGGCCGGCGAATTTCCGACGTTTGCTGTTGCTCAGCCACAGTAAACGTCAGAAATTCGCTGAGGCCGGGCTGTGACATAGGCTGGAAGGGCCCAGCCGCCCGAGGCGGCGGGGAAGGCATCAGCCGAGGCGAGGGGAGCGAGCGATGGCGCGCGACAAGGCACGCAAAGGCCGTGACCGCCGGGGTAAGGTGCGCGCGGCCGTGACTCTTGGCACGACGGTGCTGTCCGCCGTCGCGGTCGGGCGCGAGTTGCGGCGTCCGAAGAAAGAACGCACGTGGCAGGGCAACATCGGTGTGGTTCCGTACGACTTTCGCGCACCGACTCCGAAACGCATCAAGCGCAGCCTGTGGGCGCCCGACGATCAGCGCGTTTTCGTGCCGCGGGCATTCGGCATCGGCTGGTCGGTCAACTTTGCCGCTGTTCGGCGCGGGATCAAGAAACTCCGAGAGACTGCTTCAGAAAAGCAACCTCGAGAGTGAGCAGTCCAACGGCGACGTCTTGATGAGACACCATGTGCGTCGCGCCGGGCAATGGCAGCACCGTGTGCGGTCGGCCGGCGGCGAGTAGCGCGGACGACAGTCGCAGGGTGTGCGCCGCCAGCACGTTGTCGTCGGCGAGCCCGTGAATCAAGAGCAGCGGACGCCGAAGAGCGGCCGCGTCCCGCAGGAGCGAACTGCTCTGATACGCGGCAGCTGACGCGTCGATGCCCAGGTATCGCTCGGTGTAATACGTGTCGTACAACCGCCAATCGGTCACCGGCGCTCCGGCGACGGCAGCGTGAAAAACATCGGGACGACGCAATACGGCGAGCGCCGCGAGGTAACCGCCGAACGACCAACCGCGAATCGCGACTTTCGACAGATCGAGGTCGGTACGCGCGGCGGCAAGGCTTTGCAGCGCGTCGATTTGGTCGTCGAGCACCGGCGTCGCGAGGTCGCCCGCGATAGCGCGCTCCCACGCCGGGCCGCGACCTGGCGTTCCGCGACCATCGACGATGACAACCGCGAATCCTTGGTTGGCAAGCCATTGCGCGTTCTGGTACGCGAATCGCGAGGCGGTGACCCGCTGCGCGTGCGGGCCGCCGTACGGGTCCATCAAGACCGGCAGTCGCACGCCGGGAACGTGGTTTTCGGGCAAGACCAACGCGGTTCGAAGCTCACGGTGGCCCTGACTCGATATCGAAACATTCGGCGCGAAAGGCGTCTGCGCGGCGAATGACTCGATCGACGCGACAGGGCCGTCAGTGCCGAGGCGCGACACCGATGTTCGAGCGGCGCCTTCCGTCATGGTGACGCTCGTGCTTACGACGATGTCGGCGGCCATGCTTGCCGTGTGCACGCCCGGCTGATTCGTGAGTTGCCGAAGACCTCCTTCAAACCAACACCACACGTGCTGCTCGGTAGGTTCGGTCGACGCGCTGAAAAGCACGGTTTCCGGCGTCACGGCGAGAACCTGGCGAACCTGCAAACCCGGCGGAGTTACGGGTTCACGATCGATGACCAAGCGGCGAGTGTCGGCGTCGTCGATGGTGCTGACCAGTCGCCCGTCGGGCAGCCGGTCGGGCACACCGTCGACGACGTCGAGCCAGTGCGGGTCTTCGTCTTGCCGCACGAGCGCGGTGGCTCCATTGCGAACGTCGATGTCGAGAATTCGCATCGTGCGCTGGTCGCGTGAGGCAACCAGCAGGAGCGGTGCATGCCCACGACGCCATTTCAGCGTGATGAGGTAGGGGAAAGCCTCGTATTCCCAGGCGATTTCGCGACGCGTGCCGTCGACGGCCAGGTGCCAAAGCGACACCTTGGCATTGGCTGTACCGGCAAAAGGATACGCGACCGTAGCCGGTACATGCTCGGGATTCGCCGGGTCGGCGATGTGCACGCGCGCCACCGCGCTCTCGTCGACTCGGCAGGCGAGGAGTGACTCGCCGTCCGGTGCCCACCAAAATCCGCGACCGCGGCTCATTTCTTCCGCGGCGGCGAATTCGGCGACGCCCCATGCGATATCGGCTTCACCGGCGAGTTCGACGTCACCGCCGGCGAGGTCGACGCGGCGGAGTGTGCCGCCGCTGACGTATGCGATACGGCGGCCGGTCGGGTCGATGCGCGGGTCGAACACCGGGCCCGAGGCGTCGATGTGGCGCACTGAACCCGAAGCGAGGTCGGCGACGAACAACTGTGCCGACAACGCGAACGTGGCGAGGCGAAACGAGTCGTCGACCGAGTAGGAGACGATGCCCGAGGCCTGTTCGCGGGCTCGTTCGCGGCGTCGTCGCTCCGCCGCCGGCAGGTCGGTTTCGTCGCGGGTCAGGGCGAGCGGGTCAGCGACGAGCCGTTCAGCGCGAGCGGCGACGTCGTAGACCCAAAGACAGCTGAGTCGGTCGGTGCCGGCGCGCGACCGCAGGAAGGCGACGGAGGCGCCGTCCGAAGAGACGGTGAAACCGCGCGGCCGGCCCAGCGTGAAGCGAGCCGTACGCGCTTGCAGAACCGGGAAGGAAACCTCGGGCACGGCACCTGATCCTGCCAGCCCGTAAGGTCGTGTTTCATGACGGATCGCAGATTGCTGTTGGTGCACGCGCACCCGGACGACGAGACGATCGGCACCGGCGCCACGATGGCGAAGTACGCCGCGCGCGGCGCCCACGTCACGCTCGTCACCTGCACGCTCGGTGAAGAGGGCGAGATTTTGGTACCGGAGCTGGCTCAGCTCGCGGCCGATCAGGCAGACCAGCTCGGCGGCTGGCGCATCCACGAACTCGACAAAGCATGTGAGGCGCTCGGCGTCGGCGACCATCGCTTCCTCGGCGGCCCTGGCCGCTATCGAGACTCGGGGATGATGGACACTCCGGCCAACAAGAACCCTCGGGCGTTTTGGCAAGCGGACGTCGAAGAGGCCGCCGGGCACCTCGTCGACATCATCGAAGAAGTGCGGCCTCAGGTGCTAGTCACGTACGACGATTTCGGCGGATACGGGCATCCCGACCACATTCAGGCCCATCGGGTGGCGACCCGAGCGTTCGAGTTGACCCGCGACATCGTCGCGAAGTTCTACTGGACGGCGACACCGCGTTCGTTCATACAGGCCGGCATCGACTTGCTCAAAGAGTCTGGAGACACGTTCTTCGAGGGCGTCGAAAGTGCCGACGACGTGCCGTTCGCCAAGCCCGACGACGTCATCACGACCGAGATCGACGCTCGCGACTTCCTCGCCGCGAAGGTCTCCGCGATGCGCGCGCACGCTACCCAGATCGCCGTCGACGGGCCGTTCTTCGCGCTGTCGAACAACATCGGGCACAAGGCGTTCGGCCGCGAGCACTTCGTGCTCGTGCGCGGCGAGCGCGGGCCGGGCGAGGGCGAGCACAACTGGGAGACCGATCTCTTCGCCGGTCTGTGACGCGGGGTTCGTGATCTACGAGACGCCTGCGCCGTTCGAGTGAAGAACGTTACGCAACGTAGCCAAGGGGCTGCCGGCTTGCGAGACTGCAAGGGCAGCACGACGAGCGCCGTCCGGACGACCGCTCGACACCGACATCGGCAATCCGGACGCCGCACTTGAGCCCGAGACGAAGGATTTTTTCGTGAGCGACCGAGCCGCCCGAGCGCAGTTGGACCAACTGGCGAGTGTGTCGTCGGGCGTCGTGCTTGACGCGGGCGTTGCCGACGTCGGGCGTCATCGCGAAAAGCTGCGCCGTCGCCGGCTGTGGCGGTTGGCGTTCGTGCTTTCGCTCGTCGCGGCCTGGCTGTGGTACCGCGCCTTGACCCGCAACCCCATCAAGTTCGGGCTTCCGCACGTCGACTGGGTGCTGGTCACCCCGATCCTCTTCTTCATCTTGCTTGCCGTCGCGATGGTCGTCTACTTCGTCGTCATCGGCCGCTCGCCGCATCAGGTAGTGCGGCCGGAGCAGATCGACGTCCGGCTTTCTGACGTGGTGGGCATCGACGTGGTCAAGGCAGAGGTGATCAGGTCGCTGAACCTTTTCCTTACCCACAAGGCATTTGCTCAACAGATGGGCGGTCGGCCGCGGCGCGGCCTGCTGTTCGACGGCCCGCCCGGAACGGGCAAGACCTACACCGCGAAGGCGATCGCCGCCGAAGCGCAGGTGCCGTTTCTGTTCGCGACCGCGACCTCGTTTCAGTCGAGTTTCCAGGGCGCGACGCAGCGCAAGGTTCGCGGGTACTTTCGGGCGTTGCGAAAGCTCGCGCGCGTCGAAGGCGGTGCGATCGGATTCATCGACGAGTTCGACGCGCTGGCGGGCGCGCGCTCGGGAATGGCCTTCACCGCTGACGACGCGGTGCCCGCGACAGCTAACTGCGGCGGCCTCGAGGGGCTGCGGTTCGCGCCGTCCGCTCATCCGTCGCTGACGCGCAACGACTTCGTCGGCACCGGCGATCTCGGCATGGCCGTGCAAGAACTTCTGGTGCAACTGCAGTCGTTCGACCAGCCCACACCGGGCCAGAAGTTCGTCGGAAAGATCCTCGAAAGCCTGAACCTGTTCATGCCCGCGCACCGCCAGTTCAAGAAGCCGCCTCTCAAGCCGGCGAACATCATGTTGATCGCGTCGACGAACCGCCCCGACGCGCTCGACCCCGCGTTGCTGCGGCCGGGCCGGTTCGACCAGCGGCTGAGCTTCGACCGTCCCGACAAGTTCGGACGCCGCCAGCTCATTGACCACTTCCTAGCCCGCAAGGCGCACGCGCCGGAACTCGACGACGAAGAGCACCGCGACGCGCTGGCGGCCGTCACTCAGGGCTACAGCCCCGCGATGCTTGAAGGCCTTTTCGACGAGGCGCTCATCAACGCGATTCAGGAAGGTCGTCGCGCGATGAGTTGGTCGGACGTCGAACAGGCGCGCCTCGACAGCGAGATCGGTCTGGGGCAGCCGGTGCACTATAGCGACCACGAAGCGAGGCTGATCGCCACGCACGAAGCGGGTCACGCGACCGTGGCGTGGCTGGTCGCGCCGGAGCGACGCCTTGAGGTGCTGAGCATCATCAAACGGCGCACGGCGTTGGGTTTGCTCGCCCACGGCGATCGCGAAGACGTGTACACCCGCTCGCGCGCCGAAATGCTCGCGATGATCCAGATCGCGATGGGCGGGCAGTCAGCCGAGGAGCTGTTCTTTGGCGACGTTTCGACAGGCCCGGCCGGCGACTTGATGGCTGCCACGAACACCGCGGCGCAAATGGTCGGTGCCGCCGGCATGGCGAAGTCGCTGGTCTCGCTCGCGGCTGTGCAAAACAGCGGTCTGAGCGACACCAACATGGTCGGGCGCGTGCTCGCCGACCGCGAGGGTCGCGCCGCCGTCGAGGAATTACTGCAAGAGCAAAAACTCAAGGCAAAGAGCTTGCTCGAAGCCAACCGGCATCTCGTCGAGGCGCTGCGCGACGCGCTGCTCGAGCGGCACGAACTGATCGGCCACGAGATCACCGACGTTCTCGAGTCAGCCGCGGCAGGCTTCGACGCGCCAGCGGTTATCGACCTGCGCGAGCCGGCCGGGACGCCGATCGCGACCGGCTGACGGCGCGCGGGCCCGGTAGGAGGGGTTGGGCCCGCGCGCCGCGGCGCTAGTTCTGCCAACGGGTGCGCGTGTTAGTCGCGTGGCCTGCGGGCAGAGCAACGCCATGAAGGCTGTTCGTTGGATGGCGCCTCGCACTGTCTCGGTCGGCGACGTGCCCGACCCCGCTTTACGAGAGCCGACTGACGCGATCATCAAGGTGACGGCGACCGCGATTTGCGGCTCTGACCTGCACCTGTACGACCACGGCGCCACGATGGGCATGAAGCCGGGCGACATCGTCGGCCACGAGGCGATGGGCATCGTGGAGGAAGTCGGCTCACAAGTGGCCCACATCGCGCCTGGCGACAAGGTCGTGGTGCCGTTCAACATTTCGTGCGGCCACTGCTTCATGTGCATGCGGGGCCTGTACAGCCAATGCGAGGAGACGCAAAATCTCGGTGGTCGCAAAGGCGGCGCGCTGTTCGGCTACACCCACATGTACGGTGGCGTCCCAGGCGCCCAGGCTGAATACCTGCGGGTGCCCATGGCTCACTTCGGGCCGATTCGCGTCGACGACTCGATCCCCGAACTTGCCGCGATCCTGCTGGCGGACGTGTTGCCAACCGCGTGGCAGGCGGTCGAGTACGCCCAGGTCGAGCCGGGTGAAACCGTCGCGGTGTACGGTCTCGGTCCGATCGGGCAAATGGCCTCGCGCATCGCGCTGTACAGAGGCGCGAGCCGGGTGATCGGTGTCGACTTCGTCGCCGAACGCCTGCAAATGGCGGCAAGACACGGCGTCGAGCCGCTCGACTCGTCGCAGTTCGACTCGTCCGGCGAGGTTGTCCAAGCTGTCGAGCAGCTCACCAAAGGCCGCGGCGCCGATTCGGTGATCGACGCCACTGGCATGGACGCGACCGGCTCGGCACCCGACCGGCTGCTGCAAACATTGAAGATGCAGCCCGACCGGCTTATCGGGCTGCGCCAAGCGCTCGGCTCGGTGCGTCGCGGCGGCACGGTATCCGTGATCGGCGTGTACGCGGGCTGGTTCCCGAATTTCCCGATCGGCGACCTGTTCGACAAGCAAGTAACGCTGCGCTCCGGTCAGGCGAACGTGCGGCGTTGGACGGGCGAAATCCTCGATGCGGTGCGCGCGGGCGATCCGCTCGACGCCGCCGGCCTGGTGACGAACCAGGCGCCGCTGAGCCAGGCGCCACAGCTGTACGAAGCGTTCAAGCGCAAGCACAACGGTGTCGTCAAGGTGGTGTTGCGGCCGTGAAGCGCTCATGAACGTCGTCGTCGTCGGGGCCACCGGAAATGTTGGGATCGCGCTGCTGCGCGCCCTCAAGGATCAGGGCGACGTCGATCACGTCGTCGGCGTTGCCCGTCGTCCGCCAGGAAAAGACCAGCCAGCCGATTTCGGCTACGGCGGGAAAGTCAGTTGGGTGGCCGCCGACATCGTCACGGACGACCTCGTGCGGGTATTGGACGGCGCCGACGCCGTCGTCAACTTGGCGTGGCAAATACAGCCGTCTCGACATCGCGGGCAGATGCACCTGACGAACGTGCACGGCAGCGCTCGCGTTTTCGACGCGGCTCTCACCGCCGGAGCGACGACCCTCGTGCATGCTTCGTCGGTCGGCGTGTACGCACCCGGCCCCAAAGACGAAGCCGTCGACGAGCACTGGCCGCACACCGGCATCGCGAGTTCGTCGTATTCGCGCGACAAGGCGGTGGTCGAGTCGATGCTCGACCGGTTCGAGGCAGCTCATCCAAGTCTACGGATAGTGCGAATGCGCCCGGCGCTTATTTTTCAACGCGACGCGGGAACCGAGATAGCGAAGTACTTTCTCGGGCCGCTGGTACCGCGAGCCGCTGTGCGCCCGGGGTGGCTGCCGGCGTTGCCGTTGCCCGAAGAGTTGCGTTTCCAAGCCGTGCATACGGCGGACGTCGCCGAGGCCTACGTGACGGCGCTTTTTTCCGACGTGCGCGGAGCCTTCAACCTCGCGGCAGATCCGGTACTCGATGCCAATGTGCTTGCTCGAGTATTCGACGCGAAGGTGATGCGGGTGCCAGCACGGGTCTTGCGCGCGATGGCCGACGCGAGCTATCGAATGCGGCTGCAGCCTACCGACGCGGGCTGGGTCGACCTTGGGGTGCTCACGCCGATCATGGATGTGAGCCGAGCTCGCGACGAACTGAATTGGCGACCCCGGATGTCAGCCGACGCGGCGCTGCTCGACCTGACGGAAGGTATTCAGCAAAAGGCAACGGGGCCCAGCCCGGTGCTTCGTTGAATTCCGGGCTAGCCGCGGATGGGCGACGTGGGTCGCAGGGACGCGAGGCAGGGAGGTAACGATGGCGACATTTCTCGGCTTGCCGTCGCTGGCCGGCGCTGAAAGCGCCGAACGCGCCGATCCCGCGGGCGCGAGCGGCCACCACGACCACCCGCCGCGTATGGGTTTTTTCACCGACACCAGCGTGTGTATCGGATGCAAGGCGTGCGAAGTCGCGTGCAAGGAATGGAATGCCATTCCCGACGACGGTCTTCGGTTCACCGGCATGTCGTATGACAACACCGAGGCGCTCGGGGCGTCGACCTGGCGGCACGTCGCGTTCGTCGAGCAACCGGTAGGCGATTCGAAGACGGACGGCGTTCGCTGGTTGATGGCATCTGACGTCTGCAAGCACTGCACCCACGCGGCATGCCTCGATGTCTGCCCGACAGGCGCCTTGATCCGCACGGAGTTCGGCACCGTCGTCGTCCAAGAAGATGTCTGTAATGGCTGTGGCTACTGCGTTTCAGCGTGTCCGTTCGGCGTCATCGACATGCGCGAAGGCGACGGTCGTGCGTGGAAATGCACGCTATGTTACGACCGTCTCGACGCCGGGCTCGAACCCGCGTGCGCCAAAGCGTGCCCTACCGATTCGATCCAGTTCGGGGAACTCGACGAATTGCGTGAGCGAGCGGAGCGGCGGCTCGATCAAGTGCGTGCCGGGGGCGCTACGACCGCGCAGCTTTACGGCGAGTCTCCCGACGACGGCGTCGGCGGGCTGGGCGCCTTTTTCTTGTTGCTCGACGAACCCGAGGTTTACGGGCTTCCGCCGGCGCCCGTGGTGACGACACGAGATCTGCCGGCGATGTGGCGCAACGCGGGGATGGCGGCGCTCGCCATGCTCGCGGGGGTGGCACTGTCGTTCGTCGGCTCGAAGACACCGCGATTGAAAGGCGGACGGCGATGAGCGTCTCCGACGTCACCCGAGACGGAATTCAAGGAGCGCGACCCGGCCGCGAGGCGCTGAGCGGAAACCAGATCGGCGAAGCGCGACGGCGAGAACGGCGGGGGGAGCGGGCGCTCGTGCCGCCCGCGGAGTTTCGGTCGTACTACGGCCTCCCTGTGTTGAAAAAGCCCACGTGGAAAGCGATCGACATCGCTGGGTATCTTTTCCTCGGCGGGCTCGCGGGCGCGTCGTCCACGATTGCCGCCGGTGCCGAGTTGACCGGCCGACCCGCGTTGGCGAGAAACGGAAAAGTCGCGGCCGCGGCAGCGATTTCGCTAGGCGCGGTCAGCTTGGTGCACGACCTTGGCCGGCCGTCGCGGTTCGCCAACATGCTTCGCGTGATGAAGCCGACCTCGGCGATGAGCATGGGTTCTTGGTTGTTGACGGCGTACGGCCCGGCCGCTGGGACGGCGGCGGCGACCTCGCTCGCGCGTCGTTTCCCTGTCGTCGGAAAAGTCGCCACGATGTGCGCCGGGTTGCTTGGGCCGGCCGTCGCCTCGTACACGGCGGTGTTGATTTCCGATACCGCGGCACCGGCCTGGCACGACGGATATCGCGAAATGCCTTTCACGTTTGTCGGTTCTGCCGTTACTGCCGCGAGCGGTTTAGCGATGATGACGACGCCGCCGTCGGAAGCGACTCCCGCGGCCCGAGCCGCGCTTGTCGGCGTCGGGCTGGAGTTTGCCGGGTCGCAACTTCTCAAGCGCCGGATCGGGATGGTGGGAGAGACCTACGAGAAAGGCAGCGCTGGCGCGCTGATGAAGGCAGCGGAATTCTTCAGCGCGGCGGGAATTGTCGCCACGATTGCCGGACGGCGCACACTGCGGAGGCCGCTCGAGCGCGGCCGGCATCGGGCGGGCGAACCGCGAGCCGCCAGTCTTGTCGCCGGCGCGGCCTTCGTGGCCGCCTCGGCGTGCGCGCGGTTCGGCATCTTCGCGGCGGGGAAAGCGAGCCTGCTAGATCCGAAATACACGGTGATTCCGCAACGTGAACGTCTCGACCAGGCTGGAATTGGTAAATAGCGCTAACGCGGACCAGTTGGTGACAGACGGAGAGCGACCCGCAGATCGAGGCATAAGGTTTAAACTTCATGGCGCAAGCGCGCTTTAGCGGCAATGCGCCCCATTTGCTTATCGACCTTAGCTGAACGACGGCTTACCGTAGTGCGGGGCGATCGGCGTACGCGCCGATCTACGCAGCACTATCGGCAAGGATGGTCGATGTCGCGCGCGGTCTGTGATGTTGAATTCAACGGTTTCGCTGCCACGCGGGCGAGACGGTTCGCTCGCGACACGGTGAAGGCTTGGCGACTTCTCGACGTCGCGCTCGAAGTCGAAATGGTCGCCACCGAACTGGTGACGAACGCCGTGCTGCACGGCGCGCCCCCGGTCTCGCTCGAACTTGCCCACGACGGCGACGTGCTCCGCGTCGCGGTCAAAGACGGCTCGGCTGCCGTGCCGGTGGTCGTGCGCGCGGCGGCCGACGCCATGACCGGGCGTGGGCTCGCGCTCGTCGGCTCGCTTTCGGCTCAATGGGGAGTCGTTCCGGCCGGGGGCGGCCGGGCCGGCAAGCTCGTGTGGGCCGAACTTGTCATGCCCGAGGTTCAAGCCGATTTGCCGAGGCCGCGAGGCGAGACCGCGCTCACCCGGACGGCGGTCAGCGTCACGGCTGATGTCAACGTGTCGGGGTCCGACGAGGGCGTCGTCGTCGCCCTGCCCGGCGTAAACAAACCCCCGACTCGCCATCTCGAATTGGTATTCGAAGGTTGGGACGACGCCCCGTTGCCCACCGAGGACGCGTCCGTCAGGCTGGTCTTGACGGACGTGCCGACGCGGCTGCTACTCGCCGTCGAAACCTACGTCGACAACGTCGTTCGCGAACTTACGCTCGCGTCGTACGAGACCGTGCCTCCACCCGGCCGGCGTCCGGATGACCTGTACGGGCCGCTCGTCGACACGTTGCGCGACGCCGTCGCGGCGTTCGGCGACGTCCGGCGATCCGTGAAGAGACAAGCGATCGCGGCGGCCGTGAAAGGCGAGGAGCGGGTCGACCTGACGGTCGTTGTTCCGACCGGTACGGCCGGCGTCGCCGAGCGGTACTTGGCGGCGTTGAACGAACTCGACGAATTCGCCCACGCCGAACGGTTGCTCACAGCCGAGTCGCCTCACGAGCATCGGATTTTCCGCAGGTGGTACGTCGACTGCCTTATCGGGCAGATGCGCGCGCACGCCGATGGTGTGCCGCCCGAGCCGCATGTGCCGTTTGAGCAGTTCTTGCTGGAAGAGGTCGCTCGCCTCAGTGTCGCCGAGCGAGGCAGCGACCGTGCTCGTCGGCTGCATCGCGCCGCGGCCGTGGTTGCCGCCGCCCCTACTGTGGCTGAGGTCGCGAAGGCGGTCGTCGCCGAATGCGTCGGCGAGGCGCGGGCGGTCACCGGCGTCTTGATGCTTCGCGACGACAGCGGAGACATCGTGACGGCCGACAACCCTGACCGCGCTGACGTCGACAGCACCGATATGGACTTGACGGACGCCGCCGTCCTCGCGCGCGAGGTTCTCGCGACAGTCGCGCCCGCCTGGCGTGAAGCACCGGACGGCTCCACAGCGTGGTACGCGGTGCCGCTCGTAGCCGGCACCGACGTCGTCGGAGCTTTGGTGCTCGGCTTCGCGCGGCGACGCGCCCTCGACTCTGACGAATTGCTTTTTGTCCAGGCGGTTTCCGCGGTCGCGGCGCAGGCGACCATGCGCCTGCGGCTCGAGCGGCGGCAAGCGGAGTCGAACGCTCGCTTGGCGCTCTTGGCGGAGGCCTCGCGGCAGCTCGCGACGTCGCTGGATTACGGTCAAGCCCTGCAAACGGTGGTCGACCTGGCAGTGCCCCAACTGGCCGATTGGTGCGGCGTCACTGTGGTCGACGAGGGCGAACTCGTCACCGCCGCGATCGGCCACGCGGACCCGGCCAAAGTCGCTTATGCGCGACGGCTGCTCGACCTTTATCCGCAAACACTGACTCAGTCGCGCGCCGTGCGCGCCGTACTCCGTTCTGGAACACCTCTTCTTCTTCACGGTGTCGATGACAAGATGTTGGGCGCCGAGGCCGTCGATGAGCGGCACATGCGCATGTTGCGTGACCTCGGTCTCGCGACCGTGCTGATCGTTCCATTGCAATCGAAGCAACGCGTCGTCGGCGTGCTCAGCCTGGCGCGCGCCGATCGCGGCTTCGATGCCGCTGATACAACGCTCGCGGAGGAAATCGGCCGCCGCGCGGGTGTGGCGGTCGAAACCGCGCGACTGGTGCACGAGGTGCGTGAGTCGCGTCAGACGGCGGCGGGCACGAGCCACACCCGGCTCGCGCTCGCGCTTTCCGCGGCCTCGATGGGTTCGTTCGAATGGGAATTGGGCGCCGACGTGATTTCGCTCGATGCCCGCATGCGCGACATCGGCGGCATCAGTCAATCCGAACTGGTCGGAGTTTCGCGCCTCATCAAAGAACTCGTGCATCCCGACGATCAGCTGATGGTCGAGGCCGTGATCGAGCGCGCGGTTTCGAGGCTCGACGACATCAGCATGGAGTTCCGCGTTCGGCGCGCTGATGGCAGGGTCTGCTGGGTCGACTGTCGCGGGCGAGTCTTGCCCGGTGACGACGGCAAAGCCGCGCGCGTGATCGGGGTGGCATTCGATTCGACGGAACTTCGCGAAGCTCGTGATCGCGTCGCCCGCACCCTGGAACATATGGGTGACGCGTTCTTCTCGCTCGACCCGAGCTGGCGGGTGACCTACATGAACGCGGCGGCCGAGCGGATGCTGGGCCGCGATCGCGCGTCACTGGTCGGCCGCACGTTGTGGGCGCAATTCCCCGGAGCCGTCGGCGGACTGTTCGACCACGAGTGTCGAATCGCGCTTGAATCTCGCCGTCCTATCGCGTTCGAGCGTTTCATCGAGGCAACCGGGCGCCATTTCGAAGTTCGGGTGCAGCCGATCCCAGAGGGGCTCGGCGTGTACTTCAACGACGTCACCGAGATTCGCCGATTCGAACGCGAGCAGGCGAAGTTACGGGCGGTTTCTCAGCACGCTCGCTCAGAAGCCGAAGCCGCGCGGCGGAAGCTGTCGTTTATCGCCGACACCGCGGCCGACATGATGACGACGCTCGACCCCGGCGAAGTGTGCCGTCGGCTCGCGTTGCACAGCATCGATCGGCTCGCTAACTGGGTTTCTGTCTATCTGCTCGACGGCGACCATCTGGTGCGGGTGGCATCAGCTCACAGCGACCCGGCGTGGAAAGCCGCGGTGGCGCAGCTCGTGCACGCGTTTCCGGTCGATGTGTCGTCACGGGCACGAGTTGCGCGCGTTGTGCGCACTCGTCAGCCCATCGTCGAACCGCAAATTACGGAGTCGATGTACGTCGACACGTTCCCCGACCCCGAGGCGCGGGCGCTCGTCAACGGGATTGGCATGTCCTCGTTGCTGATCGTCCCGATGGTCGCGCGCGGCGAAGCGCTCGGCGCCATCGCGTTCGTGCGTTCCGAACCGGTGAATCCGTTCGATTCAGAAGACGTGCGGCTCGCCGTCACGCTTGCAAGCCGTTCTGCTCTCGTCGTCCAAAACGCGCAGTTGTATTCACGGCAGACCAGTGTTGTCGAGGCGCTGCAGCAAGCGGTGCTGCCGGAGCGACTGCCGTCGATTCCTGGTATCGAGTTGAGCGCCCGTTACGAGCCGGCTCGCGGCGGCGCGGGTGTCGGCGGCGATTTCTACGACGTCTTTCACCTGCCCTCGGGCCGGGTCGCGCTCGCCGTCGGCGATGCCGCCGGACACGGGGTGCGCGCCGGCGCCTTGATGGGGCAGCTTCGAAACGCGCTTCGCGCGTACGCGTTCCAAGAACGCGGACCGCTGCTCACGTTGCGGTCGCTGTCTGAACTCATCGGGGGGCTGGAACCAGACGCGTTCGCGACCGCGTTCTATGCCGAATTCGATCCCGTCACCGGTGAGTTTTCGTGGGCGAACGCGGGCCACCCGCCGCCGCTCCTGGCCGTCCCGGGCGAGATGTCGAGGTATCTCGACGGTCCGACCTCGCCGCCTTTAGGAATCTTCGCCGATTTCGAGGTGAGCGGCGATTCTGTCGTGGTGCCGCCGGGCGGTGGTGTGCTGATCTACACAGACGGCCTCATCGAGCGAAGGCACCGCGACATCTCCGACTGCCTCGCCGCGCTGCAGGTCTTGGTCGACGCCGAACCTTTCAGCCCCGGATGTATCGACGCCGTGGTCGACGGCATGCGCGGCGGCAGCGGTTTCGTCGACGACGTCTGCGTGCTCTCCGCCCTCCGGTCGCGTGATCTCTAGTCGGACGACGGCGGCTAGGCTGCCCACGATGTCGCACGACTTGCCGAACCATGACGACGATCAGGCCGGGCGCGCTTATTACTACGGCGCGCTCGCCATGCTTTTCGTGCTTGGGCTCGTCGTCGGGTTGTTCACGGCACTTCAAGCCACCCGTTTGGTGCTGTTCGGACCGCTGCACGTCTCCGTGGGCGGCGTGGCCGCGCTCGTGGTGAACGCCGGGCTCGGCGCCGGGGCAGCCTGGGCGCTTCGTTCGCGCGACGCGGCGTTGCTCCCCGGCGCGGGGTGGTTCGTCGCCGTCCTCGCGCTGCTGATGTTGCCGCGTCCCGGAGGCGACGTCGTGCTTCCGGACGGCGGTGGGGCGGTCATCGCGTTCATGCTGCTCGGGATCGTCGGCGCGATCGCGGGCCGGCTGATCGCGACGCGAGTCGCGCCGCCTGCTTCACCGGGTGGCGCCGCCCGCCGATGAACGGGTCATGACGAACGCGCAGCCCAACGGAGTGCCAATCGCGGCCGAAGCCAGCGACGCCACACCCGAAAACGCCCGGCGACACGAGCCGCACGGGTACGTGATGGTGCGGCTGGGCGGGGCCCGCTACGCCGTCGGGATGTCCGTCGTCGCCGAGGTCGGCCGGCTACCTCGGTTGACCCGTGTGCCCGGCACCCCGGCGTGGCTGGCGGGTGTGGCTAACTGGCGCGGACGCATCTTGGCGGTGCTCGACATCCGGCCCTTGCTCGACGCGGCGATGACTCCGACCGGTTCGCTCGGGCGACTCGTCGTGCTGAGCGAAAACACGATCACCGTCGGATTGCTCACCGAAGGCGTGCAAGGCGTCGTCAGCTGCGATCCCGAGCAGATCAACCCGCCGCCGATGACGCTTGCCGGTGAAACCGGGAGCCTGCTGATCGGCCAGTTCACCCAGGCCACCGGGCCCGTCGCCGTCCTTGATCCGGCGGCGCTGCTGAACCTGCGGTTCCGGCTGCCGTCGCCTCGCCGCCTAGCGAGTTGACCTCAGCTCTTCAGGACCGGGCGCAACCGCCCGATGGGTGAACGAATGCCCGTCGACGGTCTTGGAGGACAGGGTGGACGTCTTCAAGCGGCTTCAGCAGGTGGCGATGGCCTGCGGCTGGCTGCTGCTCGCCCTCGCTTTCGGCGGCGTGCTCGGCGTCGGTTCGACGCTCGCGCCGATGCTGTCGGCCAACCAGGCGGGGGTGCTGATCGGCTTGGGCGTCGCGGCCGTGGGAGCCCTCGTCGTGACGGTGCTGGCCGTCGTCGACGCGCCCGCCGGTAGCGCGATCGCCGGCGAGATCGGCCGCGTCGTCTATCTCGGTGGCATCGCGGTCGCGGTGTTCGCGGGCCAGGGCGTGACGAGCCCGCTGTGGGTGCTGTTTGTACCGGTCTTGCTGTCTTCCGCCCTGACGCCGACCGCCTGGATTTCGCCGGCGTACGCCGTCGTCGCGAGCGGGTTGACGCTGGTCGCCACAGCGACAACGGGCGAACTCGGCCGTGCCAGCACGCTCGGGCTGTTGGTGGTCTTGCCCGCGCTGCCCACGCTGGCCTCGTGCGCCACGCTGCTTGCCCGCGCTGTCAGCCAGGTAGCCGCACGAGCCGACGCCGAGCTCGCGCGGCAGGCCGACGACCTCGCCCGGCTTCGCGAGGAATTGGTCGAGGAAGCCCGCGTCGAACGCGAGGCGCTGCTCGACGAGGCGCGCCGCGAGAAGGCCGAACTGAAGGTGCGGGTCGACCGGCTGTCTGATTCGCTGGCCGGCGCCGCGCGCGGCGACCTCACCAACGTCGACAGCGTGGTCGGCACCGCTATCGAGAGTTCCGACGAGACGTTGGCTTCGCTGCAAGCCGCGTTCGCCAATACGCTCGGCAACCTGCGCTCGCTGGTAGAGCAGATTCGCGGCAGCGGCGAAAGTATTTCGGCGTCCGCCGGAGAACTGCTTGCTACTGCTGAAGAACACGCCGCCTCTGCGACACAACAATCCTCGGCCGTCGCCGAAACCACGTCAACCATCGAAGAATTAGCTGCAACTGCGGCTCAAATCGCGGAAACCTCCGAAGCGGTCGCCCGCTATGCAGCCGAGACGTTGCGCTTCGCCGAAGAAGGGCGTGAGGCGGTATCGGCGTCTGTTTCTGCGATGGACACCATCGCCGCGCGCGTCGATTCGATCGCTACTCGTGCGTTGTCGCTCGGCGAGAAGTCGCAGGAGATCGGCCGAATTCTCGAAGTCATCGACGACCTCGCCGACCAGACCAACCTGCTCGCTTTGAACGCGGCGATCGAAGCGGCGCGCGCCGGGGAGCACGGGCGTGGATTCGCGGTCGTGGCAAGCGAAGTGCGGAAATTGGCGGAGCGCTCGCAGGAGTCGGCGGCACAGATTCAAGGCATCGTTTCGGAGATTCAAGCGGAGACCAACGCGACCATCATCGCCACCGAAGAGGGCGCCAAAGAGGTGCATCAGGGCACCGAATTGGCCCGAGGTGTCGTCGACGCGCTCGAACGAATTTCCGGCATGGTCGACGAAACCACCACCGCGGCAAAAGAAATCTCGATCGCTACGCAGCAGCAGCGGTCGGCGTCCGACCAAGTGGTGACCGCGATGATGCAGGTGTCAGACGTGTCGCGGCAATACGTGGTCGGTTCGAAGCAGGCGGCCGCGTCGGCCGCTCAACTGAACGTGCTGGCCGCGGAATTGCGCGCTTCGATCGCGCAATTCCGGGTTTCGTAGCCGGCAAGACGTTTCGTAGCCGGCAAGACGCTTTGTAGCCGGCAAGACAAGGAGCGACGACGTGGGCAACTGGGCGGAGGACCCTGAGCTGCTCGCGACCTTCCGTGCCGAAGTCGAAGAGCGGCTCGCGTCGCTTTCCGCCGGATTGCTGCAACTGGAGACGCATCCGTCGCCCAAGCAACTCGTCGCCGGATTGTTTCGTGACGCGCACACTGTCAAGGGCTCCGCGCGGATGATGGGCCTGCGCGAGGTGCTCGACACCGCGCACGCCGCCGAGGATTTGCTCGGCGCGCTTCGAGACGGGCGGTTCAGCGTCCGGCGCGATCTCGTCGACCTGTTGCTCGCCACGGTCGACGGCATCAGCCGCTCGATCCCTGGCGCGCCGGCGCCCGCACCGCGAGAACACCTCACCGCGTTGATCGAGGCATTGCGCGCCGCGTTGAACGGCGACGATCCGGTGGCGATTCCTCGTGTTGCCGAACCGGCGCCAGCCGCGCCGCTCATCCCGCCGCCGCCGGCGAGCAAACCTTCGCAACCGCTAATCATCCCGGCTCCGCCAGCGGCGACAGCGACGATTCCGCCGCTGTCGCAAACGATTCCGCCGAAGGCGATTCCACCGCCGCCGCAAACGATGCCGGCGGTGAACGTTCCGATCGGCCTTGACCGCGCGGCTATCGACAGCGTTCGGGTCACGTCGCAACGGGTGTACGACCTGCTCGACGTGGTCGGCGAGGCAGAACTCGACACTCGCCGCGTCGAGAAGAACGCGACTGAAGTTGTCGCCTTGGTTGGCGAGCAGGCGCGGTGGGTGCGTTCTCTTCGCGAATCGCTCAGCGGCCTCACACTCCCTGAAGAAGCCGAAATGGCGCTGCATCGCATCGTGGCCTTCGGCGACCAGCTGCAAGCCTCGGGCCACCAGCTACGCGAACTCGTCGAGGATTCTCGCGGGCGGCTCGGCGTCGTGAGGGACGGCGCGATGGGCCTCGCGATGGTGCCCGTTCGCCGGGCCGTGGCCGCTTTTCCGCGGTTGGTGCGCGACGTCGCGAGTTCCACTGGCAAGGACGTCGGCCTCAGCCTGGTCGGTGAAGACGTCGAGCTCGACAAGAAAGTGCTGGACGGCGTTGCCGACGCGCTCAAACACCTGCTCATCAACGCGGTCGACCACGGCTGCGAGACTCCCGACGAGCGCGTCGCCGCGGGCAAGCCGCCGCGCGCCACGGTGACGGTGTCGGCGAAATCCGCTGGCGGCACGGTGGTGTTGGAAGTATTCGACGACGGGCGCGGCATCGACGAAGACAAAGTGCGAGCGGCGGCAATCGACAAAGGCCTATTGCCGCCCAACAGCACGCTTTCGGGTCCGCAGTTGCTGCAGGTGCTTTTCATGCCGGCGTTTTCGACCGCGGCAACAGTGACATCGACGTCCGGTAGAGGTGTGGGGCTTGACGTCGTCCGCACCGCCGTCGACGACCTCGGCGGCACGATCGACATTAGCTCCGAACTAGGTCGTGGCACGAAATTCAGTCTTACGCTGCCGATCACGCTCGGCGTTTTGCGCTGCCTGATCGCGCGGGTCGGCGACGAGCGATACGCGGTTCCCGTGCCCGGCGTCATGGAGTCGCTGAGCTTGCGCGACGCGCAACTCGACAACGTGGCGGGTGTTCCGGTGGTGATTCGCCACGGCGTCTCGGTGCCGTTGCTCGACCTCGGCGACGCACTCGGTGTCGAGGGGGAGCGCGATCCGCGCGCGGCACTGATCGTGCGCAACAGCGGCGCGCAAGACCTCATCGCATGGGCAGTCGACCGGCTCGAAGGCGAACTCGAGCTGGTCGTGAAGGACCTCGGCTCGTTCGTCGGCCGCCTCCCGCTTGTCACCGGCGCGACCATCGACGGCGACGGCAGCGTCGTCTGTCTCATCGACCTTCGCGAGATAGCCGGACGGCGCGGCGCCGCCAAGCCGGCGACCAGTCGGGTCCCGGCCGCTACCTCGGCGGTGCCGGCATTGGTGGCCGACCCGTCCGGCGACGGCGCTATGTCATCAGGTCCGTCAGCGCCGTCCGCTCTGTCGGCTCGCAAGGTTCGCGTGCTGGTCGTCGAAGATTCGGTCGGCGTGCGCGAGCTGGAACGGGTGATCCTTGAATCGGCCGGCTACGACGTGATCACGGCGGTCGACGGCCTCGACGGCATGGCCAAGTTGCGGTCCGAGCCGGCTGATCTCGTTTTGTCGGACGTCGAAATGCCGGGCATGGACGGCTTCACCCTGACTCGCAACATCAGGCGTACGCGTGGCTGGGAACAGGTGCCGGTCGTGATCATGACGTCGCGTGGCGACGACGGCGACCGCAGGGCGGGCATGGAAGCCGGGGCCAGCGCCTACCTGCTCAAGAGCGATTTCGACCAAAACCAGTTGGTCGACACGGTTCGGCGCCTGGTTGGTAGGTGAGCGTTGGACGGTGAGCGTCGGGCGATGAACGTCACAGTTACGGTTTGGGGCCCCACCAGCCGATGAGGTAGAAACAGGCCCGCAGCACGAGTGGAGTAAACGAACATGCCGACCGTGGTGATCGCTGACGACTCGCCAACCCTTCGACGCATCGTGACCAGCGTGCTCACGCGCGAAGGTTTTGTGGTCGTCACCGCGGAGGACGGCGTCGAAGCGGTGCAGGCAGTGTTTCGCACGCTG
>JBDZVM010000073.1:0-4907 GCA_040255675.1 Actinomycetales bacterium | reverse complement strand
GGACGACCGCCCAAACCTGGACGTCGAACCAGTTCGGCACATCCGGCGGAGGCGGCGGCGCGAGCGGCACGAGCGCCACGTCGACCATCCAGGCGGAGGCCTACTCCAACCAGTCGGGCACTCAAACCGAAAGCTGCTCCGACAGCGGCGGAGGCCAAGACGTCGGCTACATCGGCAACGGCGACTGGCTGGAGTTCGACAACGTCAACTTCGGCTCCACGCCGCTGTCGACCTTCAAAGCCCGGGTCGCTTCCGGCGCCGCGGCCGGCGTGAGCGGCACCGTCAGCGTTGTGCTCGACAACCTGGTCAACCCGCCGATCGGCAGCTTCGCGCTCGCGAATACCGGCGGTTGGCAAACCTGGCAAACCGTGCCGGCGAATATCTCGGGAACGACGGGCACGCACACGGTCTACCTGAAGTTCGCCACCGGGAGCGGCCAGGACTTCGTCAACATCAACTGGTTCACGTTCAGCTAAATCCCGGCGAAATCCCGTGATCGCGAAACAAAAGTGCCGCTATATAGCGGCACAAAAGTTTCGCGATCACGGGCGAGCGCCGGCTAGGCGGAGCGGCCGCCGGCCAACAATTCCGCCGCGGCCACCGCGTTGACACGGCCCGCGCCAAACGTGCGAATATTGGCTCCGCTCGTCAGTTCGGCGTCGGCAGGCATGCCGACGCCGACGAGCACGGCATCAGGCCGCGCGGCCAAAAGCGTGTGCGCGAAATTTCGCTGCCACGCGCGCCGATACGCGTCACGCACCACCAAGACGACTGGCCCCTCGGGAAGTGCCGACAGCACGTCTTCGGCGTAGGGGCCGTCTTCGGTGACCGAAATTTCGCTTGCCAGCAAGCCGAATTCGGCGAGCGGCTCGGCGACACTCCAATGCGCTTCACCCACGGCCAAGTTAGCCGGTGCGCTCACGTTGACCACTGTCGCCGGTGCGCGCAGCACGACCTCACCATGAGACCGGACGGCGCGCCGCGCGGCGGCTAGCCCGACCGAGTTGTCAAGAACACCTGCCGCGCGGGGTTTCGCCCATTCTCGAAGCTTGGCCACGCGCCCGGCGGCCGCCTCGAGCACCTTGACGTCGAGCGCCCCCTCACGAATCGCCTGCGCAATGCCAGAACGGATGTCCGCGCAGTACTCTTCGCCGTCTTCAGACCCCAACAGCAGCAAATCAGCACCGGCAATAAACGCCCGGATCGCCGAACCCGCGATGCCGTATTGCCCGGCCACGGCACGCATGTCGAGGGCGTCAGTGATGAGCACGCCTTCGTAGCCGAGTTCTTCGCGCAGCAATTCGTGCAGGATGCGCCGGCTCAAGGTGCCGGGCTTTTCGTCGTCCAGCGCTTTGAAAACGATGTGCGCCGTCATGATGCTTTTCGTACCGGCTTCGATGGCGGCAAGAAACGGCGGCAATTCGCGCTGCCGAAAGGACTCGAGGTCGGAGTCGATGACCGGCAGGTCGTGATGCGAATCGGCGTTCGTCGCGCCATGGCCCGGAAAATGCTTGGCGGACGTCGCGATCCCGGCGTCTTGCATGCCTTTGATGTAGGCCGCGCCGTGCGCCGCGACGCGTTCGGGATCGGCACCGAATGCGCGGACGCCGATGACCGGATTCTTCGGGTCGCTGTTCACGTCGACCGAGGGCGCGAGGTTGTAGTTGACTCCGGCAGCGGTCAATTCGGCGGCGATCGCCGACGCGACGCGATAGGTGAGGTCGGTGTCGTCGACCACGCCGAGCGCTAGGTTGCCCGGATATGAGCTGCCGCGCAGGTAGTCGAGGCGGGTGACGTCACCGCCTTCTTCGTCAACGGCCACCAACGCGTCGGGCGCGACCTCGCGGATGGCGGTCGAAATGCGGTGTACCGCGCCCTCGCCGACCAGGTTCGCACCGTAGATCGCGACGCCCGCCAACCCTTCCTGCAGCGAGTCGTGCACCCATTCAGGCGGGACGTCGCCACCGGCAAATCCCGGCAGCAGGCACGCATTGACCAAGCGGTCGATTTCGCTCACGGGCTCGCTCCTCGCACCGTCGGGCCCCGTAAAGGTCTAGACCTTTGTAATGCTGGTGAGCATACCGCCGGTCAACGCGACTCAGTAACGGAACCGCCCCACGACCTCCGCCAATTCTTCGGCTGTGCGGTGGACGTCGACCGATGCCGCGCGAGTGTCGCCGACGCTGCTTGCCGTCGACAGCGCGGCCGCCGCGACGCTCACGATCGTCGACGCGATCTCGCCGGACGCCGAGGCAGCTTCGGCGATCGAGCGGGTCATCTCGTTGCTGCTCGCCGTCTGCTCTTCGACCGCTCCCGCGATCGTCGACTGGAAGTCGTTGATGCGGTCGACTACACCGCCGATGTCACGGATCATCGCAACCGCTTCGGCGGCGTCCGACTGGATTGTGGCGATCATCTTCGCGATGTCGTCGGTGGCGCGCGCCGTCGCCAGCGCCAAATCCTTGACCTCGCCCGCGACGACCGCGAATCCCTTGCCGGCGTCGCCGGCCCGCGCCGCCTCGATGGTGGCGTTCAGCGCGAGGAGGTTGGTCTGCTGGGCGATCGAGGTGATCACCTTCAAGATGTTACCGATCTCGGCCGAGCTTTCGCCCAGCTTAGCTACTGTGCCGTTGGCGCGGTCGGCGGTCGAGGCCGCCTCCGCCGCGATGCTCGCCGCGCGCGACGCGTTGTCGGCGATGTCGCGGATCGCGGTCTCCATCTGCTCCGACCCAGTCGCGGCGCTAACCACGCTCATACTCACCTGGTCGGCCGCGTACGACACGAGCGTCGACTGATCAGAGGCGTTGTCAGCGGACGACGACAGCTGCGTCGCCGTCTCGCGAAGCTGCTGCGACGTCGCGGTGAGCGTGTGGACGCCGGTGCCAACCGCGAAGAACGCGTCCGCGGCGTTGTCGAGCATGGTGTTGAGCGCGCGAGCCATCGCGCCGAACTCGTCGGCCCGCTTGGAGCCGATCAGCCGGGGACGGAAGTTGCCATCGGCCGCCTGCTTCAACACGACGACGGCCTGACGGATCGGCCGGATCGCGGCTCGGGCCAGCGCCCAGGCGATCAGGCCACACAGCGCGACCCCGCACAGCACAGTGATCAGCGCTTCGTCGTGCACGCTCTTGGTGGACGCGTCCGCGATCACCAGTGCCAGGCCGATGACGAACGGGATCGCGGCAACCGCGAAGCCAAGGAAGAAGCGCGCTTGTAGCGACAGCCGCCGGCTCACGCGAAGCATCAGCAGGCGCGCGGCCGCGTACGGGCGGTCGAGCCAGTGCGGCATTCCAGTCCCTTCGGGGTCGGCGCCAGGCGGGTTGCCCCACGGGTGCCCATGGTGTGGCTTAGGTCATGTGTCGTATCTCTCTTCGGCGTGTCGGGCGAGAAACTAAGCGCGACTTTGGCCCGGCGCGCGCCGGCGCCGTAAGCCGCCGCCAGGTGTGAGTTGATCAGGCGCCGAGTTGGGGCTCGAGTTCCTTCGTGAAGAAGGTGAAGAAATCGTCCTGCCGCGGCCCGATTTGCTGAATGTAAAGCTCGTCGAAGCCGGCATCCGCGTAAGTCTTGATCGATTCCAGGTATGGCGCCGGGTCCGGCCCGCACGGCACAGTGTTCGCGATCATCTCGCGCGGCACCAGCGTGACGGCCTGCTCGAAGTGCTCGGGGGTCGGCAACACCTGGGCGAGCTCGCCCGGCAGCGCCTGATTGGCCCAGACGCGGTGCGCGGTCTCCGCGCCCTCGTCGGCAGTCGGCGCCCAGCAGACCTTCATTCCCGCGGCCATCGGCTTGCCCGCGCCGCCGTTCGAGCGGAACTCGCTGATCAAGCCGGCGTCCGGCTTGGTGTTGACGAAGCCGTCGGCGATCCGGCCCGCGAGAGCCGCTGATTTGGCACCGAAACCCGACATGAAGATGGGAACAGGATTTTCGGGAAGCGTATAGAGCCGTGCGTGGTCGACTACATAGTGCGCGCCGCGATGATCGACCACTGCCCCGGTGAACAGCTTGCGGATCACCTCGACCGCCTCCTCGAGCATCTCGAGCCGGACGTCGGCCCCCGGCCAGGCGCCGCCGACGATGTGCTCGTTCAACGCCTCGCCGCTCCCGACGCCAAGCGTGAACCGGCCCTCTCCCAAGACACCCGCCGTCGCGGCGGCTTGAGCGACGATCGCCGGATGAATCCGCACGGTCGGACAGGTCACCGCCGTGGTCACATGCAGGGACGTCGCCTGCAAAATCGCGCCGATCGTCGTCCAGACAAAGGGTGATTGACCTTGCTCGCCGGTCCATGGATGGAAGTGATCTGATATCCAGACGCTCGACATTGCGTGATCTTCGGCTAATCTTGCTTGCCGCACGGACTCCACCGGATCGAATTCTTCACTGGCAAGGAAGTATCCGATACGCATAAGCCACTCCACGTGACGAGAAACGCGGCTACTGATGAGGAAAATCGGCGCGGACGACGGTCGTCGACCAGCACTCGACATGCCGATGCCCGGTATGTCGTACGACAAACGACAATGCGGAATTCACCCTGATCGCGACACGCCGACGGCTGAATTAGGCGTTTCGGTAAGGGCGGGTAGGGCGACGTTACGTAAAGTCAAGCCGCATGGGCGCGATGTGAAGTCGCAAGAGCCCCGTGTAGCGGCGATAGGGAGGCATTGATGGGCGCGGGATTCGCGCAGGTCGGCATCGTGGTGTTGCTGACCGTGATCGGCCTCCCGCTCCTCTTCTTCGGATTGCTGGCCGCGCTCGACAAGTCGGAGCGAAACCTTGCCGAGCCTGCCCGGTCGACGAACCTGCCGCCCGCGGGCGGCGAGCCTGCCCGCGACCGGGTCGGTAACGAAAAGCCGGCCAGTGTGCCCGCCGGCCCGAGGCCGGCCAGTGTGCCCGCCGGCCCGAGG
>JBDZVM010000048.1:0-26863 GCA_040255675.1 Actinomycetales bacterium | reverse complement strand
TCGCGATTTCTTCCACGCCAGGGCATATTCTCGTCCGCCCGCTTTGCTCTGAGTGAAATAATTTGAGTCAAATAATCTGAGCAAATCCACTCAGTTGAATCCACCTGGGCTGAATCCACCTGGGCTGAATCCTAGAATTCAATGAATCGCATCGTGACCCATTGCATTTTGACTCAAAGCAAAGCACCACGATAGCGACTGCTGCCGGCGCGGGCCACGATCATCGACACGGGCTTGACCATACGGTTCAGGCGGTGATTCGAGAATGGACTGATAGCTCGGAATACGCCGACCAACCGGAATAAGTAATAACTCAGACCAACGCGACTCACAACCACCGACCCAGCCAACGCGACTCAGAGCAAAGCGACCGCGAGTCGCACCGGCGCGGCGCAACCGCAAGTCGCAACCGCAAGTCGCAACCGCAAGTCGCAACCGCGAGCCACGAGGAGTGGCCGTCGTCTACGCCGCATTGCATGATCCGACCAGTGTGATCAACCATGTGATCCGACCAATGACCCGATCAGCGCGCCTCGACGCCGTCCGGTAAAACCGAAATGATCTATGTGAATGGGCTCCCGCGACGAGCGTCGGCTTACTGCCCGTCTCGGCCGATCGGAGCCCGACGCGACGAACGGCCAGGCAACCCTGGCGACTCGCTCGCGAAGATCTCGACCTTTTGGCCAGGCGTGCCGGGCGAAACGGCGGGTACGGTGAGTCGAGTAGCGGCAGATGACTAGCTAAGTCTCTCGAGACAGGGAGGATCGACGTTGTCGATGACCGAGGGGATCCCTTCGCAAGCGGCGGACAGGCCGCGTGTGCATGACGGCACGGCGCAAGATGTCGTTACGGTACGGCTTCCTGCCGCTGCCGCTTACCTCGCCGTCCTGCGAACGACAACGGCGAGTCTCGCCGCCCGCCTGGACTTCACACTCGACGAGATCGAAGACCTGCGCATCGCGGTCGACGAGGCCTGCTGCCTGTTACTCGCCGGCGCCCAGCCCGGGGCTGAGCTGACCAGCCAGTTCACGATGTCCGACGACACGATTCACGTCACGGTCTCGACACCGACGACGGGCGGCCGGGCGCCGGCCCGCGACTCGTTCGCGTGGACGGTCCTGTCGGCGCTCGCCGGCCACGTCGATAGCTGGACCGAACCCGATGGGCGTCAGACCATCGAGTTGGTGAAGCGCCGAGGGTCGGAGGTCACCGCGTGACCAGAGTTACCCAGGCGCACGCTCAGGCCGTGCCTGACGACCGCGACGAGGTCCGCGAGACGGCGGCCGAACCGGAGATCGACCTGACGCGAGTCGGCACGGCCACCGAGGGCGGCACAGACGCCGAGCACACGGAGGCCGAGCACACGGCCACCGAGCACACGGCCACCGAGGCTAGCGCGGCCGACCCCGCCGCCGATGCGGAACTCGAGGCACGGCCCGACGAACCCGTCGGCGACCGCGCCCGCGCTCGCGCCCTGTTTGCCGCGATGGCAGCCGCACCGGAAGGATCGCCGAAACGGCAGGCGATTCGCGATGAACTCGTTGAAACGCACTTGCCGCTCGTCGAGTACCTGGCGCGGCGGTTTCGCAATCGCGGAGAATTGCACGACGATCTGGTTCAAGTCGCGACCATCGGCCTGATCAAGTCGGTCGACCGGTTCGACCTCGAACGCGGCGTCGAGTTCTCCACGTACGCCACGCCCACGATCGTCGGCGAAATCAAACGGCATTTCCGCGACAAGGGCTGGGCGATCCGAGTCCCCCGCCGCCTGCAAGAACTCAAATTGTCGCTCGCCAAGGCGACCAGCGAACTCGCCCAGCGCAACGGCCGCTCCCCCACGGTCGCCGAACTCGCCACCTATCTCGGCATGAGCGAGGACGACGTCCTCGAAGGCCTCGAATCGGCCAACGCGTATTCGACGGTCTCGCTCGACACCCCCGAAAGCGGCGACTCCGACGCGCTAGCGGTTGCCGACACCCTCGGCGTCGTCGACGAGTCGCTCGAAGGCGTCGAATACCGCGAGTCGCTCAAACCGCTGCTCGACCAGCTCCCACCACGCGAGAAGCGCATCTTGCTGCTGCGGTTCTTCGGCAACATGACGCAGTCGCAAATCGCCGCCGAACTCGGGATATCGCAGATGCACGTGTCGCGGTTGCTCGCTCGCACGTTGAGCCAGCTCCGCGAAGGCCTGCTCGTCGAGGAGTGATTCAGCGATCGATCAGCAGGTGGGTGGTGGACGGCGCGAAAATCCCGATCAGGCCGACGATCGCGCAAACGATCAGCGGCAGGCCCGCCCACCACACGCCGTCGCTGATCAGGCTGAATCCGACGGGCAGCGCGAGAAGCTCGGCGAGGACGACGGGCGCCCGCGACCAGCGGCGCAGCCGGCGCAGACCCTGCCAGACGTAGCCGAGCAGCACCGCGCCGAGCGCGGCCAGCACGACGAGCAACCACGCGTCGACCTCGCTTCGCGGATGCCGCCCGATCGCCAAGCTGATCAACACGGCAAGCGCGGACGCCGCCAGCGCCACTACCTCGAGCGCGACCACGACCAGAACCGCGATAAAAGGACGGCGCGCGAGCGGCTCGCGCGCCTCGGGCTCAACCGACGGTCGGGCGCCGGTGTGGCGTACGCGCTGATGTGGCACCCGCGCAACGTTAGTCAATCGGGTCGGGGCGTACTCTTCCGGCATGCGTGCGTTGGCGGTCACAAATCCCAGTGCCACCGGCATGAGCCCACGCACCCGCGACGTCATCATCCGAGCGCTCGGCAGTGAGCTCAAAGTCGACGTCGCCGAAACCACCGGGCGCGGGCACGCGGCCGATCTGGCTGCACGGGCCCGCGCCGACGATTTCGACCTCGTCATCGCGGTCGGCGGCGACGGCACGGTCAACGAAGTGGTCGACGGGTTATTGCGCGACGGCGTCGGTGCTGACGTCCCGCGGCTCGCGGTCGTCCCCGGCGGCAACGCCAACGTGTTCGCCCGCGCGCTCGGGCTGCCGGGCGAGCCGATCGAAGCGACCGGCGTCGTGATCGAGCGACTGCGGTCGCAAAGCGAACGCGCGATCGGGCTCGGGCGCGTCGAGGCCGACGGTATTCGCCGCTGGTTCACCTTTTGCGCGGGTTTCGGCCTGGACGCCGAAGTGGTCCGCGAGGTCGAGCGCGCGCGCGAATCAGGCGCCCGCGCCACACCGGCGTTGTTCGCCCGCACCGCGCTGCGCCAGTTCTTCGCCACCGACCGGCGGCACCCGGCGCTCACCATCGAGCACCCGGACGACGCCCCGGACTCCCCACAGGGTGATCTGTTCCTGGCTGTGATCACGAACACGACACCGTGGACCTACTTCGGCGAGCGGCCCCTTCAACCAACCCCTGACGCGTCCTTTGATACCGGCCTCGACGTATTCGCGCTTCGGCGACTTGGCGTCGTGGCCACCGCGGCGACCCTCCGGCGGTTGTTCGCCGGGACGGCGGCGAACAACCGCCGCGCCGCCGTCCTGCACGACCAGCACCACCTGGTCGTTCGCGCCGCCCGCCCGATTGCCATGCACGTTGATGGCGAGTACCTGGGCGAGGTCAGGCAAGCCGATCTTTACGACTTTCCGGAGGCGATCGCGGTCGTAGCCTGACAATCCCCGCGACAGTCCTTCCAAACCGTTACAGATCGCCCTATAGTGGGCATCTGGTGTTGGTGTGTGCGATCCCACATCTCGATAACAGAAAAATTACAACTGGTAACTCTTGCGGTGAGCGCGCGCGCCTGCTTAATTGGGGACGCGGAATCCGCGAGACGTGTCACTATGGGCCGGGGCCCCTCACCATGATCCCGGGCCAGCGCGACATCGCCTCGCGGCTTTTTGTGGGCGGCGTACGTCACGCCAACCGGAGACACCGACGACATTGTGAGGTGGTCCGGGTAGCGCGAGGTTCGTGAATCCGTTCACAAGGAGCCGCCGCGTGAAAGAATGCCAGACGACCTCAGGGGCAAACCCGATGGGGCCGAGAACGAACGAGACGAGCTACAACCAGCTAGATCGAGAAACGGAGCCACCGCTCCGCTCTTCCTGCCCTTAGGAGATGGACCATCATGGACTGGCGCCACCGCGCTGCTTGCCGTGACGAAGACCCCGAGCTTTTCTTCCCCATCGGCAACACCGGTCCCGCCCTTCTGCAGATCGAACAAGCGAAGGCCGTGTGTCGTCGTTGTCCGGTGGCCCAGGAGTGCCTCGCGTGGGCGATCGAGACCGGTCAAGATTCAGGCGTTTGGGGGGGTCTGTCCGAAGACGAGCGTCGCGCCTTGAAGCGCCGCGGCGCGCGACTTCGTCCGCAGACCGTCTAGTCGGCTGGCGCATCGACCTTGATGCGCAGCTCCGCCACCGTGCCACCGCCCGATCGATCGCGAAGGTCGATCGATCCTCGAAGATCCCCCTCTACTAGCGTGCGCACGATCTGCAGACCCAGGCGCGGCGACGCCGACAGCGAGAAACCGGGCGGCAAGCCGGCGCCGTCGTCGCGGACGTCCACCTCGAGGCGCTGATCGCTTCGCCGCACGACAACCTCGACCAATCCGGCGCCGTCACGGTGCCACCCGTCGCGCAGGCCGTGCTCGAAAGCGTTCTGGAGCAACTCCGCGAGCACCATCGACAGCGGCGTGGCGAGAGTCGCGGGCAACAGCCCGAAGGATCCCTCCCGCCGCAGCCGGGGTGTCACTCGTGGTGTCGTAACACGAGAATCCGGGCGCGACTCGGGCGCGGCTTCGAGCCGCGATCCAAGTTCGGCGAGCTCAGCGACCATCGCGATAAGCCGGTCGGCGATGTCGTCGAAATCCACCGGACCGTCAAGGGTCTGCGAGAGCGTCTCGTGCACGAGGGCAATCGCGCGCACCCGGCTCACCGCTTCGTCGAGCGCCGCGCGCGCCTGCGGCATGTCGAGGCGGCGCGCCTGCAGCCGCAGCAAGGCCGCGACCGTTTGCAAGTTGTTCTTGACGCGATGGTGGATCTCACGAATCGTCGCGTCCTTGCTGACGAGCGCACGCTCACGGCGCCGCAGCTCGGTGACGTCACGAAGCAACACCAGCGTGCCGACCCGCTGCCCTTTCGGAAGCAACGGAATCGATCGCAGCCGGACGGCGACACCCCGCGACTCCACCTCGACGTCCGCCTCACCCCCCGACAACCCGCTGACCAGCCAGGAGATCGGCTCCTCGACCAGGCCCTCAGGTGGCGCGAGCCGCGCGGTGATCTCGCCGAGGTGGCTCCCCACCAGGTCGCCCGTCTGGCCGAGCCGGCGGTACGCCGAGACGGCGTTGGGGCTGGCGTAGGCCACCCGTCCTTCGGTATCGAGGCGAATCAAACCGTCGCCGGCTCGCGGCGACGAGTCGGAGTCGACCGAGCCGCCGGGAAATGGGAACCGCCCCTCACTCACCATCGTCGCGAGATCCGCGGCGCTGGCGAGGTAGGTCAGTTCGAGGCGGCTCGGCGTTCGGGCGGCCGCCAAGTTGGTGTGGCGCGAGATGACGGCGACGAGACGCCCGTCGTGCGTGACCGGAATGGTTTCTTCGCGCACGGGCACTCCGCCGCCCCACTCGGGATCGCCCTCGCGGACGATGCGGCCTTCGCGCCACGCCCGATCGACCAACGGGCGCTTGCCTTCCGCGATCCGCTCGCCAACCTTGTCTTCGACGTACGCGGTTTGCGACGTCACGGGCCGGATTTGCGCGACGTTGACGAAACCCGGCGGATCGCTTGTGTGCACCCAAAGCAGCAAGTCGGCAAAAGACAAGTCGGCGAGAAGCTGCCATTCGCCGACGAGCAGATGAAGCCACTCGAGGTCGGAGTCGGCCAGGTCGGTGTGAGCCCGGACCAGATCGACGAGATCAGGCATGAAGACCGTCTAGACAAGAAGGCCGGCCTGTCGGATCAGGCCGCGACTCTTAGACCCTAGACGACCTCTAGTCGGGGAGGCGCACCCCGGAGGCCTGGTCGAACAAGTGCACGGACGTCGCCTTCGGGACCAAGCCGATCTGCTCGCCCTTCTCCGGTGGGCGCGTGCCCTGCTCGGTGCGGACGACGATCGTCTTGCCGTTGTCGAGAATGCCGTCGAGGTGCGGTGTGACGTAGGCGTAGGAGTCGGAGCCGAGTTCTTCGACGACTTCCACGGTGGCGGGCAAACCCTCGGCGGAGCTCACGATGTCCCAACCTTCAGGGCGCACGCCAAGAGTCACCGTGTTGGAGGTAAGCGCCGCGCGCTGCGCCGGCGTCAGCGGAATTTGGGACGACGACAGCACGAGCCCGCCTTCGTTCAGCGGAAGTTCGAGCAGGTTCATTGCCGGGCTGCCCATGAAACCCGCGACGAAGACGTTGACCGGGTGGTCGAACAGGATGCGCGGGGTGTCGCACTGCTGAAGCAGGCCGTCTTTGAGCACCGCGACACGGTCGCCCATGGTCATGGCCTCAACCTGGTCGTGCGTGACGTACACCGTGGTGACGCCGAGCCTGCGCTGCAGCGACGCGATCTGGGTGCGGGTGGCGACGCGCAGCTTGGCGTCGAGGTTCGACAGCGGCTCGTCCATGAGGAACACCTGCGGCTGGCGCACGATCGCGCGGCCCATCGCGACTCGCTGACGCTGGCCACCGGAAAGGCGGGCCGGCTTTCGGTCGAGGTAAGGCTCGAGGTCGAGCAGCTTGGCGGCCTCGAGCACGCGCTGCTTGATCTCCGCCTTCGGGCGCTTTTTGATCTTCAAGTGGAAGCCGATGTTCTCGGCCACGGTCATGTGCGGGTAGAGCGCGTAGTTCTGGAACACCATCGCGATGTCGCGGTCTTTGGGCTGAACGTCGGTGACGTCGCGTTCGCCGATCATGATGCGGCCTTCGTCGACGGCCTCGAGCCCGGCCAGCATGCGAAGCGCGGTCGACTTACCAGAACCCGACGGGCCGACCAGCACCATGAACTCGCCGTCCTCGATGTGCAGGTCGAGCTTGGAGACGGCCGGAGTGGTGGTGCCGGGGTAGATGCGGGTCGCTTGCTGGTACTCGACCTGTGCCATCTGAGTGCTCCTGAGAACGGGCGCGCCGAGGGCGGTGCGCACGGCCGATTAACGGGACCAGGAGCGAGAGTGCCATCAATCCGGCCGGTAGGCAAGAGCTATCGCATCACGAATTCGACCCGATGCCTCCTCCAGCAGGGCGCTCGCGCGCGCCGCGGTTACCCCGCCGAGCAGCGCGACGATGGCGACCTTGGCCTGCCCACCCGCTTCGTCAAGCGCGGCTGCCGCCCGCTCCTCGCTCACGCCGGTCGCCTGGACGACGGCCCGCAGCGCGCGCCGGCGCAGCTTGCCGTTGTCGGCCACGACGTCGACCATCAAGTTGCCGTAGGTGCGGCCGAGCCGGACCATCGCCATCGTCGAAAGCACGTTCAGCACCGTTTTTTGGGCGGTGCCGGCCTTGAGCCGGGTGGAGCCGGTGATGATCTCCGGCCCGCTGGCTACCTCGATCGCCGAGTCGGCCACCGCCGCTAGCCGCGAGCCGATCACGTTGACGAGGGCGACGGTGTGCGCACCCGCTTCGCGGGCCGCGCCAACCGCGCCGAGCACGAACGGCGTCCGCCCGCTCGCGCTGACACCGACCACGACGTCGGCCTTAGCCGGACGCAGCGCCCGCACCTGGCGCGCGCCCTCGGCGGCGTCGTCCTCGTAGAACTCGCGGCCGTCGGTCATCGCGTCGACGCCGCCGGCGAACACTGCCACCACCCGACCGCGCACGCCGTACGTCGGACCGACCTCGGCGGCGTCCAGAGCCGCGAGCCGCCCGCCGGTGCCCGCCCCGACGTAGATCAGCCGGCCGCCCGCGCGCATCCGCTCCGCTATAACGTCGACCACGGCAGTGATCTGGTGAGCCGCCGAGCGAAGGGCGGAGGTGACGTCGTCCTGGTCGTCGAAAAATTGCCGGACGGCGTCGGAGGTCGGCCACGTGTCGAGGTCGGCCAGTTTCGGCCGCACGGCCTCGGTCGCGAGCTCGTCGAGGGTCGCGGGATCGGGTTCGCCGGTCATCAGTTGCCGCCCTTTAGATAACGTCTTGGCTATGGTCTGGACCAATAGGCCCGCAAACTATGGACACGAGGATTGGTCTAGTCCACAATCGCACGGAGTCGAGACTTACCGTGACATCAGCTAGGGGAACGCGCGTGGCCATCATCTCCGCACCACGACTCCTGGTCGGTACCACCCTGACCGGCCCGGGGGCCTTGGTAGTCGAGGGCGGTGTGATCCTCGACGTGCTCGAAGGGCGCCCGGCCCCAGCGGCCGACCATCTCGCGCTCGACACCGGCATCGTGTCGCCTGGGCTGATCGACGTCCAGATCAACGGCTGTTTCGGCGTCGACTTCGCGCAGGCGACCGACGACGAATGGCACAACATTTGCGCCACGCTGCCGAGTTTCGGCGTCACCGCGTTCCAGCCCACGTTCATCACCAATCCGATCGACGCGCTCGTCGCGGCCCTGAAGCGGTTCGCCGGCGTGCGTCCCAAGCTGGACGCCGGGGGCGGCGCGCATCCGCTCGGGGTGCATGTCGAGGGCCCGTTCATCTCCCCCGAGCGGCGCGGCGTGCACGACGTCGCCTTCATGGTCGAGCCTACGGAGGCCAATCTCGAGCCGCTGCTTGCCAATGCCGAAGTACGCGAGCAGATCACTATGGTGACGTTGGCTCCGGAATTGCCCGGCGCGATCGAAGCGATCCGTCGCCTGACCGCGGAGGGCATCGTGGTGTCGGTCGGCCATTCCGACGCTTTGGGCGAGCAGGTGCATGAGGCGGTCGTCGCCGGCGCGCGCATGGTGACTCATATTTTCAATGCGCAGCGCGGATTCGGCCACCGTGAACCGGGAGTGTCCGGGCAAGCCTTGTACGAATCGGCCATGACCATTGGCCTGATCGCCGACTTCCAGCACGTCTCTCCGGAGGCGTGCGCCATCGTGTTGAACGCCGCGCCGGGCCGGGTTGCGTTGGTGACCGACGCGGTCGCGCCCGCCGGCATGCCGCCGGGCGTTTACGAGCTAGGCGGCCAGCAAATCCAGGTGTCGCCCGGCGAGCCGCTCGCTCGAAACCTCGACGGCACGATCGCCGGCGCGGCGATTTTCCTCGACCAGGCAGTGCGAAACTTGGCGGGCATCGGGCGCAACGCTGGAGAGGTGCTTGCGGCGGCGTCGACCACACCAGCCGACGTCCTCGACCGTACCGACCTGGGCCGTCTTGCGGCAGGTGCGCACGCCGACATCGTGTGGTGGAGCGACGATTTGCGCCCCCTGCGCACGTGGATCGACGGCGAAGAGGTATTTCGCGTCGAGTAGATTGACCGTGCGAGCTTAGCTGCGGCGACTAAGCAACTTCTTCGACCACGGCACATTCTGGGCTATTAGCCGCCGCGAGCCTACGCTGGCGTGTTTCGAAACCCACGAGATCGTCAGCAATTGCATCAGGAACCTCGGCATCGAAGCGTGATAGTACGCGGGTACGCGACGAGACGAGAACCAATGCAGCGATCGCTAGGGCAAAAAGCAGATATAGCAGTGCCACGCCGCGGCCCGCGCCTACGCCAATTACCCTGCCGATACTGCCGACGAGGAAACCGTGCTGCGCGAGTAAAGGGTCAAGCAGCTTCGCGGCGTAAGGCGCGACAAGTGCCCAGCCGATTGGCAACGTCGACCACGCAATGACCGTATTGATGGCAAACACTCTGCCGTGGAACCGTTGCGGCACTTTCACTTGCACGATCGTCGTATAGATCCCGTTCATCAACGTGAGAGCGAACGACATGCCGAACGCGCCGACCGCGATCATAGGCAGCGACGGGCGTAGACCTGTGACAAAGCATGCACCCGCGAAGGCAACAGTGCTCATCATGACGCCGAGCATGCGGCGTCGCCGCGGACCTCCCCAAACACTCATGGCGAGCCCGGCAACGAATACGCCGGCGCCGGAGACTAACGCAATTCGGCCGACGTCACCTAACGTGGCGAATGACAGCACCAGCGGCGTCACCAGCAGGAACAACGGAGCGAGGAAAACGTTGAGCGCCGCGAAGAAGAACAACATCGACCGAAAGCCCCGGTTACGCCACGAATAGCGAAAGCCTTCGGCGATCTCTCTGGTGACCGGCTCTTTGCGGCGCCACGGGAGCGTCTGCGGGAAGCGAACGGCAAACAGGATGCCGATCGCGAATGCGTAGCTTGATAGGTCGAGCGCGATGATGCCTTTCAGCCCGATGGCCGCGAGCAGTGCAACCGAAATCAAGGGAACGGTGACCTGAGTAATTCCGGTCACCATCTGTATGACCCCGTTCGCGTGGCCGAGGTGGCGCTTCGGCACCAGTTGTGGCACGGCTGATGTGTAGGCTAATCGCTGAAACGTTAGTGAGATCGAAAGGCTCACGAGGAGTAGGTAAAGATGCCATATTTGCAGGTGGCCGCCCCACAATAGCGCTGCCAACACCGCCTGCGTGCCCGCGGCGGCGCAGTCGCCTGTCATCATCACACGGCGTCGGTTACGGCGATCGACGATAGCGCCTGCCAAAGGAGCGGTAAGCATTCCCGGCACGAGTGCAATGGCGGCGAGCAAGCCGAGGCGAGCTACCGATCCAGTGCGCAGATAGATCCAGACCGGAATCGCGAAATCGGTGAGTGCCGAGCCCGTCATCGAGATGAGCTGGCCCGCGGCCACGACAAGGAAGCGCCGCATGCTCGGTTGCGGCCCCGATGTTTCGACGGCCGTACCTGCACGAGACACGCCGTGCAGCCACCAGCCTGCGCTGTCACCAGTAGCTTCGCGGGTCAAGCTCAACGGATCGTCGTCAAGACTGCGGTGGACTCGCGTGACGATGGCCGCCAACTCGGTGGCCCGGTACTTCAAGAAGAAATGACCGGCCTCATCGAGGACCACCAAAGCCGTGCGCTCCGTGAGGAAATGCCATTCGCGGTATCGCTCTTGATAGAAGTCAGTTGCCGGATCGCGATCGCCGGCGACCGCGATGATGGGCGCGGCGAGTCGCGCAACGTCTCGGTCGAACAATCGCGTGAAATACTCTTCAGCGTTGTCCGAATCCGTGCGCATATTTCGGATGATGTGGCGAGCTTGTCGTGGCTCGAGGTCCCTCATGTCGACGCCCATCGACGTAAGCCAATTCGCGTAGCTTTGATCGGAGCGCAACGATTCCATGCGCGCGACTTTCGAAAGTGCCGTGAAAATCTTGCTCTTGGGCTTCGCAAAGGGGAAAATCGCGCCGATGTAAACTGCGTCGAGCTTGCGACCCGCTGCTTCTACTCGGCGAGCAACCTCCACGGTCAGCGCCGAGCCGACCCCGCAATGACCGTAAAGCGCGAGAGGCCCGTCGACTTTTGCTAAGATCTCATCGACGCAACGCTCCGCCAACAGGTCGAACGGCAGCGCCGCTTCGTCGAGACCGACGTCATGGCCAGGAATCGCTACCGAGAAGAGACGGTATCCGTCAGGAAGCGCGTCGGCGAGCGGCTGGTAGACGACCGCACTACCGCCACCGTAGGGAATGCAGACGAATGAAAGCGTTCGCTTGTCCGGCGGCACAGGCTTCGTCAACTCATACAAGAGTGCTCTGGGGCCACGAGCCTCGGCGGGGGCGTCGACAAGCGCGCCGAGCTCGCGAACGGTCGGATTCTTGAACAGATCCATGACCGAGATACCTGAGCCGAACCTCTTGCGCATCCGAGCGATGACCTGCGTAGCCAGCAGAGAATGCCCGCCAATGTCGAAGAAATCATCGTCGATGCCGATCGATGGGATACCGATGACCTCGCACCAGATTTCCGCGAGGCCCGCCTCCGTCGGCGTGGACGGCGCCGCGAACGCGGTGGCCGCATCGCGAGCCCGCCGCGGAGCAGGCAACGCGGTCCGGTCCAACTTCCCGTTTGGAGACACGGGAAGATGGTCGAGAACCACGAACGCCGACGGCACCATGTAATCAGGCAGCTCGCGTTTCAGCGCTCCTTTCAGATCGGCAACGTCAGCATCACCCACGACATAAGCGACTAGTCGCTTGTCACCCGGTGCGTCCTGCCGCACGACCACCGCCGCCTCGGCTATACCCGAGATGGCACGCAGCACGCTTTCGATCTCGCCGAGCTCGATGCGCAGACCGCGTAGCTTGACTTGGTTGTCGATTCGACCCAAAAAATCGATGGTGCCATCATTGCGCCAGCGAGCGAGGTCACCTGTGCGGTACATTCGCGCCCCCCAACCGATGAACGGATCGGGAAGGAATCGCTCTGCCGTGAGCGACGGTCGGCCCAGGTACCCTCGGGCTACGCCGACGCCACCGATGAACAGCTCCCCCGGTACTCCGCGCGGCACGGGCCGAAGCTGCTCGTCGAGGACATACAGCTTGATGTTGTCGATCGGTGCCCCGATCGGCGCCCGTGCGGAGTACGCGAGTGCATCATCGGTGCAAGCCCAAGCGGACACGTCGATCGCGGCCTCAGTCGGCCCGTACAGGTTGTGCAGCTGCGCTGGAAGGATCTTCATGCAGCGCCGCGCGACGTCAACGGGCAGTTCCTCACCGCTACAAATGATGCGGCGCAACGAGGCACATCGATTTACGTCCTCTTCGGCGAGAAAAATTGCCAGCATCGACGGTACAAAATGCACCGTTGTCACGGCCGTTGCCACGATTAGATCACGAAGGTACGCGGCATCCTTGTGCCCACCCGGCTCAGCTAAAACGAGCCGCGCACCGACCATGAGCGGCCAAAAGAACTCCCACACCGAGACGTCGAAGCTCGCCGGCGTCTTCTGCAGCACCACGTCATCGGGGCCAAGCTGATATGCCTTTTGCATCCAGGTAAGTCGGTTGACGATGCCGCGGTGAGTATTCGCGACGCCTTTCGGTCGACCGGTGGAGCCCGAGGTGTAGATGGCGTAGGCGGAATTGTCGGCAGTGCAGCGCGCCGGAATACCAGGTTCGGGGCGGTCGGACGGCCACGAGTCGACGTCATCGAGATATAAAACGGTCGCATTCGTCGAGGGCAAACGGTCAGCCAGCCGACGTTGGGTCAAGATTACCGGAGCGCCGCTGTCGCTGAGCATGAAACCCAGCCGGTCGGGCGGATATTCGGGGTCGAGCGGGAGGTAAGCGGCGCCCGCCTTCAACACACCGAGAAGGCCCACAACGAGTTCGAGCGAACGTTCGGCGCTAACCGCGACAAGCGTTTCGGAAGTCGCTCCGAGTTGTTGGAGTCTTCGAGCGACGATGTCGGCACGCTCGCCCAATTCACGATACGTCAGGGATTGCTCGGCAAAACTTACCGCGATCATGTCCGGGGTTCGATCGATTTGTGATTCGACGAGCCCGTGCAGCGTAGCGTCGGCCGGAAACGTCGCCGCCGTATCATTGAACGCGTCAATAACCAGCGACCGCTCCGCTGGCTCGACGGCGTCAACGGCCGACAATCGCAGGTTGGGCTCAGTCGTCACGGCTCCCAATAGTGCCGTGAGCCACCCGGCCAGGGTAGCGACGGTCTGACGCTCAAAAAGGTCAGTGTTATAGACGAAGAGTCCGCTGATGCCATCGACGTCCTCGCTCATGTATAACTCGAGCTCGAAACGCGTCGCCCATGACGCAAGGGGAAAGCGTGATACTTCAACCCCACCCGACGACTCATGACGAATCGGCATGTTGTAGTTCTGGAGAGCGAAAAGTACTTGAAATAACGGCGGTCTCGACACGTCACGCGTGACGTTAAGCTCGGTGACGAGTCTTTCGAAGGGCAACTCCTGGTGGGAGTAAGCGTCGAGTGCTGATTCCCGCGTGCGAAAAACCAGTTCACTAAACGTTGGATCGCCAGAAAGATCGGCACGCATGGTTAGGACGTTGACGAAGCAGCCGATCAGCGCTTCGAGTTCGGAGCGACTACGGCCCGCGACCGGCGTGCCGACCGCGAAGTCGGTTTGGCGACTGTATCGCGAGAGCAAAACCTGATAGGCCGCGAGTAACACCATGTAGAGGGTTGCGCCGTGCGCCTGCGCCAGTACGCTGATCGCCTGGCTGAGATCGGAGTCGAGGCGAAAGCCGTAGGCGGCGCCATCATACGTTTGCTCTAACGGCCGCGGCCGATCAGTGGCCAGGTCGAGCGGCGGAAGGGCGTGCAAACGGTCTGTCCAATATCGAAGGTCCGCATCGAAGGTCGAATCAGCCCGGCTGCGCTGCCAGGCCGCGTAGTCGGCGTAGCCGATGGGCAAGTCCGCCAGGATGGCTGGGCTTGCGTTGACCACGCCCTCGTAGGTGGTGGTGAGTTCCCGAATGAACACCTCCGTTGACCATCCGTCAGAGGCAATGTGGTGCATGGGAATCGCCAAGACATGGTCGGCGGGCGCCAGAGTGACGAGGAGAGCGCGAATCAGTGGCCCGGCCACCAAGTCGAAGGGTCTGGTCAGCTCTTGAGCGACGAGCGCGTGTGCCTCCTCTTCATTTGAAGCCGCAACGACCCGCAGGTCGGCGTCGGCACTATCGACGAGATTGAGAAACGGTCGCCCGTCGTCGGCCGATCCGAAGCGCATGCGCAGCGCGTCGTGCCGAGCTGTTACGACGCCGATCGCGTGACGTAACGCGTCGACGTCGAGCGATCCTTTCAGTCGAAGCGCCAACGGGATAACGTAGGCGGCAGTCCCCGGCGCGAACTGCTCCATAAACCACAGCCGCTCTTGCGCGTACGTCAGAGGCGTTTCGGCGCCATCTTTGCGGCGAGGGATCGTCGCTTTGGCGGAGCGCGCCTCGGCTGCGCGGAGCCGCTGCTCCACCAGCGCACGCTTCACCGACGCCGCGGGCCGGCTGCCGATTGGAACCTCCGTCATGACCGGCTCTCCTCTTTCGCAATGAACAGTTCGGCAGCTTCGCCGTCGCTAAGGTCGGCGACCTCGGCCAAGAGAATGTCTTCAAGGAGAGCGGCGAATTCGCGGACGGTCGTATGCGAGAACAGGGCTTTGATCGGCACCTCGACGTCGAGGGCCGCACGCAACCGCGCCGCGACTCTCACCGCGAACAGCGAATGACCGCCGACCGCAAAGAAGTCGTCAAGGGCACCTATACGTTCGACGCCTAACACATCCGCCCAAACGCGGGCGACTAGTTTCTCGGCGTCGCTCACGGGCTCGACGAAATCATTGTCGGGACGCGAGAGCCGTGGCGTAGGCAAGGCTCGCAGGTCAACCTTCCCGTTGGCGTTCAACGGCAAGACGTCGATCGGCACGAATATGCCGGGTACGAGGTAAGCTGGCAGCCGCGCTGTCATATGTGCACGTAATTCGTCGACCGACGCTTGGGAAACTATATAGGCCACAAGGACGTCGCCATGCGTGGTGACGACCGCTTGTGACACGCCGGGGTGCGAAACCAACGCCGCTTCTATCTCGGCCGGCTCGACGCGGAAGCCACGCACCTTCACCTGTGTGTCAAACCGCCCGACGAACTCAAGCTGCCCATCGTCGCGCCATTTCACCCGATCGCCGGTCCGGTAGAGCCGGCCGGGCGACCTGCCGAAACAGTCAGGTATGAAGCGTCCCGCCGTCGCGGCCGGCATCGCGAGATAGCCGTCGGCGACTCCAGCTCCTCCGATGAGCAACTCGCCAGCGACGCCGATGGGCGCAAGTTCGCCTGCGGGATCGACGACGTACGCCTGCGTGTCTGTGATCGGACGGCCGATCGGAGGACGGGCAGCGCCGTCGCCAAGATCGGCAGCGGTCGAGATGACCGTCGTCTCGGTCGGGCCGTAGGTATTCACCAGCCGGACGCGATCGCCAAAGGTCCGTCGCCATGCCTCGACTGCCGACGCGTCGGCCTGTTCACCTCCGATGATGACGAGCCGTAGTCGAGCAGGCCATTCGACACTGTCCCCGATGTCGACGAGCCGTTGCCAATATGCAGTCGGCAAATCGAGCACCGTAATATCGCGCGCCTCACGGAATACGTCGGGCAGCGAATGCGGTCCGGCGGGCAACAGCACGAGCGTCGCACCCGTCGCGAGAGTCGGCCAGATTTCTTCGATGTGGGCGTCGAAACTCACGGTCGCGAATTGCACAACCTGATCGCCCGGCACGACGTCGTACGCCTCGGTCATCCACGCGACACGCGCCGAGACTGCTGAGTGGCTGACGACGACGCCCTTCGGCTGGCCAGTAGAGCCTGAGGTATAGGCGATGTAGGCAGCGTGACCGACTGCACCAGATCCCGCTCGTTTCTCGACTCCGCTGACGCTGACGAGCGCGCACGCCCCCGCGTCCGCGACGAGCGACTCGCGACGGCTGAGCGGCGTGTCGACGTCAAGAGCGAGATAGGCGGCACCCGCACGCCACGCAGCAACCAACGCGACGATCAGCCGGATCGATCTCGGCAGGCAAACGCCAACCACCGAACCCTGAATTACGCCCGTGCGGCGCAGCTGACTTGCCAACCGCGCCGAGCGTTCATCAAGTTCGGCGTACGTTATCGAATCATCACCGCACCGCGCCGCCACAAGATGCGGGGAGCGGGCCATGATCTCCTCGACCCGCCCGAGCACCGGAGATTCCGACTGTGCGCCGTCGTTCGGTTGAATGCCCTGGCCCCACGTAAGAAGTTGAGCACGTTCGGCCAGATCGAGCATCGGCAAACGAGAGATCGGTACGTCAGAATCACACACGATTGCTTCGAGTAGCGTCATCCACCTCGATGCGAAACGTTCGACGGTAATTGGTTCGAAAACATCGGTGCTGTAGCAGAATACGCATAGGATCTGACCGTCGTCAGCGGGAAGAACGTCGAGCATGAGGTCAAATTTGGCCTGACGACTCCCTGGATCGAACCACTCCGACTCGATTCCGTCTAGCCAGTGTCCGGTGCCCGGTGCGCCAGTCATGCCCTGCATCACAAACATGGTTTGGAACAGCGGTGTACGACTGAGATCGCGTTCGATCTCCAGCGACGCGATGAGCTGCTCGAACGGCACAGCCTGTCGGGCCATATCAGCCAAAAGCGAGCGTCTAGTGCGTATGAGGAGATCGTGGAACGTGGGGTCGTCCGACAGGTCGGCGCGCAAGACGAGCGTATTGGTGAGGTATCCGATGATGGGCTCTAACTCCACCGCGTCTCGGCCGGCAACTGGTGATCCGACGCAGATATCGGTTTGCCCGGTATGGCGGCTGAGTAGTGCTTGATACGCCGCGAGCAGCACCATGAAGAGAGAGCATCGTGATGTCCGTGCCAGTTGGTTCAACTTGTCCGCGAAGGTCCGCGTGAGTGTGCGCGTAACGAAGCCGCCGTTCGACGTCTTCACCGCCGGTCGAGGCCGATCCGTAGGGAGTTCGAGGGGAACACAGTTCGCAAGTCGGTCGCGCCAATACGCCAGTACGTCGGGCTCTGCACCCTTATCGTGCTGCCTTCGAGCGAATTCTCGGAACTGCAACGGAAGCGGCGGCAGCGGCGAACTTCTTCCCGCAACAAATGCGTTGTAGAGCGCCGCGAGCTCAGTATCGAGGACGCTGAATGACCATCCATCGAAGATGATGTGATGGACCACGATGCAAAGCACGTACTCGGTGTCGCCGAGCCGAAAGAGCTTGCAACGAAGCGGCGGCCTTTCGCGAAGGTCGAATGCCGCGTTCGTACAGGCCGCAACGAGGTGCGCAACCTCGCCTTCGACGACGTCCGGAGCGAGATGGCGAAGGTCGTGCTGCTCGAGGACAACCGTCGAGTGCGGCAAGATCTCCTGGACCGCGCCGCCGTCGATCTCGGGAAACCGTGTGCGAAGACTTTCCTGCCGTAATACGGTCTCAGTCAATGCCCGCGCAAGAGCGGAGACGTCAAGGACGCCGCGCAGACGCCGGGTGAGAAAAATGTTGTACGACGCGTCGTCCGGATCGAGCAGTTGCAAGAACCAAAGACGTTCCTGCGCCCGCGTCAATGGAGCCTTGATTGAGCTGTCCATCCCCCACCGGTCTCGTCTCAGCTTCTGCGCCGAACACCCTTACACCAGCACCTCCGAGGCCACGCACGAGCTATCACGTCGGCCTAGTCCTCGAGAAGCACCAAGCGAGCCTGAGCGCAGCAAACGTACGGCACCGAAACTTGGTCGTCAAGTGGTCTAGACCTTAGAGGTCTGGACCGTTCTTCTGCTAGGTTGACTAGACCACTCTTCGATCCTAAGGTCTGCACGTCCCGTATTTCGATAACCAGCACGACGCATGGCCTTCCACGGCACAGCCGCCAGCACCGAGTCCGCGGCACGGTTGTTGATGCCACGAAACCACCAGGTCACAAAGCACTCGAGGGGTGCACCCAACCTTGTCGTCGACCATTGCTCCGCCGGGAGCCCGCCCGGCGCCAATGACGGTGCCGTCGCTGCTCGCCGCCCGAGCCGCGGCCGACCCCACGCGCGCGTGCTTCGTCGGCCCGGGCACGCAATCACTGACCTTCGCCGAATGGGACCTGCGCTCCAACGCCGTCGCGAATCAGCTCCTCGAGCGTAAACTCCGGCGCGGCGATCGCGTCGTCTTGCTGTTCCGTAATCAGCACTGGATAGATTTCGCGACTAGCTATTGTGGAGTGCTGAAAGCAGGAGGCGTCGCGGTACCCCTCGTCGAACGACTGCCGCCCGCGAGCGTGCGCAACCTTGTGACGCATTGCGGCGCCGTCGGCGTCATCACCGACCCCGAGATCGAAATAGGGGCGACATCCTTCGACGGCGTGTGGCACGCGACAAGCTCCGCCCTCGAGGCCGGAGCGACGACCCTCGTCGACGTGAACATCACGCCAGGCGATTCCGCACAAATCCTCTACACCTCAGGGACGACGGGCAGGGCAAAGGGCGTGTGCGCCACGCACGAGAACGTGGCCTTTGGCTGCGGCGTCGACACCCGGCGTCGGCGCCTCGCCCACTCTGAGCACTTCGTGCACGCGTTCCCCATTGGCACGAACGCCGGCCAAACGATGCTCATCAATGCGCTCGACGCTAAGCCGGCCGCCGTCACAGCGGCGCGCTTCACGCCGGGCCACTTTGCCCGGCTAATCCAGGCACATGCCGCCGGTACGGTTTTCGTGGTCCCGGCGATGGCCATCGAACTGCTCGACGCCAGGGTGCACGAACGCTACGACCTTGGGAGCGTCGTGTTACTGGGTTCGACGGCAGCACCATTGCCGGCCCCGGTCGCAACGAGGCTGGCCGCCGCGTTTCCCAAGGCGACGATCGTGAACTACTACACGTCGACAGAAGCGGCTCCCGCACAAACAACCATGGTGTTCGATCCCGAACGACCCGACTCAGTTGGAAGATCGCTTCGCCACGGCGACCTCGTGGTGACTGACGCTAGTGGTCTAACAGTGCCCCACGGCACCCCAGGCGAGGTATGGCTCCGGTCGCCAACTACCTCACGGTCGTACTATGCCGATGCCGCGGCGACCGCGGAGGTCTTCAGGCACGGGCGAGTGCGCATGGGCGATCTCGGCTATCTCGACGCCGACGGTTACCTCTATTTGCTGGACCGCGAAAGCGATGTCATCAAATCCGGAGCCTTCAAGATTTCGACCCTTCAGGTCGAGACCGCGCTCTACGAACACCCTGCCGTCGCGGAAGCCGCCGTCGTCGGTGCGAGGCATGCCGTCATGGGAACAGTGATCTGCGCCGCGGTAGTTGCAAAGTCTCCAGTCACACTAGCTGAAATCAGAGCCGCGGCGAGTACTCAGCTCACCCCGCATGAGATGCCCGTCCGACTTCTCGTTCTCGATTCGTTGCCCCGAAACGCAGGCGGCAAGGTCGTCAAATCGCAACTGCGTGCCATGTTCGAGTCGTCCACTTCTGGGGAAGCACAGTGACAGCATTGAGCGATCCACCATCACAGGGCGTGATGGCATCACCAGCACAGCACGGAATCTGGTTCACGCAGCGTGCTTCTGACGTCGGTTCGGTTTACTCGATGTCGCTCGTTGTCGAATTCAACGGCGACCTTCACGCCGACATTTTGCTCGACTCGTGCCGCGAAGTCATAGCACGGCATCCTGCGCTCTCGTTCGTGTGCCACGACCGCGACGGCGTGTTGTGGCTGTGCACGGGATCGACCCCACCAACGGTCGAATACAAAACCACGGGCGACTCTCGCCCCATCGACATGCTCGCCGCTGACGAGAGGCAGCAGCCGTTTGACCTACAGCGCGGCCCGCTTGCCCGGTTCTGTCTCGTTCGCTTGGCAGCAGGGCACCACGCGCTTGTCTTCACGGCCCACCATCTCATCTTTGACGGAACGTCGAAAGACATCCTTGTACGTGACCTTGCGGACAGCTATTCACGCAAACTCCAGCACAGCTACGCCGGGAGTGCAACTGACGCGAAAGGCGTTCCACGGTTTGAACCACCGAACTCGGATATCGCAGAAGTCGACGACGATGCACGAGACTTTTGGCACCAGCGCTGGCTTGACTCAAACGACGTCATCCTGCCGAGCTTTCGCCGTCCGGCACGTCGATCCTATGTAGGTGAAACGGTCAAGATACCGATCGACGAGGCCATGTACGACCACCTCGTCGCCACTTCGGAGCGGATCGGAGTCACCGTGTTCGAAGTCCTTGTCGCCGCGATGCAGACTTTGCTCCATCGATACGGCAACCCGTCGGCGACGATCGCCATAGACCTTGACACCCGTACTGCGCGCACGAGGCATCAGATCGGCTTATTCGTAAACGAGCTGCCCGTGACGTCGCGGCTCGTCAATGACGGAATGACATTCGCGGATTTCGCGCGTTCTGTGCGCAGTGAGCTACGTGAGATATATCGATATCGCACGATGCCGCTGGCGCGTGCGGTGTCAGGGCTTACGCCGCGCCCTGTTCTGGCGCCGGTGTCCATCAGTTACAGACGTCAGATGAGCGAGCCGGTTTTTGCGGGTGTCGACTCAAGAGTCCATTGGGCAATCTTCAACGGCACCGCGCGTGGGCTGCTACATTTGCGGGTCGTCGACCGGCCGACAGGCATGGACGCCTGCCTCGAATATAAACACGACGGGGCCTCGCCAGACGACGCACGACGCGTGGCAAGTCATCTGGCCAACCTAGTAGGGGCAGTCGTACGAGATTCAGGAGCACGTGTACGTGACCTCGACGTCATGAGCGCTGGCGAGCGAGAAGGCACGTACCGTGCGATCAACGCGACTGCCGTTGACTACTCCTTGCATTCGACCGCGCTGGACCACTTCCGTCAGCGTGCTCGCTCGTCGCCGTCCGCTCTCGCGGTGGTGTTCGGTGGCCAACGATGGTCGTACCACGATCTCGATGCCGCGTCCGACCGGCTCGCTGACCGTCTCGCCGCGCGGGATGTCACGCGAGGCTGCTTGGTCGGTGTCTATCTGAACCGTTCAGTCGAACTCCTCGTAAGCGTGCTCGCGGCCTGGAAGGTGGGGGCTGCCTACCTGCCCCTCGACCCGTCCTATCCACCCGAGCGAGTTCGATTTGTCATCGACGACGCCCGGGCAATGGCAACAATTACGTCGTCCGATTTGCTGCGTGAGTGCGAGATCGCGGGAGAGGTCGTTGTCGTCGACGAAGACTCCGCCACGCCGACCAGCATTATTAAACGATCCGACTCGTCGTCAGCCGACCTCGCATATGTTATCTACACCTCTGGGTCGACCGGCCGACCCAAAGGAGTCGAGATCGAGCACCGCGCTCTGCTCAACCTTCTGTTGTCAATGCGTGACGAGCTACGCGCCAACAGTTCGATGCGATGGCTCGCTATAACGTCCCTTTCCTTCGACATTGCGGGTCTCGAATTGCTTTTGCCACTCCTGGTAGGCGGCTGCGTTGTCATCGCCTCTCGAGCGGAAGCAAGGGACGGTGCGAAACTGGCCAATCTCGCGCGTCTCGAGAAGATCACGCACATTCAGGCCACGCCGTCGGGGTGGCGTATGATCCTTGACGGTGGTTTCGACGACAACCGCGTCGCGGCCCTCGCCGGCGGCGAGCCGCTCCCGCTCTCCCTTGCGCGCGAGTTACGCCCGAGAGTCGGTCGATTAATCAACGTCTACGGTCCCACGGAGACGACGATCTGGTCGACCGTCGCCGAGGTACCGCTCAGGCCCGACGAAATCACGATTGGTCGCCCGCTCGCCAACACGCAGATTTTCGTGCTCGATACTCGCATGCGACCGGTGCCTATGGGTGTGCCCGCCGAGCTTCACATCGGCGGCGCGGGGGTCGCACGCGGCTACCGAGGCCGGCCCGCGCTGACAGCAGAGCGGTTCACGCCTAATCCGTTCGGCGACCAAGGATCGCGCCTCTACTACACCGGCGACCGCGTCATATTGCGCAGTGACGGCGTTCTCGAGTTCCTCGGGCGCACCGACAACCAGGTGAAGTTGCGCGGCCACCGCATCGAACTGGACGAAATCGAGGCCTTCCTGAGTGAACGCCCTCGGGTGCGTCAGGCAGCAGTGGTGGTTCGCGACGGCATTTTGGCGGCGTATGTGGTGGGCGAAGCCGACGGGCTGCGCGAAGAGTGTGCCGCAGGCTTGCCACCATACATGGTTCCGGCCGTCATCGTAGAAATCGCTTCCTTGCCCTTGACGTCGAATGGTAAAGTCGATCGAAATGCGCTGCCTGCCCCGCAACGAACAGCCGTAACAGCTTCTCAGGTCACGGTCTATACGGGCATCGCCGAACAGGTGCGCGATATCTGGCAAGAGGTATTACAAATACAAGACATCCAACCGGACGATGACTTGTTCGACCTCGGTGGGCACTCCTTGACGATCACCCAGATCATCGCGCGGGTCAGGAAGCGTCTAGGCGTCGACGTCGCCATGGACGTTTTCTTCGACACTCCGACGATTGCCGGCGTCACTGCGGCCATCGAGGCAATACAGGCAGGTGAGAAGGACAACACCCTCGAAGGAGCATCATGAATCTCGGTGATCCAAACCTCCACGGACATCAGCATGACGACGCGGCACACCTCGTCGTCATGAACGACGAAGAGCAGTACTCCACATGGCCGTCGGACAAAGAACTACCGGCAGGATGGCGGGCGACTGGGTTTGCTGGCACTCGGCAAGCTTGCCTCGATCACATCGAGCAGGTGTGGGTCGACATGGTTCCACGCAGCGCGCGTGTGCCCAAAGGGTGGGATTGATCCCATGACATCACCGCATAACCCGACGATGAGTCGCGCCGAGTTGATGCATGAACTCGCGGCGATGATCGCGACCTGCGGCGACGGGCTGTTGACCGCGGCGGAGGTTGAGCACGCACAGGTGCCGCTCACGCAGCTCGGCGTCACGTCGCTCGCGCATCTGCGCTTGATCGATACCGTCGAGGCGAAATTCGGCGTCTATCTAAATCTCGACGACGGGGCGGCTTTCCTCGAAAGCTTGCCCGCACTCGCTGATCATTTGATCACATTGGGTGTGGCGGTCGACGGCGCCTAATGTCATCTCGTGGCGCGGCCACCGCCCTTGGCCGAGTTCAGATTCTTTTCGAGGGCGTGCGGTCTGGAGTGGCCCCGATCACCTGGGGGCAACGCGCGATCTGGAATGCCATTCGCCGCACCGCTCCGGGTGACCACTACTTCAACTTTGGTCGAATATTGTTCGTGCCGACGAGTGCTGGCTTCGTATCGGTTGCCGAGGCAAGCGCCCAGATTGCAGCACTTTTCACTCGCCACGAGTCTTTACGAACCCGGCTTCTGCTTTCACCCACTCCCAGCCAACGACTCACCGCACGCGGCCGCTTCGAACTCGACGTGGTTCGTTGCGAAGTCGAGGAGGTCGCCTCCACGGCTGAGCATGTGCGCGAAGACCTCGCATCTCGACGATTCGATTACGAGCACGAATGGCCGATCAGGGTTGCGTTCGTTGTTAGTGGCGACGCCATCCGTGCCATTGTGCTCGTCTTTTGTCATCTCGCGGCAGACGGGCATGCGGGCGACATCGTCGTCCGCGATCTACGGCTCGGACTTCTCGGACGCAAGCCCGTAGTGGAAACACACGATCAACCGCTTGATATCGCGAGGCGACAGCAATCGCCAACGGGACACCGTGCGGATGACAACGCAATCACTTACTGGCGTCGAGAACTGCAACGCATTCCACCGACAATGTTCGCGCGGCCGGCATCGCGGCCTGCCCAAGCCAAGCGGTTTTGGCGTGGCGCGATCACGTCGCGAGCCTTAGATCTCGCGGTCGCTAAAGTGGCGGCACGGCATCGCGTCAGCACTTCGACCGTCTTGGTGGCCAGTGCGTCGGCAATGGTCAGTTCCTACACCGGCTTGCATACGTGCGCCATGATGCCGATCGTGAGCAACCGGTTCCGGCCCAGCGTCCGGCAAGCCGTCACGACGTTGTCCCAAGACGGCTTGTTCGCCATTGACGTCGACCTCGACGCGAACCTTGGTGAGTTCATCGCACGTTCGTGGCAACAATCTCTCCTCGCCTACCGCCACGCCGAATATGACCCCGATCATTTGGCGCAAATCGTGGAGCAGGTGAGCGCGGAACGCGCCACTTCCGTGCATCCGTACTGCTGTTTCAATGACATGCGACTGGTCGACGAATCAGGCCTCGTTAGTCCGCCGCAAGCTTCCTCGAAAGACATCGCCGACGCGGCAGAGGAAACTACGTTCGACTGGCCGCTGAAACTCGACACTGTGAGTTGCCGGTTTTGCCTGCACGTGACTGGTGAGCCGGGCAAACTGACCGTCTCACTCACCGCGGATACTACTTACCTACCACCCGAAGCCATCGAGCGTTACCTACGAAATCTCGAAACATTCGTGGTCAACGCCGCCGTGGACGATGCACCGCTCGGGGACCTGCTCGAACGACACTAGGTGGCGGCCTCGGCTGGCGGTACCGCCGCGATGGCTGGTCGCCAGCGCAAGAACCCGCCAGACCCAGCCCCCACGAGCATTCCCGCGTAACCCGCGAGCATTGTGTGTCCTCCCGCGCTACCAATGCAGTGCCAGGGCGCGGAGGCAGGCACGGGCAGTCGTGCCAGAAGCCGGTCGTCGGCATCGATCGCGAAGAGCAACCCGTTCATTGCCGCCAGGGCGATCGCACCTGCGGCGAGGCCAATCGCCCGCCATGACGAACCCGATGCGTCTATCTCAGAAAAAGGCAAGTACATCAGATCGTTCGCTTGCGTCGCGGCGAAGACGGCACCGTTGCAGACGGCGATGGCGACGGATCCCCGCGGTAGAAGGGTCACCAGCCGCCACGGTGCGGAAGTCTCGACGGCGTCGCGGTAAAGCAACTGGCCGTCGGGGGTAGCGCCGAACAAGCCAACCGGCAACGACGGCCCCGCTTCCCGTGGCGCAGCAAGGCAACAGATGCGCACGGCCTCACCCGGAATTGTTTGCCAACGGAGATTCTGCGCGCAGGCCTCGCGCACGACCAAGACATCGTCGACCGTAGTGCCGAAGAGTAGGTTGTCACAGGCGCCCAGGGACATCAGATTCGCGCGCGGACCGATGGTTACCCACTCCGAAAGGTCCGGCAGTTTCGCCAGCTTGTCGAGAACGTTTTTCGTTATTCGCTCCACCACTGGATCGTCGAGCCGGTTTCCCCAGTTCACGGTGCCGGCGTTGAATACGGTTCCTGAGCCAAGCTTGAAGATGCCCATCGTGGCGGTTCCACCCTGACCGTAGTCCCGCCAGTGCCGAAGGTCCGCCGTGGCGAGAACCACGAAAGACGGAGGCGTGCCATCGCGGCCCGTGGCGCGCGGAACCCCATCAATATCCGACCATTCGATGCTGTCGGTTTCGTAGCCCACGGCGCCGCGCGCGAACGTGTCGCCATCACGAATACCGGTACCCTCGAATACCCAATGATCACTGAATCGGGCGACGTATGACTCAGTCTTCCAGCGCTGCATATCTGTCCAACAACCCGCGCCACGACGAAAGGTCGCGCCGGTAAGCATGTTCTCAGGCCGCCACACTGGCGCGCTCGACCATTCGACCGTGACGCGCTTAGGGTCGGTGGCCGCTAGCGGATCACGAACAGCATCGCGATAGCAGACCAAGGTGCGCAGGTTGTCTTCGAGTCGGGCCTGCCACCAACAGGTGTTTCCGCCGAAAATAGCGACATTTCCACCATGGTAGGCGAATTGCTCGACGGTGTCTCGCATCTCCCACGTCCAGTATTCCTCATGTGCCGTCACCACGAGCAGTTGGTAGGAACGCAGGAACTCGTCACCCGCATGCAGGTCAACATCCGAACAATACTCAACCGGATGACCCACCCGGCCGAGCCAGCGGAGCAAACCGTACTCCCACCATTCGGCAACTGGTCCGCACCCTGGACGGTCGAAAGACACCTTCGGCACTCGGTCGGGTTGCTCGGTCCAATAGATGCTATGGCCGGGACTGCCAGCGCGGTTGTACGCCTGCCACGTGATAAACGGTATTGCGACGACCACCTTCGCAAGCGTGCCTGGCTGGCGAGACCGTAGGACGAAATACACCTCCCGATCACGCAAGCTCTCCCCGGGCGAGAAGGTCGCCCGATAAAGTGAACTCGGCCAATGATGAGGCACCGCAAGGGTCCACGTTGCATCGCGAATATCGGCCTTCAGTACAACGCTTCCAGTAGGGACGTCGGTAATCTCGACGAACCCTTGCGGTACATCGCCCGATTCATCGACCACGTGGAAAGTGAGCTCTTCGCCCTGCGTACACGCAGTGGCGGAGGCGTAGGCGGCGAGATTCATGAAGCACGCCTAGCCAGGCGATACCGGGCGCTCGATCACCACGTCTCCGTGATTTTGCGTAGTCCACGTGGTGAATCGGGGTCGTAGCCGCGAGCTACCGAAAGCTCTCGCGCGAGCAACTGCA
>JBDZVM010000047.1:0-28106 GCA_040255675.1 Actinomycetales bacterium | reverse complement strand
CCTTACGCTTGCGAATTTCTTCGATCAGTTGCGGGACAACGACGTGCAAATCCCCCACGACACCGAAATCGGCCAGCTCGAAAATCGGCGCCTCGGGGTCTTTGTTGATAGCGACGATGGTCTTCGACGTCTGCATTCCGGCACGATGCTGGATAGCACCAGAAATACCGCAGGCGATGTAAAGCTGCGGCGCCACGGTGACACCCGTCTGGCCCACTTGCGCGGCGTGCGGATACCAGCCCGCGTCGGTCGCCGCCCGCGAGGCCCCGACGGCGGCCGACAAAACGTCGGCGAGTTCTTCTATCACAGCGAACTTCTCGGCGGCGCCGACTCCTCGGCCGCCGGCAACGACGACCGAAGCCTCGGTCAATCCCGGGCGGCCACCCGCAGCGGCCGGCGTACGGGAGGTGGCCACCGCATGCCGACCAGAATCAGCGGGCACAGACACGCCTTGCACCTGAGGAGAAACTGGTGCTTCGACGGGCGTGACACTGTTCGGCCGCACGGTCACGATCGGCACCCCGCGAGTGACCCGCGAATGCACAACCGTCGATCCACCGAATACCGATTGCTCGATGAAAATCTCGCCGGCATCAGATACCGAAGCGTCGACAGCATCGGTGAGCACGCCAGAGTCGAGCCGAACACCCAACCGCCCGGCGATTTCTTTACCAGCAGGCGTCGACGGCACGAGCACAGCAGTGGCCGAACGCGACGACACCAATGAGGCCAGTAATGAGACGACGCCCGCGCTGACAGTCGAGGTCAGCACATCGTCGTCCGCCGAAAGGATTGTCGCCGCGCCGAAACGACCGAGTTCGTCGGCAACACCGCCATCGGCAGACCCGACGACAACGGCAACCGGCGTGCCGAGCCGCCCTGCCAAAGTGAGCAACTCGAGCGCCGACTTGCCGACCGCACCGTCAACGGGCTCGACCAAAACCAGAACCTCAGCCATCGAACCGCCCCTACAAGAGTTTCTGCGCGACAAGGAATTCGGCGATGCGAGCGCCACCGTCGCCGTCGTCGGTAACGATGGTGCGCTCACCGCGCGGCGGGCGTTGCGCCGAATCGACAACGGCGGTTGCCGCCGCGACCAGACCGACCGACGACGCGTCAACGCCAAGGTCGGCAAGCGACAACGTGGTCATCGGTTTGCTCTTCGCCGCCATAATTCCTTTGAACGACGGATATCGAGGCTCGTTGATCTTTTCGAGAACACCCACGACGGCGGGCAATTCCGCCTCGACAAGAGCCTGCTCACTCGCCGTCACCCGAGTTACCCGAAGTGACGAACCGTCGACTTCTACCTTGCCGGCAAGCGTTGCCTGAGGCACGCCGAGACGCTCGGCAAGCATCGCCGCTATTACCCCCATGCGGGCGTCTGTCGACTCGCTGCCGACGATTACCAGGTCGTAGCCGATGTGTTCGATCGCTTTGGCCAACACCAAGGAAGTGGCTAGCGCGTCGGAGCCGTGCAAGGCGTCGTCGACCACGTGTACGGCCTCGTCGACACCCATCTGCAACGCCTTACGCAGCGTTTCGGCCGCGGGCGGCGGCCCCATGCTCAGCACGACAACGCTGCTGCCGTCGTGGCTTTCTTTCAGGCGCAAGGCTTCTTCGACCGCGTAGGTGTCGAGTTCATCGATAACACCCTCGGCGGCCCCTCTGTCGAGAGTCTGGTCGGCAGGATCGAGTTTTTTCTCCGACCAGGTGTCGGGCACTTGCTTGACGCAGACCACGATTCTCATAATCGGACTCTACCCGCGCTACCGTGAGCGTCATGGAAGGGCGCTTGCGATCTTTGTGTGACATCTTTCTCAGCCAGGTCCGCGAGGAAGCGGGGCTGCACGAGTACGACGGCCACATCCAAGATCTGTCACCGGACGGCGTCCGTGCCGCCGTGTCGCGGCTCGGCGGACCAGCGCTCGACGACGCGCGCAACGCGGCCCACAACCACAACGCGTACGACGGGGCGCACGACGAGGCGCACCTCGCCGCGTTCGAGGCCCATGCCCGATTGATGTTCGACGACCTCCAGCTCCACCGGCGCAATCCCGTCGTCCATCTAAGTAATTTCGACGTATCGTGCTACGACCGCGAATACGCGCCCGCCGCGGAACGCGAGGAGGCGAAGCGGCGTCACCTGGCGGCGTGGCCCGACGCCGCCGCCATGGCGATCGAGTCTCTCGATGCCGTACCCGCGCCGGTGGCGACATCGCTGATCAAGGCATTTCGCGGCCTGGCCGCGGGCATTAACCCGGTCGACGACAGCACGACGTCCGCGCTCGCCGCGCACGCGCGGGTGACCGCGCACCTCGAGCACACGGCCCGCACCGGACACACCGAGGCATCGCTTGGCGCCGACGCGCTCGCCCGGCTGATGGGCACCGTCGAAGCCACTACGGTCGACATCGGGCGGCTCGCGGAGCAAGCGGACGCCGAGCGCGACCGGCTCATGGCGATCCTTCGCGAAGCATGCGCGCGAATCGACCCCGACGCCGACGCTCGCGTGGTGGTCAACCGGCTGGTCGCCGACCACCCTGACGCCGATGGCGTCTTGACAGCGGCGCGAGCGCAGGTCGACGAAGTGCTTGCCTTCACGCGCGAGCACGACCTCGTTCCTTATACGGACGGCGAATGCTTCGTTGGCGCGGCGCCCGAGTCGCGACGCTGGGCGATGGCGATGATGGCGTGGGCAGCGCCGGAAGAACCTGACGCGCCGTCGTTCTACTGGGTCACACCACCCGATTCGTCGTGGCCGGACGACGAAATCGAGTCGTGGCTGCAGGTTTTCAGTAATGCCACGTTGCCTGCCATCACGTTGCACGAGGTCTCGCCGGGCCATTTCGCGCACAGCCGCGCGTTGCGCCGTGCACCGTCGTCAGTTCGACGCATTTTGCTTTCGCCGGCTTTTGTCGAAGGGTGGGCGCATTACGTCGAGGAGTTGTCGCTCGATCTCGGGTTTCGGGACGGCGATCCGCGCTTTGCGGTTGGCGTCATGATCGAAGCACTTGTGAGGGTGACCCGGCTCGCGGCCGCACTGGGCATCCATTCCGGTGCGATGACGGTCGAGGAGGCGGCGAGACGATTCGAAGCCGACGCTTTTCTCGCGGGATCGGCGGCGTTGTCGGAGGCGCGGCGGGCGACGTTCGATCCGACGTACGGGCGCTACACCTGGGGCAAGCTCGCGATTCGCGATGCGGCGACGAAGGCTCGACGCCACTGGGGCGCCGGGTACTCGCACGCGCGGTTCCACAAGGCGTTGCTCGACCTCGGCGCTCCCCCGCTCGGCCTCATCGACACGGTGCTCGAAACATCCTGATCTAGCGACCCACGAACGTTGCTTTGCCTGGCCCGGACTCGATAAACGACCGCATGCCGATGGCGCGATCCTCGGTCGCGAACAGGCCGGCGAAAAGCCGACGCTCGAGTTCGAGGCCCGCGTAGAGGGAGCCGTCGAGCCCGACGTCGATCGCTTGCTTCGCCGCGGCCAATGCGACAGCCGGACCGTTCGCGAATTGCGCCGCCCACTCCCGCGCCGTCGTGTAGACGTCGAGGGCCGGCACGACCCGGTCGACTAGGCCGATACGCAGCGCGCCGTACGCGTCGAGGGTGCGGCCCGTGAAGATCAAGTCTTTCGCGCGCGATGGGCCGACCAGCCGAGCCAGCCGTTGCGTGCCGCCCGCCCCGGGGATCACACCGAGCAAGATTTCGGGCTGGCCGATCTTGGCATCCTCAGCGCAGATGCGCACATCGGCGGCCAACGCGAGTTCGCAACCGCCTCCGAGCGCGTAGCCAGTGATCGCCGCGACGACCGGCTTGGGAATCGTCGCCACCGCCGTGAATGCCGCGTGCAGCGGCTCGACGCGTCGCACCATGTCGGCGTGGCTCATGGCGGCCATCTCTTTGATGTCGGCTCCGGCGGCGAACGCGCGCGGGCCGCCGTAGAGCACGACAGACCGGACGTCGCTTCGCCGCGCGGCCTCGACCGCCACCTCATATAACTGATCTTGCATGGCGGCGTTGAAGGCGTTGACCGGCGGGCGGTCGAGCCGCAGTACGGCCACGCCGTCCGATACTTCGAGCTTGACGAGCCTCGCTGTGGGATCCGTCACATCCGCCTCCGAATTCCGGTTCGGTCGCACGTTATCTCGCCCGGGCCCGCGTCGGCACGCAACGAGACGATTAGGCAGGATGAGCCCGTGGAAGTCTGGCCCGGAGATTGGCGCCCGCTCGGCGCGACCGCCGGCGACGATGGCGTCAACTTCGCCGTCTTTTCGAAAAACGCCGAGCAGGTCGAGGTTTGCGTTTTCGACGACGAGGGCGACGAGACGCGCGTGCCGCTTCGGGAGTCGACCTATCACGTGTGGCACGGATACCTTCCGGGCGTAACGCCAGGCACTCGATACGGGTTTCGCGTCGACGGGCCGTTCGACCCGTATCGAGGCATGCGCTTCAACCCCAGCAAGCTGCTCGTCGACCCCTACGCCCGCGCCCTCGAGGGCGACTACACCCTCGACCCGGCGGTATTCGGCTTCCCGTCCGGCAAAGACGACACGGCGCAAGACCATCGCGACTCGGCGCCGTTCGTGCCGAAGTCTGTCGTGGTGCGCGACGAATTCGATTGGTCAGGCGACACAAACCCGCGTACACCGTGGTCTGACACGGTGATCTACGAGGTGCACGTACGAGGATTCACCAAGCTGCATCCGCACGTGCCGCCCGAGCTGCGCGGCACCTACGCCGGGCTCGCCCACCCCGCGGTCATCGCGTATTTACGAGACCTCGGCATCACCGCGGTCGAACTGTTGCCGGTACACCATTTCGTGAGCGAACCCGCCTTGATCCGCCGCGGGCTTCGCAACTATTGGGGCTACAACTCACTCGGCTATTTCGCGCCGAACGCGGCGTATTCGTCGTCCGGCACCCGCGGCGAGCAAGTGCACGAGTTCAAGCAGATGGTGAGGGCACTGCACGACGCCGGCATCGAAGTAATACTGGACGTCGTCTACAACCACACCGCCGAAGGCGATGAAACCGGCCCAACGCTCGCGTTTCGCGGCATCGACAACAGCTCGTACTACCGGTTGCGCGACGGCCGGTTCTATGTCAATTACACCGGCACCGGCAACACCCTCGACGTCCGCCAGCATCACACCCTTCAACTCATCACCGATTCGCTGCGGTACTGGGTCACCGAGATGCATGTCGACGGATTCCGGTTCGACCTCGCGCCTGTGTTAGCTCGCTCGATGCGCGACGTCGACATGCTGTCGCCCTTTATGGCGGTGGTTCATCAAGACCCGGTGCTGTCGGGCGTCAAGCTGATCGCGGAGCCGTGGGACCTCGGCGAAGGCGGCTACCGCGTCGGCGAATTCCCACCGCTATGGACCGAATGGAACGACCGTTTTCGCGACACCGTCAGAGACTTTTGGCTACGCGGCATGACCGGCGTGCGCGAACTCGGTTATCGACTCGCCGGATCGTCAGACCTTTATCAGGACGACGGCCGCCGCCCCTACGCGTCCATCAACTACGTCACCTGCCACGACGGCTTCACCTTGCGCGACCTCGTGACGTACGACCACAAGCACAACGAGGCCAACGGCGAAAAGAATCGTGACGGCGCGAACGACAACCACAACTGGAACTTCGGCCACGAAGGTGAAACCGACGAGCCGGTCGTGAGCCGCATGCGCGACCGCGCCGTGCGCGGCATGATTTCGACGGTGTTGCTCTCCACCGGGGTGCCGATGCTCGCGCACGGCGACGAAATCGGTCGCACGCAACGCGGCAACAACAACGCGTACAGCCAAGACAACGACATCACCTGGGTCGATTGGGAGTCGGCCGACGCGGCGTTGCTCGAGTTCACCAAGCGCGTCACCGCGCTGCGCCGCGCGCATCCGGTGTTTCGGCAAGGTTCGTTCTTCACCGGCACCTCGAGCAACGGCGAGGGCCTGAAAGACCTTGCCTGGTTCAGCCCCGACGGCGACGAAATGACGCCGTCCGACTGGTACGACATGCGCACGCGCACCATCGGTATGTATTTGTCGGGCCGCGATATGCGCGAAATCGGTCCGCGCGGCAAACCGTTGGTCGACGATTCGTTTCTCGTTGTGCTCCATGCCGGTCTCGAGCCGACGCCGTTCACCTTGCCGGGTTCGCCGTGGGCAACCACCTACCAGGTCGTGCTCGACAGCACCGGCCACAACGACGACTCCGTTCTCCAAGCCGGCACAGAGATAGCGTTGCCCGGGCTCTCGCTCATCGTGTTACGCGCCGGCTAAGAAGCCGAGTCAGCGCAGGTCGCCGGTGACCATGCCTTCGTTGGCCAGGGGAAGCGCGATGAGCCCGAGTTCCGCCGGCGAGGCAAGGAACTTGTCTCCAGGCAGCACTCGAACGCTGTAGCCGAACGGACCCATGCGATCGAGCAACATCTCGCCTTCGTAAACCCACGTGCCGTCGTCGCGCTTGTCGGTCAACCGCATCGACGCGTAGACAGGTTCGACGATCTCGTCTTGCTCGTCGACACGGCCGTAAGCGACCTGGACGTCGACGTCGTCGCCGGTCAGCTCACCGAGCGCCACGATCGCGCGTAGCCACACCGTGGTGCCGTATTCGAGCGAGCCTTTGCCGTCGCGCGCCTCGACATGCTCGACGCGCACACCGGGCCACGCCGAGGTAATGCGCCGCTTCCACGCCGCGAGATGGCGCGCGCCGGCGTAGTCGTCGGAGCTGATCGCACGAAAAGACCGAGCGGACGGCGAATAGAGCCGGTTTACGTATTCACGCATCATGCGCGTCGCGATGACTTTCGGTCCGAGCGACGCGAGCGTGTGCCGCACCATCTCGAGCCATCGGGTCGGCAAACCGTCGATACCGTTGTCGTAAAACCGGGGCGCGGCCTGGTTTTCGAGGATGTCGTACATCGCGGCGGCCTCGAGCTCGTCGCGCCGATCCTCCGGCAACTCGGCAGCGCTAGGTATAGCCCAACCGTTGTTGCCGTCGAACCATTCGTCCCACCAGCCGTCGCGGATCGACATGTTGAGCGTGCCGTTCAGCGCCGCTTTCATGCCCGACGTGCCGCACGCCTCCAACGGCCGCAACGGGTTGTTCAGCCACATGTCGGCGCCGCTCGCGAGCACTTGCGCGAGCGCCATATCGTAGTCGGGCAAGAAGACGATGCGATGCCGCACCTCGGCGTCGTCAGCGAACTTCACGACTTCTTGAATCAGGCGCTTACCGCCGTCGTCGGCCGGGTGTGCCTTGCCCGCGATGATGAACTGCACCGGACGATCGGGGTCGAGCAGGATCGACCTGAACCGCTCGCGGTCGCGCAACATCAAGGTCAGCCGCTTGTACGACGGCACTCGCCTGGCGAATCCGACGGTGAGCACGTCGGGATCGAGCGCCGAAGAGATCCAGCCGAGTTCGGATTCGATGGCGCCACGCTGCAGCCACGATTCGCGCAACCGGACGCGCGCCTCCTCGACCAGCCGCAGGCGCAGCGCCCGGCGCAACTCCCATAGCCTGTGGTCGTCGAGACGGGCGGCATCAGCCCAAGCGTCGCCGTCCGCTTCCAAATCGACGCCCAGCTCGCTGGTGACGAGGAGGCGCATCTCGGGCGACACCCACGTAGGCGCGTGCACGCCGTTGGTCACCGACGTGATCGGCACCTCGCTTTGGTCGAATCTCGGCCACAAGCCGGCGAACATGCCGCGACTCACCTCGCCGTGCAGCAGTGAAACGCCGTTGGCGCGTTGCGCGACGCGCAGGCCCATCACGGCCATGTTGAACAAGTTGGGATCGCCGCCGGGATAGTTTTCGGCGCCGAGAGCCAGCACCCGCTCGATCGGCAGACCCAGCGCGGCGTCGGGTCCGCCGAAGTGCTGCTCGATCAGGTCGCGCGCGAACCGGTCGATGCCCGCGGGCACCGGCGTGTGCGTGGTAAACAACGTGCTCGCCCGCACCGCTTCGAGTGCCTCATAAAACTCCAGGCCCGCGTCGGCCATCAACTCGCGAACGCGTTCGAGAGCGGAGAATCCGGCGTGCCCTTCGTTCATGTGGTAAACCTCCGGCTGGGCAAAGCCGGTCAGCCGGCAATACGCCCGGACGGCGCGCACGCCGCCGATGCCGAGCAGCATCTCCTGCCGCAACCGGTGATCGCTGCCTCCGCCGTAAAGCCGGTCTGTCACGTCGCGGTCAGGGGGCGCGTTGCCCTCGACGTCCGAATCGAGCAACAGCAGCGGCACCCGGCCGACCTGGCACAGCCAGACCTGCGCCTGCAGCACACGTCCCGGCATGCGAATCGACACGGCGACCGGCGAGCCGTCGGCTTCGGTGAGCGGCGACATGGGCAGGCCGTGCGGGTCGATCGGCGGATAGCGCTCTTGCTGCCAGCCATCTCGCGACAACGACTGTTTGAAGTAGCCGCGCCGATACAGCAAACCCACCCCGAGGATCGGTACACCCAGGTCGCTTGCGGTCTTGAGATGGTCTCCAGCGAGAATTCCGAGGCCTCCCGAATACTGAGGCAGCGACGCCGTGATGCCGAACTCGGGAGAGAAGTAGGCGATCGCGCGGGGCGTGTCGCCCGTCAAGCTTTGGAACCAGCGATCCTTCGTGAGGTACCCGTGCAGATCGGCAGCCGCGTCGTCGAGGCGGCGCAGAAAGGCCTCGTCGGAAGCAAGCCGCGCGAACCGCTCAGGTGGCACCTGACCGAGCAGCTTCGCCGGATCGGCCCTGACGTCGTGCCAGATGGCCGGGTCGATCGACTCGAACAGATCGAGGGTCTCCGGATGCCACGACCAGCGCAGATTCATGCCGAGATCGTGCAGGGCGCGCAGCCGCTCGGGCAGCACAGTGCGCACCGTGAATCGTCGTATCGCTCTCACGGCGAGCACCCTACCTGCCCGACAGCCGATCGGCCGCCGCGCGTTGCCGTTCCATTGAGCGAAGAACCGTTACACGTAAGAGCGTTACACACCGGGCATTTACTCGAACGGCAGTTACACCGAGATAGCCGCATGACGCAGATCGCCGACAGGCTCGCGGCCAGCCCCCGCGGCCAGATAGCTTCGGATCGATGAGCACGAACCAGGACGCGAACCGCGTCACCGCCCGCGCCCCCCGCATGCGGCGGCAGAAGCCGGCGCCGCCCGCGATCGGACGTATTCCGATCACGGACGTCGCGCCTGTCGTCGACTGCGGCCGCTTCCCCGCCAAGTCGGTGGTGGGCGAGCAGTTCACGGTCGCCGCCACGGTTTTCCGCGAGGGCCACGAAACACTCGGTGTCAACGTGGTCATGCGAAACCCGGCGGGCCGCTCGGGGCCGTTCACCCCGATGCGCCTGGTCGCACCTGGCACCGACCGCTACGAGGCCGTCGTCCGCGCCGACACACCCGGACCGTGGGCTTTCGAGATCGAAGCCTGGGGCGATCCGATCGAGCACTGGCGCCACGACGCCCGCATCAAGGTGCCCGAGGGTCAAGACGTCGAACTGATGCTCGAAGAAGGCGCCCTTCTGCACGAGCAGGCAATGACCGGCGTGCCGGTCAAGCAGTGGCCGGTCCTCGGCCGCGTCGTCACGGCCCTGCGCGACCTTGACGACGACCCCGTGGCGCGTTTGTCCACGGCGCTCGCGGCCGACGTCCTCGAACTGCTCGAGCGCTATCCGCTTCGCACGCTCGTGACGACGTCCGGGCCGTATCCGGTGTGGGTCGATCGCGAGCGCGCGCTGTTCGGCTCGTGGTACGAGTTCTTTCCGCGCTCGATCGGCGCCTCGCTCGACCCGCCGCGCTCAGGCACGTTCGCCACCGCCGCCACACGCTTGCCGGCCGTCGCCGACATGGGGTTCGACGTCGTTTACCTGCCGCCGATTCATCCGATCGGCACCACGTTTCGCAAGGGCCGCAACAACACCCTGACACCCGAACCCGGCGACCCCGGGGTGCCGTGGGCCATCGGTTCACCGGACGGCGGCCACGACGCGATCCACCCCGATCTCGGAACATTCGAGGATTTCGACAACTTCGTGGCGGAGGCAACGCGGCTCGGCCTCGAAGTCGCGCTCGATTTCGCTTTGCAGGCGTCGCCCGACCACCCGTGGGTTCAGGAACATCCCGAGTGGTTCACGACCCGCGCCGACGGCTCGATCGCGTACGCCGAAAACCCGCCCAAGAAGTACCAAGACATCTACCCGTTGAACTTCGACAACGACTACGACGGCATCTACAAGGAAATCAGGCGAGTCCTTGACGTCTGGATGAGCCACGGGGTTCGGATTTTCCGCGTCGACAACCCGCACACCAAGCCGTTGCGTTTTTGGGCGCGGCTGTTGGCTGATGTCAGGTCGACCGATCCCGACGTCATCTTCCTGGCCGAGGCTTTCACCAGGCCGGCGATGATGCGCGCGCTGGCGAGCGTAGGTTTCCACCAGTCGTACACGTACTTCACCTGGCGCAACACCAGGCCCGAACTCGAGCAGTACCTGCTCGAACTTTCACGCGACACCTCCGACTACCTTCGGCCGAACTTCTTCGTCAACACGCCCGACATCTTGCACGCTTTCTTGCAGCAAGGCGGGCCGCCGGCCTTCAAGATTCGGGCGGTGCTTGCCGCGATGAGTTCGCCCGCGTGGGGGGTGTACTCGGGCTACGAGTTGTTCGAGAACACGCCCATTCGCCCCGGCAGCGAAGAGTACCTCGACTCGGAGAAATACCAGTACCGGCCACGCGACTACGAGGCGGCCGAAAAAGCCGGTCTCAGTCTCGCGGGTTATCTCACGACCCTGAATCGCATCAGGCGCGAGCACGTCTCGCTGCGGCGATTGCGCAATCTGAGCGTGCACGGTCCCGACCATCCGCAGGTGATCGCCTTCTCCAAGCGCGTGGTCACCGCGAGCGGCCACGACGACACCGTTCTCGTCGTCGTCAACCTCAACCCCTTCAACGTCAGCGAGGCAACTGTCTCGCTCGACATGCCGGCGCTTGGTCTTGACTGGGACGACCGATTCGACGTCGTCGACTTACTGTCGGGCTCCCGTTACACGTGGGGCCACGAGAACTACGTACGGCTCGATCCGCATGTCGAGCCAGCGCACATCTTCTTCGTCGACAAGGGGCGGAAGTTCTCGTGACGCTCGAGAATTCTTCAGCTGAGCCGCCATACCCGGCCGATCCGTCCTGGTACAAGCGGGCGGTTTTCTACGAGGTGCTGGTTCGTGGTTTTCACGACAGCAACGGCGACGGCACCGGCGACCTCAAAGGCCTGACGTCGAAACTCGACTACTTGCAATGGCTGGGCGTCGACTGCCTTTGGCTACTGCCCATCTACGCGTCGCCGCTGCGCGACGGCGGGTACGACATCGCCGACTACTTCACGATCCTGCCGGAGTTCGGCGACCTCGGCGACTTCGTCGAACTCGTCGACGAAGCGCACAAGCGGGGCATGCGAGTCGTAGCCGACCTTGTCATGAACCACACCAGCGACCAGCACCCCTGGTTTCAAGCGTCGCGCGAAGACCCGACGGGCCCGTACGGCGACTACTACGTGTGGGCGGACGACGATTCGGGCTACCGCGACGCGCGCATCATCTTCGTCGACACCGAGAAGTCGAATTGGAGCTTCGACCCGGTACGCGGGCAGTACTACTGGCACCGCTTCTTCGCCCACCAACCCGACCTGAACTTCGAAAACCCGGCGGTCCAGGAGGCCATGCTGTCGGTGTTGCGGTTTTGGCTCGACCTGGGCATCGACGGGTTTCGTCTCGACGCCGTCCCGTATCTGTTCGAAGAAGAAGGCACGAGCGGCGAGAATCTGCCGAAGACGCACGAGTACCTAAAGCGGATACGCAAGGAGGTCGACGACCTTTACCCCGATCGAGTGCTGTTGGCGGAAGCCAACCAATGGCCGGCCGATGTCGTGCAGTATTTCGGCGACGGCGACGAATGCCATATGGCGTTCCACTTTCCGCTGATGCCGCGCATCTTCATGTCCGTTCGCCGCGAGCAGCGCTACCCGATCTCCGAAATCCTCGCCCAGACGCCACCCATTCCCGAGAATTGCCAATGGGGCATCTTCTTGCGCAACCACGACGAGTTGACGCTTGAGATGGTGAGCGACGAAGACCGCGACTACATGTGGTCGGAGTACGCGCAAGACCCTCGCATGAAAGCCAACATCGGCATCCGCCGCCGGTTAGCGCCGTTGCTCGACAACTCGCGCGACCAGATGGAACTGTTCACCGCGCTGCTTCTTTCGCTGCCCGGCTCCCCAGTGCTGTACTACGGCGACGAGATCGGCATGGGCGACAACATCTGGCTCGGCGATCGCGACGGCGTGCGCACCCCGATGCAGTGGACACCCGACCGCAACGCGGGGTTTTCGACCTGTGACCCCGGCCGGCTTTACCTTCCGGTCATCATGGACCCCCTTTACGGGTACCAAGCACTGAACGTCGAGGCACAAATGCGCACGTCGACGTCCCTGTTGCATTGGACCAGACGAATGATCGAAACCCGCAAACGGCACCCGACCTTCGGACTCGGCGCCTACACAGAGTTAGGGGCGTCGAATCCGAGCGTGCTCGCGTTCGTGCGCGAGTTTGGCGACGACCGCGTGCTGTGCGTGAACAATCTGTCGCGTTTCCCCCAGCCGGTGGAGTTGGATCTCCGTCGATTCCAGGGTGTCGAACCTGTCGAGATGCTCGGGGGTGTCCATTTCCCCGCCATCGGCGAGCTGCCTTACCTGCTGACCTTGCCTGGCCACGGGTTCTATTGGTTCACGCTGCCTCGGCAGGCTCCACTACCCGGAAAGGCGGCGACATGACTAACCGCGCCATCGAAGAAATTTTGCGGGATTGGCTGCCCCGCCAACGATGGTTCGCCGGAAAAGACAGCGGCGCCGAGTCGGTGCGCATCGTGTCGCGCCGGGTACTCGTCGACGGCGACCCCTCGCTGATCCATCTCCTTGTCGAGGTCGGGCAGCCGGCACCTGCCCCGACGTTGCATTCGCCGGCCGATTCCAACGCGGTGCTCTACCAGGTGCCGATTAGCATCCGCTCCGAACTCTCCCCGAACCTCGACCATGCGCTAATCGGCAACGTCGACGGTGTCGGACTTGTTTACGATGCCGCGCACGATCAGGAAGCGATGCACGCCGTATTGGGTTGGGTGGCGACGGAGGCCGACCGCGAGGGCATCGCCTTTCGGCGCGAGCCGGGCGCGCACATCGACCCTGACGCGCCAAGCCTGGTGATGGGCGGCGAGCAGTCGAACACCTCGATTATCTTCGGCGAGCAAACGGTGATGAAGTTGTTTCGCATCGTCGTGCCGGGCCTCAACCCCGACCTCGAGATCACAAAGGCGCTCACCGAAGCCGAGAACAAGCACGTCGCCGCCGTGCAAGGCTGGCTCGAAACCGAAGTCGAGGGCGTGCCGAGCACGCTCGCGTTGCTGCAAGACTTCCTGCGCACCGGCTCCGACGGCTGGGCGCTCGCGCTCACCAGCGTGCGTGATTTATTTGCCGAGGGAGACTTGCACGCCGAAGAAGTCGGCGGAGATTTTGCCGCCGAATCGGAGCGACTCGGCATGGCGACGGCCGACGTCCACGAAATCATGGCGCGCACGTTGCCTACCGGCAACCTCGACGCCGACGCGATTGGCGACCTAGCCGATTCGATGCGTGGCCGACTCGAAGCGGCGGTCGCCGCCGTCCCCGATCTCGACGTCCATGCCAGTGCCATCGGAGAGGCCTTTGACGAGGTGCGCCGAATTCGTGAACCAATCGCCGTGCAGCGTGTGCACGGCGATTACCACCTCGGACAAGTGATGCGTACCGACAGCGGATGGGTGTTGCTCGATTTCGAGGGCGAACCCGGCGCGCCGATCGCGATTCGCGCCGCGTTGTCGAGTCCGCTGCGCGACATCGCCGGCATGCTGCGCTCGTTCGACTACGCGTCGCGCTATCTGCTCGCCGACCACGCGAGCTTTCCGCAACTGGAATATCGAGCCGTCGAATGGGCCGATCGCAACCGAGATGCTTTCTGCGTAGGCTACGCGAAAACAACCGGTCGCGACCCCCGCGAAGACAACGTCTTGCTGCGCGCTTTCGAACTCGACAAGGCCGTCTACGAAGTCGTCTACGAGTCGCGCAACCGGCCCGACTGGGTGCACATTCCGTTGCATTCGATCGAACGGTTAGTCGCCGCATGAGCGGCCCAGCGGGCGGGGAGGGTGACGACATGGGACAGACCAGCACCGACCCCCGCGCCACGCCCGTCGCCGTTCACGCCGCCGACATCGACCGGCTCACGTCCGGCGCGCATCACGACCCGCACAGCATTCTCGGCGCGCATCTTCGCGACGGCGTCGTGACGTTTCGCACCCTCAAGCCGAATGCGCGTGAGGTCGCCGCGCTGATCGGGGATCGGCGGGTTTCGCTGCGCCACGAGCGTGGTGGGGTATGGGTCGGCGCGTGCACGTCCGATGCCGTGCCCGACTATCGCATCGAGGTGAAATACGACGACGGATTTCCGCACATCGTCGACGAACCGTTTCGATACTTGCCGACGCTCGGCGAACTCGATCTGCATTTGATCGGCGAAGGTCGGCATGAACAGCTGTGGGAAGTGCTCGGCGCGCACGTACGCAACTACGAAACGCCAACCGGTGTGGTGACAGGCACGTCGTTTGCCGTGTGGGCGCCGAACGCGCGCGCCATCCGGGTCGCTGGCGACTTCAACCACTGGGACCCGACCGCGTACCCGATGCGATCGCTCGGCTCGAGCGGCGTGTGGGAACTGTTCGTGCCAGGCGTCGGCGACGGTACCAAGTACAAGTTCCACGTGCTCGGCGCCGACGGAGTCTGGCGTGAGAAAGCCGACCCGATGGCGTTCGCCACCGAGCACCCGCCAGCACAGGCCTCCGTCGTGTTCACTTCACGTTACGAGTGGAACGACGCTACGTGGCTCACCGAACGCGCGCACAAGGACTGGCTCCGCGAACCCATCAGCATCTACGAAGTGCATCTCGGATCGTGGAAGTACGGTCTCGGCTACGCGCAACTCGCCGACGAACTCGTCGAATACGTCACCGAAATGGGCTTCACGCACGTCGAATTTTTGCCCATCGCCGAACATCCGTTCGCCGGCTCGTGGGGCTATCAGGTGACGTCGTACTTCGCACCGACGTCACGTTTTGGCTCTCCCGACGAATTCAGGCACTTGGTCGACCGCTTGCACCAGGCTGGTATCGGCGTCATCGTCGACTGGGTGCCGGCACATTTTCCGAAAGATGCCTGGGCCCTCGCCAAGTTCGACGGCACCGCTTTGTACGAACACGAAGACCCGCTGCTCGGTGAGCACCCCGACTGGGGCACCCTCGTTTTCAATTTCGGACGACGCGAGGTGCGCAACTTCTTAGTTTCCAACGCCATTTTCTGGGCGGAACAGATGCACATCGACGGCTTGCGTGTCGACGCGGTCGCCTCAATGCTCTATCTCGATTACTCCCGCAAATCTGGTCAATGGCGCCCGAACGTCTACGGCGGCCGTGAAAACCTCGACGCCGTCTCGTTCTTGCAAGAGATGAACGCGACCGTTTACCGGCGGGCGCCCGGCGTCGTCACGATCGCCGAAGAGTCGACCGCTTGGCCCGCGGTGTCGAAACCCACCTACGTCGGCGGGCTCGGCTTCGGTTTCAAATGGAACATGGGCTGGATGCACGACTCCTTGCAATACATCAGCCACCCGCCCATCTACCGCTCGTACCACCACAACGAACTGACGTTCTCGATGATGTACGCGTACTCCGAGAATTTCATCTTGCCGATCTCACACGACGAGGTGGTGCACGGCAAGGGATCGCTCCTGCACAAGATGCCTGGCGATCGCTGGCAGCAGATGGCGAACCTTCGCGCGTTCTTGGCGTTCATGTGGGCACATCCTGGCAAGCAGTTGCTGTTCATGGGTTCTGAGTTCGCGCAAGACAGCGAATGGGCGGAAGACCGCTCGCTCGACTGGTGGCTGCTCGACTTCGCGGAGCACTTCACCGTGCAGCAGCTCGTACGCGACCTCAACGCGTTGTACCGGCGTACGCCCGCCCTGTGGCAGACAGATCCCGATCCGGAAGCGTTTCGCTGGATCGACGCCAACGACGCCAACAACAACACGTTCTCGTTCGTGCGACGCGCTTCCGACGGCTCGGCCTTAGCCTGCGTCGCGAATTTTGCCGGCGTGCCGCACGAGGGCTACAGGCTCGGCCTCCCCCACGCCGGCCGCTGGGCCGAAGTTCTCAATACCGACTCCGAGCTCTACAACGGCAGCGGCGTCGGCAATCTCGGCGCCGTCGAAGCCACCGACACCCCGTGGCATGGGTTACCGGCGTCCGCCGTGATTCGGGTGCCGCCGCTCGGCGTCGTCTGGCTCGCCGCACCGCCCGAGTTGCCGGAGCTTTTTCACGGCTGAGCCGTCTGGTCAGGGCCGTGTTCTCTGCGGGTCACCTTCCACGCGGGATCGGAAAACCGGCTTGCCGTAACGGTCACCTCGACGGTGTCGCCGTCGTGCGCCGAAACCCCGGCAGCTTCGAGAGATGCCGGATTCAGGCTGACACTACAGTCGTAGCTCGTGTAATCCCACCAGTTACAGGCACCGACCTGCTTGCCCGCCACGCTGAACGCCACCGCGCCCGGGGCGACGATGTAGGCCGTGACATCGGCAAACTGCGAGAGCGTCACGGGAATCGTCCAGTGGCCGTTCGCGCCCGCCTTGCGAGAGTCGAGCATGAGGTCTTCATACGAGGGCAGCCCCAGATCCAGTGAATGTAGCTTCGCCGGTCTGGATGGAAAGACGTACTGGTCCAGCGGAACCCTCTGATAGACACCGACTTCGATGAGGAGCCCCGTCGGCCATTGCGGCAACGGCGACGGACTCGCGCCGTTGACCGGAAATGACGCGGGGCTGACGGCGAGCGTCGACGGCTTGCCGAGTTCTACGCCCCACGAACTCCACTGGGTTTGCGACCCGCTCGAGTCGATGCTCCAGGAGCCCGATCCAGAGCAGTTGCCCGTTGGCGCAAGGTGACCGTTCACAATCGCGTTCACCCAGACGTTGCCCAGAACCGCCTCGGGGCCGGTGCATTTCACGTACACGCGCAGATCCCAGTTCGTTGGTGTGAAGGTTAGCGAAGTACTGCTCTGGCCGGCGCTTCGCAGCGTCGCGTTCGCAATCAGTTTGCCGCCCATGTAGTACTCGGGTGGGTCGGTAGGCGCTGAGATCGAAGGCGTTGTCGGCTGGTTCAGCCAATGCGGCGTTGCGACCACCGCCGCGACAGCGAGCAGCACGACAAACGAGGCAACTGCCCCGGCAAGTTGACGACGACGCCGACGGTGCGTGAGCCGCCCACGCACCCGGTCGAGCCGGTCGACGACGAGCGGTACCTCCGCGCTGCGCTCGCTCAGCAACGCACGCAAATCGGTTTCGGTCAGGGGCATCGCCGCTAACTCCTCTCGTCGGCGGGTTGCAACGTGGGATCGACTCGCAAATGCCGCAGTGCCTTGGCCGTCTGGCTTTTCACCGTGCCCACGGTGATGCCGAGCAGGTCGGCAACTTGCGCCTCGGGCAAATCCTCGAAATATCGCAGGACGACGACGGCGCGTTGTCGCCGAGGCAATCGCCCCAGCGCCTGCCACACCACGTCGCGCTCGGCGACCTCGTCGACACGGCTCGGCAACGATGCGGGTTCAGGCACGACGGAGTGCGCAAGTTCGCCACGCCAGCGCCGCCGCCACGACGACGTGTAGGCGTTGACGATGATGCGCCGCACGTACGGCTCAGGTTCGTCGTTCACCCGCGACCAGGCCGACCAGGCCTTCATCAGCGCCGTCTGCAGCAAGTCTTCAGCGCTCTGCCAGTCGCGCGTCAGCAAGAATGCCACGCGCAGCAGTCGCGACGCCCTGGCCGCGACGAACTCGTCGAAGGACGGCACACCGACCGACCCTTCGCCCATCGCCGTCCTCTCGTTATGCCGTTACGCGGCCACCCGCACCTGCTACGCGGCGGCCCGCCGAAAAGGTTGCCTCACAATTGACGCCGCCTCGGCGGGCAATCGAATACCCGCAAGATCACCCGCACGGGGGCCGCGGCATGCTGAAGGCATGCTTCTGCAAGGCCGCGCCGCCGTCCAGGCGCTGCCTCGTACCTCCTGGCAAAGATTGCGCGGGCGTCGCCTCCCCCGCCGTGTGAGCCAACTGTTCTTCGGCGTCGTGATCTATGGCATCAGCGACGCGATGCTGGTGCTGGCCGGCCTCGGCCTCGATCCCTGGGACGTCTTCCACCAGGGCCTCGCGCGCCACATCGGTCTCGGCATCGGCACCTGCGCGATCATCGTTAGCGGCGGAGTGCTGCTGCTGTGGATTCCGCTACGACAGCGCCCAGGCTTCGGCACGCTCGTCAACGCCACTCTCATCGGCACAGTGATCAACATTGTGCTCGCCAACGTCGACCCGCCGCGCACCCTCGACGTCCGCATCGTCGTCTTGATAGCGGCGGTTGCGCTGAACGGCTTAGCGACTGGCTGCTACATCGGCGCGGGACTCGGGCCAGGCCCGCGCGACGGCCTGATGACCGGCCTCGCCGCACGCGATCGTTCGATTCGTGTCGTGCGCACCGGCATCGAGTTGACCGTGCTCGTCACCGGTTTCGCGCTGGGCGGCACGGTCGGGGTCGGCACGCTGCTTTACGCGCTGGCAATAGGGCCATTAGCGCACGTGTTCATTCCGCTGTTCACTGTTCGCCTGAGACCAGCGGCTTTGAACCCATCGGCTTAAAAGAGGGCGCGGCTCAACGCCGCTCGCGCCGTCGCGACCGCTGGCTCCTCCGGCCCGGCAGCGTCGAACAAGCCGAGCAAGTGCAGCCGCGCGCGGTCGCGATCAGCGCCAGCCGTACGTGTCACCAATCCGACGATCCGCTCGAACGCCCGCGCCGGATTTCCGGTGAGCAACTCGACGTCGGCAGCCGCGAGCTGCGCTTCGACGTCGTCCGGATTGGCTTGGGCTTTTTCGAGGGTCGCTTGCGGGTCGAGCTGCTCGGCTCGTTTGAACAGCCGGACGCCGGCAAGCCCCTGCGTCGCCACCGGATCGTTTGGTTTGCTGGCCAAAATCGCCTGGTAGGCAGCCTCCGCGGCCTCGTAGTCTCCGCGCTCGAACGCCCCGGCCGCCTCCACGAGCGCGGGGTCTTCTTCCTCGCCGGACGGCGCCTCGCCCGCGCCGCCGTCCGGTCGCTGCGCGCCCGTGCCCTGCAGGAGCTGGTCGAGCCAACCGCGCACCTCACGTTCGGGCACCGCGCCGGTGAACTCGCCGACGATCGCCCCCTGCCAGACCGCCTTGACCGCGGGAATGCCCTGCACCCCAGCAGCGGCGGCGAGTCGCTGGTTGGCGTCGACGTCGATCTTGGCGAGCACCCAGGCGCCGCCGTCGGCGTTGGCCAGCTTCTCCAGGATCGGGCTGAGCTGCTTGCACGGCCCGCACCACGCCGCCCAAAAGTCGATCACGACCGGCGTCTGCATCGAGCGTTCGAGCACGTCACGCTGGAAGGTCGCCTCGGTGACGTCGATGACTGTCACCACCCCGTTGGACGACGCCGGCGCCGGCTGGGCCGTTGATGTGGAGCGAGCGGCGAGGGCATCGAGCGGGACGGCGCCCGCGAACCTTGTCGAGTCGTTCATAGTGCCCATCATTGACTACGCCGCGACGATGTGTCGCGCCACCTCACACGCGAGGCGGCTCGGAGTAGGCCCCCCACTCCTCGACGAGCAGCTGACACATCTCGCCGAGCGTGGCTTCGGCGCGCGCCGCGTCGAGCAGCGGCCGGATCAGGTTGCCGTCGCCCTTGGCGGCTTCGCGGACGGCGAAGAGCGCGGCGTCGACCGCGCGCTGATCGCGGCTCGCCCGCCTCGCCGACAAGACCGCCCGCTGCTCGCGCTCGACCTCGTGCGACACTCGCAAAATCTCCAGCGGCGGCTCGGCCGCCTCGGTGTGCGAGTTGACGCCGACGATGCGCTGCTCGCCCGACTCGAGCAACTCCTGCTCCCGAAACGCGGCATCGGCGATCTGACCCGTGAACCAGCCGTCGTCGATGCCCCGCAAAATGCCGGCGGTCATGGTGGTGTTGCCACCCAGCGCCTTAATGCGATCGAACAGCTTTTCCGTCTCGGCGTCGATCGCGTCGGTAAGTGCCTCGACGAACCACGAACCGCCAAGCGGATCGACCACGCTCGTCACGCCGGTTTCTTCCATCAACACCTGCTGCGTGCGCAGCGCGATAGCGGCGGCTCGCTCGCTCGGCAGCGCGAGCACCTCGTCGAGCGCGTTGGTGTGTAAGGAGTTCGTGCCACCGAGCACGGCGGCGAGCGCTTCGATCGCCGTCCGCACAATGTTGTTGTCGGGCTGTTGCGCGGTGAGCGACACACCGGCTGTTTGGGTGTGGAACCGTAGCCATTGCGCGCGTTCGGTTTTGGCGCCGTACACGTCGCGCATCCAGCGCGCCCAAATACGTCGCGCCGCCCGGAATTTCGCTATCTCTTCGAAGAAATCGATGTGCGCGTCGAAGAAGAACGAGAGCTGCGGGGCGAACGTCTCGATGTCGAGACCGCGTGACAGGCCGAGCTCGACGTAGCCGAATCCGTCGGCCAACGTGAAAGCCAATTCTTGCGCGGCCGTGGAGCCAGCTTCTCTAATGTGATACCCCGACACCGAAAGTGGCTTGTACGAAGGCATCTCTGTCGCGCAGAACTCCATGAGGTCGCCGATGAGCCGCAGGTGCGGTTCTGGCGGAAACAGCCATTCCTTTTGCGCGATGTATTCCTTGAAAATGTCGGTTTGCAGCGTGCCGTTCAAGCTCTTCAACGTCGCGCCTTGCCGCTCGGCGGCCACCACGTACATGCAAAAAACCGGCACCGCCGGGCCGCTGATAGTCATCGACGTCGTCACGTCGGCGAGCTTTATCCCGTCGAACAGCACTTCCATATCGGACGCCGAATCAATCGCCACCCCGCAGTGCCCTACCTCGCCGAGTGCGCGCGGGTCGTCGGAATCGCGGCCCATCAAGGTCGGCATGTCGAACGCGACCGAAAGCCCGCCGCCGCCGGCGCCCAGCAGCATGCGGTAGCGCTCGTTCGTCTGCTTGGCGTTGCCGAAGCCGGCAAATTGGCGAATAGTCCAGGGCCGGCCGCGATATCCGCTCGCGTAGAGGCCGCGGGTGAACGGGAACTCCCCCGGCCAGCCGATGCGGTCGAACCGCTCGTCGGCGCCAACCGGCCCGTAGACCGGATCGACCGGGATGCCGGAGCGAGTGGCGCGTGCACCGCTCTCATCCGCGCCGGCCCGGCTCTGCTCGGCGCCGGCCCTGCCCTGCTCGGCGCCGGCCCTGCCCTGCTCGGCGCCGGCCCGGCTCTGCTCGTAACGCCGCTGCCAGCGCTGCCGGCCGGCCTCGATGTCGCCCGCTTTCATGGCGCGCCTCCCGTCGTCCCTTCGATACTAGGACGTCCAACTACATGCTCGTAAGGGTTGGCGTAGCGTGGACGGGCCTTTGCGGCGCATAGTCGAGCTTCACGACGTCCCTGGCGTTCGTAAGGGACGCGTTACCCCCCCGAACGTGATCGGCGCGGCCGTGATCAGGGGGTGAAGTCGCGAGCGTCGATACGCAGCGCGGTCAGGTCGTCGACAATCCGCTGGCGTGCGGCCTCGTCGAGGCAGCCGAGCCCGAAGTCGGCGGCCATCAAGTCGGCAGTCGCCTCCTCGACGACGGCCAGGCCAGTCTCGGTGATGGCGGCGAACGTGCCGCGGCGGTCGCGCGGGTTGGGTCGCCGCTCGACGTATTGGGCCTTCTCCAACCGGTCGATCGAGTTCGTGACGCTGGTGGGGTGCACCATCAACCGCTCACCGATGCGGCCGAGCGGCAAGGCGCCGTAACGGCTGAACCGCAACAACACCAAGACCTCGTAACGGGCGAAGGTCAGACCGTGCGGCTTCAGCAACTCGTCGTAGCGGGCCAGCAAAATCTGCTGGGCACGCATGATGGACGTCGCCACCCGCATAGCGGACGACGGACCCCATGTCTCTTCCCAGCGATCCGCCGCTCGGGCGATGGGATCGAACGGAAGATCGAGCGGTTTCGCCACGCCTCAAACCTACCGGTCGCCTAACCTTTGTTCGTGGACTGGAGCCTGCGCGCATGCGGCCGCAAGGGCCACGCAACCTACGCCCCCACCGAGCCCGCGTTGCGCGACCGGTTGCGCGTCGAAACCCCGGCGGGCGTTGCCTGGCGCTGTTTGCGATGCGGCGACTTCGTCGTAGGTGCGCCCGCCCGAGAAGGCTCGGCGTCCGAAGCTCCGATCGTGTTACGCGGCCGCGCGCTTCGCGACGCTTTCGTCTTGCGCTTGCTTGCCGCCGAACGCTTCCTGCGCGGATTACTGATGGCGCTCGCGGCGTACGCCGTCCTCGAATATTCGAACGCCGAGAATTCGCTGCGCACGCTCTTCGAGAAAGACCTGCCGGCGGCCAAACCGCTGGCGAACGTGTTCGGATACGACCTCGACAAGTCGTCGGTCGTAAGGGAAATCCGCCACCTGCTTCTCGTCAAACCGTCGACATTGCACTTCGTCGCGATCGCGCTCGCGGTTTATGCCGCGATCGAAATCTGCGAGGCAGTCGGCTTGTGGCTGCTCAAGCGCTGGGGTGAGTACTTCGCCGCCGTCGCTACCGCGATCTTCCTGCCGTACGAAATTTACGAGATCACCGAGCGGGTTACCGGCGTCCGGGTTGGTGCCTTCGTCATCAACGTCGCGGCGGTGGTCTACCTGCTGCTGACCAAACGGCTATTCGGCTTGCGCGGTGGCCGCGCCGCCTACGAGGAGGAGCGGCGCGAGGAATCGCTCCTCGAAGTCGAAGCGGCGGCCGAGGCGCGCGACGACCAGGCAGACGCCGCCGCCTTGGCGCGCAAGCCCTCATGAAACGGGCTTCACCGGGGCCAACCGAGTCGAACCCTTTCTAACTGGTGCGAATATAGCTATAAGCCCTTGTGTCCGCGCGATCGCGGTGCGACGCTCGCCGTATATGTACTAACTCGAGCGTGAGGTACCGATGATCTCGGTTGGTTCGCCTCGAGTCTCGACCTGGCGGCCCGGTATCGCCGAGCGCCTCGCCGGGACCCTGACGCCCCCGCGTCGTGTCCTCGCGCGATGGTGAGGAGGGACTTGTGTCCAGTGAGATCCGCGTTCCTGAAGCCAAGGGTGCCGTCCCGGTAGCCGAGACCACCCCGACGCTCCCGCAACCGCAGATCGCCGACCCCGGGCCGCTCGGTCTAGCCGCCTTCGCGATGACCACGTTCGTCTTGAGCGTGTTCAACACGGGCATGCTGGCGGCCGGAGGCGCAACCGTGGTGTTGGCGCTCGCGCTGTTCTACGGAGGTCTGGCGCAATTGCTTGCGGGCATGTGGGAGTTCCGCAAGGGCAACACGTTCGGGGCGGTCGCGTTCTCGTCATTCGGCGCGTTCTGGCTGTCGTTCGCGGCCTACGTCAAGTTCGCCGCTCCGCAGCTGAGCGCAACGGAGGCCAGCAACGCGACCGGAATCTTCTTGCTCGCGTGGGCGATCTTCACCATCTACATGACGGTCGCGGCCATGCGCACCAACGGGGCCGTGCTTGCGGTGTTCGTGACGTTGAGCATCACCTTCATCCTGCTCACGATCGGAGCGTTTGCCTCGAGCCCGAACTGGGACAAGGCCGGCGGGGCAATGGGCATTCTCACCGCACTGTGCGCCTGGTACGCGTCGTTTGCCGCCGTCACCAACGGAACGTGGGGCCGAACCGTGCTGCCCACGTATCCGATGACCGACACGCGCCTCGCAAACTACCTCCGCCGCCCGGCAATGAGTACCCACAGCGGCACAACCTCGATACCGCGCTGACAGCAGACGCCCGGCCGGCCGCCACGAAGCTCGGTGGGCCGGCCGGGTGTTTCACGTCAGCACGATTTGCCGCGCCGCCGAATACACATCGAGTTCGCCTTTCACCACGGCGGTCGCGAGCGCCTCGATCCGGGCGTCGCTTTGGCGCAAGCCGAGTTTCGCGGCGAGCATCGCGAGAGCAAGCGAGCGGATTTCGTGCGCCGTCCGCTTCATTCGCCGCTTTTCGTTTTCACCGGACGCCGAAAGCCACGCCTTGTGCTTGTCGATCGCTTCGACGAGTTCGGCAATCCCGCCTTCCGAGGTGGCTACCGTTCTCACGACAGGTGGCCGCCACGCACCTGCTTCGTGAGCGACCGTCGAGATCATCCGGCGCAGCTCGCGCACGGTATCGTCAGCGCCGTCGCGATCGGCTTTGTTAACGACGAGAATGTCGGCAATTTCGAGCACGCCCGCCTTGGCGGCTTGCACGCCGTCGCCCATGCCCGGAGCGAGCAAGACCACGGTGGTGTCGGCGGTCGCGGCGACGTCGACTTCCGCCTGCCCGACGCCCACTGTCTCGACGAGCACGACGTCGAAACCCGCCGACTCGAGCACGTGCACCGCCTGCGGTGTCGCGGCCGCGAGCCCGCCGAGGTTGCCTCGGGTGGCCATCGACCTGATGTACACACCGGCGTCGGTGGCGTGCGTCTGCATGCGCACCCGGTCGCCGAGCAACGCGCCGCCGGTAAACGGCGAACTCGGATCGACCGCCAGCACCGCGACCCGGGCGCCGGCCGAACGCCAATGCGCAATCAACGCCGATGTCGCCGTCGACTTGCCGACACCGGGCGAGCCGGTAAGCCCTATGACATAAGGGTTTTTGTTCGGCGCCGGCAACGAGGCCATGACGTCGGGCACCCGCGGATCGGTGTCTTCGATCAGCGAGATCACCCGTGCCACGGCACGGATGTCGCCTCGCCCCGCGGCGGCGACAAGCGGTTCCACGCTCAGGCCCCCGCGGCCCGGATCACCAGGGCGTCGCCTTGCCCGCCACCGCCGCAAAGGCCCGCGACGCCGACACCGCCGCCACGACGCCGCAACTCGTAAACGAGATGCACCGCGAGCCGCGCGCCGGACATGCCGATCGGGTGCCCGAGCGCGATCGCCCCGCCGTTGACGTTGACCACGTTGTCGTTCAGGTCTAACTCGCGCATTGATTGGATCGCGACAGCCGCGAATGCCTCGTTGATTTCGACGAGATCGAGATCGGACGCCGACAAGCCTTCGCGTTGCAGCGCCTTGGCGATCGCCCGCGACGGCTGTGAATGCAAGGAATTGTCGGGCCCGGCCACCACACCATGCGCGCCGATGTCGGCAAGGATCGGCCAGCCGCGACGCTCGGCGTTCGCGCGCGAGGTGACGAGCACAGCGGCAGCGCCGTCCGATATCTGCGACGACGACCCCGCCGTGATGGTGCCGTCGGCGGCGAACACGGGCTTGAGCTTGGCCAGCGATTCGACCGTGGTGTCGGGCCTGATGCCTTCGTCGTCGCTGATCAGCACCGGCTCACCGCGCCGCTGCGGCACAGGCACCGGCACGATTTCGGCGTCAAAGAAGCCGTCTTTTCGGGCGGCTGCCGCGCGCTGGTGTGAACGCGCGGCGAACGCGTCTTGGTCTTCGCGCGTGATGCCGAGTTTCTTGTTGTAACGCTCGGTCGAATCACCCATCGCGATGTGCTCGAACGGATCGGTGAGACCGTCGTAGGCCATCGCGTCGAGCAACGCCGCCGAGCCGTACTTGAATCCCTTGCGCGCGTTCGGCAGCAAGTGCGGAGCGTTGGTCATCGATTCCATGCCGCCCGCGACGACGGTTTCGAATTCGCCGGCCCTGATCAGCTGGTCGGCGAGCGCAATCGCGTCGAGCCCCGACAGGCACACCTTGTTGATCGTGAGGGCCGGCACGGTCATTGGCACCCCGGCCTTCACCGCTGCCTGACGCGCCGGAATCTGGCCGGCTCCCGCCTGCAACACCTGGCCCATGATCACGTAATCTACGTCGTCGGGGGTGGCGGTGGCTCGCTCGAGCGCGGCTTTGATCGCGATACCACCAAGGTCGGTGGCGGCGAGCCCGGCCAAGCCACCGAGGAGCTTGCCGATCGGCGTGCGGGCCGCGCCGACGATCACCGATCCGTTCGCCAAGGTCATGACGCGCTCCCTTCGGTTATTGTTCAGCCTAATCTTCGGCCGCGACACGCCCGTTGGGCGTTTTCCCGACCGGCACGGCGAGGCGCCTGACATCATCGGCACATGTCATCGATGCTTCCCGCGGCGCACTCGATCGGGCAATCGCTCGTGCACGAGGTGGCCCTGAAGTTGCCCGAGCCGACGGCGAAGGTGACGATCCCGATCATCATCGTCTTCGCCCTGCTGGCGCTGCTCGCGATGGTTCGCAAACTCATCGCGCTCGCGCTGATCGCCATCATCATCGTGGCCGGCTTCGCGGCCTACCAGTCGGGCGCGTTCGATCACTGGGTCGACAAAGGCAAACAGATCGTCAACGAGCACAAGTAGTGGCTCAACGTCGGTTGCCCGGCCGCGCATGTTGTTTCATGGAGGCATGACAGCTTCGGGCGAAAATACGACTTCGGGCGGAAAGCTAGCGACGGCGAGCTACGACGCGGACGTCTCACCGGCGCTTACGGCGTTCATGCGTTCTGGCTGGGCCGACGCGCCGCCGGTTGCGGTCGAGCCGGCCGAGGTTGCGCCGTACGCGGCGAAACGCCGGCGCTTGGTCTCGTCGCTCTTCCCCGACCGCGCGATCGTCGTGGGCGCCGGTAATCTGACCGTTCGAAGCAACGACACGCATTACCCGTTTCGCGCGAACAGCGATTTCGCGTGGCTCACCGGATGCACGCTGCCCGAGGCAGTCTTGGTGATGACCCCGGACGGCGGTCAGCATTCGGCAACGCTGTTTATGCGGGTGAGCGCGCCGCGGGGTGAAAGCGAACAGTTTTATCGCGACCGGGTGCACGGAACGCTATGGACCGGTCCGCGCCCCCGGCTCGACGAGGTCTCTTCGCTGCTCGGCATCGCGACCCGGCCGCTTTCGGAACTCGACGTGGAGTCGTTGCCTTCACCACGGGTCGATTCCGCCGAGCTCGGTGTCGCGCTCGCTGATTTGCGCCTGGTCAAAGACGACTGGGAAATCGCTCAACTTCAGTTGGCCGCTGACGCGAGCGCGCGAGGCTTTGTCGACGTCGTCCGCTCGCTGCGGGTCGCGAAAACGACGAGCGAACGCTGGATCGAGGGCACGTTTTGGCGGCGAGCTCGGGTCGAAGGAAACGACGTCGGCTACGGCACGATCGCCGCGGCGGGCGACCACGCGTGCATCTTGCACTGGACCCGCGACGATGGTCCGGTTCGTGACGGTGACCTGCTACTGCTCGACGCGGGTGTCGAAATGAATTCGCTCTACACAGCCGACGTGACACGCACATTGCCGATCAGCGGGCGTTTTTCGCCCGCGCAGCGGCGCGTGTACGATCTGGTTTTCGCCGCGCAGGAAGCAGGGATCGCGGCAGTTCGGCCCGGTGCCGGATTTCGCGACTACTGGCGTGCCGCGCAAACCGTCTTGGCTCGCGGACTCGTGTCGTGGGGCATCTTGCCGCCGTCCGCTACCGACCTTTCGGGCCCGGACGGCGATCTGCACCGCCGCTACACACTGCACGGCACCGGCCACATGCTCGGACTCGACGTCCACGACTGCGCGTTGGCGCGCAGCGAGAAATACCACGAGGGCGTTTTGGAGCCCGGACATGTGCTCACCGTCGAGCCCGGCTTGTATTTCCAGACCGACGACCTCACGGTGCCCGCTGAATTGCGCGGCATCGGCGTGCGCATCGAGGACGACGTCGTCGTCACCCACGACGGCTGCCGAAATCTGACCGCCGCTTTGCCCCGCGACGCCGACGCCGTCGAGGCCTGGATGACCGACTTACTCGGGTAACCGCCTGTTTTTTGCGGTCGGATTTCCTTGGTGTGAGCGTTCAGCTGAACGCGGTGCCGTGGCGTCACTGTTGCTGGTAGCGCCGGGTGGCGAGGACGGTGATGGCGTAGTCGTGTTGGAGGCGTTGGCCGTCCCATTTGGTGGTGACGTGGTC
>JBDZVM010000011.1:87439-111756 GCA_040255675.1 Actinomycetales bacterium | reverse complement strand
CGCCCGGAGGCGCCTAAGAAACGTGATCGCGAAAGAAAGGTGACTCAGGGACGGCACTTTTCTTTCGCGATCACGGAAAAGCGGAGCGGTCAACCCGCGACCGACACCTCGACCTCGGCGACCGAGCCGACGTTGGCCACCACTGTGCGGTCGGCCGTGCCGCCGGGCACGAGAGCCCGCACGGTCCATGTGCCGGGCGCGGCGAAGAACCGGAACTCGCCGGTTGCCGACGTCGGTACCTCGGCGGTGAACTCGCCGCCGCCGTCGAGCAGCCGCACGTAGCCGACCGCCGGGACGTCGCCACGCTTGACGACGCCCTGAATCACCGCCTCTTTACCAGCATCGATACCGGCCGGCAGGCCGCCCGGAACAGCGCCGCACATCAGGCTTCAGCTCCAAGCTTGATCGGGACGCCGACGAGCGATCCGTATTCGGTCCAGGAACCGTCGTAGTTCTTCACGTTCGCCTGGTCGAGGATCTCGTGCAACACGAACCAGGTGTGCGCCGAACGCTCGCCGATCCGGCAGTAAGCGATGGTGTCTTTGCTGAAATCGACGCCGGCGCCAGCGTAAAGCGCGCGCAGTTCGTCGTCCGACTTAAAAGTGCCGTCATCGTTCGCGGCCTTGCTCCACGGCACGTTCTTCGCGCTCGGCACATGGCCGGCCCGCTGCGACTGCTCTTGCGGCAGGTGCGCCGGGGCGAGCAGCTTGCCGGAGTACTCGTCAGGCGAGCGGACGTCGATCAGGTTGAGCTTGTCGATCGCGGCCACGACTTCGTCGCGGAAGGCGCGAATCGAGGCGTCGGCGTCCTTGGCTTTGTAGTTCGTGGCCGGACGTGAGGGCACGTCGGTGACGAGCTCGCGACTGTCGAGCTCCCACTTCTTACGGCCACCGTCGAGCAGCTTGATGTTGTTGTGGCCGTAGAGCTTGAAGTACCAGTAGGCGTACGACGCGAACCAGTTGTTGTTGCCGCCGTACAAGATGATGTTGTCGTCGTTGGAAATTCCACGCGACGACAGCAGCTTCTCGAACGCGGCCTTGTCGATGAAGTCGCGACGCACCGGGTCTTGCAGGTCTTGCTTCCAGTCGACCTTGACGGCGCCGCGAATGTGGCCCTTGTCGTAGGCGGAAACGTCCTCGTCGACTTCGACGAGCACGATATTCGGATCGGCGAGATGGGCCTCGACCCAATCGGCGTCCACGAGGACGGCTTGGCGACTCATACGGTAACTCCCTTACGAATGGAAAACGTGCGACGAATTAGCAGGTAGGTCTCGCAGCCGACGCAAAAACCGAAGGCTGCGTTGAGGAAGGCGGCTACCCAAACGATGGCAGCCGCGCCGGTGCCAAGCCAATCAGCACCGCTGGCGTAGGCAATCACGCCGATCACCGAGAAAACGAAACCGAGCATTTGCGCGAAGCGCGGCGCGGCTTCGGGCTCGCGCTCCTTGGGTGGGGCAAGGCGCGGCGCGACGAAGCGGCGAAACAGCAAACCGTACGGCGCGTACCGCAACCCGGCGATCGCCCCGACACCGAACACGACGGCCTGGACGCCGAGCAGCCAACCGCTCTGCAAGATCAGCACAGCCGCGAGAACAAGAGAGGTGATCGCGGCACCGAACCGGGGGCCGCGCGAATCGACCATGGTCGAATGTGACATGGAGACGAACTCCTGACGTTGACGACGGGAAAGCTAGGAAAACCGCATCGCGTCAGGGCCAGCGAACTGGGCCCTGGTCAGGACATTCGACACAGGCAGGTGGCCACGCGGCACAGGTCGACCGCGCGCCTCTTCGTGAGCCCGAGCTGGTCGGTAGCACCCAGCCCGCTCACGTATACCTCACCTGCATGCACCCCACCATGGTACGGACGGGCGCGCCGCCGTGCTACCTCAGTGGTTTGCGTCACGACCGACCACCGTCAACTGACGTCGACCCGCCTCGCGCGCGGAGCACGAACGAGGCGATTTGATACATGTTACGGGGGTCATTCCTGATCATCACATTTGACCATTGATCAGGGAGCTGTGGCTTCGACAAACTCACCAACGGTCGGGGGTCGACGGGGGCCTACAGGGGGTCGCCACCCCGGCGAAGGGTGGAACATATGATCTTCAAGCAGGTGAAATGGACGCGTGGGCGGCGACACCCAGTTCCTCGGTCGTGACCACGACAGCGCCGGGTACGAATACGATCGTTAGAACCTTTCCGGCACTCGACCGGCATGTAGGACCCCTCATCGAAACGCTCGTGGTATCGCGAGTCGCAACAGACGTACCGACACAATCAACCGCCGAGTCGCTCTCCCCCAGCGTCAAAGCGTCGAGGCTACTCGCTGGGTTTGGCAAGGCAGCCGATTCGGCTGGGACAATAGTGGCTACCACTTCTGTGGCAAGAGCAGCGGCTTCGGATACACCGTGGACGTCGTGAGCTGCTACAAGTACGGCGACCCATCGACGTCATCGATGACATTAGGTGACCGCTTCACGGTATCCGTCATCGCGAGCGGTTTCCCGTTCCACTACACCCACGAGATGGCTGTCTGCCCCGACCCTCACGGAGACATCCCGACCTGCGTCTGGAACTAGGTACCAGCTGATGACCAAAGGTTTGGGCACAAAGTCGGCTACATCTCGACTTGAGACGTTGTTTTCGGTGGCGCTCATTGCGGTGAGCGGGTTGGTGATACCAGTGATTGGCTCTTTGGTTATCGCCGGCATTTACGTCTGGGTTGCGAACCCCGACCGCCAGCGGCAGAAGTTCTACCTCGCCGTCGGCATGACCTTTGCGATCATTTACGCGGCCACTGCCATCCAACTAGCGGTAATGCGGTAAGAACCAGCATGCTACGCGGACGAGCGGGGTGTGCCTCTAGAGACACTTCGCTTGTCCGCGACCAAAGCGGCCGGTCAGAACATGACGTAGTGCGCGCCAGAGAGAGCTCAGACAGCTTCGCTCAGCGCGGCCAGGACGTCGGCCTTTCGAGGCGCGCCGCTCGCCCGCTTCACGATCCGCCCGCGCGCGTCGAGCACGAGCACGGTCGGCGTGCGCATGATGCCGAGCCGGCGCACCAGATCGAGATGCGATTCCGCGTCGATGTCGACGTGCACGACGCCGTCGACTTGCCGGCTCACCTCACCGAGCACGACACGGGTGGCTCGGCACGGCGCGCAAAAAGTCGTCGAGAACTGCACCAGCGTCGCTCGCTGACCCAAGTCGGTTCCGATATCGGACGACGCCAGCACATCGCCGTCCGGAAGACTTCGAATTCGGCCGTTTCGCGCGCGCCATACGAAACCGGCACCGGTCGCGACGACGACCAGGCCGATGAAGATAACCGCGGTGACCGGCACGTCAACAGTGAACCGCGAGACGGCGTCGGATAATCCCGCGGGTCAGGTATTCGCCGGGATCAACACCAGTTCTTTGCCGTGCGCGTCGACGATTTTGAACGACGCGATGTCGGACGGCGCGAGCGACGTCGAGCCTTGCGCCACGATTTTGTCGGACGCCGTGGCAGCCCAGGTGGCCGCGACGTCCTCCTGACCGCTCTTCGACACGGCGACGAGTTGGCAGGTAGGCGTCGAATAGCTCAGCCCGCTCGTGCCTGTGAGCTCAACTTTCAGGGCGGATCCCCAGCCCTTCGACCACTCGACGACGGACGCCGAAAGCCCCGTGCTCGAACTGGTTGCGCTAAAAGTCGCCGTCGGAGTCGCCTGATGCGGCTGGGAGACCGCGAATCCGGTTGCCCCCGCACCACCGATCAAAATCACGGCGGCCGCCGCGGCACTCACCCACCGCACGCGACGGGCACGGCGACGCTCGCGCACGGTCGCGTCGAGGATGCGCTCGAGGAGTCGCGGATGGGGGTCGGGCGCGACGTCGCTCTCGACCTCGTCGAGACTCACCCGGCTGAGCAGACCGGGCAGCGCGGCGAACGACGCCAGTTCGTCGCGGCACGCATCGCAATCAGCAAGGTGCGCGTCGACCCGGCCGCGTTCGGCCGGCTCGAGCGCGCCAAGTACGTACGCGCCGAGGGAAATCCGCGCGTCCGCGCAGCCGCCGGCGGTCATGCTTCCGTCACTCCTCTTTCTTCCAAGACCAGTTTGAGCGCTCGAAGCGCGTAATAGGTGCGCGACTTCACCGTGCCCGGCGGCACCCCGAGCACCGCCGCCGCCTCAGCAACTGAGCGCCCCCGGTAATACGTCTCGACGAGCACCTGCCGGTGATCGGCAGACAGGCTCGACAACGCGTCGGTCACCTGCCAGGCCTCCAACGCTCGATCGACCTCGTCGTCGACCGCCACGAGGTCGAGACCGTCAGGCCCCGCTTCAGGAGGCCGCGCTTTACGCGCTCGAAACGCGTCGACCGCGATGTTGCGCGCCACGGTGAAAAGCCACGGGCGCACGGATTCCGGCGTCCGCTCGATCGGGTGTCGCCAGGCACGCAGGAAGGTTTCCTGGACGACGTCCTCCGCGCGCTGCCGATCACCGCCGGTGAGGCGCAACGCGTAGCTCAGCAGCGGCCGAGCATGCTGGTCGTACAGCGCGCGGATGAACGCTTCGTCCGTCGCCTCACTGCTGCGAACGGGCGACACGTCTGCGCGGCGAAGTTCTACCACACCCTCGGTACGTGCGGGGTGAGCGCCCGGTTCACCGGGGACGACGGATTGCCCCGCGCGTTCCGCGGCCCGGCGCCGCCAGGAAGGCATACGACTCAGCCTAGGCGCTTCCTCGCGCCTGGCCTGGCGGTCACGGCGCGCTTCGCCACGGCGACACTTCCCCGTCGGATATCAATGGGCCGTCACACCCCTGATTCTGGGAGGATCGCCGGGTGTCGATGTTGTTTGCCCGTGGCATCAAAATCGCCTTCGGCCCGGTCGAGGTGCTGCACGGCGTCGATGTCGCGATCGACGAAGGGCGCCGGGTCGGCCTGGTCGGCCCGAACGGAGCCGGAAAATCGACCCTGCTGAAGGTGCTCGCGGGCGAACTGGCGCCCGACAGCGGTCAGGTCGTCGCTACCGGAAAGGTCGGCCTGCTGCCCCAGGAGCCTGACCGCCGTCCGGGCGAAACGCTGCTGACTTATCTCGCCCGCCGCACCGGGGTGGCCGCGGCCGAGACCGCGATGCACGAAGCGGCGGCGGCGCTGGGAGACGAGACGGCGAACGCGGCGGACGCCTACGACGCCGCGCTGGACCGGTGGCTCGATCTCGGCGGCGCCGACTTCGAAGCGCGAGCCGTCGAGACCGTGTCGAGCCTCGGCCTTCGCGCGAACTCCCTCGACACCGAGACAACGGGATTGTCGGGTGGCGAGCTCGCCCGGGCGTCGTTGGCTGCCGTGTTGTTGAGCCGCTTCGACGTCCTGCTCCTCGACGAACCCACCAACGACCTCGACCTCGAAGGCCTGGCGAGCCTCGAAGAATTCGTCCTGTCGCGTCGCGGCGGGCTCGCCGTCGTCAGCCACGACAGGGAATTCTTGTCGCGCACAATCACCGACGTCCTGGACATCGATCCGCACAACAAAGTCTCGCGGCAGTACACCGGCGGCTGGGAGGCCTACCTCGAAGAACGCGCGGTCGCCCGACGCCACGCGCGCGAGCAATACGACGAGTACGCCGAGAAACGTGGCGCATTGCGCGACCGTGTACAGGCCGCCCGCGAAATGTCGGTACGTGGGGCGGTTCGAGCCAAACGAAAAGCCCCTGACAACGATCGAAACGCGCGAAGCGCGCGCATCGAAGCGGCCACCTCCGCCGCCGCCAAAGTGCGCTCACTGGAAACGCGGCTCGCCAGACTCGACACCGACGCGGTCGCCGAACCTCGAAAAGAATGGCAGCTTCGCCTTGAGTTGCCCGGCGCGCCGCGTTCGGGAGACGTTGTCGCGACGTTGCGGCGAGCCGTCGTCCGGTTCGGTGATTTCTCACTCGGCCCCGTCGACCTGGAGGTGCGATGGGCCGACCGCGTCGCCATCGTCGGCCGAAACGGCAGCGGAAAGACCACGCTGCTTTCGGCATTGTTAGGCCAGCTGCGCTTGGAATCGGGCTCGGCCGACCTCGGTTCGGGCGTCGTTGTCGGCGAACTCGACCAAACGCGCCGTTCGTTTTCCGGCAGCGCCACCGTCGTCGACGTGCTCGGCTCGACAACCGGCTTGTTGACCGAAGAGGCACGCACGCTGCTCGCGAAATTCGGCCTCAAGGCCGCGCACGTCGAACGACCCGCTGAATCGCTCTCGCCCGGTGAGCGCACCCGCGCCGCGCTCGCGCTGCTGATGGCCAAAGGCACAAACTGCCTCGTACTCGACGAACCCACCAACCACCTCGACCTTCCCGCGATAGAACAGCTCGAGGAGGCTCTCGTGAACTACAACGGCACCTTGCTCCTGGTCAGCCACGATCGTCGGCTGCTCCAGGCGGTGCCGACGAGCCGAACCGTCCACGTCGACCACGGCCACGTGACGGAGGAGTGAATGCGCGCGCGCGGAGGTGGCGCTTCGAGGGCGCTCGCGGCTATCGCATTGATCGCGCTGGCTTCGGCCTGCGCGTCACCCGGCCGGGTAGCAACCCAGGCGTCGTCGTTCCTGCCGCTGACGAACACTTCGACCCCCTCGACGACGCGGATGCCGACGTCGCCGTCCGACTCGCCGCCAGTTTCGCCGACCGGCACGGTGCCGTCGATCGCTCCATGCCCGGTGCCGGCACCGGAGAAGTTCGTCGAGGGCACGTCCGCGAAGAAGGCCGCCGACGGGAACATCGTCTTCTACTATCGCCTCGCGCAACAGGTCTGTGACGGCGCCGATGGCGGTACGTTCAAGACGATCGGCAAAGAAGATCTGCACGCGGACGTCGACCCGTCGGCGATCGTGCTGCTTCTTCCCCCGAACGGCGCTGCCGACGACCTCCAAGTGCCCGTCGGAGCGCTTCCCGCGGCCCTCGCCGCGAATACCCAGGCCCCTTACTACGCCGTCACGTTCGACGACGCCGGGCTCATCACTCGAATCGAGCAGTACTTCCACCGCTGATCACTAGTCCCGCGCGGCTGTGCGGCGTGCGCGAAGGTACCGTGGTTTTCGTGGTTCGGACGGCGCTCGCGGTGCGGTGGCTGCCTCGGCATGTGCTCATGCTGGTGGTGGTCGCTATCTTGAGCCTGCTCGGGCGCTGGCAATGGGATGTTTCGCAGTCGTCACACGGCGGCCTCCAGAACTTTCTCTACGCGTTCCAGTGGTGGTTCATGGCCACCATGGTGATCTACGGCTGGTGGCGGCTGCTTCGAGACGACGCGCACCCCCACACCCGGCCTAAGCCCGAGCTCGCGCCGGCCCGCGCCGGAGAGTGGCTCGGCGATCCGCGAACCGCGTTCGGTGACGTCAGCAACGCGGGCGACGCTAACGACGCTGCCCACGGCGACAGGGCCGACCCGAACGCCGTAGCCGACGACGACGCCGACGAAGAACTCGCCGCCTACAACGAATATCTAGCGCGGTTGAACGATCGCGCCCGGCGCACCGGCTAAGGAATCGCATGCCATGTTGAGTACCGCACTAGGCCGTTACCGGCTGTTGGCCTACATCGTAGGCGTCGGCCTGGTCGTGCTCGTGTTCATCGGAGTTCCGCTGCGATACGGCGCCGATTTCCCGTACATCGCCAAGTACGTCGGTATGCTGCACGGCTTCCTGTACATCGTGTACTGCCTGGCCTGCCTCGAACTCGCACTGCGGTTTCGGCTGCACTGGTTCCGGTTGCTTCTGATGGCCGCCGCCGGCTTCGTGCCATTCCTGTCGTTCGTGATGGAGCGCAAGACCACGCAGATGCTGCGCGCGCGCGAAGCGGCGGCAGCCGTGCGAGCGACCGACGCCGCGACAACAGGCTGACGTCTACGTGGCCCGCACGCGGCTGTATCGTCACGGAGTTCTCGACAAGGAGAACTTCCCGATAGCCGATATCTCGGAAGTCCTCAGCGAGCCGAGCGACTTCGTATGGGTCGATCTTTGCAAGGCGGACGGCGAACAACTGAGCGAAGTCGAGGAAGAATTCGGCCTTCACGCGCTAGCGATCGAAGACGCCGAGCACGAGCGGCAACGCCCGAAGATCGATCATTACACGACCCACCTGTTCATCAGCGCCTACGCGGTACGACTCGACACCCAAGCTCACGAGCTCGCAAGTCACGAAATCGCGATGTTCGTCTTGCCGAACGCGTTCGTCACCGTGCGCAAAGACCGCGCTTTCGACATCGACCAGGTGGTGTCTCGTTGGGATGCCACGCCCGAGCTGGCCAAGGAGGGCGTGGGGTTTCTGCTCTACGGCGTGCTCGACTACATCGTCGACGGCCACTTCATCGCCGTCCAAGAACTCGACGAACGTATCGACGCGCTCGAAGACGAACTTTTCGACGACCGCCGCGACCGCGTGCGCGAAGTGCAGCGCTCGTCGTTTTCGATGCGCAAGAACCTCTTGCTGCTACGGAGATTCGTGCTGCCGATGCGCGAGGTGGTCAACGGCCTGATGCGCCGCGACCTAAAAATCGTCAGCGAATCTCTCATGCCCTATTACCAAGACGTCTACGACCACGTCTTGCGCGCGAGTGAATGGACAGAGTCGCTTCGGGACATGGTGAGCACGATTCTCGAGACCAACCTGACCATTCAAGGCAACCGCATGAATCTCATCATGAAGAAGGTCACCAGTTGGGCGGCGATCATCGCGGTGCCCACCGCCGTCACCGGCTATTACGGCCAGAACCTGCCCTACCCCGGATTCGGCAAAGAGTGGGGATTTGCCGTGTCATCCTTCATCATCGTCGCCGGTGGCGCGCTGTTGTACTGGATATTTCGCCGCAAAGACTGGCTCTAGCCCTCCCCCCCTTTTCCGTGATCACGAAGACATTTCGGCATCTATGAGGGTAGAAGTCTTCGCGATCACGAGGTGGAGGCGGTGACGAAGTCGATGAGTTCTTCGACCCGGCCAAGCAACGAAGGCTCGAGATCGGCGTACGTGTTCACGGAGCCGAGGATTCTCCGCCAGGCGTTCGCGATGTCGGACGCCGTCGCATGTGGCCACCCGAGCGCGGCACACACCCCTTCTTTCCAGGGCAAGCCCCGTCGGACGTCGGGCCAAGCTTCGATACCCACACTCGCGGGCCGCACCGCCTGCCAAACGTCGATGTACGGATGTCCGACCACGAGCACGTGAGGCGACGAGACCGCCGCCGCGATACGAGATTCTTTCGACCCCGCAACAAGATGGTCGACGAGAACACCAAGTCGACGGCCGGGCCCAGGCGCGAAAGTGCGCACAATGTCAGGAAGGTGATCGACGCCTTCGAGGTATTCGACGACGACGCCTTCGACGCGCAGGTCTTCGCCCCACACTCGCTCGACGAGTTCGGCGTCATGACGGCCCTCCACATAGATGCGGCTTTCTCGCGCGACGCGGGCTCGATAACCGTGAACCGCCACCGAGCCGGACGCCGTGCGAGCCGGCCGAGCCGGCACGACACCGAGCGGCCGCGCCAACGTCACCGGCTTACCGTCGAGTAGAAACGCCCCAACCGCCAAGGGAAACGCGCGTACTTTGCCGAAACGGTCTTCGAGGTGAACGACGTCCTTCTCGCATTCGACCACCGCGCCGCAGAATTCGCCGGCGATATCTTCAACCACCAGCCCGGGTTCTGCCTCGACAACGGGAACCTCGGCACGCTTCTTACGCGGTGTCGCCAAGACGTCGTGCTGGTAGCGATCCACAGCTCTCCTTTCCGGTTATCGCGACGACCTTCGATTACGCGGCGCGATCATGAACCGCCTCGAAAGATGTTGACCGCGCGCGATATCACGAGTGCGACGGTCACCAGCGAGATCGCCGACTGTATTAAGAACATCACCTTGGCCCACCGCGACAACGGCATCGTATCGGTCGGGCTGAATGCGGTCGCGTTGGTGAACGACGTATAAAGGTAGTCGAAAAACACTGGTTCCCAATTAGGCGGCGCGACCTCAGGTTGCTGCATCTGCGGGAACAACAAGTCGGGGTGCTTACGAAGCCCATGAGCGCGTTGCACCGGGCCTCCCCGGTCGAATTCCCAGTACCACAAGCCAAAAGCGATGACGTTGGTAAGCCAGATGTACACGCCCTCTAGCAGCAAACGCGCGCCGCTGGTGCTCGAACCGCCCACGATTTCATGCACCAGCAAGCCCGCCGAAGTCGCGTTACTTGCGCTGAGCACACCGAGCAACACGAGAGCACACAGCCGGATTCCCGCCGATCGCCGAACGACACGACCCGGATTCGCGGCGACGAGCACCAGCAGGATGGCGGCCTCGGCAATCGGCAGGAGGTAGGGCGGCCCGAGCATGAGACGCACCGGCAGCGCGAGTTGCAACGCGATGGCCACCACGACGCCCACCGACATTTGCCAATGATGCTCGCCCTCGGTTTTGCGCAGCCACGCCGGCAGAAGCTGTTCTTCGCGCTGACGCGCCTCCTTGGCTTCGTTTAGGAGCCGCCGTTCAAGAGCAGTCAAGGCTGAGTGACGGGGCAAGCCCGGCTCGTCGTCGTCCGTCATCGTCCCTCCGTCAACAGAGCACACCACCGCGCCGCGTGACAGTGTCTCGCGACAGCGGCGCAGCGAAGCAGCGCGGCGGGGCGTGTCACATCGAGATACCGCGGAACACGGCTGCCCTCGCGAGCGTCGCCGATGACTGTCGGGTCAAGGAGGTAGGACCTAGTGCTCTACGCCATGTCTCGTGCCCGATCTTGTATGGGGTCATGGTTGGTTCGCCGAAGAACGGTGTGAAGACGTTCGCGCAACCTTGAGCGCGATCGCGTCGCGTTCTCGGCGCACGTACGCCGCTCATGACCTGCGGCGGCACGCTGCCGACGACCCTGCGTGCCGCCGCGGCACCATCGCGTGGCAGCCTCCGGCATAGGCCGCTGGTCCGCTGCCGGAGTTTCCTGCTCGTATCGGGTCTTTAAGGCGGCCGGATTGAGTCGCACGGGTCCTTTGTCCCGCTAGATCGGGGCGTCAGTCAGGCGCAGCGCACAACTACCGCGGCTAGCGTCGCTCATGGGATCTCTTTGGAGTTCGGTGGTTCAAGCATCGAACGAGAGGAGCGCATGTGCAGCGTGCCAGCGACCCGTCGACGACGAAGAAGATCAGGGTCTTTCTTCTCGACGACCACGAGGTCGTGCGCAGAGGGGTCAAGGATCTTCTCGAAGCTGACGGAGATATCGCGGTTGTCGGCGAGGGCGCGACAGCTTTCGAGGCACTGGCCCGCATCCCCGCGCTGAAGCCCGATGTCGCGGTGCTCGACGTCCGGCTGCCCGATGGCGACGGCGTGAGCGTGTGCCGCGACCTTCGCTCGAAAATGCCCGACCTTTGCTGTTTGATGCTGACGTCATTCGCGGACGACGACGCGCTGTACGACGCGATCATCGCCGGCGCCGCCGGATACGTGCTCAAGCAAATCAAAGGACGCGACCTGGTCGACGCCGTAAGAACCGTCGCCCACGGCGGTTCGTTGCTCGATGCCAAAGCAACGGCACGGGTGATGCAGCATCTGCGTGACGAAGCGGTGGCCCGCGAGCGCGCCGATCCGTTCGCCGCTTTGACAGAGCAAGAAAGGCGCATTCTCGATCTCATCGGCGAAGGATTGACGAACCGGCAGATCGGCGAACGCATGTTTCTCGCCGAAAAGACTGTGAAAAACTACGTGTCGTCGCTCCTAGCCAAGCTGGGTCTTGAGAGACGCACCCAGGCCGCGATCCTGGCGACGGAGAGCCGTCGGCAGCTAAACGCGCCCACACCGTTCGGCACAGCGCCAGACCGGCACTAGGTACTAACGCGGCGCGCTACACGTCGCGAGGCCGCACCCGAGCAATACCGGCAAGTTGCTGGTAATAGCGCCAGCGCTCATCGATGTCGGCCTGCGCGCGCTCGAGCAAGAGGCGCGCCCGACTCGGGTCGGTGCGAGCGAGCGCCGCGAACCGGGTCTCGCTCGACGCGAAATCGGCGAGCGACGTCGATGGCGCTTTCGAGTCGAGCCGGAACGGCCGCGTGCCTTCGGCAGTACCCGGCTGGTACCGGTACAGCGGCCAATAGCCGCAGCTCACGGCATCTTTTTGATGCGTCATCGACGTCGACATCTCGATGCCGTGTTCGATGCACGTGCTGTAAGCGATCACCAGCGACGGCCCCGGCCAGGCGGCTGCTTCACGCAACGCGCGTACCGCCTGCATCTCGTTCGCGCCGAGCGCGATCGAGGCCACGTAGACATTGCCGTAGGCGAGGGCGAACGCGCCGAGATCTTTCTTCACCGTCGACTTTCCGGACGCCGCGAACCGCGCCACCGCGCCTCGCGGAGTCGCCTTCGACGATTGCCCACCGGTGTTGGAGTACACCTCGGTGTCGAGCACTAGCACGTTCACGTTTCGTCCGCTCGCGAGAACGTGGTCGAGGCCTCCGAAGCCGATGTCGTAGGCCCAGCCGTCACCGCCGACGATCCAAAAACTCTTGGTGACGAGGTCGTCGGCGATCGCCGACAATCGCGCGGCATCGGGCGTCGTTCCCGCAACAGCTGCCAAAACGCCCTTAAGCTTCTCGACGCGCTTACGTTGCCCGACAATCCCCGCTTCGTCGCTTTGATCAGCGTCGAGAACCGCGTCGGCCAGTTCGCTGCCGACGACATGACGCAGTTCTTCGAGAAGACGACGCGCGTCTCGGACGCGAAACTCGTAAGCCATGCGAAGGCCTAACCCGAATTCAGCGTTGTCTTCGAACAACGAGTTCGCCCATGCGGGCCCACGGCCCTCGGCGTTTCGCGCCCAGGGCGTCGTCGGCAGATTTCCACCGTAGATCGACGAGCAGCCGGTCGCGTTCGCTACGATCATGCGGTCGCCGAACAGCTGACTCAGCAACTTCAAGTAAGGCGTTTCTCCGCAGCCAGCGCAGGCACCGGGAAACTCGAACAGCGGCCGCAGGAGTTGCGAACCCTTCACAGTGTCGACGCGTACCTTACCGCGATCGATGTCGGGAATCCGTTCGAAGAACTCCCAGCGCGCTCGCTCCGCGTCGCGGTGAGCGAGCGCATCGGCCATGTCGAGCGACTTGTGTTCGGGATTCTCCTTGCTATGCGCGGGGCACACGTCGACACACAAGGCGCAACCGGTGCAGTCGTCGGGCGCGACCTGCACAGTGAGCTTCATGCCCGGCAGGTCTCGGCCGACGCAGTCTTTCGAGAGGAATCCGTCGGGCGCGTCGGCCAGATCTGCCGGCTCGTACGCCTTCATTCTGATTGCGGCGTGCGGACACACGATCGTGCATTTTCCGCAATCGATGCAAATCGAGGGATCCCAGATGGGTATCTCGGTGGCGATCGCGCGCTTCTCGAAACGTGACGTCCCGGTCGGGAAGGTTCCGTCGACCGGCAAGCTACTCACGGGCAGTGCGTGACCGCGGCCCGACACCAACTCGCGGACGAGCGCAGGCGCGGCAGACAGCATTGAACTCGTTGCCGATGCCTCGGTCGCGCCGACGGTCGCGGGCACCTCGAAGCGCACGAGTTCGTCGAGCGACCTGGCGACAGCGTCGAGGTTTTTCCGCACGACGTCATGGCCTCGCTTCGCGTACCTTTTCTCGATGCTCCCTCGCAAAGCATTGAGCGCTTGCTCGCGGGGCACCACGTTCGACAGTGCGAAGAAGCACGGCTGCATGACCGTATTGATACGGCCGCCCATTCCCGCGGCCCGCGCCACCCGGCCCGCGTTTATCACCCAGACGTCGATGTGCTTGTCGACGATCTGCTGTCGTACTCGCATCGGCAGATGCTCCCACACGTGCCCGGCACCGTACGGTGCGTTGAGAAGAAGGGTCGCGCCGTCACGCGCGCGATCGAGAACGGGTTGGCTGCGTAACAGGCCGAACTGGTGGCACGCGACGAAGTCGGCACGATCGATCAAGTAGGTCGAGCGAATCGGGTCGGGCCCGAATCGAAGGTGCGAAACCGTGACCGTACCCGACTTGCGCGAGTCGTAGACGAAATACCCCTGCGCGAAAAGATTCGTCAGCTCGCCGATGATTTTGATCGATGACTTGCTCGCGCCCACGCTCCCGTCGCTGCCGAGCCCATAGAACAATGCTTGCACGGCTCGGTTCGGTACCACGAAAGTCTCGTCGGGGACGACGTTGCTGTGGTTGACGTCGTCGACGATGCCCGCCGTCATGCGCCGGCGCGGAGTCGGGCTCGCGAGTTCGTCGAAAATGCCTTTGATGAGCTGGGGAGTGAACTCTTTGCTAGCCAAGCCGTACCGCGCACCGACGACCTCTATATCGCCTCGGCCGCTTTCGACGAGTGACGTGAGCACGTCAAGGTGAAGCGGATCGGCCACGGCGCCGGGTTCCTTCGTTCGGTCGAGAACGGCGACCCGACGCACGGTCGCTGGGATTGAGACGGCGAGCTGGACGGCGGGAAAAGGCCGGAACAGGCGCACCTTAAGCACGCCGACCTTCTCACCGCGCCGGTTAAGTTCCTCGACGACTTCTTGCACAGCGCCGACGCCGGAACCCATCAGCACGAGAACTCGCTCCGCGTCGGGCGCTCCTTCGTACTCGACTAGCCGGTACTTGCGTCCGGTGCGCTGTGCTAGCTCGTTCATCACGTCCTGCACCGCGTTCGGAACGGTGTCGTAGAAGGGATTAGCGGCCTCACGAGCCTGGAAGAACACGTCAGGATTTTGCGCGGAACCGCGTAGAGTCGGCCGGTCGGGCGAGAGCGCCCGGCCACGGTGCGCTTCGACATCCGCGGTGCGGACGAGCGCGCGGACGTCGTCTGTCGTGAGAAGCCGAATCTTGTCAATTTCGTGGGATGTGCGGAAACCGTCGAAGAAATGCACGAACGGCACCCGGCTGCGTTGGGAGGCGGCGTGCGCGACAAGCGCGAAGTCGTGGCACTCCTGCACCGAACTCGCGGCCAGCATCGCCCACCCGGTCGAGCGTGCGGCCATGACGTCACTGTGGTCGCCGAATATCGAGAGCGCGTGCGTAGCAACGGTGCGCGCCGCGACATGAATGACGGCGGGCGTCAGCTCGCCCGCAATCTTGAACATGTTCGGCAGCATGAGCAACAGACCTTGCGACGCGGTGAAGGTGGTGGCGAGCGCACCTTCCATCGCCGCTCCGTGCAGGGCTCCCGCCGCACCGGCTTCGGATTGCATCTCGACGACGTCAGGCACGCAGCCCCACGCGTTAGGGACGCCCGCGTGCGCCCAGACATCGATGAATTCGCCCATCGGCGAGGCGGGAGTGATCGGATAAAGCACCGCGATGTCAGACAACGCATGGGCCACGCGCGCGGCGGCCTCGTTGCCGTCAATCGTCGCGGTACCACCGTCAAGCAAGGTATCTAACTGTTCACGCATGACGGTATTCCTTCGCACTTGTGGCCCGCGGTCACCCTCGCAGTCCTCCCTGGTCGCCTCCCCCTCGGTTGTCTCGAGGCCGGTCGCCTCGCGATCGCCGCGACGACCAGGTACTTGCCACCCTCATCCTTCGCATTCGGCGTTCGCAGAGCCGAACGGCCTTCGCGGGAAGGCGAATCGTCCCGCAAGCCGCGCGGCCACGTCGGCACGTCGGCATATCGGTCCCACCGCCCGGGACGTTCGACCCTCGCTCCGACGCACGATGCGGCGAAGGCTGGAAGTCGGCCCAGTCGACCAAAAGCTGGGCGTACCGAGACGACAAAGGAGGCCGGCAATGGAAGCCTCGGTCGGAGACGAAGTCGTCGCCCATGCGCGTCACGTTGGCGAGCACGACCGTCACGGGATTATCACCATGATTCGTCATCCCGACGGATCTCCGCCGTACGTCGTCCAGTGGGAAGACGGGCACGAAGCTGTGTTCTATCCCAGCGCGGACTGCACGATCAAACATCACGAACATAACGGGCACAGGAACTGATGCGACATCTCCTGGTGTTGGGCGCCGGCACGGCCGGTACATCATGTGCCAATCGCGCCCGTAAGCGACTGCCGGCCGACACATGGAAAATCACCGTCGTCGACGCGGATGACGTGCACATGTACCAGCCGGGTTTCCTGTTCTTGCCGTTCGGCATCTATTCACCGGCGGAGATTGCTCGTCCACGCAAGAAGTTCCTCCGGCAGGGCGTGGACTTCATCGTCGGATCCGTCGAGACGGTACAGCCGTCTCAGCGCGAGGTAAAGCTCGCGAGCGGCGTCACGCTGCCCTACGACTACCTCGTGATCGCCACGGGCACGTCGCCTCGGCCTGATCAGACGCCGGGCATGCTGGGCGAGGAGTGGCGCCAGTCGATTCACGAGTTCTACACCTACGACGGCGCGGTCGCGCTGCGCGACAGACTTCGAGAATGGGACGGCGGCCGGCTCGTCGTCCATATCGTCGAAATGCCGATCAAGTGTCCGGTCGCGCCGCTCGAGTTCGCTTTCCTGGCCGACTCGTTCTTCAGGCAACGAGGGATGCGCGATCGGGTTGAGTTGTCGTTCGTCACGCCGTTATCTGGCGCGTTCACGAAGCCCATTTCCTCGGAGTTGCTCGGATCGATGCTCGATGAACGCAAGATCTTACTTGAACCCGACTTCGCGATCGAACGTATCGGCGCCGCGCCGAACAGGCTGGTGTCGTACGACGAACGTGAGGTCGACTTCGACCTGCTGGTCACTGTTCCGTTGAATATGGGGGCAGACTTCGTTGCCCGTGCGGGGTTGGGCGACGAGTTGAATTACGTGCGCGTCGATCCGCATACTCTTCAGTCTTCCGACTACGACAACATCTTCGCTATCGGCGACGCCGCCGCGACACCGGCGTCGAAAGCAGGCTCCGTCGCGCATTTCGCTGTCGACGACCTGCTCGACAACATGACGGCGCACATGGCCGGCGAGCCCTTACCCGCATCGTTCGACGGTCACGCGAACTGCTACGTCGAGGTCGGGGACGGGCGCGCGATGCTCATCGACTTCAACTACGAAGCCGAACCTTTACCGGGCAAATATCCGATCCCGAAGCTTGGCCCGTTCTCGCTACTCCGCGAGACCCGCGTGAATCACTGGGGCAAGCTCGCGTTCCGCTGGATGTATTGGAACATGCTCCTACCCGGACGCCGAATCCCACTGCCCGAACACATGTCGATGGCCGGCAAAACGCTGCCCGAGGCCAGGAAGCAGGAGATGTGACATGCCCGTCACCACGATCGCGCAGCGCGACGTCCACGTCGACGCGGAGGGCTTCTTGACCGAGTACGCCGAGTGGGACGAGCAACTTGCCGTCCAACTCGCGAGCAACATCGGAATCGATTTGACCGACGAGCATTGGAAGGTCATCCGGTTTCTTCGCGCCGACTTTCGCGACCACGGCGCGACGCCGACGTTGCGCCGAGTAACCGTCGCCGGCAGTGTGCCGACGAAGCGGCTGTTCGAACTCTTCCCGAAGAAGCCGGCAAAGAAGATGGCCTATATTGCCGGACTGCCCAAGCCGCAAGGGTGCGTGTGAGTAAGACCGAGATCGGAGCCGCTGTCATGACCACCACCGCGAACGAACCGGTGCTCGTGCCCAAATTCGACGACGACTATGCCAGCCGCAAGCTCGCCATCATATGCTCGAAGGGCAATCTCGACATGGCGTATCCGGGGCTTGTGCTCGCGAACGCGGCTCTGGGCGAAGGAGTCGAGACCCATTTGTTCTTCACGTTTTGGGGCTTCGACATGATCCTCAAATCGCGTATGCACGACCTCAAGTTCACGCCGCTGGGCAACACCGCGACCCACATGCCGCAAGGCATCGGCGGTCTGCCAGGGATCACCGCCATGGCGACGGCGAAGATGAAGCGCCAGATTGCCGAGATCGGAGTTCCAGAAGTGCCAGAGTTTCTCGAGCAAATCGTCGCTTCGGGCGGTCATTTGTGGGCGTGCCGGATGTCGGCCGACATGATGCACATTGACGAAAGCGATCTTTACGAGGCTGTCGAAGGAATCATCAGCGCGGCCGACTTCATCGACAAGACGCAAGGCGCGCAACTCCTGTTCATCTGACGACGCGTCACTCGCATCCGGTCGTCCAGTCGCCAACCCTTGACCTCGGGATACTGTAGTCAGTATAGTCGCGGCTATGGCGGCGGTTGTCTTCGCGCCCGTGGACGACCGGGACGAAGGATGGAGAGTCCCTTGAACGCGTCTACCGGCTCAATTTCAGAAAATGACGGACGCGCTAGCGGCGAAGTAGACGGTGCCGAGGGTGTGCGCCGGTGGCGAGGTATCGACGTCCATCGGGTCGTCCATAACTCCGCCTACGATGACGCTACGTTCAGGCACGAACTTGACACCATCTTCCGCAATACCTGGTTATTCCTCTGCCATGAAAGCGAGATAAGGGAACCGGGACAGTATCTGCGTCGAACCCTCCCTGGCGGCGATCCCATCGTCGTGCTGCGCGACAGCGATTCGCGTATACGCGCCTTCCACAACGTCTGCCCTCATCGGGGCACGCTCGTCGTCGTAGAGGAAGAAGGCTGTTCCAGAAGTCTCCTGTGCCCTTACCACAATTGGTCTTTCCGGCTTGACGGCAGCCTCAAGAGCGTACCGATGGAAGAGGCGTACACGGGTAGCGGATTCGACAAGAAGAACTTCGGGCTGACACCCCTCATCACGGATTCGATGTTTGGCTTCGTGTTCGTCCGCCTCGCGCTTGAGGGGCCATCGCTCCGGGAGTTTCTCGGCCCAGAAGTAATCGGTTGGCTCGAACGGCCATTCAGCCAGGTTCCGCTAGAAGTCTTTAGACGTAACGACCGCGTGCTAAAAGCGAACTGGAAGGGATTTGCCGAGAATGCTCGAGACGGCTATCACGTGCCGTTCGTGCACAAGTTCTTGCAGAAGGCCAGCCCACCTCAGCCCTATCACCTTTTCGAGAGCAACCACAGCGTGCAGCAGATCCAGCAAGGCGCCGCCGCTGTCGACGAGGACATGTGGAACCTCTCGACTGGTCACGCTTTCCCCGGTTTCGAACGCGGCGAGGGTTACCTAGCGGTGATCTTTCCCGATCTCGTCATCACACCTCGCACCAACGTGGTCGAGGTATTCAGCCAGATTCCTCTGGACAAGTCGACGACTATCATGGAAATCCGAATCCTCGGCAAGGTAGGCGACACCGAAGAGGAGCGAAGGGCTCGCGACGCCGGCTACCAGGTCTGGCTCTCGCGACAACCAGACGAAGACAGCGCCGTGCTCGAGGCGCAACACACTGGCCTGCAATCGGGTAAGGCTCGCCTCAGTCTCATCGCACGGGGTCAAGAAGGTGTGGCGGGAATTCGCGGCGACGACAAGCGCCTACGTCAGTTCTGGGATACCTGGCGACGCTACACCGGGCTTGAGTACAACGCGGGCGTGAACCATCAGGATTGGGTTGCTGACTCTCGATGAAGAACCTCCCTCGCGTGAAGCGTACGGAGTGAACTCCCTACCAGTGAGGCACAGTCTGCGCAAGGAGAGGCATGGTTACCAGTCGGCAGCCGCCGTTGCCAAGCGATGAGATTTGGGTGCGCCAGTGCACTACGTGCGGCAGGGCTGACCTCCGGGAATGGTTTTCTGCCTTGGATTCAATCACGTCGGCGGAGTGGGCATGCCAATTGTGCGAGCGCTCCGAATGGATGCCGAGGGAATTGAGAGAGATGCTTGAGGGTCGAATTCGTCCGGTCGGTCAGGAGTAAAGGTGTCAGCGCGATCGTATGGCTCCGGTGCCGCATGAGTAGCGTGCAAGCCGAAAAGCCTCCGGCAGCCGTAGCTTGTGTTGTCGGTCTCGGACCGTTGGGCCTCGCGCTCGCACGCCGCTTGGCGAGCGTGATCGGTGGTCCGGTGCTCGGAATCGATATCGAAGCACGGCGCCGAAACGCCTGGGAGGGCATGGCAAACGCGCGTTCGTCAGCTTCGGTCGACGAAGCGAGCACGTGCCAGCACATCTTCATCGCGGTATCGGGCGAAGAAGACGCAGTCGACCTGGGTCGCAATCTGTCCGCTCTCCCAACCGCGTCGGGCGTGTACATCGTGTCGACATTGGGTCCGCGGGCAGCCGCGGTCTTCGACGATGCCGGACAACGGACGTCGAAATGTTGGCCGGTGCAGGTCACGGGTGGCGAGACGGGTGCCTTGTATGGCCGTTTGCTCGCTATCGCGCCCGCTACGTTGCCAGACCCGACGGAGCAATTTCTTCTCCTTACCATTGCCGAACGCGTGCTTCGCGTAAAAAGCGCGCGAGATGCCGCCCTCGTCAAACTGCTTGGCAACGCCATGATTGCCTACCAGTTCGAGGGCCTGGCCCGGATCGTCGAAACCGCGCAACACCTCGGGCTCGACCTTCAGTTGCTTACCGAGGTACTCAGGTCAGGGTCGTGCGGGAGCCCCGCTCTTAGGGCGATGCTCGAGTACCCCGCCGAGGGCCTGAGCAAGGACCTCCAACTCCTCGGTACGGCTGTGCCCGCGGCAGCGGATCCGCTCCACGCGCCCGAAGGTCTTCGTCGCATGAGAGCGCTACTCGCCGAAGCCAACAAGCCTTGAGTTGGGTGCACGCCCATAACCCCAGCCTGCTTTCTCGACTTTCAGCCGCGCGCGTGCCGCGCGACCCAGGGTTACTCGTATCCCGTCGCCCAGTCACGTTCGTCGACGTCCCACACGATGTCGTCGGGCCCCGGAATCTGCACGGTGAGGTGCGTCATCGCCGTCGTGGGCGTGGCGCCGTGCCAGTGCCATTCGTCGTGGCGAACGGTGATGACGTCGCCAGGCCGCACGACATGGCGCCCGTCGCGATCAGCCACGATTCCTTCGCCTTGTGTGACGTAGAGCACTTGTCCCGTGTGATGAAGGTGCGGCTTCGTGCGGGCTCCCGCGTCGAAATGGACGGCGAACACCGCCGGCCCGGGCTGGAACGGACTTTCGAACTGCTGCACGCGCGCGGTGCCCTGGAAATGCGGCCGGAACGACTCCGGCAGCTCACCCGCGGAACGGTCGTCGCGATCAATGTTCATGAGCGTCTCCTACCCAACTGGCAGCGACACTGACAGCGCACGCAGAGCGCGAATGCGGCGAGTTAGTCGCGAGTTAGTTGCCTCGAAGCGGGGATGCCCGCTACGCTACGTCGTGATCTGATCGTGACCTGCCCGACGCGTCATGGACGGCGGCGGTCAGATCGCCGCCTAATCCCGCAAGGGAACCGGGGACCCAGTCTTCGCCTGGGGTGAATCCGCGTCGGCGTCGCTCGTCGTCGCGGTAGGGCTTCCTCTGGCCCGAACCCGTCAGCTAACTCGGTCGGCGGTCAAAGAGGAAGGCCGGCTCGGTTGCTGCGCGTTATCACTAAGCCAACGCCATCGCGTCGTCCCCGTTTCCCACATCACTGGCGATTCGCCCGTAACTCCGTCTGCGCAGCCGCGACCGCTACGGTCGTCGCCACCCTGCTGCCCGTCGCGGCCGCGCAAGCCGCGCCGCCGACGACGGTTGCCGCCGCGCAGGCGCGCGTCGACCAGTTGAACGAGCAGGCCGAAGCGATCACCGAGCAGTACAACGCCGCGCAGGCCCGGCTAGACGCCGCGAAACGCACGGTCGCCACCGCCAACGCCGACGCGGCCAAGGCGCGCACCCAGTTCGAAGTGGCGCGCCAAAGCGCCTCCAGGTTCGCCGCGCAAAGCTACGAAGCGGGTGGCACGGCGCCAGTGCTGTCGGTCGTCTTGACCGGCGGAGAACCGGCGGACGTCGTCGCCCGAATGTCTGCCTTGGAGCAGGTCTCGCGCGCGCAAGGTGCCGTTCTCACAGCCGCTCGCACCGCAGACCAGCGCTACCGGCAGAAAGTCGCCGCCTCAGCGCAAGCGCAGAAGGCGGCAAGCACGATCACCAAGCAACTCACAGCGCAAAAGCAGCAGATCACCAATTTGCTGGCGCAAAGCCAGCGCGTGCTTGCCCAACTCACCGCGCAGCAGCGGGCGCAAATGCTCGCCGCGCAACGAGCGAAAGAGGCCGCCGACCGCGCGAGGGCAGCCGCCGTTCTCGCCGCCGCCCGTCAAGCGCAAGCCGCGGAGCGGGCAAGCCGTGCCCAGAGCCGCCCGGCCAATCTGGCACCCGCGCTGCCTCAAACCGCAAACGGTGCGTCCGTGGCGCAGCGAGCCGTCGCCGCCGCCATGACACGCCTCGGCACGCCGTACCGTTGGGGGGCGGCCGGCCCGAACAGCTTCGATTGCTCGGGGCTTGTGCAGTGGGCTTATGGGCAGGCCGGCGTGGCCACCGCGCACTACACGGGCGCGTTCTGGAACGCCTACCGCCACGTCTCCTACAACGAGCTTCGGCCCGGCGACCTCGTGTTCTTCTACCCCGACCATCACCACGTCGGCATCTACATCGGCAACGGCATGATGGTCAACGCGCCACAAACCGGCGATGTCGTCAAGGTGGCTTCAGTGTTGGGGCACGGCCGCTACAGCGGCGCCGTCCGCGTCGTCGGCTAGCGGCGATGCTTCCCGCGCCGGTGGCACTTCTTGCACCGGCGATGCTTCCGGAGCCGGCGATGCCGATCGCCACGGCAAGAGCACCGGGGTCACCAACATCAAGCCGCCAGCGATCGCGATCGCGGCACGCACCCCGACCGCCGCGGCAAGCAGGCCCCAAGCAGCGGTGGACGCCGCGACCGTTGCTTTGGTCGTCACCGACCACGCCGACAACGTGCGGGCAAGCCGCTCGATCGGCGTCTGTTCCAAGCGGATGGTCGCGAACGCCGGGTTGAAAAATCCCACGCTCGTCACCAGGCCGAACTGAATGACCATCACGAACACGACACCCGCCCAACCCGCGGGGACAAAGGCCAAGCCGATCGACCAGCACGCGCGCAACGTGCCAGAGACACGCAACACGCGGTGTTCGCCGAGCCGCCTGCTCACGCGAGTCGCCAACCGCGAGCCGATAAGTCCGCCCGCGCACGGTGCCGCGAACGCCAGCCCGTACTGCCACGGCGCCATGCCGAGTTCGCCAAGCATGAGGACGGCGAGAAGCGGCGCGGTCGCGAGGATCAGCGCGTTGACGAGCGCGGTGTTCAAGAACAGCTTGCGCAGCAGCCGATGCCGCGCGATGTAACGCCAACCTTCGAACAACTCGCGCGCTTGAAATCGCGCCGGCCGACGCGGCGGCAATTCATCGGTTTTTATCCGGTGAAGCCCGGCCGCCGACAGCACGTAGCTAACGGCATCGGCCACGACCGTCGTCACCGGACCGAACAACCCGATGGCCGCGCCGCCGAGTGGCGGACCGACCAACGTCGCCGTCCACGTCGTCGATTCGAATCGAGCGTTCGCGGTGAGGACGTCGTCCGGCTTTACCAAGTTCTTGAGGCACGCGCCGCTCGCCGCGCGAAACGTGATGTCGGCCGCCGCCACCACGACGGCGACCGCGACGAGTTGGCCGAAGGTGAGCCAGCCGACGGCATACGTGGCAGGAATGCTGACTAATGCCGCGAAGCGCGTGAGGTCCATGGCAATCATGACCCGGCGCTTGCGCCGGTATTCGACCCACGGTCCGAGTGGCAACGCGACGAGCGCGCCGACGGCGAGCCCTGCCGCAGCAAGCAACGACACTTGCTCGGGCCGCACGTGCAAGGCAAGAATCGCGATGAGCGGAAGTGCGTCGAACGCGAGCCACGTGCCGAACGTGCTGACGGCGTAGGCAGCCCACAGCCAGCCGAACTGCCGACCCAGCGAACGCCCACGCACGAGCGCTACGTTCTCGGACGACGCCACTTGCGCGCAAAGCGCCATGCCGTAGCGTGCCGAATCGATCGGACGCCGAGCAAACCCGTGTTATCCCATAGCGGGCTCGATCACGCCCGGTCCATCGTGGACGCGAGCATTGACGCCGCGAGGCGCCGAGCCTCGCGCTCGACGTCGTCCTGATGACGAAGCATGAACTCTTCACCGCGGCGCACCGCGAAGTACCAGTGGAACCAAACCCCCAAGCCCATACCGATGGCCGGGAACACGGACCACGGAAACTCCGATGCGACGAAGACATTGACGACAGCGAGCGCGAGGACGACGACGACAGTGACAGCGGCATGAATGATCAGCCTCGCCGCGCCTCGCCCGCAGCCAAGGTCGCGTCTCACGACGATTTCCTCACCGCAAACACGAAAAGTTGCGCGAGCCCGCTCAGCCTGCGCCGTAGTGGCGGGAGTCACACTGGTGGGATGTTGCCGCCTGGTCGTGAGGTCGGTCACCCGATACCCATCTGCTTCCAGCGCCGCTTACCCCCACGGGCCGCGGACGCCAGCCGGGTCCG
>JBDZVM010000011.1:0-87339 GCA_040255675.1 Actinomycetales bacterium | reverse complement strand
CCATCTGCTTCCAGCGCCGCTTACCCCCACGGGCCGCGGACGCCAGCCGGGTCCGCGCGTCCGCCGCCTATTGAGCCTTCTCCGCTCCCGTAACCGACGCGCCAACCCCGATGTGCTTGGCTATGGCATCGGCATCATTGAGTAGCCGTCGGGCGTCATCAGCCCTGAGCGCGATCCGACCGCGACTGATGATTACGGCTCGGCCGACGCGACGAAGTGTGAATTCCACCTTTTGCTCCACGAGAAGGATCGCGGCGCCTCGGCGGTTCATCTCCATCATCGCCTCCGCCACCCGAGCCACCGTTTGCGGGTCGAGACCCTCGGTTGGCTCGTCCATGAGGACGGCGTCGCAGTTTTGAACCATGGCTCGACCGATCGCGAGCATCTGCTGCTGACCACCGCTGAGGAGGCCAGCGTGAAAACGACGCTTTTCCGCGAGGACCGGGAAAAGGTCGAACACATCATCGATCCGCCAGTTGGAGAGCCCTCGCTTGCGCTGGGCGATTTCCAGGTTCTCCTTGACCGTAAGGCTCGCGAAGACACGATGACCTTGTGGGACGAGGGCCAGCCCCGCGGCGGCACGTCGCTCCGGCGGCCACGAAGCGATCTCTTCATCTTTAAACTTGATGCTGCCGCCCCTCGACCGAACTTGTCCCGCGATCGTATTGATCAACGTCGTCTTGCCCATCCCGTTTCGCCCCAAGACTCCTAAGAGCTCACCTTCCGCGAGATCTAGGGATATGTCATGCAGGACGGTGCCGCGGGCGTATCCGCTACGCAGACAATTAATCTGGAGCATTCGCGAGCCCTCCGAGATAGGCCGTGGTGACACGTTCGTCCGCCGCGATCTCGCCTGGCGTGCCCTCGCAGAGAACCGATCCGTCATAGAGGACCGTGACCTTGTCGGCGATCGAAAAGGCCACGTCGATGTCGTGCTCGATCATCACAACCGTGACGTCGCGAGGCAGCGATGCGATCACCTGAACGAGTTCGGCGGCGTCCGCCGCGGCGAGACCCGCAGTCGGCTCATCGAGGAGAAGGACTCTGGGTTGGCGGCATAGCGCGAGGATGATTTCAAGCTGACGCTGGCGGCCGTACGAAAGGGAGCCCACTCGCTTGTCCGCGACGGATTCAAGCCCCCACTTCTTAAGGATCTCCATGCCGCGTCGCCGGATGGACGCGACAGCCCCGAGTTTTCGGTAGAACACGAACCGACTCGCGTCGCCGGCAGCGAGCGTGATCTCGAGATTCTCCAGGGTGGTCAGCCCATCGAAAAGGACATTGAGCTGAAAGGTCCGAGCCAAGCCCAGCCTCGCGCGGCGCTCGGGGCGCACGTGCGTCACATCCTGCCCGAAAAGTGTGATGCGGCCACTGCTAGGAGGCAGTTGCCCGGCGAGCATATTGAACAATGTGGTCTTCCCGGCGCCGTTCGGCCCGATAAGTGCGCGCCGCTCACCCATGCGGACGCTAAGATTCACCGACTGGTTAGCCACGAATTCCCCGAATCGGCGGGTAACTTCGTGCGCCTCAAGCGCCACGACATCATCGGTCATGACGTTATCCCCCGCGCGACTATCGGCTCATGTTTGTCCGACGAGTTCACCTGGGCGGGGTCCACGGCGGCAGCGGCGGTGCCGCCTGAACGCGGGGTGCCGCGCGCGATCACCGCCGCAGCCTTTCCGAGGATTCCTTCTTTAAGACTCAGCGCGGTGACGATATAGATAATGCCGAGCACAGAGGTCCACTGCGACCACTTGGCAGAGATGATGACCTCCAAGACGATGAGGATTCCCGCCCCCAAGAACGGACCGAAGAAGAAGCCGGCGCCGCCCACGATCGCGTACACCATCACGGTCGCGGAGGTCAGCCAGTGAAGCGAGTCAGGAGAGACAGCCGCGGTGAATGAGGTGTTCAGTGCGCCGGCCAGTGCGCAAACGGCGCCCGACACGGCAAAGGCGGTAGCGCCGATTCCCCGGACGTTATAGCCCGACGCCGCGGTCCTCAACGCGCTCTCGCGCATCGCCGCGATCGACATGCCGACCGGCGAGCGCTGGAAGGCGTGCAATAGGACAAGGGTGACCACCGTCACCATTGCGCACAGCCAGTAGAACCCGACCGAGCCAGTTGGTAGTCCGGCCCGGCTGATATTTGCCACCCCGTTGTCGCCCCCGGTCAGGCTGACCAACTGCGAAGCAAGCGCCCACAGGAGTTGACCGAGCCCGAGAGTGAGCAGCAAGAGGTAGATCCCACGAATGCGCACGCACAGCAATCCCCAGACCACACCCATTGCCGCGCCGGCCACGGTAGCCGCCACCAGCAAGGGCGTCGCTGGCAGGTCGTAGTTCGCGACACCCAAACCGAGCACGTACGCGCCGAGCCCGAAGAATGCCGCGTGCCCTAATGAGTGCATCCCGCCGTAGCCAAAGACGAGGTTGTAGCCAGTCGCGAAGAGACCGAAGATCAGCACGCGAGTCGCGACATAAAGTTGGAAGTTAGAGAGTACCTCGGGCAGTACGACCAACGCCGCGAGGGCTCCCAATACGAGTGCTGTACGCAGCCCTCGGGCGCTGCCGCCGAGCTTTAAGCGATCAGGCCTCACGCGTCACCACCCTGCCCAATAATCCGTTCGGCCGGACCAACAGCACGAACACCGCGATGCCATACACGAAGAAGCTCGCGAACGAGGGGAAATACAGGCGTCCGAACTGCGTGAGGAGCCCGATTATCATGGCCGCTAAGAATGCGCCGCCGATCGAGTCCAAGCCCCCAATAACGATGACGACCAGGCCGAGCAAGAGGATTTCCCATCCCAACTCCGGCTCGAGACTGAGATATGAACCGCCCCAAACGCCCGCGAACCCAGCAAGCGCGCCACCGGCCCCGAAGACCCACATATAAAGCCAGGGCACGCGCACCCCGACACTCCGAGCCATAGAGTTGTCGTCCACTGACGCACGAACGAGGGCGCCGAGCTTCGTCTTCTTCAACACCATCGTCATCGCGATTGCGAGCACGATCGCCAGCGCCAGCGTCGCCAACTTGAGAGTCGGAAACATCGCGCCCCCGATGTTGGAACTCCCGTCCAGCCCGGGTGGTGTCGGCGGCGTCAATGGATTGGCCGTGTAGCGGGCACGAATCTGATCCTGGATCAGCAGGCCCGCGCCCACTGTCAAGAGGATTTGCGCGACGTCGCTGTCCGCTACTCGCTGCAGCAGGAACCGCTCTAGCACCAATCCAATGACAAACGCGCCGACAACCCCAGCGAGCAGGCCGATCAAATAGTTTCCGGTCCGGTCGGCAATGTCGAGCGCAAGGTAGCCGCCCACGAGAAACAATGCTCCATGTGCCAGGTTGACACGGTGCATCATGCCGATGGTCATGTTTAAACCACTCGCGATGACGAACAGCAAGCCACCGTAAGCCAGCCCGTTCAGAATATCGATCGACCAGTTCATAGCGCGTTACTTCGCCCAAGTGCCTTTGAGCTTTTCGTACGGAGGCAGCGCCATGTACTTCTCAGGGTCGAACGTCCAGAACTGGCTGACCTTGGGCAGTGTCTTCGTCACGGTGTTCTGCCAGTGGCCATCCACCTTCTCAACCGTGCGGACGTACATGTCGAATATGGCCTGGCCATGCTCATCGAACTGGATCGTGCCGCGGGCGGTCTCAAAGGACAGCCCCTTGAGGGCCGCCACTATGGCAGCAGAGTCAACGTTGCCGTCTATCTTCGCGAGCGCCGCATCCAAAGCGGCGGCCGCTGACCAACCGTCCTCCGCATACGCATTCGGCTGCTTGCCGCCCGCCTTCTGGAATGCTTCCATGAACTCCTTGTTGGCGGGCGTGTCAAGCGCCGTCGAGTAGCCGAACATGCTGATGACACCGGCAGCCGTGTCGCCCTGCGTTGGCAGCACCGTCTGGTCAACCGTCCCGCCATAAGCAACGATGGGCAGCTGTACGCCGTAGCTGCGGTACGCGCGGAGGAGCCGGACGCCGTCCGCGCCGGGCACGGCCATCGCTACGACCTGCGACTTCTTATCGATCTTCCCGACATACGCTGACCAGTCTTGCGTACCGGTGGGTGCGTAGATCTCTTGCACGATCTCGCACCCGGCATTCGTGAAGCCTCTAGCAAAGCCGCCTGCGGCCTCCCAGCCGAACGAGTAGTCGAGCGCGATAACGGTCGCCGTCTTGTAGCCCAACTCCTTGCATGTGTAGTCGCCGAGCGGAAGCGTGGGCTGTGAACTGCTGTTCCCCACGCGGAAGATATACGGGCTAGCTGCCTTTTGGGTAAGCCCGTCCGCCCCGGCACCCGTGATGATCAGTGGAACCTTGGAGGTTTCCATGTAGGGGCCGACCGCGTAGGCGAGAGCCGAGTTGATAAAGCCGACTACGACCTGCGCGTGGTCCTGCTCAACCACCCTGTGCGCGCTTGTTCCTGCCTGCGCGACGGTGTTTCCAGGATCAGCCATCTTCACGGTGACGGAGTGCCCGCCGAGCTTCCCGTCGTGCGCTTCGACATACGCATTGAAACCGGTATTGATATCGCCACCGAGGCCGGCCCACGGCCCTGACTGCGCATTCAGCAGGCCTACCACCACGGCGCCGCCTTTTGCTGTCGAGTCCGGCGAGGCCGCTTGCGAGGTCGAGTTGCTCTCCGATGGAGCGGCGGACGCCCCATCGGAGCCGTTGTTGGCGGCGCCGGTGCTCGAACAAGCGACGAGAATACCCGTGCTTGCGGCAAATATGGGTAGATACCACCGCTTGCGTAAAGACATCTCTAGGTCCCTTTCATGGGGTCACAAGCTGACTGCTGATTCAAACGGATAGTGGAGCTTGCCTATGCGGATGTTTCGAGAGATCGATAAGTATGCGGCCGGCGGGAGGCCGCGTCCCGGGAGCGCCCTCGAGCCGCCGATGTGCTTCAGGGAGATCGTCGAGCCCGGCGACTGTGTCGATTCGGATTGCCGGAATACCATGTCGAAGAACGGCATCCACTCCATCGGTTACGCGGGAGAGCTCCGCCGTCCCGGCATTCGACACCGCGAAACCGACGACACTCACGTCCCTCGTGTAGTACTTGCCCTGCGGGAAGAGGCTGTGTCGGTCGATTCCAGCCGTCACCATGACTTTGGCGCCTTTTTTCAAGACGCGAAGGATTTCGTCGTAATCAAAGTCACCGGACGTGTCCCAGAAAATGGAAATACCTGAACGACTCGCACTGCTAGCCCACGCCTCTAACTGCGCGAACCACGCTGGATCTTCGACGTCGAGAGCGTAATCAGCTCCGATCGAGCGGCACCAATCGAGGTCCTTGGCGCGCGAAGATGTGATGACCTCAGCACCTAACAACTTGGCTAGTTGCACAGCGGCTGTTCCGACCGCGCTAGCGGCGTGTCCAATGAACACGCGGTCGTAAAAAGACACCGCGGCCTTCTCAACCAGACCCAAGTACGCCGTTGTCAGCGGGTGAAGAAGCGCAGCCGTCGCCGCGGGGTCTGCGTCCGGCGGCAGGGTCCGGGCGCGATCAGCAGCCACCACGCAATATTCTGCCGAAGGTCCTTGACGTCCTTCGTAGCCGAGACTGTTGGTCCAGACCCACGCCCCAGGCGCGTACTCCGTCACGTTAGAGCCCACTGCGGCTACGACCCCGACGACATCCCGCCCGACGATGAAAGGCTTCGGAAGCTGAGAAGGATACAGACCTGCGCGCACAAATGTGTCGACATGATTGACGGCCACGAATTTGGACGTCAAAAGCAAATCGCCCGGGCCGAGACACGGCACTTGTAGCTCGCCTATCTCGATAGCCGTCGCTGGGCCGGGCTTCTGGACAAAAGCGGCCCGCATCACCCTAGGTGTCATCCGCTTCTCCCCTCGCAAGGTCCCACTAGCTCGGCGTCGCGACCACGAACCGAAGAGGGCAGCGCCAGCCCGTAATGAACGGCATCCGCGCGCAAGCCGATTGACTCGTAGAAGGCGCGCGCCTCGGCGTTGTGAGCGCCCGTGTCCAGCTCGACGTACTGGCACGCCAGCTCGCGCGCCAGGCCAGTGACGTGGGCCATCAGCATCTTCGCGATCCCCTGGCGACGCCGCGCCGGGTCAACCACCAGATCCTCGACGAAAAACACACGCCCTCTCGACGTCGGTATCAGCCGCCACGCGGCCAGACCGTTCAAGCCGGCATCGTCCGCGGCCAACGTCCACCTAAGGCCGGCAGCGATTCCAGAGAACTCGAAGTCGCGCCAGTCTGTGTCCGACTCCTGGCCGGCGCCGCCGCGCAAAATGGTCATGAGGGCAGCGAATGACGACCGGTACTCAGAGGGGATTGCCGGGACATCGAAAATTGTTAGTCGTGGCACGGGTATCGTTACGGCAGAGCCACCCCCATGCTGCCGTGTGTCACCCTTCGACGTCTGCGGCTTTAGCTGTGTGTGCATTTTCGCTTCCGGGAAGCCGGTAGATGTTGGCCCACCCCTGGGCGATATCTTGCTCGTTTCCTTTGCCGAACGTGTACGCAGGCGATAGCACTGGGAGTGCCCGGTCGACATGCAGCTTGACTGCTCGGTTCGCGGGATACGCTGGGCCGTGCAACCCGAGCAGCCATTCGCGGACGGATTCGTATTCTTCCGTGCCAGGCTCGCAGATCGTGGCTGCCCCTTTGAGGCGGTAGCCGCGACGCTTGATGAAATCGATAACGTTGATCTCCATCCGCGGGTCACGTCGAAGGTTCGCGATCGTGTTGGGCGAGTCGATATCCATAAAAACGACGTGCTCGTCGTCCCACACGCGCAGCGAACCTTTTGGGGAGAGACTTGGAGATCCGTCAGGGCATATCGTGGCAGCGAAGCAAAGTTTCGCGCTTTCCACGATGTCACGGACGTCTTGATTGATTTTAGCCACCAGACCGGCTCCCTCTCGAGACTTACCTACTTGTTCAACGCGGACGACGACGATAATGGCGCCTGACGCAAATCTTGCGGAATCATGTGGGTCGTGATGGCAAGTCGATTGAAGCAGTTGATAGTGATGATTGCCGACATGATGTCGCAGATCTCGACGTCAGAGAAATATTTGTTCATCCCTTCCCACACGTCGTCCGGAACGCCCTCTTTGTTGATTAGCGTCATTGCATCGGTGAGGGCTAACGCGGCGCGTTCCGTCTCTGTGTAGCACGCGGCTTCCTCCCATGCGGCAAGACTCGCGATGCGGCGCAGGGTTTCCCCGCGTGCGGACGCATCTGCGCTGTGCCGATCGATGCAATAAGCGCAACCATTGATCATCGATGCGCGAATCTTGATCAGCTCGTGAAGCTCGGGATCAATCGATGATCCGGCCAAGTACTTTTGGAGCGCCAGGAACTGGCGATAGGCGTCCTTGGCCGTCTCGCCGAAAGATAGTCGCTGCTCCACTATCAAAACCTCCGGAATCATTGCGGAACGTCGAGCACATCGTTGATCACGGCGTGTTCCAGTGCTGTCTGGGCAGTCTCGCGTGGGTCGGGCTTGCAGTCCACCGCCTCTTGCGCAACGGATGATCCGAAGGTGCGAGGTCGTGCCAGCACTGTAGACACTGGTTCTGCAGGGTGAATACAAAGGGGTCGAAAGTTCTGCTTGGCAGAACACTTCGGAGAGCCCCGCCACCAATCGGGGCTATGACTCTCCGCCGATCAAACGATAGAGAGGTATCTCGATGTCGGTGGGCAGCAAGTCTGCGATGTCCTGCTCGATCTGGACGATGGCGTCGGATATCGCGGACACCAAATGCCGTACGGCTCTTGGCTTAAACCGGATTGATGGCATCGCCAAAGAGAGGGCCGCGACCGGTTCGCCTGTGCGAACGCGAATGACCTTGCCGATCGCTGTCACGCCCGCCTCAGTCTGCTGGTTGTTTATCGCGAACCCATGAGTCCGGATGCCCTTGAGTTCTCGCAATAGCACGGCAAGCTCGGCGCTTGGCTTCGCCGAGCTGTCAGAAAAGAGCGCGATCACCTCGCGCTCGGGTAATGCGGCCAACAACGCCTTGCCGCCCGACGCATAGCGCGCCGGGAGAAGGCGACCCTCGCGGTCGCCTACCTTGAGAACTTGGTTGCATTCGACCGTGGCTACGAAGCGGATCTCACGTCCGACGAGAACTTGCAAGTAGCTGGTCTCACCGGTTCGTTCGGTCAAGGTCTTCAGGTGCCTCAACGCCGCGGTGCGTAGCGCGGTGACCCGTGACGCGGCCGGCGGGCCTGATCGCAATACACGGCCGGCGGCGTACGTCTTGTCGGGAAGTTGCTCGGCGAAATCCCGATACACGAGCATCGCAAGGAGTCGATGAGCCGTCGATCGAGCGACTCCGAGCCGCTCTGCTGCTTCAGAGATCCGCAGCGGGCCCTCCTGGCGCAGCAACAGCGCCAAGCGCAGCGCGCTGTCGACTGACGCGACGGCGTACTGAGGTCGGTTCTTCAAAGCAGAATTCCATCTCCTGGCATGCAGAATCCGAGCTAGCGTACCTGGAAAATCGTTTGAACGGAGGGCCCATGCCAACACTGCCGAAGCGAGCCAGCGCGGAAGGCAAGGCAGCTGACGACCTTTCCGCCGCGTCAGACTCGACGGCGATGAGTCCGGAGGCCGAAGAGCTGTACCGCGGTTTCGACAAAGAACGTCTAATCCCATTGTGGACCCAGATAGACGACCTGATGCCAACCAGCCCTAAGTCGAGGGCGGTTCCATACCTGTGGAGCTGGGACGCCTTGCTGCCGCTGGCCCGCCGCGCTGGGGAGTTGGTTCCGGTCGGCCGAGGCGGTGAGCGGCGGGCCATGGCGTTGGCCAACCCAGGTTTGGACGGTTTGCCGTACGCGACTCCGACGCTATGGGCAGCAATCCAATACCTCGGGCCCGGGGAGGTAGCACCAGAACATCGTCATACCCAGAACGCGTTCCGCTTCGTCATTGAGGGTGAGGGTGTGTGGACGCTGGTCAACGGCGACCCAATCGCCATGCGGCGCGGCGATTTCCTGCCGCAGGCCGGGTGGAATTGGCACTCGCATCACAATCCAGGCGATGCTCCAATGGCCTGGCTCGACGGGCTTGACATTCCGTTTCAGCGTTACGTTGAATCGACGTTCTTCGAGTTCGGTCCTGATGTGTTGGAGGACCGCTCTACCCCTGCGCAATCGCGGTCGGAGCGTTTGTGGGCCTATCCCGGCCTTCGCCCAGTGTCGGTTTCTGACACGACGGGCTCGACACCGCTGCTTGCGTATCGGTGGGAGCACACGGACGCGGCGCTCGCCGCACAGTTGGAGTTGGAAGAAGAAGGCCATCCAGGTGTGCTCGAGCCTGGCCACGCGGCAGTGCGCTTCGTGAGCCCATTGACGGGCGAAGACGTGCTACACAGCATCCGCGCCGAGTTCCACAGACTACGTTGCTCCGCGCAGACGGCCGTGAGACGAGAAGTCGGCTCATCTGTTTATCAAGTGTTTGATGGCTCCGGCGTGGCCATAGTTGGCGTTAACCGCTGGGAGATCAAGCGCGGCGACGTCTTCGTCGTTCCATCGTGGGCGCCGTTCTCGGTCGTCGCCGACTCGGACCAGGCCAGTGACTCGGGTGGGCTCGACCTCTTTCGCTTTAGCGATTCGCCCATCTTCGAGGCGTTGGGGGCTGCGAAGACTCAAACGGAGGCTCGGAAGTGAGGCTAGCGACTCTCCGCAATGAGGACGGCAGCGGCACGGTGGCGGTTCGCGTCGATGACCAAATAGCAGTCGAGCTCGACGCGGCGCACGTCGGCGCGTTGTTGGATCGGCCGGACTGGCGCAAAGTCGCCTCAGCCGCGGGCCCGCGGCATGCGTTCGCGCCCAACCGCCTTGCCCCTGTGGTGCCATTGCCGAGTAAGATCATCTGTGTTGGGTTGAACTATCGGCACCACATTCTTGAGATGGGCCGCGTTCTTCCGGAATATCCCACGTTGTTCGCCAAGTTCGCGGACGCTCTCGTCGGTCCTGAGGATTCAATCATCCGACCTAGCGAAACCGAGCAGATGGATTGGGAAGCCGAACTCGCGATCGTTATCGGCGATACTGTCCGCCGCGCGAACGACAGGCAAGCCCAGGACGCGATCGCCGGATTCACCGCGCTCAATGACGTCACCATGCGCGACTGGCAATACCGGACACCTATGTGGCTGCAAGGCAAGACGTTCGAGCAGACCACCCCCGTCGGCCCAGTGCTCGTGACCCCTGACGAGTTGCCCGGCGGCGTCCGCCCCTCACTGCGCTTGACCTGCTCGGTCGACGGCCGAATCGTTCAGGACGCCAACACGGCGGACTTAGTGTTCGATCCGGTCTCCCTAGTGAAATACGTATCCACAATCACGACCCTCCGCCCTGGCGATCTCATCGCTACGGGCACTCCCGGCGGTGTCGGGCACGCTCGCAAACCACCGACCTACCTTTCGGAGGGCAGCGTTCTCGTCACCGAGCTCTCCGGTATCGGTCGCCTACGCAACAGCGTCGTTGGGCAGGGGACATGAATCGAGCCGATACCCTGCGTTGGCTTGAGGTTGGCAGCCGCGCGTTTGCGGATGTGCTAGCCCGCATCGAGGACGACGACCTCAGCGCTCCGTCTCTCCTTCCAGGCTGGGACAGGCGTCATTTGATCGCCCACGTGGCGGCTAACGCTGACGCCTTGGTACGGCTGGCGTCATGGGCTGCGACGGGCGTGGAGACGCCGATGTATTCCAGCAAAGAAGCGCGCGCCGACGAGATCGAAGCCGGCAGCCAGCTTCCTGCCGCTGCACTTCGTCGCTGGTTCACCACGTCCAGACAACGACTCTCTCAAGAGCTGCTCATGCTGTCGCAGGATGCGTGGTCGTCGAAAGTGCGCACAGCGCAAGGCCGCGTCGTGGCGGCATCCGAGATCCCCTGGATGCGTGCGCGAGAGGTCATGGTGCACGCGGTCGACCTCAATGCGGACTTTGACTTCGAAGGGCTCCCCGAAGATTTCTTAGACGCACTGATCACGGATGCCTGCGCAAAACGATCTGCAAACCCTGAGCATCCTTCTGTGCGTGCCATAGATGAAAAAACCGCAAGGACTTATGTCGTCCACGGCGACCAGCCGGCGATATCCGTGACCGCCCCGATCGCTGTCCTTGCTGAGTGGCTCACCGGTCGTGGTGCCCCGGCGAAGGGAAGGCCGACGCTACCGCCGTGGCTATGACTGACTGCGAGTTGTCAAACCGAATAGGAGTTCCTCATGAATAGAGGGAATGCCGCCCGTATTCCCGAAAGCCAAGCTGAGCCGGTTGACGCAATCGTTGTGGGCGGCGGCATCGGCGGCCTCAGCACCGCTCTTGCGCTTGCGAAGGTTGGCCTGCAGACGCGAGTCCTCGAGCAAGCGCCGCGTTTCGGGGAGGTGGGCGCCGGACTTCAAATGGCTCCAAACGCGACCCGGATCCTCCGTGACTGGGGATTGCTCGACGAGGTCATTGAAATGGGCGTGACCCCACGTCGGCTCGTGATGCGCGATGCGATGGACGGACGCGAGCTGACAATGCTCGATTTGGTGGATGCGCAGGAACGTTACGGCGCTCCCTACGTCGTACTCCACCGGAGCGACCTGCACTCGATACTGCTGAACGCCTGCCAACGAGCGGGAGTCGACCTCGTAACGGGCTGCGAGGTGACGTCGCTCGCGCAATCGGCTGAAAGCGCTACCGCCCTAAGCAAAAGCCGAAGCGACACAGGGCACGTCGTGGTCGCCGCCGATGGGCTGAGCTCGCGGCTACGCGCGCTGATCAGTTCCGACGAGCCGGTCAGTTCCGCTTTCGTCGCATACCGAGGCGCGATACCGATCGATGAGATTAAGGACGAGAAGGGCATCAGCCTCACCGACGTCGTGGTCTACATCGGTCCCGGTCGGCACTTCGTGCAGTACCCCCTGCGACGCGGCGAGATGTTCAACCAGGTCGCAGTGTTTCGCTCGCCGAAGGCATTGGCCGGCCTGACCGACTGGGGAACTCCCGATGAGCTGGACGAGGCGTTCGCTGGATCGTGCGCACAGGTCATGGCCGGAATCCCTCACCTCTGGCTCGACCGCTGGTGGAACATGTACGACCGCGACCCGATTTCGAGCTGGGTGAAGGGCCGTATGGTCCTGACGGGCGACGCGGCACACCCGATGCTGCAGTACCTGGCTCAAGGCGCGTGCCAGGCGATCGAGGACGCCGCCGAACTCAGCCACCAAGTCAGCGAGCACAGGGGAAATGGCCGATTCGACTGGCCGGTCGCCCTCGAGCACTACGCGCGCATCCGTACGGCACGAACCGCGCGCGTGCAGGCGAATGCCCGCGCGTGGGGAGAGTTCTGGCACTGCGACGGCGCCGAGCGCGAGCGGCGCAACAAACTCTTGCGGGAACGCGACGTCTACGACTACACACATGTCGACTGGTTCTATGCCGAGCAAACGGCTGCCAGCGTGCCTTGATGCTACGTCGCGCCGCGCCCGCGTGAGTGGCACAGCACTGACGGAAGCGGGTCCGAGCCGAGTCGACGCAACGCGGTAATCGGCAACAATCTGCCGCCGTGGTAACTTCGCGTGCTGCGCATGCTGGTGCTGATGACCACAAGCCATCCCGAAGTGGTGCAGTAACTCCTCGACGACGCGTGAACTCTCTTCGCGACACGACGTCGGCCGTCGCCGCATCGGTAATGTTCGCGGTAAGGGGCCGACCGATCCCAACACAGAGGATGATGTTGCGATGAGTAGTGGGTGTTGCGCGCCGGGCAGAGGCGAGGGCGTTCCGTCTCCGACAGCAGCGACGATTCCCACTCGGGTAAAGAAAATCGCCACGCTTGTCGAGCTGCCCGGCGGAGAATTCCTGATGGGAGGCGGAGTGGGAGTACGCGGCGCGCGGCGGTCTCGAGTCAGCGACGTACGCGTGGGGCGACGAGCTCATGCCCGGGGGCCGGCATCAGTGCAACATCTGGCAGGGCCACTTCCCCGACGTCAACACGATCGAGGATGGTTGGCTGTCGACCGCGCCGGTAACCACCTACAACCCCAACGGTTTCGGTCTCTACAACGTGGCCGGCAACGTGTGGGAATGGTGCGCCGACTGGTTCAGCACGACCTGGCATATCTCCGCGCCGCGAACCGACCCGCAAGGACCACCAGAAGGCGACGCGCGCGTGATGCGCGGCGGTTCATACCTTTGCCACCGAAGCTATTGCAACCGGTATCGGGTCGCGGCCCGCACGAACAACACCGCGGACAGTTCCGCCGGCAACGTCGGGTTTCGGGTAGCCCGCCGCGTCTAGCGGCACCATCTTGAGGTCTCGGGTAGCGATCAGCCGTTGTCCGAATGCACGCTCGTCTCGAGCACTACGTCGACACACGTCGATGCCACGATCTCGCCCTCAGACATCGCGATTATCCGCAGCCGCGCGCTTTCGACGTCGTCCGGCATTCGATTCGACACCACGACAGCGTCGGAGAGCACGAATGGCTTGACGTCGATAGTCGCGCCGTCGCGCGACGTACTCACCCGCATGGCCGCGAGTGGCGCGAAAAGAGGACCCCACATCGACACCAGCCGGACCCGCGACGGGGTGGTGCCGTGGTGCGATATCTGCACCTCTACAGCGACGTCGCGGCCAGCGACGACGAGATCGCGGCCGGGCTCCACCGGCTTGATCTCGCGGACGACGATTACCGTTTCGGCGTTCGCCGCGATCGGGTCATTTCCGCCGTGGTCTTTCAGCGCGCGGGCGAAAGTGTAAATGCCGGCGGTCTCGTGCTCGACGTCGTATAGCTCGGTCCAGATGTAGCCGGAAAGCCTGTCGTACTTGCGCAACTCTTGCGTCTGCCAACGCATGTTCCAGCCGCGCTCGATGCTCGTGTAGCCGCCGCCGTACTCACTGTTGAGATTCGGAAGGTCGGTCGGTGGCGGGCCCCCGTGCGCCATCAGCAGCTTGTCGACGATTATGTCGACCGCGATGCTCACCGGGAAACTGCCGGCCTCGCCTGAAAGCAAAGCGGCGACCTTGTCGGCCCAACCGGAAGGGTGCTCGTCATAGATGTGCCAATCAACGAGGTCGGTCTCGACGTGAGTCCAGCCGGAGTTGTCGACGATCGGGCGCGACGTGTCGAGTTCACGCAATGCATGCACGGCGTGGCGGACGGCGTCCTGCTTCGCCGGGTCCGCGGGCACGTCCCAGTCGAGCCCCCATTCTTCGTTGTAAAGCCCCCAAATCACGATGCTGGGATGGTTACCGTCGCGCTCGACCATCGGCTCGATCTGCGCCTCGAAGCGCGCGACGGCGGCCTCGGTGAAAGTGCCGGTGCTCGCGGGCTCCGCCCACACCAACATGCCGAGTCTGTCGGCGTGGTGCAAAAAACGCGGGTCTTCGAGCTTGAGGTGCTTTCGCACGACGTTGTAGCCGGCCGCCCACGCGAGTTCCAGATCGGTGACGAACGCGTCGTCGCTCGGGGCCGTCATGCCGGTGCCGGGCCAATAACCCTGGTCGAGCACGCCGCGAACGTACAACCGCGAACCGTTAAGCAGAATCTCGTCGCCGTCGACCGCCACTCCGCGCAGCCCGGTCGAGGCGACGACGCGGTCGACGCCGTCCTCGCTCACCAACTCGACTTTGACCTCGTACAGGTGCGGACGGGCGGGCTCCCACCGCACCGGGTTGGCGATCGGCAAGACGAGGCGCTGGTCTACGGCGTCCACGGTGAGTTCGGCGGCCGGCCCGCCCGATCCCACGACGTCCACGCGCAGGCGCGATCCGAGCGCTCGCGCCCCGGCGAGCCGGATCTGGGCGACGATGCCGTCCAAGCCGGACGTCGGTCGCAGCGCGATCGCCTCGACGTACGTCGCGGGCCTCGCCTCGAGCCAAACCGGCTGCCAGATCCCGCTGGACGGCGTGAAAGCGCAGCTGTCGTAGTCGTCGCGAGGGACGCTTCGCTGCTTGCCATGCGCGATCTCGCGCTTGTCGAGTGGCGCATCCACGCGGACGACGATCGAGCACGCGACGTCCGAGCTGTCGGGGCTGCTCGAGAGGTGATCGGTGATGTCGAACTCGAACGGCGTGTAGCCGCCTTCGTGGCTGCCGACCTCGGCGCCGTCGACCCACACCGTAGCGAGGTGATGCGCCGCCCCGAAATGCAGGATCACCCGCTGGTCGGCCCAGTCGGCCGGGACGATGGCACGCCGGCGGTACCAGCCGCAAGGCATCCACTGCAGGCCGATTCCCGACGCCGCCGTCTCCCAGGAGAATGGCACCGTGATGCGCGACGGCCATTCGCCGGTGTCACCCGCCAGCCCGCGCTCGATGCCCGACTGCTGGGGGTCGGCGGCGAAGTCCCAGCTGCCGTTGAGCGACGCCCACGCGTGCGACCGGTCGAAGTGCGGCCGGGGGTACTCGGGCCGGGGAACGACAGTCATCTTGGTCCTTTGCCTCGATGCATCGGGTCGGACAGCCGGCCTCTCAGGTGGCCGCGCACGTCCGGGGTTGCCACAGCGACTACACTGTATGCAACGTTGCAAGAGAGTAGCCGAGCGGCTTGCCACGTTGCAATACTTAGGCATCACACTTTGGTTGCGACCACTGATCGCCCGTCTCCAAGGAGCGCCGTGCCGACGTCCCGACTGCGCGATGTCGCCGAGCGCGCCGGCGTCTCCATCCGCACCGTCTCCAACGTCGTCAACGGCTACGCGCCGGTAGCCGAAAAGACCCGGCTGCGTGTCGAGGCGGCGGTCGCCGAGCTCGGCTACCGGCCCAACCTGCTTGCCCGCAACTTGAAGCGAGGGCGTTCCGGCGTGCTCGCCCTCGTCGTCCCTGAACTCGACGTGCCGTACTTCGCCGAGCTCGCACGCGCGGTGATCATGCAGGCGCGCGCGCGTGGCTACACGGTGGTGATCGACCAGACCGACGGCGAGCCAGGCCGTGAGCGCGAGATGGTGATGGAGGGCTCGCGAGGGGCGCTGTTCGACGGCGTGATTTTGAGCCCGCTTTCGCTTTCGCAAGCTGAGCTCGCCGAACGCGATTCCCGCGTGCCTCTCGTGCTGCTCGGCGAACGCATCGCCGACGGCGGGTTCGACCATGTCGCCATCGACAACGTGCTTGCCGCCCGCCAGGCGACCGAACACCTTTTCTCTCTCGGACGACGCCGAGTCGCCGCCCTCGGCGACCAGCCCTACGAGACGGGCGAGACCGCACAGCTTCGAACGCGCGGATACCGCCTCGCGCACGAAGCGGCGGGCCGCCCCGTCGACGAGTCACTCATCGTGGCCCGGCCGCGATTCCATCGGTCGGACGGCGCTGAAGCCATGCGCGACCTGCTGCGCCATCCGGACGGACCCCCCGACGCGGTGTTTTGCTACAACGACCTCTTGGCGCTGGGCGCGCTGCGCACCCTGCTCTCGCAGGGTTTTCGGGTTCCGGACGACGTCGCCGTCATCGGCTTCGACGACATCGAAGATGGCCGGTACCACACGCCGTCGCTCAGCACGGTCGCTCCTGACAAGCATCAGATCGCTCAACTCGCCGTCGAGCGCCTCGTCGCCAGACTCGACGACTCCGACGACAGCCCCTCGGAGCTTTGGGCCGCGCATCGATTGGAGGCGCGCGAGAGCACGATGGGCTTCACCGCGGCTCGAAATCCAGCACCGTAATCGAGTGCGGCGCGAACACATAGCTTCGTTCGATAGGCACATCGCCGAGGTCTCGCGGCGCGACACGATCGGGTTGGCTGAAGGTGTTGGTGGCGTAAAGGTCGCCGATGTCCGCTCCTAGGCAATGAATCCGAGCCCGACGTGGCAGCGGTTTGCCGTCAGCGCACGCGATGTTCGCCTCGATCGCTTCGGTCGGATGGCGGTTGATGGCGGCGAGTTTGACACGATCGCCGGTGGCGCCGCGCGTCGCGACAACATCGAGATACGGCACGGTTCCACGCTTTGTCTTCAAGACGTCGGTTCCCTCCGGCGCGCCTTGCCGAATTTCGCCGTAGCGGTTAGGGCCCGTGACATTCGTCGGCAGCGCGATATCACCGAGGCGGTTTTGGTAGAGATCCCAGACGTGATAGGTGACCCCGCGCAACACGCCTTGCGCACGCACCGCCAGCAAGGCGTTGGCATTCACGAGGTTCACCGTGTTGGCGAGCCGCGGCGCGACCTGCCTGCCGCACAACCGGTGCATCGCGTGGAAGACGCCCGCGTAGAACAAAGCGTCGGCCAACGTGCGTTGACTCCAGCGATTCACCCGCCATGGCGGCTGTTTTGACGCGACGACGTCGCGCGGGGCGAAGCCGCCATCGTCACCTGGCGTCGGCTCTGGCCAGCCCCGCGGCTCGAGGTGGCGAATGTTCCACTCGTCAAGGGCTATCGACAACGGCCGATCGACGCCCGCCTCAGCGGCGAGATTGGCAACCATATCGGAGTACGCCGCGATTTCCTGTTCGAAATACAGTGACTGAGAGACGACGGCGCCGAACTCCTCGTCGCCCATCAAGTGCGTGCTCGCGCCGTACAGGTGAAGCGAGACAAAGTCGAAACACTCCCCAGCTGCCGAAATGAGCGGCCTCATCCACTCTTCTTCGCGCCGGCCGACCGCCACGAGTGAAAGGCTCGGATCGACCGCTCGCATGAACGAGGCATGCTCACGAGCGTCAGCGGCATAGTGCGCTGGCGGTCGATGCCCCAGCTGCCAATGGCCGTAGACCTCGTTTCCCACGCCCCAGTACCGGACGCCGTACGGCCGCGGGTGGCCGTTGGCCGCACGCGCGCGTGAGTAAGCGGTGTCGCCGCCGTAGTTGGTGTACTCGACCCAGCGCACCGCCTCCTCAACGTCGCGGCAGCCGATGACAAGGTACGGCTCGGCACCGACTTCCGCGCACCAGGCGAGAAACTCGTCGGTGCCGAACAGGTTGCTCTCCTCGCCACCCCAGGTGAGATCGAGCCGGCGTGGCCGCAGGGCGCGCGGCCCGATGCCGTCCTCCCAGTGATAGGCCGAAGCGAAGTTGCCACCTGGCCAGCGCACGATCGGCACCCCGAGATCGCGGCACGCGTCGATGACGTCCCGCCGCAGGCCGGCGCGCACGTCGTCACTCGTGCGCGCTTGGGCTTCGTCGAAAACACCGCCTTCGATGTTGCCGAAGAAGTTCGACTCGAGAAAATGTCCGTAGATCAAGCGGTCGATCCGGCCGGTTGGATGGTCGACGTCGATACGGATCGTCGCCACCTCGGGATGCCGGGAAATTGCCGCGCTGTGCTCGCTCATTGCCTTGACCCTGTCGACGGCGAGCCTGACGAAGCGGAATCGACGTCGCTCAACGCGGCGTCATAGCTTTTCTCGCCGACCTCGTACATCGACGTCATCCAGTGGTAAAAGTTGTCGCCGCGCTCTCGCAGGATCGTGTAGAGCCGCCGCATCATCGCCTGCCGTACCCCGGCGAGCGCGGGCTGGTCGTACCGGTTCAAGAGTTCGTCGGGGTCGTCGAGCAGGTCGTAGAGTTCGTTGCAGTCAGCGGGATTCACCACGAGCTTGTACCGCTCGGTGCGCAACATCCGCTGCGGATAAGGGAAATGGTGGCCGTGGAACTCCGCGACCAATTCGACCGGCCAGTCGTTGACCGGCTCGCCGCGCAGCAGCGGCATGATGTCGCGGCCGTCGTAGTAATCGGGTTTTTCCATACTCGCAAGGGCGCAAAGGGTGGGCGCGATGTCGGTCAGCGTGACGACGCGATCATCCGTGCGTCCACCGTCGATTCCCGGGCCCGCCACCACGAATGGAATGCGATAAATATCGTCATACATTGCAGGCCCTTTGTCATGGAGGCGATGAGCTCCGGTGAACTCGCCATGGTCGGCGGTGAAGATCACGACCGTATTATCCGTGAGGCCGAGTCGGTCGAGTGCCCGTAGGATCCGGCCGACCTGCTCGTCGATGAGCGAGACGTAGCCCCAGTAGGCAGCCGTCAGCTCCGTCCACCGCTCCAATCCGACGCTGTCGAACGTCCAGTGCCGCGAGTAGCTGCGTTGAACCGCCGGCTTTCCGGCGAAGGTCTCCGCGATCGAGCGCGGCAGCGTGACGTCGTCCGGGTTGTAGCGGTGGTAGTAATCCTCGGGGAGGCAATAGGGCAGGTGCGGCCCGAACCAGTTACACGCCAAGAAGAACGGCCAGTCGCTTTGGCTGTAGCGCTCGATCCGCTCGATCGCGCGATCCGCGAGATAGTGTTCGAAAGTCGATTCCGCGGGGCCGTCTATCACTCCGGCCAGTAGGTTTCCGGGTTCCCCGTTCGGAAAGTGGCCGCGTACTTCGCTACGAAGCCGAAACGACGGTAGGTCGCGTTCTCGTAGCCATCCCTGATAATCGGGATGGTTGACCGGATTACCCCAACCCGGGTAGTGCACGCCATCGAAGCCGTGATCGGCCGGGCCGAGTTCCTTGCCCACGTGCCATTTGCCGACGTGCCCGACCTGGTAGCCGGCCGAGCGCAAGCCGTGCGAGAAAGGCGGATACCGGCCGTCGAGCTCTTCGCGATAGCCGACGTTTCGCTCGTAGTTAGCCAGCAGCGAATGACGAAACGGCAACACGCCGGTAAGGAGCGACGCCCGCGCCGGAGTGCAGATGGCTGTCGGCGTGAAGGCATTGTCGAAGCGAACACCGCGCGCGGCGAGTTCGTCGATCTCGGGCGTCTGGCACACCCGATTGCCGTAGCAGCCGAGCGTGTCGACGCGATGCTGATCGGTCATCAGAATCAAAATGTTCGGACGGCGCGGCTCGTTCATCGCGGATCCGCCATTCGAGCCGTAGACGCGACGACGTCGACGAACGTCCGCGCTACCACGTCGCCGTCGTGAAGCCCTACGAGATGAAGCCGTCCCGCCGTCCAGCCGGGTGGTAACGCGCTCTTCACCAGCGTCACATCGCTCAGCACGTACGGAGAAACCTCGATCGCCGCTTGAGAGTCAGCATTCTTCGCGGCGTCGCGCAGCGCATTGGGGTCGCGGGCAATGAGCGGCGGCCCCCAGAACGAACGCACGTCGACGGTGCACCGAGTTGCGCCGTGATACGAGACGTGGACGCCGAATTCGACCTCGCCGTTCTCGGTCACCAGATCGATCCCGGGTGCCCGCGGGTCGACGTCGACCACGAGCACCGTCGTCGCGTTCGCTACGCTCGCGTCGCCGCCGTCATCCTTGGGGTTGCGCTCGAAGTCGACGACGCCGGCCGTCTCGTGCTCGATGTCGTACAACTCGGTCCAGACGTAACCGGAAAGCTGGTCGTAGCGGCGCAACTCTTGGGTTTGCCAACGCATGTTCCATCCGCGCTCGAGGCTCGTACCGCCACCGCCGAACTCGCTGTTCAAGTTCGGCAGGTCATTCGGAATCGCGCCCCCGGAGGCCATCAGCAGCTTGTCCACCTGTGTCGGGTACGACGCGTCTCCCGCTTCGATCGCGCGTTGCTGTTGCCACCGCCAGCGCGACGGCGAGAGCCGCACGGGAAAACGGTCGTGGCCGTCGACCCACAGCGAGCGCAACAACGTGGCCCATCCGTCGGGCCGGTCGTCGTACAAATGCCAGTCGGCGATATCGGTCTCGACGTGCGTCCAGCCGGAATTATCGATGACAGGCCTCGTAGAGTCGGCGTTCTTCAGCAGCCGCACGGCATCTCGCGCGGCGTCCTGTTTGACGGCGTCATGAGAAACATCCCAGTCGAGACCCCATTCTTCGTTGTACAGACCCCAGATCACGATGCTCGGATGGTTACCGTCGCGCTTGACCATGGGTACGATTTGGGCCTCGAATCGGGCCACCGCGTCTGGCGTGAACATTCCGATGCCCGGCGGTTCGGCCCACACCAGCATGCCGATTCTGTCGGCGTGGTAAAGAAAACGCGGGTCTTCGAGCTTCACGTGCTTGCGCACCAGATTGAAGCCATGCGTCTTCGCGAGCTCGAGGTCGGCGACAAGCGCCTCGTCGTCCGGCGCGGTGATGCCGGTGCGCGGCCAGTAGCCCTGATCGAGCACGCCTCGCACGTACAGCCGCTCACCGTTGAGCCACAGCCGGCCGCCGCGGCTTTCGATTCTTCGCAGGCCTGTATAGGTGCGCACCCGGTCGATGCCGTCGGCGCTGGAAAGTTCGAGGTGGACGTCGTACAGCCGCGGCCGCGCAGGCGACCAGAGTTCCGGGCTGTCGATCGGCAATTCGACCCGCTGCCGCGGCGAGGCGACATCGACGATCGCGTCGCGTACACCAACCGTTACTCGCAGCATCGACTCCGCCACGTTCGGCCCTGCGACGTTGACCTCGGCGACGATGCCATCGAGATTTTCGTTCGCGCGCAGATTGACGCTCGCTATATACGTCGCGGGGCGAGCTTCGAGCCAGACTGCCTGCCAGATTCCGCTCGACGCCGTGAATGAGCAGACGTCGTATGGGTCGGCGGGGATACTGCGCTGCTTGCCGTGCGCGATCTCGGTCTTGTCCGCGGGAGCGTCGACGCGCACAACGATCACGCCCCGGCCGTCACGCAACCCCTCGGTGATGTCGAACTCGAAGGGCAGGTAGCCGCCAACGTGCGAACCGATCTCTTCGCCGTTCAGCCAGACTGCCGCCGCGTGATGCACGGCGCCGAAACGCAGGATCACCCGCTGCCCTACCCATTCACTACCCACCTCGATCGTCTTGCGGTACCACCCGCGCGGCAGCCAGTGGCGGCCAAATCCCGAGGCGCGCGTCTCCCACGCGAAGGGCACGATGATTTTCGATGGCCACTCGCCCGATCCGGCCGGCAGGCCGCGGGCTTCGCCCGTGCGGTCGGGGTCAGGCGCGAAATCCCAGCTGCCGTTCAAGCATTTCCAGGCGTGTGATCGATCGAAATCCGGCCGTGGGTATTCGGCCCGGGGTACGGCAGACATCAGAGCCTTTCGCTTGGATACCTGGACGACGGAAGCGCGTGCCGATCGGTAGTGCCGCGGCGGTCAGCCGGTGAGGCTGCCCTGCAGCGCTCCTCGCCTGAAGTATTTTTCGAGGAAGAAGAACAGCACGATCAGCGGCACGATCGTGACGAGGCCGCCGGCTATGAGCACGGGAACGAGCTGCTGCTTGCTTCCGGTCTCGGCGGCGTTTGAGAGCGCCGCGAGTCCGACCGTCAACGGGTACGAATCGTTATGGCTGAAAATCATCAGGGGCAAGAAGTAGTTGTTCCATATCGCGACCACGCTGAGCAGCAGGACGGTGACGAGCCCGGGCACGATGAGCGGCAGCGCGATCCTGACCAAGATGCCGACTTCGCTCGCGCCGTCGATGCGGGCCGCCTCGATCAGCTCACGGGGAACGCTCGCGTCGATGAACGTGCGCATGAGGTAAACACCGACGGGCGCCACCATGCTGGGCAAAATCAGGCCCCAGATGGAATTGATGAGGTGGATTTTCGCGTAGACGAGATATAGCGGCAGCGCGATCGCGGTGATCGGCACCAGCAGCGTGGCCATGATGAGATAGAACATGCTTTTCGAACCACGAAACCTGTATCGGGCGAACCCGTAACCCGCCAGGGTCGAAAGCACGGTGGCGCCGATGCCGCCGACAAGCGCGTAGATAACGGTATTGAGCAGCCAGCGCGCGTAGACGCCGACACCGCTCATGTTCTCGAACAGAGTGTGCAGGTTGTGGAAGAGCCGAAACGGCCCGGAGAACCAGAAGCCGGAGCCTTGATAAACCTCGGCCTGCGTCTTGGTGGCGTTGATGACCAGCCAGACCAGCGGCGCCAAGATGAAGAGCGCGAAAATCGTGCACACTACCGTAATCGCGGTGACCGTGCCCCGATGCAACCCGTAGAGTGCGACGGGCACGATGTCTTCGCGCTCCGGCTGGCCCCTACGCCGCCGGGGTTTTTCGCGCGCGTCCGCGCGCGAGCGGCGTCCGATATCTTGGCGCGCTTCGACTGCGCTCACGCGAACTCCCCGCTCCGCCGCCGCATGGAGGCGGAAATAACCGAAACGAGGCCGATCAGCAGCCCTAGCACCACGGCTGCCGCCGCGCCGAGGTTGTACTGCGCGCTGCCGATCGCCGTGTTGTAGACGTAAAGCGACGGCGTGTAGCCGAACGACACGGCCTGCGGCTGGAACGCGGCGAGGATCTGCGGCTCGGTGAACAGCTGCAACGCGCCAACCGTATTGATGAAGCACAGCATGACGATCGCGGGCCGCACCATCGGCGTCTTGATCCGCCAGATGATCGTGCGTAGCGACGCGCCGTCGAGCAGCGCCGCCTCGGTGACGGAGCGAGGCACCGACCGAAGCGAGGTGAATAAAATCGTCATGTTGTAGCCGGTCCACTGCCAGATGACGATAACGATGATCGTGGGCAGCAACAGCTTCGACGAGAAGAAGTTGGTGTTGTGCAAGCCGATCGCGTCGGCGAGCTTGCTGAAGGGACCGAGCTTTGGCAACAGCAAAAAAGACCACATGACGGCGGCCACAACGGCCGGCACGGCAAAGGGCATGAAGTAGACGGTGCGGAAGAACTTCCCGAACTTACTTACGCCCGCGTCGAATACGGCGGCGAAGAACAGCGCCAAAGCGATTGTGACGGGCACCTGAATGGCCGCGAATATCGCGACCCGTTCTACGCCGCTCCAAAACTGGCCCGACGTCAAAACCTCTTCGTAGTTCGCGAAGCCGGCGAACGAGGTGCCGCCGATGAGTTTGGTTTGAAGCAGGCTTTCGTAGACGGCGTAGAGCACCGGCACGATCATCATTACCGTCAAGACGATGAGGAACGGCGAGACGAACACGGCGCCGTAGCCGTCGCGCCGAACGCCACGGCGCGCGGGTCGCCGCCGGGGGGCAGGGGCGCCGGGCGCGGCCTCGGCATGACGCCGATCAACCGGCGGCGTCGGCGACGGACGCAACTCGGTCCTGTTGTCCACCGTCACTCCTGTCTGGCGAGTCGCGCCCGGAGCGGCTGTCACGGCTTCCCGGGCCCGTGGTCACGGGCCCGGGAAGCCCCGTCGTCCGGTCAGCCGGCTTCAGGAATTCGATACCGTGAAGCCCTGCGCCTTGGCGTATTTCGTCAACGAATCCTGATACGCCTTGAAGGCATCCGGCAGCGTTTCGGTGTTCTTCGCGACGCCCGCGAAGACATCGCCCCACTGGGTCTGCGCCGCCGTCATGATGGGCGGCCACTGCGGCGCAATCATGTTCTGCGCGGCTTCAGCGAAAACCTTCTGCGGCTGCGAGTCGCCCGATGTGTTGATTGTGCTTGCCTGGAAGGTCGGGTCGTTGAGCAGCGGCAGGTAGCCGGGGAACGCGCCAGCGACCGGACCGCTCAAAATCTTCCAGGAGTCGGCGCTGCCGCCGAACCACTCGGCGAACTCGGCGGCTTCCTTCGGGTGCTTGGTCGACTTCATGACGGCGATCGTCGAGCCGCCCCAGTTGCCCGAAAGCTTCTGCCCCGCGGTCGACTGCGGGAACGGAGCCGCGCGCCAAGCCCCGAGGGTCGTCTTGATGTTCAGGCCCATGCCGACCTGGCCCCACGCCGGGCTCAGCCGGGCCGCCGCCGCGCCGCTGTCGAGCGCGGCCCAAAGCCCGGGCGAGAACGACGGCAGCATGCTCACTTCATGCTTGTCGATCAGGCCCTGCCAGTAGTTCGCGAACGCCATCTGCGCGCTACCGGTGAAATTGATCGTGACGTTGGAGCCGCCATCGTACTTGAACGGAAACGCGTTGGCCTGCTGCATAAGGGCCAACATCAATTGCGCGTTCGTCGGGTCGAGGTTCACGATCGCGGCCTTCGAGTCAGCCTGGTGGAGCTTGCCGGCCACCGCCGTGAACTGGTCCCACGTTGTAGGGACGTCAAGGTTGTACTTCGAGAATTCGGTCGAGTTGTAGTAGAGCGCGAGCGGGCCGAGGTCGACCGGCATCGCGTAGACGGCCGAACCCTGGCTCACCTGCGCCCACGCCACCGGCGCGATATCGGACTTGTGGTCACCCGCGCCGTACTGGCTCAGATCCAGCAAGCTCTTCGTGATCTCGAACGACGGCAAAGCGAAGTACTCGATTTCCGCGATGTCGGGCGCGCCGCTGCCCGCCTTCATCGCGTTGCCCAGCTTCGTGTACTCATCTTGGGAGGCGCCGTTGTTCGAGAGCTGCACGCAGACGTCGGGGTGCGTCTTGTTGAACTCGTTGACCGCGAGGTCGTAACCGGCCGCCCAGCCCCACATGGTCAGCTTGACCGCGCTGTCGCCGCACTTGTAGGCAGCCGGGCTGCCGGATGGCGCCGCGCTGTCGGACGTCGACACGCTAGCCGAGCCGGTTGCCGACGCGGTTGTGGCACTCGCGGGTGTGCTGGATCCGCCGGCCTGCGCCGGCTTTGAGGTCGACCCGCAGGCGGCGAGGGTCGCCAACACTGCAAGCCCCGCGACGGCAGTCATGCCGCGTCGGCCTCGCGCGCGGACAGCGCCGGCGGCGACGACCACCGATGCGCGTCCTCGAGACAGATTCATTGCTACCTCGGCTTTCGTCCGTTGGTCACTCGCCACGATGCATGACCGGCGCGCGAAGGCTCGCGGCCGGGCGGTGCGCGGCGGCGGGTACGGAGCCGATGGAGCCTCCTACCTCACGCGCCTGCCCGTGATGCAACGTTGCAAGACGGTAGCGAACGAACTTGCCACGTTGCAATAGCTCGCGGCATCACAATTTGGTTGCGGTGGCCGCCCCGTTTCGCGGGCGCGACCCCGGCTTCGGCCGAGCCCTGGCCGTGTCACGAAATCTCCCCGTTTCACCCCCTTGCATCGATGCAGCCAGTGGGCAAGGATCGCTTCCTGCAACGTTGCACGTCCTTTCCCGCTCCCACGTAGTTGGAGGCTTCATGCGACGGACCCTTTCGCGAACCAGGCCGCGCCACGGCGATCGCGCACCGCGCCACGGCGATCGCGCACCGCACCGCGGGGTGCTCGCGGCGACCCGAGCCGCCACTGCGGCGCTGCTCGTCACCGGCGGCGTCATCGGCGGCGTCATCGGCGGCGTCATCGGCACTGCCGCTACCGTGCGGGTGGCGAACGCCAGCACCGGCGTGCTCTACAGCCCGAACATCTCCGCCAACCCGAACGAAGACGCGAGCTACCCACGGGTGATCCGGCTCGCGCACAGCGGCTCCGCGAACGGCACGCTGCTCGCGACGTTCTCGCACTCGGGCATGGGCTCCCCCGCGAACCTCCCGATTTACCGGTCGACGGACGGTGGCCTCACCTGGTCGTCGTCCCCGATCGGCACAGTCACCGACACCGTCGGGGGAGGCGATCTCGACGGCCCGACCCTGTTCGAACTGCCGCGGGCAGCGGGCTCACTTCCGGCGGGCACGCTGATCGCGGCCGGCACCGCGTGGACCCGCCACGACTACACGCACCAAGCGATCGAAGTCTTCACTAGCAGTGACCACGGTGCGACTTGGTCGTATCGCAGCTCGTGCACGTCGGAATCTGGAATGGCCAACTCGCAGGGGCATGGCATTTGGGAGCCCGAATTCGCGATCGCGGGTGACGGCAACCTCGTCTGCTATTTCTCCGACGAACGCCCGTCGAACAACGGTTACGCGCAGGTTCTCGCGCACGTCGAGTCGAGCGACGGCGGCGCGACGTGGGGGGCTGAGGTCTACGACGTCGCCGTGCAAGACGGCGTGCAGCGGCCGGGCATGACCACGGTGGTCAAGCTACCTAACGGCACGTACGGAATGTCGTACGAAGACTGCAAAGCCGGATACGATCCCGACACCGCGTGCTCGGCGTACTTCAAAACCTCGCCGGACGGCGTGAACTGGTCGCCCGTCTCGGGCCTCGGAACTCTCGTGCAAACCAGTGATGGCAGGCATTTCTTGCACACGCCGTATGTCGCGTGGTCGCCCTTCGGAGGCGCCAACGGCACGCTCATCATGTCGGGTCAGCGCGTGGTCTCCGGCCCGGACGGCAACGTCACGGTGCTCAACGAGTCGGGCACCGTGCTGTTCGCCAACACTAATCTGGGGTCGGGCGCGTGGACGGAACTCACCGCGCCCGTAAACACCAACCCGACCGGCGGCTACGACGGCACGGAGACCAGCTGCGCCGGCTACAGCTCGCCGATCCTGCCATCGATCTCGGGCACGAAAGTGCTTTACCTGGCGGGCACTCATATCAGCAATGGCAAATGCCAAGTGCAGTACGGCACCGACGTACTCTCGGGCCCGACGGGCGCCATCAAGGGGCCGAACACCACGAACCAGTGCGTCGACGTCAATACGAACACCGCGGTGAACGGAAACGCCGTCCAGTTATGGACCTGCAACGGCGTGCCTGGCCAGCAATGGTCGATGGACGCCGACGGCACCGTACGCGCATTCGGCAAATGCCTTGATATCCAAGGAAACGGCACCGCCAACTTCACCAAAGTGCAGCTGTGGGAGTGTGACGGCGCCGGTGGCCAGCAATGGCGATCGCGCGCTGATGGCTCGCTCTACAACCCGCAGTCGGGCCGCTGCCTCGACGACCCGCAAGGCCAGACGGGCAACGGCACGCAGTTGCAAATCTACGATTGCAATGGGTTGTGGACCCAAGTCTGGAACGTCCCGGGCTACCCCACCAGCGAAATCTCCGGCCCGGGCAGCAACGGCATGTGCGTCGACGTGAACACCAATACGCCTACGAACGGAAACGCCGTCCAACTTTGGAATTGCAACGGGGTGCCCGGTCAGCAGTGGTCGATGGACGCCGACGGCACCGTGCGCGCATTCGGCAAATGCCTTGATATTCAAGGAAACGGCACCGCCAACTTCACCAAAGTGCAGCTGTGGGACTGTGACGGCGCCGGCGGCCAGCAATGGGTCGCGCGGGCTGACGGCTCGCTCTACAACCCGCAGTCGGGCCGGTGCCTCGACGACCCACAGGGCAACATCGCCGCGGGCACGCAACTGCAGATCTACGACTGCAACGGGCTATGGACGCAGATGTGGCACACCGCCGTGTAGCGACGGTTTAACGTCATTGCCCTCATGTTTGCGTGAAGGCGGCTTGTAGTGGAGGCGGCGGATTCAAACGATGGCTGAATCCGCCGCCGCGTCGGTAATTAGTCTCGTCTCCGGAATCGCTCAGTCTCGCCATAAGGGCCGACCAAGTCGACGCCGTGAGGGTCCCACTCGGGCGCACTCCGCCATGCGCTCAAGCGACGACACGTCGGCGTCCCTGTCGGATGAGCCACGAGCGTTCGGCCGGACGACAGCATACGAGTGACGACGTCGTCAAAGGTTTGCCTTCTGGCGGCACTTCGGAAAGCGGCTGCACCCGAGGAAGTCTCCGTACGGCCCTGGACGGCGCACGAGCGTCCCTTCGCCACAGCCAGGGCAGACGCGCACTTCCGCGGCGGACGCCGAAGACCCGTTGACATTCACTTCGGGGTACTGCATGAGTTCGACGACGAAGGGAGATTCGAGTCCGACGACGGTGAAGACTGTGACGCCGAGGCGGGCTCGAGTCAGCGCGACATAGAAGAGGCGCCTTTCCTCAGAGTGCGGAAACCCGTCGTCTTCGCTCATTGCGAGAGCCAGTACTGGGTCGTCGTTGATCTGGCTCGGAAACCCGTATGTGCCGGTTGTGAGGTTAGGCAGCACGATGTAGTCCGCTTCGAGGCCTTTTGACCCGTGGGCGGTGCGGAACCTGACATCGAGATTCGAGAACTTCCGTCGCGGAACGAGGTCGTTCTCGAACCGGTACCGACCCAGGATGTCGACACTGCACCGCTGGCCATCTTTCGCGAGCTCCGCAAGGTGTTCCGCGATCGCGCCGCTAAGCGCCTCGCGCTGCGCAACCCGAACGACGTTCACGCCCCGGCCAGTAGCACTATTCGCCGACACCACTGCCTTCTTGATCTGCGCCGGGTTGGCGGACACGAACCGGCTGGCGACGTCCGCGATTGTCTGAGTGCAGCGGAAAGTGGTTTGCAGGCGCTGCGTCTGACACGGGCCGAAGTACGAATCGAACCGCGTCATTACCGAGGGGTCCGCCCCAGCGAAGCGGTTAATGCCCTGCCAGTCGTCACCGACGGCGAGCAAGTATTTCTCACCGCCTTGCAGGAGCGCCCGGGTGAGCCGCGCGCGAGCTCGGCTGGTGTCTTGGAACTCATCCACCATGACCAGGTCATAGCTAGCCAAGCTCGGGTCGCGTTCGACGTGCTCCGCGGCCTGGATGAGCATGTCGTCGAAGTCGATGACGCCGGCGCGGCGAAGTTTTTGCTCCCAGCGGTCGTGGATCTGCCAATACAAATCCAGGAACAGCTGGGCTCGCGGGTTAGACCTCCCCCGCGCCTCGAGTCGTGTTCGCAGGTCGTCGCGGCTCAACGAAGACGACTTCACGTGCGACATGAACGTGCGGATCAAGCCAGCCAGGCGTTCGTGCTCGATCGGCGTGGCGCCGGGAATGTGGCGGTCGGGATTCCAGTCCAGCTTGAGACCGTAAGACTTGAGCTTCTCGGCGAGTGCGTCGAAACCGCTGAGGTTAATGATTTCCGCCCAGGTGGTCTCCACCAGCGGGGTACCAAACTTCCGATGGGTCCGCTGCTTCCACGCCATCGACTCGGCGTAGCCGATGAAGGATTCCGGCGGCGAACCATCGGCTCGCAGCGCCCAATGCTCGTGCCAGACCTCGACAGTCGGGTAAAAGAAGTCGGGCCGGTACTGCGAGTGGTCGGGATCAGCGACGTCGTGCGGGTACGGGCGCTCGTACTCGTAGTCGACGCCGTTAAGGAACAGCCAGTCGGCGATGAGCCGCTCACCCTCGCTGCGGACGGTTTCGTTTCGGTAGGTGCGGAAGCCGGTCGTCCGAGTCTTGCGGTCGTAGCTGTCCGGTTCTCCGCCGTCCGGCTCGTCCGACATCCGCCCATACAGCAGCCGGAACATGTCCCACTGGTAACGAAATTGCGGAGACGCGTCACGCAGCTCGTCGACGATCTCGCTGATCTTCTCGATGCCCCTGCCGTGTTCGACCCACGGTGCGATGCTCGGCTTCTTGCCGGTCGCCTGCCCTATTAGCGAGCGGCCGAACGAGTGGAACGTGGCCGCCCGCACGCCCGCGTCCGGCAATCCGAGCGCGCCGAGCCGAGCGCCGACACGTTGCTGGAGTTCGGCCGCGGCGTCGGCGTTGAACGCCAGCATCAGGATGCGATCGGGTGCCACGAACCGTCGCTCGATGGCGTATGCCGCGCGGGCGACCATGACCGAGGTCTTGCCCGACCCGGCCGCGGCGATGACGCGAACACGATTGTCGAATGTGACGACGGCATTCGCCTGTTCATCGGTGAGCGGACTCTTCTCCACCTGATCGAAGAAATCCCGGCGGGTCGCTAATTCGTTCGCGCGGATCCGCTCGTTGGCCGCGGCGACAAGGGCGCGATGATCAGCGTTTAGCAAATCGGCGGCGTCACATTCCTCAGCCGTCAACGCGTTCCGGACAGCGCTAGTCAGCCGCCCGCCGACCGGACGCGACGCCAGGACGTCGGTTACCGCGTCGTACGGAATCCAGCGCCCAATATCGCGATGACGTTCAAGCAACCCACGGAATTCGTCGCGGAATCGAAAGGCTTGGATGACGAAATCCGCGGCACTGGCGCGCAGGCGCTGGCGGGCGACCGCGTCACGGAGCGACCTTGCACCGGATGCGGACAAGCCGCCGAACTTCCGCGGCGGACTCCCGGCGACCAACAGGCTTCGGCCGAACCACCACCGGCTCACCGATAGCCGGCCGAGGTCGGCACCGGCAAACATTTCGTCGCGACCGCCAGCCGACAGCACAAACCCGGTGGCGGTGAGGCTGAGAGTCCAATTGCCAGCGCCGGGCCACAACGAAACCGGCTCCTCTCGATTCCTCATGAGGGGCGCGTCGCGGCAGGTACCACGAATGATTCACCCGTTGTGCTCTTCGAGGGGATCGCGGGCATGCCCCGCAACGCGACCATGTAAGCCGAGGTGCCCGCCACTTCGCTACTCGGCAATGCCGAACAAAGCCAAGATGCGGGTTGCCTTATTTGCCGCCGCCGCGGCACCTGTCGTCGCAAGGCTCATTACTAGCTGGCGTGCATCTTTTGGCAACGATCGCAACGGAAGATACTCTGGCCGCACTTTGTCGTCGGTCACGGAGACGACCCACGTGCTCGCCCCCGCGACTTGTACAACGGCCACCGCCGATGGCCGCCACAGCATCGGTTCGACCTCCTTGTCCACTTCTCCCAAGTAGAACACCACGTCGCCCGCCTGCGGCTGCTCCGGTGCTTCGTCGACCACACGAAGCGGGGTCACATCAAGGTAGAACCTCCCGCCATCGTCGGCGATCGGGTCGGTGGCGCAGCGAGATGTGTCGTAGCTTCGCACGAAAGCGCGACGGCCGACATAGAGTTCGCCTGCCAGCGCGCCGGTTCGGGGGCGCGTCATGCCCAGGTCGCGCCACGTCGGCTGAACCTGGGGGTGCCCGTTCTCACTCAGCAGTATCGGCCTGGACCGACCCGCTGGACGACGCCGTGCGACGTCGGTGAACGGTGATGCGAGCCGCAACCGGCCCCATTCATGACCACACTCGCGACAGACCCACAATGGCAACCCTTCGCTGACGTCGCAGCCCCCAACAACGACGTCGCCAGCTTCGATCTCGGGCGACCACGGCACCATCCCGTATGCGATCTCCGCGACCCGTCCCCCGCACCTTGGGCAGTGCCGCTTCCGTCGTGCCACGTCTCGCGCTCCTCTACGCCGCAATCAGCGGGAATCCCGTCCTTATGGACGGTGGAACGCTACTGCTGCGTGCCGACATGTCCACGCTCGCGGCTTCGCGCGGTTAAACCCTCTGCACTGCCAGGAACGCCTGGTCACGCCTTCGCCGCGGTAGCCGCCGCGGTCGGGTGCAGGAAAAGTAGCGTTGCGGTTGAGGTTTCGCCTGTGGCGGCGTCGAGCGCTTCACGATAGGCGTCCATTTGCGGCCGGTAATACGCCACCCGGCTCGGCAACGCACCGGCGGGCACGGTGTCGGTCTTGTAGTCGACGATCACAAGCGTGCCGTCGTCCTCGCGGTAGACAAGGTCGATGTAGCCCTCGAGAGCTGTGCCGTCATCGCGCACCGTGCCGACATAGGTCTCGCGCCAATGCTCACGGGTTGCCGCACGCCGCACGATCTCCGACTCGATGGCCGAGCGAACGAGTCGTGCCACGAGGTCATTTTGCCCGACAACGCCTTCCGCGACGGTCTGGACGGCGACCGCCGCACCCAGCCCCTCGCCTGTCGCGAGGTCGATCGTCTGGAGCACGGCGTGCACGGCGCGTCCGATCGCCGAGCCGTAGCGGCCTTTCGTCCACGGTGGGAGTTCGAGGTCGCGCGGTCCCTTGGCTGACCCGGCGTCCGCGGCGTCGTCGAGCGCGACTTCCGGCTCGGTGCCTTCGAGGCCGGACGCCGTAAGAACGGGTCGCACGTGCGTCGCAGCTCGGGACGCTTCGACACCGGCGAGCCACGGTTCCCAGGCTGGCGGCGGCTGAATCGGTGCGGCCGCAAGGGTCGTCGGAACGGCGGTGGGATCGGCTACGAACTGCCGCACGCCGCCGAGCGCCCTGCCCGTCCTGGCGATTGCGGTTGCAAAAGTGCGGGCGCTGCTCTGCTCATCGCGGTGCAGCGATACGACGAGGTGATCGCGAGCTCGAGTGGCGGCGACGTACAGCAGCCGGAGCCGCTCCAGTTCGCTCATCTGCTCGTCAACGGGTTGGACGACGTCGAACTCCTCGGTCTGCACGCCCTTTCGGGTGCGCACCTCGTAGCCGTCGTCGGTCCACAAGAGCGCGACACCATATCGGGTATTCGGCCGCGAACTCATTCCGGAGAGGATGACGATCGGGAACTCCAGCCCCTTGGCGGCGTGCACCGTGAGCACTCGCACGGAGGCAGCGTCGGTTTCGGGTAGGACGGCTTCGGCGACGCGGGCGGTTTCCTGGCCCTGTCGCGCCGCCCAGGCGAGGTATGCGCGAAGTCCACCGTGTGACACCTCCGACCAGGCGCGTGCCTGGTCGACGACGAACCGGAGCCGACGCCATTCGTCGCGCGCCTGCCGACCAGTAGCGGCTACCTCGAGCATGCGGCGGTCGGTGATGATGCGGCCGAGCACCTGGCTCGGCGTCAGCCACCTCGCTTCGTAGGACAGGCATTTCAAGTAATCGACAGCTCGGCCGACCGGTGTGGTCGCCATGGCCTCTGGCATGTCCGCGCGCAGCGAGAACCGACCTCCGTCGCGCTTCCACCTCCACAAGTCGTCGTCACCGCATCCGAACAGTGCGGAACGCAGCGCCGTGACGAGTGACAACGCGTCGGTGGGATCGGCGATGGCACGAGCGGCCGCGAGGAGTGCCCGGATTTCTTCAGCCTGGTAGACCAGCGAGCTGGCCTCGGCCCGATACGGGATGGCGGCGCTATCGAGCGCGTCGGTAAGGAACGGCAGCGATGTACGCGCGGGCACCAGGACGGCGATGTCCTCGTGTCGCGCGGGTCGCCAGGCATCGGTGGATTGGTCGTAGACCGTCCAGCCGGAGTCGATGATCTCACCGATCACGCCGGCGACGTCGGCGGCTTCACGTGCGCGCATCGTGGCGGCGTCCGGCTTGTCGGCGTGGCCGTCGGCGCCGAGCACGGTGACGGCGGGCCCGCTGCCGCCGGCGTCGCGATGGTGAAGCAACGGCTGGTACTCGGGCTGGGCACCCGGCGCTGGCTTGATCAGCTCGCCGAATACGGCATTGATCCAGTCGAGGATCGGTGCGATGGTACGGAAATTGGTGGTGAGCGAGATTTCGCCCCCAAGGTAGTCACGTGCCTGAAGGTAGGTACGGATACTGGCTCGGCGGAACCGGTAAATCGATTGCTTCGCGTCGCCGACCACGAACAGCCTGCCCGGTGGGATGGCGATCTCCTCCCAGTTCTCGGCGTCGGCGTTGCGTCCACCACAGATGCGCGCGGCGATCTCGATCTGGATCGGGTCGGTGTCTTGAAACTCGTCCAACAGCAGCCGCTGATAGTTGTTGTGCAACGTCGCCCGGACTTCGCTATCGCGACGCAGCAGGTCACGGGCGAGCACGAGCAGGTCGTGGAACTCCAGCCGCCCTTCGCCACGACGCGCCTGGGCGTCGGCGAACACTTGTCGCGCCGTCCACCGAGTGAGCACGCGCAGGCAGTCGTTGACGACGGCAGACAACAGGTCGCCGGCGACGTTCGACAGTTCAGCTCCGCGTTCCACGATCGCGGGCTTGCCGCCCGGCGCGGTAGTCCAACACGCCGCCCGGCCGACGTGGTATTTGAACCGAGACAGCTCCTCCAGCAGCGGCAGCTGCGACTCGACGTCCGCGCATGCGGCCAGCCGTTCTACGACCTCCGCGACTTCGCCGAGCTTTGCCAGGAGCCTGTCCGCGTCGTCCGTGCAGTGATCTCGTAGCGCGAGGTATTCACGCAACTCGCCGAGCAGGCCGGCGACATCGGGCTGGACCACCACCGGCTCGGGACCGGCCAGCACGCGCGACGCGATGAGATCCCAGTCGTTGGTGAGTAGCTGGGTAAGTGAGCGGATGTTTTCAAGCTTGACGCCGGCGGCGAGGGCAAGCAGTAGCGGCGCGGCGACGGTGTCGTCGTCGAGCAACGCGGTCTGCAGGCCGGCCCAGCGCTCCTCGAACGCCACCGACGAACCGACCTCGTCGCGTACGTCGATCAACGGCGGTAGGCCTGCCTCGATGGGGTGCTCGGAGAGGACGCGCTGGGCGAAAGAGTGCAGGGTGCCGATCGCCGCGCCGTCGAGGTCGTCGAGCGCCTGCTCGGCGAGCGCGGCCTCCGTGCCGCCGCCACGGATCGCCTTCTGGAACTCGCCGCGCAGGCGGTCGCGCAGTTCCACGCCGGCCCTCTCGGTGAAGGTGACCGCCGCGATGTTGGCCAATCGGATTTCGTCGCGCAGGACGAGGGTGCGCACGCGGCGCACGAGCGCGGACGTCTTTCCGGAACCCGCTCCCGCGTTGACGAACAGAGTGCGGTCGGTGTCGTCGGCGATGTCGCGGCGGGCGTCGGCGTCTCGTAGCGGCGATCCGGTCACCCGTCGCCCTCCTCATCGTTCGGCACACCGGCAGGGTCGATCAGCGTGATCAGCTCGCGCAAGACCGGATCGGCGCGTTTGCGCTCCCATCGTTCGCGATTTTCCGAGTGACCGATGCCGTCGGGATTGCAGTACGGGCACTGCACCCAGCCGAAGTCGGCGACCTCGGGCGGCTTCGGCGGAAACAGGCCGGCGGCGATGGACCGGACCAGCACATCGAGAGCGCGGGCATACGCACTCTCGACTTCCTCGGTGAGCGGCAACTCCACTCGCGTGCCGGCATCGCGACGCACGAACCAGTACTGGGCCGCGACCTCGGCGCCGTCACCGCCGTAGCGGGCGCGCGCCGCGTGCGCGTACACCGGCAGCTGCAGCTTCGTGCCGCCCAGCGTCGGGTCGTCGGTACTGATCGCCTTGAAGTCGTCGGCCTTGCCGGTCTTGATGTCGGTGACCCACAGGCTGCCGTCGGCATCGCGGTCGACGCGGTCGGCGCTGCCACGCATCGAGACGGCACCGCTCGGTATAGAAACCTGAACCGGTTCGGCGCCGCGGATGCCGAACGGCATCTCGCTCGCGACGACGCTGGTGCCGCGCCGGGCCCGCCAGGCGTCTTCGTCGTCGATCATCGACTCGACCTGGGCGAGGAGTCGGGAGCGCTCGGCCTCCCACAGCCGAGGGTGGCCGGTAAGGCCTCGGCGACGGAAGTCGTCGGCCTGGGAGCTCGCGATCTCGGCGAGGCGCGCGCGTTGCTCGGGTGTCCAGGGCTCGCCGTCGCGAGGCAGCGAGTCGGCAAAACTCGAGATGAACTGCTCCACGCTGTAATGCACGATGTTGCCGATGTCTGCCGCCGAGATAGTGACGACGTCCTCCGGCTGCTCCACCGGCTCGACGCCGAGGAGCCGACCCAAAAAGTAGGCGTGCGGACAGCGGGCGTACCCCTCGAGCGCGGTCGGCGACACCGCATGCGTGCCGTCGGCGTAGTCGGGCAATCCCTCTATGCCACCAAGGTTTCCGTCGAATCTGGTGAACCGCTCGCCCGCTCGCGCTCGTATCAGCGCGACAGCGGCTCGGACGACGTCGTCGTCCAGCTCACGGGCGGCGGCACTGCGGGTACGCCACTCCTGCTCGGTCGCGGGGTCGGGTGTCGTGCTGAGCGAGCGGGCGAAGGACGGCGACTGCGCCATCGCGCCGCCGTAATCGGGGGTGTCCCACTCCGTGGCCGCCAGCTCGTGGTTTCCGGCGAGTTCGCGCAATGTCGGCAGCACGAAACGACTCGGCAGCCGTCCGGTGGAGCGGCGCAAGTCGCCGCGCGGAAACGAGACGACGACAGTGCCCGCTGACGCGAGTGCCGCGAGCAAGTGCCGATGTCGCCGGTCGATTTCGTCGCGTTGCGCGGGAAGCTGACCGCCGGACGCCGCCCTGGCCCGTTCGGATAGCAGCCCATCCGGGCGGACTCGGCCGGGGTAGAGATCCTCGCAAACGCCGACAACGTAGACGACGTCGAGGTCGAGGCCGATCGCGGCGGACAACGGCGCTACGAGCACGCCGTCGCCGAAGCGACCGACCCGCGGCAACGCGCCGTCGAGCTCGACGTCCAGTGCGTCACGCAGCCCGGTGAGGGTCGCGACGGGGTCGACGGCATCGAGGCCCGCCAGGTCGGCCAACGCTGACCGGACGGCGACGGCCGCGTACTGCTCCGCCGCGGGCAGCCCGGTCAAGGTGTCGACATCGCCGACGATGGTGGTCAACAGTTCGGCCGCCCAACCGGCAAGCTCGTGCCAGGTCGTCAGCCCGGCAGCGCGACGCAACTGCGCGCGCAACGTGGTGGCGAACGCGCCCAACGCATCGGCCGTATCGGCCTCTCGAGTACGCCGGTCGACAAGCCACTGGCGCGGCTCTTCACTTTCGGCTTCGTGCGCGGCTTGTCGGCGGAGACGTTGGGCATGGTCTTCGAGCCGCTGCTGCCAGTCGTCGCCCTTGACGACACCCGCAGCGCGCGACGCCCGCTCCCAGGAGGCGAGCGGTATGCGATTGCCGGCGAAATCGCGTACCGGCGCCGCGGCCAGCGCCTCGAACAGGTCTGCCCGGGCGACGTCCGACTCACTGAGCGCTAACAGCCCGGTGAGCAGACGTGGCACGGCGCGCTCGGCGGCCGGGCGGACGCCGGCACCGTTGACGACGATGCCCGCCGCGGCCAGCTGCTCGCTGAGGATCCGCGCGTATGGGATGGCGGCCGAGTAGAGCACCGCGACGCGGTGCGCCGGGGTGGAGCGAAGCGTGACCATGACGTCGCGGACGACCGTGCGCACCTCGTCGTCAGAATCTGAGGCGGTGATGATGCGCGAGCCCGTCGGAATCTCAACGCGCTGCCTCGCGCCGTCGACGTGGAGGGCGTCGAGCACCCGCTCGATCGCGGCATCGGCCCGCCGGACCCCGGTGCGCCCGGCCACGACCGTGAGCGCCGAGACGGACGCAATAAAGAAGCGCTCCGACTCGCCGAGATCCTGCGGCAGGTGCAGCACCACAGGCGGCAGGCCACCGGTCATCGTCGCGGCAGCACGGAGTAGGTCGGTGCGGTCGTACCAATCCGGCGCTAACCGGGCGCTGACGCGGCGATGGAGCTCGACGAGATCGCGCGCGACGCCAGTCGAATTCGCGACGGCGTCGAGCGCGTCAGCGGAGAGATTGCGCAGCATGCGGTGAGCCTCAGCCAAGGCTCGGACGGTGGCGGGATGGTCGGCGATAGGCGCAAACCCGAGCGGCTGGACGCCGAGCTCACGTCGCCACGCCGCGGCAAGGATCGAGCGGGTGGCGGGTTTGCGTGGCACCAGGGCAGGCGCGGCGAGGCGCTCAGCCAGCTTGCTCAGGGTCGTGACGTCGATGCCCGCGATCCCGCCGCGACCGTTGACGCCAACGGCGAGCGATCGACGGGCGACGATACCGGCGATGTTGTTGGGCACGAGGACGACGACCGGTGCCATCGGGTTATCTGTCTTGGGCGCGGCGACGGCATCGCGCAGTGCATCGACGGCCGCACGTCCGTAGGTTGTCTCGATCAAGGTGATCGGCATCTGCCCTCCGCATTCACAATCGATCACATCACCACCCACCGACAACATCTCGATCGAAGCTCCACGACCGTTCAGGCGCGCTGCCATGCGACGACGCGACGACTCCCGTGGGCGAGACGTGTGTCTTGTGTGAAGCTCGCCGACACACAGCGCGAGATCAATCAAAACATCACTGGATGCGACTCGGCCGCGTGCGCGAAAAGGAAAGCGAGGTCGAGTTTGGTCGTTTCGCGACCAACACGCGTCCGAGACTGGCAAGGTAATCAGTTGTGTCCCTGCATTGGCTGGGTCTGGGCGGTCCGGCGAGCTATTTCTAATGGGCTTGCTTGACCAACTGCCCCGATTGTCCGCGTACGACCCCGGCGCCGAAGGCGAGGGCGGGCTAGACCCGCTCGGTCTTGGCGCGATCGCCGACCGCATCGCCGACGTCCTTGCCCCCGGAGTTCGAGCGCGGATGAGCCAGCCGCGCTTTGTCACTCTTACGGCTGTCGGTGCTACTGCGTATCAGGGGCTACGCCAACTCACCGCGGACGAGGGCAAAACGACGGTTGACTTCGCGTTCGAATGGCTCGTTGTCGAAGCGATGGTGCGTCACCCGTACGGAACTGGAGACAACACTCTGACGCGGTACTCCGGCGTACCCGGCAACGAAAAGGCGCAGCGTGCGATACGCGCCGGGGAACGGCTCAACCGCCGTACCTACCTCAACGGCCCGCGCGTGTTTGGCTTCACCGGTGTCTACCGGCCTTTCTCCCGGGACGCTGGCGTCCTCACGCTCGAGGATCAGCCCGGGGGAAAGGCAGTCGAGCTGATTCGTGCGTGGGAGCGAGACTTCGGCCTCGACGGATACGTCGACGGCGTCCCCGGCACGTCGGGCGGCCAGCTGCGCAAGGACATCACGGACGCCTGCAAACGCAGCCTGGAAAAAGCCGAATGCGCCGCTCCTCCCACCGGCGAGCTGCTACGCGAATTATCCGACTACCTCGCGCCGCGAGAGGCCCACGCGAACGAGCGACGGGCGCTGCGCGGCCTCATCACGAACAGCGAACACGAGATCCGTGATGAACTGACCGCGAAACTGGCACAAAGCCCGCCACCGGAACGGATGTCACAGCGAGAATTGGCACTCCACCTAGCGCCAGGCACGACCGCGTCGACCCATCGGGCGCTTCAGGCAGCAATCGCTTACGAGGAAGCCGTGACCGCGGCTGACAATGCCTTCCGTCGTTTCGTCGCGTATACGACGCAGCAGCACGGGTCGGTGATCAGCCCACTCGAGGCACTCCAGACGCCACAGCTCGCGAACTCAGCCGCGAAGATTGGTGACCTCGTCCAGCGGGCGGTGGCCGCTGTCGCCGAACTCGACGACGTCGCCTTGAGCAATGAGGCAGCACATGCACTTCGGTTGTTCGCGGCTCGCGTCACGCCAGTGCAGTTCCTCGACGGCCTCATCGAACGACACGAGGAGGTCCAGGCCAACAAGCGCAAGCTTTCCTGGCTCGATCAAATCGAAAGCGACTGGACCGTTCGAACGCCCTACCGCAATCAGAGCGGTGACCTCGATGACGAGGTCTGGACGCATCCAATGCGGCTCACCACGCTGGCGCGATTCGTCGCGGAGACTGCCGTATGAAACCGACACCACTGCTGGACTTTTGGCAGAAACCCGCTGGGGCCGGAGACCCTGTCGCTATGTTCGCCACGACCTTCGCGCTCGAACCGGACTTCTTCGAACAGAACTGCCTGGGCCGCTTCCTCGAAGTCTCCAGCGTCGACGAAAACACCGGCTCGGTCGACGACATTGTTGCCGCGGTCGAGCTGCACGAACTGCTACAGAAAACCCGCGTGACCGTCCTGGCCGACCGTAGCGCACCAGCCCAACGCAGCTCGCTGCTCTGGGATTTGCTCAGCTGCCACGTCGACGGCGGCCTGCTCCACGCCAAGGTCGCCGTACTGCTCTGGGAAAAGGCGACTCGCGTCATCCTCGGATCGGCGAACCTCACCTCCGCTGGCTACCGCAGGCAGATCGAACTCGGACTCGTCGCCGACCTAGGACTGGGGTGCTTGCTTTCGCCGGACGTCCTTTACGGCGTCGCCGACGAGCTTGAGTCGTACCTGCCGCTCGTACCCGGGTACGCTCTTGGGGCCGCCGCACTCACCCGCGCCGAGAACACACTTGAGCTCTTCCGAGCGCGCATCGCTGAACCGCCTGCCGGGCGCTCACCCGTGCGCGTCGCATTCGCGCCGACAAATCCAACGACCGGGCCGCTCGACCATCTCGACGCGGTGTGGAACGGGCCGCAACCGCTGTGGGCCACCCATTTGTCACCGTACTGGGACTCGCAGAACCGCACCGCACTAACGAGCGTCCGCAAACTGCTAAAGGGCCGACCGGCGGAGTCACGCTCACAACACGTCGCCGTCGTCCTCGGACCGCGCGGCCAAACGTCTTTCTCCCAATACCTGGCCGAGGTGGTCGACTCCGTCCAAGAACTCAAGCCGCTCGACACCGAGACGCGAACACTACACGCGAAGTGCCTGCTGATCGAAGGCGACCACTGGGTCGCGGCCCTCGTCGGCAGCTCTAACCACACTGGCGCCGGGTTGGGCCTGTCTCCGCGTCGACACCGCGAGATGAACCTGTGGATCGGAGCTGCCAGAAACAGCAAAGAAGGAAAGGCGCTGCTCGACCTCATCCAGCTCGGCAAAGCCGTCCCGGCCGACGCCGAAGAAGTCGAGCCGAAGGACGAAGACGAGGCGGAGTTCCCAGCCTTGCCGGCCTGTTTTGGCCTCTGCCAAGTCACGCGAACCACGGACGACGGTTCGTGGGAACTGCATCTCGGCATCGAAAACAGCCGAGACATGCCGGCGAAATGGACCGTCAGCCTGACCGCTGACCAGCCGATCGTGACCAGACACGAGTGGGAAGCCGCAGGAACTCCCGCAGTCACGGTCGTGACGCTGACCCAAGACACCCTTCCCATGTACGTGTTAGTGAGCTGGGATGAAACGCAAGTGCCTTGGGCCGTTGTGGCGGACGATAGACCCACCCTCCCTCCTGGGCCCGCCCTCTCCAGCCTGCGGGCACAACACCTTTTGGATGCGTTGGCGACGGGGCGCTCACTGGCGCAGGAACTCCGCGAGGAACTCGAACGCACCAACGCGACGGACGGCGACAAAGCGGGAATCGCGCTGGACCCTCTGACGCGGCTCGAGGTGCAGGGATCGCTGCTGCGCAAGGGAAGAGCGTTGGCTGCTTCCCTCGCCACAATGCAGCGTCGCCTCGAACGCCAAGTGATTACCACGGACACGCTCCGAGCTCGGCTCGCCGGGCCCCTCGGACCAGAGTTCGTAGCCGCCAAGGTCGTCGAAGCATTCGAAGCTGGGCAGCAGACACGAGCCGAGGCCACCTTCACCATCGCCGAAATTGCACTTACAGTCGGACGCGTCAACTGGACGTATGTCACTGAACACATTGAGTGGCCCGGGGGGCTTGCGCTCGTCGCCGAGACTCTCGGCCGCCTCGACGCACTGCGCGCGCGGATCGGGAACGAGCCCGCCGACCTTGCGTCCTACGCCACCCGCGCGATCAGGGAGGCTCGCCGATGTGTGAGCCTCTGACTAGTTCGCTCCGTGTCTCGACCGAGAGCCGCTTTCAAGCCGACTGGGCTAGGCAGCGCCGCACAGCCACCGACATCTTGCAACGCCTCCGGCGCCAGGAAGGCGTCATCCTCACCGACCAGGTCGGTATGGGCAAGACGTATGTCGCCCTCGCCGTCGCCGTCAGCCAGATCCTGTCGACTCCAGAGCTTGGGCAAGTCGTCGTCTTCGTACCCGCGGGCGTCGCTGACAAGTGGCTTCGGGAGTGGAAGAAGTTCAGCGAATCCCTGCTCGAACCCGGCATCGGCATCCGCTGTGTCGAGCAGCCGCTACGCAGTGGCGAAGAGTTCCTCAAATCGCTCGACGACCCACCCGAACGTCGTAAGCACATCGTCGTCGTGACGCACACTGCGCTGACCACGACGCTCAAAGACACCTTCATCCAGCTCGCTTTGCTGCACTACGCGACCCGCAACATGCGCGACGGCGCGGGCGCACAACTCAGGCAGCGCATAGCCAAGTGGTCGGCCGGACGCGGTGGTCTCCTCAGAACCTCTGAGTTCACCCCCGACCATGTCGCGCTGCTACTCGACACCCCGCCAAATAAGTGGCGCGAGACCTGGAAACGTCTCAGCGGATGCGAACTACCAGACGATCCCGTGCCTCAGGCGCTCGAAGCTGCCGCGCGAAACCTGCACCTCGACGGCCTCCGAGAAGTGATCAGCGCCCTACCGGTCCGGTCGTCGGCCGATATCAGCCGACGACTCGAACGAGCCCGCAAAGAACTCGCCAAGGTCACGCAGTCGACCTGGAAGTGGATGCTCTCCTCCATCGAGCTCGACCTTCCGCTACTCATCGTCGACGAAGCACACCGCCTCAAGAACAACCACACCCAGATCAGCAGGCTCTTCGCCAGGCGCTCGGACGACGACCCGGAGGCCGGCGCCTTCGACGGCATTTTCCGGCGAATGCTTTTCCTTACTGCCACGCCGTTTGAACTCGGCCACTCCGAGCTGATCAACGTCTTGGAACGGATGGGTGCGGTGCGCCCGCTCGATCCACCACTCGCTCAGCCGCTGACCGAGCGACTCCAAACGCTGAAAGACGTACTGACTGCCGCACAGGCCAGCGCCATCACGTTCGACACCGCCTGGGGCCGAGTCACCAACGAGGATTTGAGCATCTTCGACGAATGGAGTCCCGACACGCCGGCACCACAAGGACTCACTGCCGCGGCACGCGAGGCATGGGAACACGCACGGCTCGCGGTGCGCGCCCGCCGCGAGATGCACGACGCCTTGCAACCGTGGGTCATTCGGCATGAGCGGGTACACCGGCGCAGCTACCACCCCGGCCGCGCAATCACGCCAGATGAAGGCGCTGAAGCCGGCGGGCTCGCGATCCCGGAAAGCGCGGCCCTGCCGTTCCTTCTCGCCGCCCGGGCACAATCCGTCGCCCTCGACGAAAAGGCACCGGCGCGCCCGCTATTCGCTTACGGCATCGCCTCGTCCTACGAAGCCTTCGGCCGACTCGGCTCGGGCCGGCAGGACGAAAACCGCGACAGCGACGAGATACCCGAGGATGGCGAAGTCCTCAGTGCCGTCGATGCTCCCGTCCAAAGCACGGCGCCGGACGCGGTGAGCTGGTACCGGCAGGAAATTGACCGCGCACTCAAAACCACAGACACCCGCGACACACACCCCAAGGTCCGGGCGACCGTCGACAAAGCCGCGCACCTTTGGCTCGCCGGAGACAAATGCTTGATTTTCTGTTGGTTCATCAAGACTGGAGAAGCGGTCGCGCGGGCGCTGGCCAAACGCGTCGACACCCTGATCCTCGAACATGCGTCCTCGATGCTCGGCACCGGGGATCCCGAAGAGACGCGAAACGAACTTGACCACATCTCCGACCGACTTTTCCGCCGCGACTCCTTGTCGTACGAACGGGTTCGCGGTCAGCTTGCCAGTGCGCTGACCGATGCGGCCGACGGGCATGAGGACGTGCTCGACCTCGTCATCGACGCCGCCATCCGGCACATGCGCACGCCGAGCTACCTCATCCGCTACACAACGCTGGGATCGGGCATCACTGACGCCGATGTGCTGGCGGGAATCGACGGCAAAAATCCTTGCGGCATCGTGCTGCTCGACCGGTGGAAGCTTTTCGCTGAACGACTCGCCAAGGCACGAAACCAAGTCGAATCCGTCACCTCAGGAGAGCGGCACGACAGTGAGTTCTCCCGCATCAGCGCTGCCCTTCTCGGAGCTCGAGAAGAAGACGACGCCGCCCTGCGCCGCGGGGCTAGCCTCCACCCCGTCCGTCGCGCCAGCGGCCAGACAGCCCGCCAGGTGCGTGAGCGCCTCATCGCTTTGTTCAACACCCCGTTCGCGCCGGACCTCCTCGTCGCAAGCTCAGTCATGGGCGAAGGCATCGACCTCCATCAGGAGTGCCGATACGTCATCCATCATGACCTCGACTGGAACCCCAGCGTCCTGGAGCAAAGAACCGGCCGCCTTGACCGCATCGGAGCTTTAGCCGAGCGCGAGACCAAAAACATCGAAGTCTACGAGCCCTACCTCGCTGGCACCCACGACGAAAAAATGTTCCGCGTCGTAAAAGACCGTGCTCAGTGGTTCGACGTCGTCATGGGTCGGCCCTCCGGTTCGGATGAGCGCACCACCGACGCCGAAGAATCTCGAGTGCCACTACATCGCGAGATCCGCGCCGCGCTCACAATGGATCTCCGCAGTCCCGGGAACAAAGAAGAATGATTGCGCGGACCGCGTTCTCCGGACGAGGCTGCCAGTCGCGTATTGCTCTATCCAGTGAGGCCGCGTGTTCGGCCGCTGCGGACGTCCGGGATGAGTGTCGCGACACCACGCCGAAACTCCGCGGCGACTAATGCGAAATGCCGACGGGTCGAAGGGCACGTCATGCGACGATGCGACGGCTCACGTAGCGAGACGAGGCGGCGTACGGAGGGAGATTTCGTGGACGACGCTGACGGCGCGCCGGCGGCGGTGCGCATCGACGCAGCGACGGGCACGCTAGCGGGGTGGCGGCGGCCCGGACCTCGGCCACGCGTCGTCCTCTTACACACGCCGGCGGCCTCAAGACGCGAAACAATGCGAGTTGCCGTCGTCGCAGCTTGTTCGCTTGTGCACCGATGGTCATCGCGACCACGCCGCGGGCGAGACCGCGTTGGCGACCGCTTCAGCGACACCTAGACGCCGATGGGGTGCCAGACCGTCTTCGTCTCGATGAACGACGAGAGTCGGCTCAACGTCGGGTCGGCCGTCCAGTCGAGTTGAACTTCCGCTGGCCGCAAGACCCGCTTCACGTTGCCGGTCGCGGCGCGTTCGAGATCTGGCCACAGATCGTTCGACGCGCCGGTGATATCGATGGCGTTGACATCCAGGTGCGCGGCCAGCCAGGGCGCGATTTCGGCGATGCGGCCGGTCAACACGTTCACCACACCCGCAGGCAGGTCCGAGGTCGCGAGCACCTCCGCCAGTGCGATCGCCGGCAATGGGCATTCCTCGCTAGCGACCACGACCGCGGCGTTGCCACTGACAATGACCGGCGCGACGACCGAGATGAGGCCGAGCAGGCTGGAGGTTTGCGGCGCGACGACCGCGACGACGCCGGTGGGCTCAGGGATGGAGAAGTCGAAATACGGCCCAGCGACGGGATTCGACGAACCAAGCACCTGCGCGTATTTGTCGGCCCAGCCGGCGTACCAGACCCAGCGGTCGATCGCGGCGTCGACGATCTCAACGGCCTTGGACGACGCGACACCTTCGGCGTCGGCCACCTCGGTTTCGAACTGCTCGCGACGGTCTTCGAGCATCTCCGCTATCCGATACAGGATTTGGCCGCGGTTGTAGGCGGTGGCTTTCGCCCAGCTGTTGGTCGCGGCGCGCGCGGCGACGACCGCGTCGCGGGCATCCTTGCGCGACGCAAGAGCCGCGTTGGCAAGGAAATTTCCGTGCGCGTCGCTGACGACATAACTGCGGCCGGACTCGCTGCGCGGGAAGGCGCCCCCGATGAACAGCTTGTAGGTCTTGCGGACGGCGAGCCGCTCACGCGTGTGGTCGCTCATCGCAGGTAGGCCTCCAGACCATGCCGGCCACCCTCGCGGCCAAAGCCCGACTCCTTGTAACCGCCGAACGGCGAAGTCGGATCGAACTTGTTGAAGGTATTGGCCCAAACGACACCCGCCCGTACTCGGTTGGCGATCGAAAGGATGCGGCTGCCCTTGTCTGTCCAGACGCCGGCCGACAGTCCGTAGGGCGTGTTGTTCGCCTTCTCAACGGCCTCGTCCGGTGTGCGGAACGTCAACACCGATAGCACCGGGCCGAAGATCTCCTCACGCGCGATGCGGTGCGCTTGAGTGACGCCGGTAAAAACCGTGGGCGGGAACCAAAAACCGCGCTCGGGCATCTCGCAGGCTGCCGACCAGCGCTCGGCCCCCTCTTCTTCGCCGACCCGGGAAAGTTCACGAATCTTTTGCAACTGCACCGCCGAATTGATGGCGCCGACGTCGGTGTTCTTGTCGAGCGGGTCGCCGAGCCGCAGGGTCGACATGCGGCGACGCAGCCGCCCCAACAAGTCGCCCGCGATTGATTCTTGGACGAGCAGTCGCGAGCCCGCACAGCACACGTGGCCCTGGTTGAAGAAGATGCCGCCGACGATGCCCTCGATCGCTTCGTCGATCGGGGCGTCGTCGAAGACGATATTCGCCGCCTTTCCGCCGAGCTCGAGGCTAAGCCGTTTTCTGGTGCCGGCGACGGACCTCGCGATGGCCTTTCCGACTTCCGTGGAGCCAGTGAAGGCAATTTTGTCGACGTCGTCGTGCTCGACGAGCGCGAGACCGGTCTCGCCAGCGCCGGTAACAATGTTGACCACACCCGGCGGCAGCTCGGCCTGCTGGCAGATTTCCGCGAACGCCAGCGCCGTCAACGGCGTCGTCTCGGCCGGCTTCAGCACGACGGTGTTGCCGCAGGCGAGCGCGGGCGCGAGTTTCCACGACAGCATGAGTAGCGGAAAGTTCCACGGGATGACCTGCGCGGCGACGCCGATTGGCTGGTCGCCGAATCCTGAGTACTTGAGCTTGTCCGCCCAACCCGCGTAGTAGAAAAAATGCGCCGCCACAAGTGGAAGGTCGACATCACGCGACTCCTTGATGGGCTTGCCGTTGTCGAGTGACTCGAGCACCGCCAGTTCGCGCGAGCGCTCCTGGATGATGCGAGCGATGCGGAACAGGTACTTGGCACGCTCGCGCCCCGGCATGCGCGACCACGTGGTGTCGAACGCGCGGCGCGCGGCCGTGACCGCCCGATCGACGTCATGAGAACCGGCCGCGCTGACCTCGGCGAGCACTTCTTCGCTCGCGGGATTGACCGTCTTGAACGGCTTACCGTCGATCGGTTCGACGAACTCGCCGCCGATGAAAAGCCCGTAGCTGCCGGCGATGCTGACGATCACGCGCGACTCAGGCGCGGGCGCATAGTCAAACAGCTTGCCCACTTGGATCAGCCTTTTCTAGTCGATCGTCACGTAGTCGGGACCGTCGTAATGGCCGGTGACCAGCTTGTGCCGCTGCAACAGCAGGTCGTTAAGCAAGCCTGATGCGCCGATCCGGAACCAGCCGGGCGTCAGCCAGTCGTCGCCGGCGGTCTCGTTGACCATCACGAGGTAACGCATCGCGTCCTTCGTGGTGCGGATCCCGCCGGCGGGTTTGACGCCGATCTGGCGACCAGTAGCGTGGCGGAAGTCGCGCACTGCCTCAAGCATCACGAGCGTGACGGGCAATGTCGCCGCTGGCGAGACTTTACCGGTGCTGGTCTTGATGAAGTCGCCACCCGCAAGCATCGCCAGCCATGACGCGCGCCGCACGTTGTCGTACGTCGCGAGTTCGCCGGTTTCGAGGATGACCTTCAGGCGCGCGTCGCCGCAGACCGCCTTTACCTGCGCGATCTCGTCGTACACCTCGAGATAGCGGCCGGAAAGGAAGGCGCCGCGGTCGACGACCATGTCGATCTCGTCGGCGCCGCTCGCGACGGCGGCGCGGACGTCCGCCAGCTTGACCGCCAATGCGGCTCGGCCGCTGGGGAAATTGGTGGCGACGCTCGCGACCTTCACTCCACTGTCGCCAAGGTGCTCCTTGGCGACAGCGACGAGGTCGGGGTAGACGCAGATCGCGGCGACGCTCGGGCAAGTTAAGTCGGTGGGGTCGGGGCGGATCCCCTTCGCGCACAAGGCGCAAACCTTGCCCGGGGTGTCTTGGCCCTCAAGCGTGGTGAGGTCAATCATCGAGATCGCGGTGTCGATCGCCCACCGCTTCGCCGTCGTCTTGATCGAGCGGGTGGCCAGTGCGGCGGCGCGCGCGTCGACGCCGACTTGGTCGACGCCCGGCAACCCGTGCAGGAACCGACGCAGCGCGGAATCGGAGCGAGCGACTTCGGGTGCATGCACCTGAGCACACGGTGAGACGCAGCTTTCCGGAGCGTCACTTGCGCCGAGTCGGCGTCGGGAACGCAAGATTTCCGGCTTCTTGGGTCGCAAGTCGTCAAAGGCCTAGCTTGACGACGGTCTCCAAAGCGACAGCGATGCTGTGCTGCCAGCCTGTGGCCAACCGCGTATTTGCCCTGCCGTAATACACATCTCCGGTGACCAGGTTGCCGGACACCGCGCAAATCATTCCCGCGCGGAGTCCCCGCAGGCGAGAAACGACGTAGAGGGCAGCGCTCTCCATTTCGACGTTGGTTATGCCCAGGCCGGCCAGGTGCTCGATCCACGCGGGGGTTTCGGCATAGAACGCATCGTCAGTGGCATTCACACCACTGTGAACCGCAAAGCCAGCCTGAGCGCCAAACTCGCGAGCCACCTCCAATAGCCCGCTCGTCAAAGCGAGATCAGGCACAGCGGGAAACCCGGCGGGCGCATATCCGTTGCTAGTCCCATCGTTGCGAAGTGAACCCTCGCTGACGATGAGGTCGCCGACTTCGATGTGAGGCTGGAGTGCGGCCGTGCTGCCGACCCGGATAAAAGTCCGTGCCCCCGCCCTCGCTAGTTCCTCAACCCCGATCGCGGTCGAAGGGCAACCCATTCCGCTGGAACACGCTGTGATCAGCCGTCCTTTGTAGTACCCGTTGACGGTTCGGTACTCGCGTTTGTGAGCGACCTCGACAGCGTCTTCCAATTGGTCGGCGATGAGCTGAACCCGGAACGGATCGCCCGGCATCAGAACAACGTCGCTGATCTCACCAGCCTTGACTCCGACGTGGTACTGGACCCCGGACGTGCCAACGTGGCCCTTATCGACAACAGAAGCGCCCACTTCGCGCCTTCTTTCTCTCGGTGCTAGCGATGGTTACCCGTATGATGTCGTACATCGTCACATATCAGCGACCCAGTCGCAAGGTGCTGCGGCGGCGCACGCCCGGCCCTTCCGCCTGCATATGGCGGAAGTCTGGCAATGTCGCTGCCAAACGGGGTAAGAAGGTGCGCTCTTGACAGGACGTCACCCAGCAACAACCATAGTCGTATGATGTCACATGTCGGCCGCAAGGCGGGGAGTCAATGGCAGCCGAACAGGCGCAGGGCGGGACTGCCTCTGCGCGTTGCGGTATATGACGAGATCGGCCGCGCAATTCGGTCAGGAGAGTTGCGTAGCGGCGAGGCTCTTCCCAGAGAAGGTGATCTCTGCGAGTCCTTTGACGTAAGCCGCACGGTGATGCGCGAGGCGCTCATCCTCTTGGAAGAGGATGGCTTGATCCGAACGAGGCGCGGAATTGGCCGTTTCGTCGCTGACGAACTTCCCGCGCTCGGCCTGGAACGCTTGCGTCCGATCGAGGAGCTGATCGCGGGGCCGGGTGAAGTCACCATCCGGCATCTGCAGTCAAGAGTCGAGGACGAAACGGATTTCACAAAGCGCCTCGCCACTCCACAGGTCTACCTTTCGGAATGCGTCCTTGATGGGGCCAGCGGCCCTATCGCGCTCGTCCAGGAATGGGTCCACCTTGAGTGGCTCCGTCAGCGAATGCCCGGTGCCATCGATCGTGTTGACACCAAGTCGACGCTTCTGTCGATGATCCTCGAACATCGGCGTCCCTCGATCTCTCGCGCGACCTGCCTTCTCGCGGCGAGCAACGCAGGTGCTGAGAGGTCGAGGCTCTTCGGCGCCAAGCCGAGAGACGCCGTCCTGATTCTTACTCAGACGATTGAGGCCGAAACTGGTCCTTTCTATCTGGCGAAGACGCTCCTCGGTTCGAGCGCGAATCATCTCGCCATCAATCAGATCATTCAATAACTCACAAACTTTGGAGCGCGGCATGGAACAACCGATTGTCATTGACCGGCGTTCTTTCCTCAAAAACGCAACCTTCGCGGCCGTCAGCCTCACGATGGCCACGGGTGGCCTGAGCCTTTTGAGCGCCTGCGGAAGTTCGGAATCGAAGAGTTCGAGTATCGGGTCGCTCACCTACCAGCTTGGCTGGGTCAAGAACGTGCAATGGTCCGGAAGCTACTTTGCTGACAAGATGGGCTACTACAAGGCGGAAGGTTTCAAGAGCGTCAACCTGATGTCCGGCGGACCATCCGCGCCGCCGATTGAAAGCGTCGTCTCGTCCGGGAAAGCTCTCGTCGGCGTGAGCAGCCCGTCAGCGACCGCAGCCGCCATCCTGCAAGGAGCGCGGCTCAAGACTGTGGGCGCCATGTACCAAAACAGCCCGTACTGCATCATCTCATTGCCCGACAAACCTATTCGCACGCCTGCGGACATGGTCGGTAAGAGAATCGGCGTTCCGCAGAACAACCAACCCACGTGGGACGCCTTCCTGAACGTCAATAAGCTGAGCGGATCCGATATAAAGGTGGTCCCGGTCGGGTTCAACCCAAGCGTGTTACCTGACCACCAGGTCGACGGGCTCATGGCGTTCGTCTCAAACGAACCGATCAGTCTGCAAGCGCAAGGTGTAGCGACGAACGTGATGCGCTTCAGCGACTTCAACTATCACGCGATCAATAACAACTATGTGGTAAGTGAAGACACGCTCCAGAAGGATCCAGACGCAGTCAAGGCATTTCTACGCGGCGAGATTCGCGGGTGGAAGAAAGCGCTGGCGAACTCCCAGGAGGCTGCGGCCCTTACAGTAAACAACTACGGCTCCGACCTCGGACTCGACATTAAGACGCAGACCAGCCAGATCGAAGTGCAGAAGAGCCTTATGGAGACTGACAACACCAAGAAGAATGGACTGTTCACCCTGACGGATGATCTTGCCGATTCTTCTATTCACGTGCTGAACCTAACAGGCGTCGCGATATCCGCTGATCAATTCTTCGCTCTGGATTTGATCCGCGAGGTGTACACGCAGGACCCAAGCCTGCGATGAATGGACGTAACGCGACTGATCCGGCTGTCGATGTTCCTCTAGCACGTTCGGCCGACAACGCGGGGATCGACATTGCGGGTCTGACCAAGGAGTACGACGCCGGCAGCCGCCGCATCACCGCCCTGTCCGGCATCAACTTGCGCATCGAACGAGGCTCGTTCACCGCGTTGCTCGGACCATCTGGGTGCGGGAAATCGACGGTGTTGCGCATCACCGCGGGGCTCGAGACCGCAACTGATGGGACTGTTCAGGTGCACGGGCAGCCGCCGTCTTCGCTGCGTGACGTACACCGCCTCGGTGTAGCTTTTCAAGATTCCGCCTTGTTGCCGTGGAGGTCTGTCGAAGCGAACATACGGCTTCCACTTGAAATCGCCGGCAGGCGGGAAAACCGCCCTTACGTCGACGAGCTAATTCGCTTGGTGGGGCTCGACGGGTTCGCGAGGTCACGCCCTCGCCACCTTTCGGGAGGCATGAAACAGCGCGTCGCGATCGCGCGCGCACTTGTCTTGGAACCCGAGGTTCTGTTGTTGGACGAGCCTTTCGGCGCGCTCGACGACATGACGCGTCAGCGTATGAACCTTGAGTTACAACGCATCTGGTCGTCAAAAGCGACGACGACGCTCCTCGTCACGCACTCTATTCCGGAGGCCGTGTTCTTATCGGACCAAGTTGCGCTCATGTCGGCTAGACCCGGACGGATTTTGACGACGATTACGATCGATCTACCAAGGCCGCGTACGCCTGAGCTCATGAGGAGCGCGCAGTTTCACGGTTTATGCGACGAACTTAGCGAAGCGCTCTTCAACGCCGAGGCAGACCGCGATGGGTGATCGGCGTCGGGTCCGGTCATCGAGCGACGGCAAGATCTCGTCAGTGCTTGGCGCCATCGGGCTGTTCGCCACATGGTGGCTAGTCGCGCAATTTTTCTTTGGGCCACGCGGCGCCATTCCGGACCCCGTGTTAGTGCTCAGAGAGATTGCTGGCCATCTGGAGTTCTTCACGGTGAACGCGGGCGCCACCACCAGTTCCGCGGCGCAGGGCTTCTTATGGGGCAACTTCGTGGCGATCGTCCTCGCTGTGCTTTGCGCGTTCGCGCCGTCCGCGACGCGTCTCGTAATGCCCCCTTCAGTCGTTCTCTACAGCATGCCGCTCATCGCGATAGCTCCGATCCTCGTAGTGATCTTTGGCGGAAATACGCCGAGCGTGGTGCTGGCGGCGCTTTCGGTCTTCTTCCCTACGCTCATCAACACTCTTGACGGGCTGCAGCAGGTCGATGCGCCGGCGCTCGACGTGGTCACGGCTTGCGGAGGCCGGCGATGGGCTCAGGTGTGCAAGGTTCGCGCATGGTCTTGCTTGCCAAGGCTCGCGGCCGGTCTGAAGATCGCTGCACCGTCCGCTTTTCTTGGCGCAATTCTCGGGGAATTTCTAGGCAGTGATCGTGGACTGGGAATTGGGTTGGTTGTCGCCCAGCAGAACGGCGACAGCGTCAAGACATGGGCCATCGCCGTCGTGTGCACCGCATTGGCGGGCGCGTCATACGCCGTCGTCTCCCTCGCGGAGCGCTTCTTGTTGCCTTGGTCCGCTACCGGAACCGCGAGCGCGTGGTCGGCGATGCCCGAGGCGACAGCGACGCCCCCGCGCGCTCGCCAAGGGCGAGCCGCGAAGCAACTCGCCCGGCGTGGCGCGGTACTTTGCGTACGGGCTGTCGCGTGGGCGACGACGGGCGTGCTGGCTTGGTGGGCTCTCGTCGAACTTCTAGGACTCGATCGGTTCACGGCGAAGACACCGCCTGAGGTGTGGGCCTACCTGTTCAGTGGACCAGACAGTGCGACAGCGCGCGAAACCATCATCGACGCCCTGGGAGTGACCACTCGCGACGCCTTTCTAGGCTTCGCGGCAGGTTCAGTCGCCGCGGTTTTGCTGGCGGCAGGTGTCATCATGTGGCGTACCGCCGAATCTGCCATCATGCCCGTCGCCTTGGTCCTTCGGTCGGTGCCACTCGCCGCTATGGCACCGGTCGTGACGTTGGTCTTGGGCCACGGTCTTGTTGCCAAGGCTACGGTGGCAGCCGTCGTCGTATTCTTTCCGACCTTCGTTAGTGCGCTTCTCGGTTTTCGATCCGTCGCGACGGCGACAGTCGAACTATTCTTGGCTACCGGCGCAAGATCGGGGATGATTTTCGCGAAGGCCCGAGTGCCAAACGCGCTGCCCGATGTTCTCTCGTCTCTGCGGATTGGTCTACCGGGTTCTTTGATCGGGATCCTCATTGCGGAGTGGCTCGTGACAGGGGATGGTATCGGCGCATTTATGATTGACGCGCAAAACCGTCTGAACTACAACGGACTTTGGGCTGCCGCCGTGGTGATCACCTTGGCGGCGGTATTTATGTACTTCATCGCGGCATTCGCCGAGCACGCGTATCTACAACAAATGCGCAGCGGTTCGTCGAGAACTGATAAGGAAACCTAAGTTGTCTGAGGTCTTGGTGGTCGACGACGTTATTGCGATCACGATAAACGCCAATCGAGACATAATCACCGACGCCGCCATTGCCGTTGAGGGCAACCGCATACTCGAGGTGGGAAAGTCGGCCGATATTTGCGCACGGTATGCTGGCGCCGAGTTTATGCGAGGGTCGGGCCTGGTCGCCATCCCCGGGCTGATTGATACGCACGCCCACCCCGACCAATCTATATTCAGGGGGGTGGCCGATGACAGGCACTGGATCTCGTTCCTCGCGGGTCTGATCGAACCAAACTTGCGCTCACGCGACCCGCGGGAGGCAGTGACGGCGTACCGCTTGGCGACCTACGAGATGTTGCGAGGCGGCACCACGTGTTTTGTCAGCCCGAACGTCGATCCACGTGACGATCTCCATAGCCTCGTAGAGACTTCCAACCAGATCGGGATTCGCGCCGTACTCGGATATTGGACCGCGCCACCGCGGCCAGGCCGGGATAACGCGCGCGAGTCGAGGCGGGTAGTGGACCGCGCAACCGACCGCATCGACGAATTGTCGACGGCGGCGGGTGGATTGGTGCGAGGGTGGTTTGGCCTCATGGTGCCCCGTGAGCCCGGAGACGACGAATTCCCGCAGTTTTACGCCGCAGTCGCGTCCGCGGCTGAGCACGTCGGCGCGGGGATCGTTTACCACTTCGCGTCGGAACGGGAGGACATTGACTTCTACCTCACCTCGTACGGCATCCGACCTGCGTATTGGGCGGAAAGAAACGGGTTGCTGACCGATCGAACAATCTTGATCAATGCGGGCCACATGTCGCCCGACGAACTGGCGGTGGTCGCCGCCAACGGCGCTCATATTGCCCACTCGCCAACAGCCACGATGAAGATGTCATCCGGGCTACTTCAGATCGCGTCCGCGCGAGCCGCGAACGTGAATGTATCGCTCGGGACTGACGGCGCCGCGAACAATAACTCATTCGATCTGTATGGCGAGATGAAGACGGCCTGCTTGCTGGCCAACGCGTTGGGCGGAAAACCCGGAAGCATGACCGCGGAGGAAGCTCTCGAGATGGCCACGTTGCGTGGCGCAAAGGCAATCGGACGCGAAGCTGAGCTCGGATCGCTCGAACCAGGGAAACTCGCCGACATCGTGCTTGTAGATGTGGGCAGACCGCACATCCAGCCAGTTCACAATGTGGTTTCGAGCCTCGTGTATGCGGCACGGTCCAGCGATGTCAGAACGGTTATTGTTGACGGCGTACCGCGAGTCGTCGATGGCGTCGTGCTCGGCATGCCCTCCACCGATAAGCTTTTCGAAGAGGTCGCCGCGTCGGCGCGGCACGCGATTGAGCGACTGCACTATGCCGTGCCAGCCCGTTGGCCAGTGTGGTGACGGAATCAGAAAGTCAGCCGCGTTACGTTGACGCTCGCCAATCGGCGCTTGTAGACGAAGCTGACGCGCTGCCACGGTCGAAGAAGACATGGCGATGGTCACGTGCGACGCTCCTGGGATATCCGTTGGCGGTTGCATGCGGCTTTCTCGCTGCGGTGCAGGCCCGGTGGAACGGTGATCTGACAGCCTGGCTAGGAGATCCCGTCCTCGTGACTTTTCTGACTTTTCTGCAAGGTTTCGCGATCCTGACGGCAGTGTGCGCGTTGACCGATCGAACGCCACGGCGACTGTCGTTCGCGCAGTGGCGGCGGTGGTGGTGGATCAGCGGACCGTGCGGTGCCGTCTACGTCGTTGCTCTGGCCATCTCGGTACCACGCATTGGGGTCGCACTTGCGACGGTTTTCGCAGTCGCCGGGCAGACGGTCGGCGGACTCGCGCTCGATGCTGCTGGAGTCGCCGGTCGACGGCGCGCCCCTGTCACGTTGTCGCGTGCCGCCGGCGGCCTGCTAGCGATTGCGGCGCTGGCGGTCGCCGCCATCGGTACGGCGCGAGCGGACCGTGCGCTGGTGTTGCTCGGCTTTGTCGTTCTTCTCGTATTGGCGGGGGCGGCGGCCGCAGTCCAGCAGGCGGCGAACGGCGCCGCATTGAACCTTACTGGTGATCCTCTCGGAACGGCCTGGGCCGCATTCGGTGTCGGAACTGGATTCCTGGCGCTATTGCTTCTGGCGCAACGTTCGGTCTTCTCGGCAGCAGCGGCGGCGTGGCCTCCGGCCGGTCAGTACTGGCTCTACTTCTCTGGTGCCCTCGGCGTGGTCTTCGTCAGCGCCGCGGCGACAGTCGTGCCGCGGATCGGCGTCTTGGCGTGCTCCCTGGCGATTGTCGCAGGCGCACTCCTTGGCGCTCTCGGACTCGATGTGAACGCCGGGATTGCTCCGAACGCCGGGACCGTCGCGGCGTCGGTAATTGTTCTGTGCGCCGCGACTTTGTCGGGCGGTTCGCCTCTAAGGCGGGTTGCGATGGCACCTGATGCGTGAGCGCGCGGCGCAAGTGGTTCCGACGGTGGCCATCGCCGTTCGGCAGCAGGGCTTCGGGGCGGAAGACGGGCTCTGGGCGACGGTACAGATGGAAAGACTTCTCGCGAAGTTGGTGGAGTGGTTGTGAGTCTTTTCGACATCGCACGGAAATGGCTCGCCGAAGATCCCGATCCCGACACGCGTGCCGAACTCGGTGCGCTGCTCGCGGCGGGCGATGAGGCGGCAATCGCGGATCGGTTTGGGTCGCGTCTCGAGTTCGGCACGGCGGGGTTACGCGCCGCGCTCGGCGCCGGGCCAAATCGGATGAACCGCGCGGTCGTGATGCGCGCGGCGGCGGGTCTTTGCGCGTACCTGAAGGAAAGCGGCGGCACATCGGTCGTCATCGGTTTCGACGCCCGGCACAAGTCGGACCTGTTCGCCCGCGACACTGCGGCGGTCGCGGCCGGGTACGGGCTGCGCGCGATGCTTCTTCCGCGTGCCCTGCCGACACCGGTGTTGGCATTTGCCATCAGGTCGCTTTCGGCGTCCGCCGGAGTGATGGTCACGGCGTCGCACAACCCGCCGCAAGACAACGGCTACAAGGTCTACCTCAGGGACGGCGGGCAGATTGTGCCGCCGGCCGACAGCGACATCGCGGCGGCGATCGACGCGACCGGCGCACTCGCGTCTATTCCCAGAAGCGACGCATGGACGACGCTGGACGACGCCGTCATCGACGAGTACGTGCGCGCGGTCTCCTCGCTGCCGTTGCTGGGAAGGTTGCCGCATCGCGATGTGCGGATTGTTTACACCCCGCTGCACGGCGTGGGACGCGACACGTTAGTCGCCGCGTTCGAGGCAGCCGGATTTCCTGCGCCGCAAGTGGTATCGCGACAAGCCGACCCCAACCCCGACTTTCCGACGGTCGCGTTTCCCAACCCCGAAGAGCCCGGGGCGCTCGATTTGGCGGTCGCGGCGGCGCAGGCTTCGTCGGCCGATCTCGTCATCGCCAACGACCCGGATGCCGACCGGTGTGCGGTCGCCGTCCCCGATGACGACAGCTGGCGCGTGCTGCGAGGTGACGAGGTGGGCTCGCTGCTCGGCGAATTCCTTCTGCGCAATGGGATTAATGGCCGTTACGCGACGACGATCGTCTCGTCATCCCTCTTGTCGGCGATGGCGCGGCGACACGGGATGCCGTACTCCGAGACGCTGACCGGATTCAAGTGGATCGTCAAGGCTGGTGACGACCTCGTGTTCGGCTATGAGGAAGCACTCGGTTACTGCGTCGCTCCCGACATCACCCGCGACAAGGACGGCATCAGCGCCGCGCTACTGGTCGCGCTGCTCTCCGCCCAGCTGAAGGCCGACGGGTCGTCGCTGACCCGGAGACTGGACGAGATCGCCCGAGAGTACGGGATCTTCGCGACCGGCCAACTGTCTGTGCGCGTCGACGACGTCAAGCGCATCACCCCCGCCATCGCCAGGATGCGGACGAACCCGCCAACCGTGTTGGGTGGCTTGCCCGTGATCAGCTTCGAAGACCTGGCGCGCGGTGCGATCGGGCTGCCCCCCACCGAAGGATTGCGCTACCGGCTCGATGGCGAACCTCACGGCCACCGCGCCGCGCGGGTCGTCGTCCGGCCGAGCGGGACCGAGCCCAAATTGAAGTGCTACCTCGAAGTCGCCACACCCGTAAGCACGTCGGTGGAAGAGGCGCGCGACGCCGCGAACGCCCAGCTGGGCGCGATTCGCGGCGACCTGGTCAACCTGTTGGAGCTGGACTGACGCGCATCACCGGCCTGCCCGCGTAGACACCAATGAGCACGTCCGCACCGATGCGAAACGGTGCGGTGAAATCCGCGTTCCGTGAGGCGTGATTCGACGCCCTCGGGGGAGGAGCAGCGCGAGCAAGGTGAGCGGGGAGGCTGCCGTGGAACAATCGCGCAACCCAACGTGGTCGGGTGGCCTGCTGTTCGCGCGCTACGCGTACCCGCCGAACCAGCTCGGCTATTGCGGCCCGGCCGATCACCGCGCTCTTCTCGAATACGGCTCGACAGGCGACGCCGACGAGGGGCTTCGGCAGCTGGCCAAGGGGTTCGCCGGCGCGTGGCCGTACCTGCGGATGATCGCGGAGTCGACCGGCATCGGCGACCCCCTCGACTACCGCGTCGTCGAGGCCTATTGGGTCGGCAATCCGTTGCTCGACCGAGTTCCGCGAGGCGACTTCGGCAACTCGATGCGCGAGCGATTCCACCCGCGCGCCGGGTTTGGCTGGACGTCGCTCCAAGAGAACATCCCCGCCCTCGCCGTCCCGCATCACAGCTTCCACGTTTTCGGCGTCTACCCGTGGGTCGGCTTGCTCGGCTCAGACCGCGGCGAGACTCCGCTTTACGTGCTCGATCGTTGCCGGATCAGATGGGGCGAGGTCACGGAGCTCACCGGCGAGGCTGCTGTTGTGAAGTCGCGGCCGCTCAGCTGGGAGCACGGCGTTCTCGGCCTTGGCGAGCCGCGGGTCGAGACTGCGCGTTGGGCGACCGACGGTTACGGCTTCGCGCACGACCTCGCCGTCGGCGACCACGTCTCGCTTCATTGGGATTGGGTTTGCGACAAGCTCACCGACGTTCAGCTGAACGCGTTGCGCTCCTACACCGCGCGGCAACTTTCCATCACCAACGGGCAAAAGTCGTCGTCCGGCGTGGCCGTCGCGCTGCGCTAAGTCGGAACGTCACACCGCGTCGTCGTCCGAGACCTTTGGCAAGGCCCACGAGCGACGAATCGACCACGACGTCGGCTCGCCGACAGCGAGCATTGGGGGGCCATCCTCTCGGACGACGACACACCCCGCCGTTGTATCGAGGCCGTAATCGGTGTGCGCGCCGCGATACCAGACCTCGCGCACGCGTCCGTCGAGACCGCCGCCCAGCGCCGTCCATTCAGGCCGGACGACGAGCCACGGGCCGCCGTCGGCGTCAAGCCGGATGGCGGACGCGGGTCCGGTGAGCCGCGCGGCCCATATATCGCAAGGATTCTCATAGATCTCGCGCGGTGACCCGACCTGCAAGATGCGCCCGGATCGCAGCAGCGCCACCCGGTCGGCGATTGCCAGCGCCTCCCCCGCGTCGTGCGTCGCGTACACGACCGCACCCCCGGATGACCGGATGACTCGCGCGATCTCCTCTTGCACCTGAGCGCGCAACGCCTGGTCAAGATGCGCGGTCGGCTCGTCGAGCAGGGTGACCCGGCTTCGGCGGGCGAGCGCACGCGCTACACCGACGCGCTGTTGCTGGCCGCCCGACATCTCCGCCGGACGTCGCGACGCAAACGCGGCGGCGCCGAGTCGGTCGAGCAGCGCGAACGCCGCCTCGCGCGCCGCTTTCCTGCGAAGACCACTGCGGCGGAAGGGATACGCCACGTTGTCGAGCGCGCTCAGGTGCGGCCACAGCGCGTAATTCTGAAAGACCATCGCGGCGCTCCGACGCTCCGGAGGCACGTTCGCCCGCCGCGACGCGACGACGCGGCCGTCGAGCAGCACCTCACCAACGTCGGGGGTGATGAGGCCCGCGATCGTGTGCAGCAACGTCGTCTTCCCAGACCCGGACGGCCCGAGCAGCGCGAGCATTTGTCCCGCATCCACGGTGAGATTGACGTCGGTGAGGACACGGTTTCGCCCGTGCGACACCGACAACCCGCGACACTCGAGCGCGGGCAACGCGACGTCGGCAGTGGACGGCGAATGCGCCGCCGCCGTCTCAGACGACATCGGCCAACTCCCGTTGAGCAATCCGCACCGTCACGTCGGAACGAGCCCGTGCGCGCCGCAGACCGAACCAGGCGAAAAGCGGCGTCGCGAGCAGTAGAACGAGTGCTGTCATCAACGCCGACAGCGCCGCGGTCGCGCCGACGTCGCCGAGTTGCTGCGCGTTCAACACCACGACCGCGAGCGTCTGGCTCGACGGGCCGTACAGCAGGCTCGACATCGTGAGTTCGTGCACGACGGTCAAGAACACCAGCAGCGCCGCGCCGCATAACGCCGGCGCGAGTCGCGGCAACACAACGGTGATCCACGCGCCAAGCGGAGTCGCGCCGCTCGCCCTCGCCGCCCGTTCATGGTCGCGGTCGAGCCGGTCGACCACCGCGGCGAGCGGTCGATGGCCGAGGGGCCATAGTTTCGCCACATAGGCAAGGAGAATGATCGCGAGCGTCCCGCCGATGTGCCTGCCGTACGCGAGCAACACACCGACCGCCAGGGCCGAACCCGGCAGCGCGTACGCGAGCGTGACCGCCGTGCCGAGGCCGGCGCCGCGACGCCGCCGCTCGGCCAGCACAACGAGAAATCCCATCGCCACAACGAGAATCGCCGCGACGATCGCGAGCATCAGGCTGTGCCGCAGCGCGCCAAACGTGTGCCCGGAAAGCGCCGCGTCGAAGTTGCGCAACGTCCAGTTCGCGGGCGACGGAGAAACTCCGACGGCGGGCGTCAATGCGGCGAGGAGCAGCGCCGCCAGCGGAAGAGCCACGACGACCGCGACGTAGCACCAGAGAAGCGCTGCGGAGACGCGAGCGCCCGCAGTCGGGCGATGCGAGGCGACCGGGCCTTCGGAGCCTGCCCTCGTCGGACGCCTACTGCCTTTGAACATGCGGTCGGCCGGCCACATCACGAAAGCCGCGAGCACGACGAGCGCCAACGCCAACGCGATCGCCTGGGTGAACAGCGCGGGGTCACTCGCCAGTGCGAGGTCGCCGTAAATACGCGTCGTCATGGTGTCGTAACCTGCGGGCGTCCCCAACGCCGCTGGCAACGCGAACGCTTCCAGCGCCGAGACGAACACCAACGCGGACGCCGCTCCCAGCGGCGCGCGAAGCAGCGGCACCGTCACCGTGCGCAACGTCGTCAGCGCGCTGGCGCCGAAGACTCGGGCCGCGCGCTCGAGATCAGGCTCGGCACGTGCGGCGAGCCCGGCTCCCACAATGAAATAGCTGAGGGGCGCCAACGTCACCGCGCCAACGACGACGATGCCGACCGGTCCGAGCAATCCCGGCATCGTGACACCGAGCAACTGGTCGCTGAAACCCGCCGTGCCGTAGGCCTGTGTCCAGCTGTAGCCGAGCACGAACGGCGGCACCAGCAACGGAAGCAAAATCGCGGCCCGCAGCGCACGTCGTCCAGGAAGCGCGGGTCGCGCTGTCAGCAGCGCGAGTAGCGCCCCTGCCGGCACCGCGAGCAACGTCGTCGCTACCGCGGTCTCCAACGTGTGCGCGACAGCTTGGCCGAACCCCGGGCTAGTGACGGCGGCGCTCGCGCCCGCAGGGTCGGAGACAAGCACGTCGACCAGCTTCACGAGCGGCCAGCCGATCACCGCCGCGACAAGGGCCAACACCGCCACCAGCGTGATGACGCGCCATCGACGTTGCGCCGCCATGGACGACAACTCAGCTACCGAAGATTTTCTGGTAGCCCGCGAGCAGCGACGCTTTGTCACCGAAGAACGCGGGCCAGTCTGGCGACACGATGGTGGCGCCGGCCGGTTTGTCGATGCCGGGGACGCCTGGAAGCGAAGGCTGCCGCCCGGTTTTCGCGATGGCCTGTTGGCCAGGCTTGCTCAGCACGAAGTCCTCGAAAGTCTCCGCGGCCGAGACGTGCTTGCTCTTCGCCGTGACGCCGATCGGGCTGTAGATCGCGATGGCGCCCGGCATCGGCCACGCCACTTCCACCGGCGAACCTTTCTTCGCCGCCGCGATCGCGCTGTCGGCGATGGTCATGCCGAGCTTGTACTTTCCTTGCGCCACACCGGTAATGACGTCCTCCGGGCTCTTCACCTGCACCCCGCCATTGGCTTTGAGCTTTTTGTAGAAATCGAGGCCGAAGCCCTTTTGCTCGCCGAAATAGCCCAGCGCGCCCATCGCGGATCCCGCGAAGCCGGGGTCGGGAACGGCGACGGCGCCGTGGAAGGCAGGGTTCGTCAGGTCGTTCCAACTCGTCGGCGCGGGCGTGAGGCCCTTGCGGTAGATCAGCACGAGATAGAGCAGCCCCGCGCCGGCGAAGGACGGCGTCCGGTATTGCGCGGGCAACGCTTTCGCCGAGGGTGCGGTGTACTTCTTCAGCAAGCCCTGGCTGTCGTAGCCGTGCATCGTGAGCGGGTCGCTGACCCACAGCACGTCCGCCCTCACACCACCGGTGCGCTGATCGGTGGCGATCCGCGCGTTCAGCGAGCCAGTCGGCGCGCGGAAGACCGACACCTTGATATCGGGGTGCAAGGTGTCGAACGCGGAGATGACGGAGTCGATCGTCGGTTGAGAAATCGACGTGTACAACGTGATCGTGATCGGCGCCGACGCGTCGGTGGCGTTCGCGGCCGTCGTCGCGTTGCCGCCGGAGGCGCAGCCCGTAGCGAGCAGCGCCGCGACGGCGACACCGATCGCTAGGCGGAGACCGACGCGGCGTCGTCCGACAAATCGTGCCATGCGACGCCTCCCGTCAAGGTGTCTCGACGTCGAGCATTCGCAGCGTCGCCTGCGCCTCTTCGGGATCGAGCTTCGACAAGGCGAAGCCGAGATGGACGACGACCCAGTCGCCGACCGCGAGGTCGTCGAGCAGGCTGGTGTCGACGACACGTTCGACGCCGACGGTGTTGACCGTCGCCCGCCTGTGCGCACCGACCTCGCCGGTGCCGAGTTCGATGACCTGTCCTGGGATTCCGAGGCACATGGCTGGAGGACCCGTTACGTCTTCGGCCGGCCCTGCAGCCGGTCGCGCATCCGGTCGTAGATCGCGGCCAGCGGCGCCGCGAGCGCGAGCGCGGGTGGCTCGGTCGGGGCGGCGGGAAGCGGTCTGGTGGCCTCGTGCGCCGGCGCCCGCACAGTGATCGACTCCAGGACGACGTCCTCGTCGCCAATCACGTCGACGTCGACGCCGCCGCATGCCGGGCAGGCGGCCAGGTGCGGCGCGTCGAGCACCTGCGACTCGGCGCCGCAACCGTGGCATCGCGACAGCATCGGCTGGCGGACGAGGTCGAGCGTGGCGTGCTCGACCACGGTGCCCATCGCCGCGAGTTGAAAGCCTTGCTGGATCACGGCTTCGTCGACCGGATGGCCACCGACGCGGACCCGAACCGCCGAGACTTCTCGGCTGCCGGCGCGCCGAAGCGCCGCCTCGACGATCGCCTCGCACAGTCCGACCTCATGCATGTGAGCCCGCCTTTTGCCGTGCTACCTCCGCGGCGGCGGTTTCCCGAACGAGCGACACCGCGTCGTCCAACGCGCCGGCGACCGGCGGCGACAAACCCATGCCCTGGTCGAAGGCGCCCGGCTGGCAGCCGACGACAAGCACCCGGCCGATGTGGCCGCCGATCGCGTGCAGCGCGGCCAGCACCGTTTGCGGTGTCATCGAGTGCGCGTCGAAGTTGTCGGCCGCTGTCGCCACGGACTCGTCGGTGAAGTCGAGCACCGCCAGCGTGCCGGCCGCCTCCCCGAGCGGCGCGGCGTCGATGAGGATCAGGCTGTCGTACGCGTTGTCGACGAGGTCGTACGCGAGGTGCACGCTCCTGATTCCGTAATCGCGAACCTCGACTCCCTCGGGCAGAATCGTCGGCTCGAGGTGGCGCGCCACCTCGACCCCGAATCCGTCGTCGCCGAAGAACACATTGCCTATGCCGGCGACGAGCACCCGCGCGCTCACGCCGGATCCCCAGGATTGGTGAGCAACTCCAATTCGTCCGGCGCGAAATAGCGGTATCGCCCGTACCACTCGTTGAGTTCGGCGGCCGGGTCGTTCTCGATCGTCACCGCCACCTGGCGCTCGCCGTCCACGTCGATGTAGACGCCAGCCACCCGCGCGGTTCTCCCGACCAAAAACATGTCGTGTGCGTCGGTGCCGTGGCCGCGCGGCCGCAGTCGGACCAGGCTGCCGGCGCGCGCGTCGCCGCCGTCGACCGCGACACTCGCTGTGTCTGGGCTGATCTCCGATCCAATCGGACGACGTGAGCGCAGCACGCCGTGGAGGTTGGCCATTTTCTCTGGCGCCAGGGAATCTACCCGGTCGATGAGGGCCGCGGCGCGCGCGTCGGTCGCCCGCGCCTCGCGCTTCTCGTCGTCCGACAAAGTCATGGTGCGCAACGAGAGGATCTCGTCGATCTCTGTCGCGTCGAACAGGTCGCCAGGACTTTCGGGCGCCACCTTCGGGTGGTCGTAGAGGATGATCGGCGATGACAGCACGAGGTCGCGATCGCCGAGCCCGCCGCCGAGAACCGGGAAGGTGTGGACGTTGCGGCACCGCGAGGCGGCGGTCGCCGCCCACGCCGGCGGGTCGAGCAACGAGACGAACGCCCCGGAACTCGCGTGTGCCATCACATGCGTGCCAAGTAGCGCGCGGGTCAGCGCCTCATCACGCGGCGCGTCGGCGGGCAGGTCGTCGCAGCTGTTCTCGATCCGGATTCCCATCCGCAGCAAGGGAAACGGAGCGGTCGCACGCTCCAGCGTGCAGCGCAGCGACGCCGTCATCGGCCACGACTGCCGCTTGACGCGCCCGACCTCGACGGCGCCGTCGCGGATCGGCTCGACGCTTTCGAGTCCGTCGAACCGCACGTCCAACACGCGAGGCGAGTCGAGCAGGTCGCGCCACTCGAAGTCGACGTCGAACTCTCGCGGAACGGCCTCGTCGAAGCCGGCCTGGGGGCCGCTCGCGGTGTTCAGCTGGGTTACCGGCTCGAACCTGCCGTCGCCGCACGCCGCGAGCACACTGCGTCTTTGCAGTTGCAGGAATCGCAGCCGCACCGCGATCACGCCGTCGGGCGCGGGCTCGAGCAGGCACTCAGTTTGCTGGAACCACGACTCCACCGAACCGGCCACCGAGCAGTCATCGCGCACGGAGGGTGCCACGGCGCTTCGCGGTAGAAGCACGCCGAACTGCCAACGGCAGCCGCGGTTCTTAATCGACGAACGCCGGTACGGATACAGCACGTAGCCCTCGTACAGCACGGCGTCGGCGACCGGCGTGAGCACGCCGAAGCGATCGGCCTCCGGGCCTGCCCGCGGTGATCCCGCCCTTGGCATTCCTAGGCACTTCCACCCGATTCGGCTTTCAAACGCCGCCCGCACTGTGGTTGTGCGCGCCGAGAGACCCGAGAACTCATCGGCTGAGGGCGATTACGAGCGATTCTGAGGGGAACCGCCGCTTCAGGCGCGACCACGCGCGAGGGCCCTCCGAGCGAAGAGAGGGGGCGGATTCGCGATGAGCATTGACGCCGGAACCCAATCACCCGCGCGAAACCCGTCGAGTGCTCAGCCCCGCCAAGGGTTCGATCACATCGACATTCTGTGGATCTCCGAGGGAATGAGCTGCGACGGCGACACCGTGTCGGTGACCGCGGCGTCGCAACCGCCCATCGAGGACGTCATCCTCGGCCTGGTGCCGGGTCTACCGAGCGTCACGCTGCACAACAAAGTGCTTTCACCGACACTTGGCGGCGAGGCGTTTCTGGCGCCGTTTCGAGCGGCGGCACGCGGGGAGTTGGAGCCGTTCATCCTCGTCATCGAGGGGTCGATTCCCAATCAGAACATCATCGAGGGCGAGGGCTATTGGACGTCGTTCGGGAACGACCCCGACACCGGCGAGCCGCTGACGCTCAACTGGTGGATCGACCGGCTCGCGCCCAAGGCGTGGGCGGTGGTCGCCGTCGGCACATGCGCGACTTATGGCGGCATTCACGCGATGGCCGGCAACCCGACCGGCAGCATGGGGCTTGCTGACTACCTCGGGTGGGACTTCAAATCCAAGGGCGCGTTGCCGATCGTCAACATTCCCGGCTGCCCGGTGCAACCCGACAACTTCATGGAGACGCTGACGTGGGTGCTTTACCACGCGGCAGGGTCTTCGCCGCCCCCTCCGCTCGACGAGATGCTGCGGCCGCAGTGGATTTTCGGCAAAACGGTGCACGAGGGGTGCGACCGCGCTGGCTACTACGAGCAGTCTGACTTCGCGCGGGACTACAACTCACCGAAATGCCAAGTGCACATCGGCTGCTGGGGACCGGTGGTGAACTGCAACGTGCCGAAACGCGGCTGGATGGGCGGCGTCGGCGGCTGCCCGAATGTCGGCGGCATTTGCATCGGCTGCACGATGCCGGGCTTCCCCGACAAGTTCATGCCGTTCATGGACGCGCCTCCGGGCGGCTCGCTCTCGTCGATGATGAGCAAGCCGTACGGCGTGTTCATCCGCCGAATGCGGTCGCTGACCAATCACACCCTGAACAAAGAGCCGAAGTGGCGGCACAACGGGGCCGCGCTCACCAGCGGATACGACCCGCGTTACCGGCCGTGAACGCGGCGCGGCTTGCGCCTTGAGGAGGAACTGACATGACCGTCACCGAGCGCGCGCCGGGCGAGGAGCAGCTGGGCACACTTGTCGAAATGGCGTGGGACCCGATCACGCGAATCATCGGGAACCTCGGCATCTACACCAAAATCGACTTCGCCCACAAGCGCGTGGCCGAGTGCCACAGCACGTCGTCGCTGTTTCGCGGCTACTCGGTCTTCATGAAAGGCAAAGACCCGCGCGACGCCGGCTTCATCACGAGCCGCATCTGCGGCATCTGTGGCGACAACCACACGACCTGCTCGGTCTACGCGCAAAACATGGCCTACGGCATCGACAACCCGCCTCTTGGCGAGCACATCATCAACTTGGGCGAGGCAGCGGAGTACATCTTCGACCACACGATTTTCCAAGACAACCTCGTCTTCGTCGATTTTTGCGAGGCGATGGTCAAGGAGACGAACCCGAGTGTGCTCGCGCGCGCCGAGAACACCGAGGCGCCTAACGCGGGCATTCACGGCTACCGCACCATCGCCGACATCATGCGCGCCTTCAACCCGTTCGAAGGCGCGGTCTACAAGCGCGCGTTGCAGGTGAGCCGCACCACGCGAGAGATGTTCTGCCTGATGGAAGGCCGGCACGTGCATCCGTCGACCGTCTATCCCGGCGGCGTCGGCACGATGCCGCAACCCACCCTCTTCACCGACTACCTGACCCGGCTGCTATCGGTGCTCGACTTCGTCAAAGAGGCCGTCGCCATGAACGACGACGTCTTCGACTTCTTCTACGAGGCACTACCGGGCTACGAAGAGGTCGGACGACGCCGGGTGTTGCTTGGCTGCTGGGGCGCGTGGCAAGACCCCAGCGTGTGCGACTACAAGTACGAGCACATGACCACGTGGGGTCGGGCGATGAAGGTCACGCCTGGCGTCATCGTCGACGGCGAACTCGTGACGAACGACCTTGTCGATATCAACCTCGGTCTTCGCATCCTGCTTGGCAGCTCGTTCTACGACGACTGGGCGGGCGAGGAGCCGTTCGTCACCCACGATCCGCTCGGCAACCCGGTCGACATGCGGCACCCGTGGAATCAGACGACGCTGCCAGCGCCGCAAAAGCGCGATTTCAACGACAAGTACAGCTGGGTGATGAGCCCACGCTGGTTCGACAAGCGCACCGGCGACCACCTCGCACTCGACACTGGGGGCGGCCCGCTCGCGAGGCTGTGGTCGACCGCGCTGTCGGGCATCGTCGACACCCCATATGTCAAAGCCACCGGCCACAGCGTGCGAATCTCCTTGCCAAAAAGCGAAAAGCTGCCCGAGACGACACTCGAATGGCATATCCCGCAATGGTCGAACGCGATCGAGCGCGACCGTGCGCGGGCGTATTTCGTCGCGTACGCCGCGGCGATGGCGGTGCATTTCCTCGAGGTCGGGCTCGGACTTATCCGCGGTGGAGACACCAAGGTGTTCAACGACTTCGAGGTTCCGGACGACGCGATCGGCTGCGGCTTCCACGAGGCGGTTCGTGGTGTTCTTTCACACCACCTCGTCATCAAGGACAAGAAGATTGCGAACTACCACCCCTATCCGCCGACGCCGTGGAACGGCAGCCCGCGCGACAGCTACGGAACGCCGGGGCCGTACGAGGACGCCGTCCAGGACATGCCAATCTTCGAGGAGAACGGGCCCGACGACTTCAAGGGCGTCGACATTATGCGGGCGGTACGCAGCTTCGACCCGTGCCTGCCGTGCGGCGTGCACATGCACGTTGGCGGTGGACGGGTCTTGAAGAAGGTGCACTCACCGATGTTTGGCGCGTCTCATGGCTGAACCCGCCGTTCCCGCCGGCCTTTCCGACGACGACGTCGCGACGCTGCTCACCCATTTCGACGAACTGGTCGAGCGGCTCGAGGCGTCGTCCGAGAAGGGGGCCGCGATCGCGCTGGAGGCGATCGAGTGCCTGGCGGAGATCTACGGCGCCGCGCTGGCGCGCATCGTCGCACTCGCGCCCGCCGGGGGCGTCTCGGTGAAAGCCATGGCGGACGACGAATTGGTCGGCCATCTGCTTACGTTGCACGGACTGCATCCCGACTCCGCGACGGACCGAATCATGCGCACGCTCGACGAGATCCGGCCGCATCTCGGCAACGACGCGCGGATATCCCTCGCATCGATCAACGACGGCGTCGCGCATCTAACCTTGACCGCCACGGGCTGCGCGTCGTCCGCGCAATCGACGGCGGCAGCGATCGGCGACCTGGTGTTGGCGGCGGCGCCTGAGTTGTCGGGCGTCGACGCCGTGCCGACGCGGGCGCCGTCGCTGATCCCGGCGGAGTCACTGCTACGACGGCCCACGCAAGGCCCATGACGACGACCGCGCTGGAACGCGTCGTCCGGCGGGCCGCTGACCGGCGGGCCGAGGCGGCGGGGCGTTGCTCGCTGTGCGGCTCGACGATTTCAACCGCGCATCGGCATCTGCTCGACAAAGCGCAAGACACCTTGTTGTGTGTCTGCTACGCGTGCTCCGTGTTGTTCAACCGCGCCGTCGCGAGCGAAGGCCATTACCGGCTCGTGCCGGAACGCCGAATGCGATTGAGCGGCGTCGAGCCGGCGATTCTCGGCGCGCCCGTCGGCCTCGCGTTCTTTGTGAAGCAGGACGACGGATCGGTGGTCGCGCACTATCCGAGCCCGGCTGGCGCCACGCGATGGGAGGCGGACGTCGACGCGTGGGCCGCTGTTGTCGAGAGCTGCGCCGCGCTCGGCGGAATGGCCGCGGACGTCGAGGCGCTCCTGGTGAATTCGCGCAGACGTGGTGGCGGTGACCGCGGTTCTCGTGGTGACCGCTCTGATCGCCAGGCGTGGCTGGTGCCGATCGACGACTGCTACCGGCTGGTCGCGATCGTGCGCACACATTGGCGTGGCATGTACGGCGGAGACGCGGTGTGGCCGGCGATCGAGTCGTTCTTCGCCGAACTGCGGCCGAGTTGAGGCGCCGAGGAGAGAGGACCCGGGATGAGCCGTATCAAAGTCGGGAAGCCCCATGTCAGGCCAGACGCGCCGACGCACGTGCGTGGCATCACGCAAGGCAACGAGAAACACGCGTACAAAAAGCAAGTCGGCCATTACGAGGACGGCACTGCCGACGCGCGGCGCTCGACCGGCATCAGCCCGAAGAAACACAACCCCATTTTGAAAATCATGCCCAACCTGCCTCCAGGCTGAGCGACAGGAGGTGCCGCGTGTTACGCAAGGTGTTGCTCGCCCTCGGCGGCGCAGGGCTGGTCGCGTTTATCGTGAAGGAGTATCCGGCGATGATGCGAGAGGTAAAGCTCAGCCGCATGTGAGCCGCAACCGCGAGTGCTATTTGGCCGGCGCGCTTCTTCACCGTTGCCTTCGGACATGCACCGTTCACTTCGTATTTGCTTTTCGCCCACCGCCAGGTCGGAAAGCACTGGCATTGCTGGACTTTTGCCCGCTGGCGAAACCTTACCGATAGAAAGCCTGACCGTACCAAGGAATGGCCGTAAAGCGGTCGGCACTCAACATCACGCTCAACTGGGCCGCTGCACCTGCGATCGGTCAGCGCAGCTCGGCTGGCTCAAGTCCAGACCACTCGCTGGACGCGGACGGCCGCCACTTCCGGTGGCTGCGAATGGGCGGCGTGCACGTGCGCCGATCAGGGAGCGCCTCACGCCGAGGGCGTCGTTCTAGTTGCCTAATTGTTGCTTGATGTCTGTCCAAACACTGTCAGTGATGGCAGCGTCGCCCCCGAGCAGTTGCGCGGTCGCTACCGTGTTTTGGACACTTCCAACGTATGTAGCGACCGTCGCGGGAAGCCCCGTCGGCACTGTGAGGAGAAGCGGTGCCCTCGTGCGTGCGAGCAGTGCGGTGCCACTCAGGGCGTCTGGGAAGGTAAGTCCGGACGCGAAGCCGAGACTGGCTGGCGCGGGGAAGAATTGTTGCGCGACATCGACCGCGGTCTCGTAGCGGTCCTCGCCGACGATAGGCGTGGCCGACGGATCCGCAGCCGCCGCCGGACCGCCGACGGCGTAGACCGTAGCTACCCTCTCCTTCAGGTAGTCGGTGGTCGCTGATGGCAGGCTAGCGCCGTTGGTGAGCAGGACAGCAGCGCTGTCCTCGGCCGCAGCCACGCCCGCGGACAGCGCGTCGGGAAAGTTCGTTCCGGTTGCCAACAGCACCGTGGTCGGATCACCGAGAGCGTCCGCGACCTGCGTCGCAGTGGCATACCGGTCAATACCACCGTAGCGCGTCACGTGGTAGCCGAGCGTTGTCAACTCGCCAGCGACACTGGCAGGGACTGCCTTCGTTCCCCCCAGCACATAGACGGTTCCACCAGCAGGCAAGACCCGTTGAATTTCGGCCTCTGTCGATTGCGGCAATGTCGCGCCGCTCGTTAGCAGAAGAGGGGCGCTCTTCGCGGCGCAAAGGGGGCCGCCAACAAGCACGTCAGGGTAGTCGTCACCTCGAGCCAGCACCACTGCCGACGCGTTGCCCGCGGGAAAAGCAGCCTGAGACGCGGCCACGGCGGTTGCGAAGCGATCGGCTCCGGCGAGACGCCCTACCTGGGCCGCCTCGAGGTCCCAGCTGCTGGCATGCGAGCTCAGCACGGATTCGGTGAGGACGCCATTGGCGAGGGCCGTGGCCGTAACACACGGATCGGGGCGCGCAACGGCCGCGCCCGGGCACGCAGGCACGACCACACCATCACGGAAAACGGTAATGTCACCGACGTATTCGCCTGTCGGCAAGTCCGCGACGTCGACGGCAAAACTAAGCCGTAGCGGCTGAGCAGCCGTAGCGCTCGGCGCGCTGATCTGGCTGGAAAGACCGAGCGGCGTGTAACCGCCGATGGATTCGCCCTCGATCCCTTTAGTAATCGCAATCGCACCCGCGACAGGGCTTGTAACAGTCACAACCAGCGGGTTCGACGAGCTAGGCGCCGCGCCGGGCGGGTCAGAGCTAAAGCTGCCGCCAGCGGTCACCGTGCCGCTAGTGCTACCACCCCCGCCCGCACTCCCTCCGCCCCCACTGCCAGCGCCGGAAGGTTGAGTGAAGGTGGTCTTGAACTCGAAAGTGACGTGTCCCAAAGCCGCCGTCGGGTTGTCCACGTCGATGTTGAGGTAAGCCGTGTACGGGTTCCCGGTGGCGAGGCCGCCAGTAAGCACCTCCAGGGAAGGCACCGTTATCATCAGCGACGACCCGGCGGGCGCGGCGGTCGTATGCAGATCACTGTCGGCAAGACATCCGGCGCCAAGCCTGCAGTTCGTAAGCCAGGTATCCGCCAGCGAACCCTCGCTGACGGTCACTGCGGCGTCCGACACGTCATAGCCCGCAGGGGCCAGGTAGGTGACGGTGCTAGTCGCCGACAAGGTGTTCGCCGCGACCTGAATCCTCTCGTTCTCATGCGTTGCGGTGTCGAGCGGCAGCGTCACCGCAGTCACGCCGCCGCTCCCCAGCGTCAACGTGAAGTCCCAGTCGCCGGCCGTATAGGCGCCGCTGGCGTCCTCAAAAATTGCATGTACGAGCGCGGAGTAGGTGCCGTCGGGTATGTCCGACCGGCCCTGGGCGGTCCACGTGTGACTCACCGTATCGGTTTCGGTCGTCGTCAGGTCCCACGCGTTGGTGTACGAGCCGGTTCCCGGATCCGGTGCGTTGTTGTCCACCTGCATGTAGGCGGTCGCAACCGATGTATACGGGCTGGGCAGGATGAACTGGACACTCGTCGTCGCGCCTTGAGCGGCGCTGATCGAACTAGGCAACGAGAACGTGTCGTACACGGCGACAGCGCCGTCACCGACCACGCCGGTCAGCGTCAGGGGCACCGTCACGCTTGGCTCCGCGGCCGACGCTGTGCCAACCTGCGCGCAAGTCCACATCAATACGACCATCACGCTCAAGGCAGCGCGAACACTCGAAGGCCAGGTCAAACAGCGACTCAGGCGAATAGCGCCCGCGTGCCGTACACGCCCCTGCGACATCAACAACCCCCACTCACCCGTATCCCGCGAACCCGCTGCAGCTGACGAGCGTGCACGTCTACATGCGCCTGCCGCGCAGGCGGAACAGTGGCGGACAAACCGCCGGGTGTCAAGCCAAGACCTGAGCCATGTCTCGCCCCGGGCTCTGCCCGCGCGACAAGAATCGTCCATCGTCCTGCTAGAGGGGCGAAGGTGTCAGCCTTTCCAGGCTTGTTGGCGGATCCAATGCATGCCACGCCAGCGGCAGCGGCGGCTTCGAGCCCGTCACAGAATCATCAACGAATATCGCGTGAGCCGGTGAACATCGAGGCCCGACAAGGCCTGTGCGATGAGATAGGGGTTCGGCGTCATCAGCAACGAATCGCCGGACGCGCACTGACGGCGGATATATGTAGCCCTTGAGTCGGTGCATGGTGAGACTTTCGCGGACCGCCTGCGCGGAGTTATTGCTGATGGCGAGTTTCCGGCCGTTCCTTGTAATCCCGCGAATAGGCGCGCCGGAGTCTGGGGCAAAAGCCTCGCCGCGAAACTCGGAACCTCCGACGGCTACGCCCGCCGGTTACTCCGGGAAATCAGCGCAAATACTTCCTCCTAACCGCGCGCATCAGGAAGAGAATGCACTTTTCGCAGCGGAGGCTTCAACCGCGTCTTGCGTAAGCTCAGGATGAAGTTGGTGAGACCGCGCCGCTGCCTTGCCCCGCATCTCCCTGAGGTCCGCAACCGTGAACTGAGATCCGATTCCGTAAGACTCGTTTGCGCCGAAGAGACCGGCATGAGGCCCCGCGTCTTGTCGCCGAACCGCTGCGCCAGACCAAGTTCGTCGCGCTCGGGCCAGGATCCGCGGTTCCCGACCAATCCAGGCGACCATCGCTTCGCTGATCTTTGTAGGTGTGGGCGCCGCTAACGACTGCAGGAGTACCTCCTCCCCGTATTCACCGCTTCCCGCTGCCCGGCTGTGTGGCTGCGCGCCGGACCCACTCGTTGGTTTCCAGCAAAGGGCGCGGAACATCGTCGGGCACGGGTTGCCACGGCCCAGCCTGACGAGTCTTGAGGACGTCCGACGCAGCTACCATCGCGTCGTCGATCGTGTTGACACGCTGCGCCCTGCCGAGCATGCCATCACGAAAGACACTTCTGGTGGAGGGTCGCTCATAGCAGGCAACCATGCCGCCGTTGCCTTCGTGGATCCACACGAGTGCGGCTGGGGGCAGCGGACTGTAGGAGCGGATCTCGCCTTCGCCAACGGGCGCCCAGCGACGCTCGCCCAGGCACAGCGTTTCGGCGAAGATCGGAGCCTCCACGAGTTCGAACCGCCGCCGGGCCATCGCCGCGCGACCGTCGTCGTCGTCGGGCCAGGTCTGGATCGGCTCGGCCGGGTTGTCACGGTCCCAGACGCCGGCGAACCCGTCGCCGCGACCGGCGACGTAACGCACAGTGTTCAAGTCGATCTCGGTCAAGCCGATCATGGGGTGCACGGTGATGCCCGGATCCCAGCGGTAGCCGCCGAGATCGGCGTTGGGCTCCCAACAGGCCAGGTCGAAGCCGAGGCGGCGCATCAGTTGGGTAGCGGCGGTTGCTCCTTTCGCGCGGGCGAGGGTGTCCGCGACCTGGCGGGCGGCGGCCGCGGTCAGCTGCTTGGGAGCGTGGGTTGACCACTCGGCGAGGGTGGTGGCGGGATCGGCGAGCCGGTCGGCGGCGACGGGAAGCAACGCCGGGTCACCGAAGACGGTTTGGGTGAGGCGCCCACCTGCCAAGGTGGCGATGAAGGTCGCCGGTGGCCGGTCACCGACGGCGCCGATCGCGACCGCGTCGGGGTCGCGATACGCGAGGTCGGCGAGCACGTCGACGAGCTGGGCGGGGCTGATCCCGACGGCGCGGTGGTCGCGGGTGAAGTCCCGCAACAACGCCGAGAGTTCCTCGCCGGTGAGGATCAGCCGGAAGCGGAACCAGCCGACACCCACCCGTTGGGGGTAGTCATGCACGTCCAGGTCGAGCGCGTCGTGTAACCGCGCGGCAAGCTCGTGCGCTCGTTGCCGGCCCAACACGATCAGTTCAGCCGGGTACACGACAACGCCACCCCATCGGCTCTCAGACAGATGCTGTACTGGTAGTGCACTTAGTTTTCAAGTTCGATCAAGTTCAAGCCGTTGCGGCCGTTCACGATCAGGTCGCCATCCGGCAGCTCCTCCAGCTCGCCGTCGGCTTCGGCTTGCGCCGAGATGCCCAGCTCGGTCAGCCGGTAGACGATGACCATAGCCATCCCCCTTGGCGGGCTGAGTTGTTCTAGGTGACGTTTCAAGATCGCAACTTGCGAGAGGTGTCAGCACCGCCGAACGGAGCAAACTGTCGGGGGCGATGGTCGCCAAACGGTCTACAGCCCTGCCCTTTACAGCCCGCAGGCCACCCCGAATGCCGATGCGGTGAGGCGTCGCGCTCAAGGTTGGGGCCTACAGGGCGTGGGGCGGATGACCGATAAGGCTTTCGGCGCTGTTACGCCCGCCAATGTGCTGGTCGCCGCGACGTGCGCGCACGATACCCCTCCATCTGTTGCGCCCCCGCAGGCACACACGCCGCGTCTGGGGGTGCAAGATAGCAGCCGCGCTCGCCAAAGATCAACTGGCTTCCCGAGCGATCGCGCCGCAGTCGTACAGCCTGGCGTATCTTCAAGAGCGTTCGCACTTCTGCCGATCTTGTTTGGGTAACGACTCCAGAGCGCGCAGAGAGAGGTTCACGCATGTCGGCCGCCCGGGCCTGCCGACTCGCCGTAGTCGGTGGCGTTGCTGGGCTGGTGCTTCTCACCGGCTGTTCATCGTCGCCGTCCTACGCTGCGCTCGCCAAGATCGCTCACCAGGTTCCGGTGCCGGCCCGGCTGACCTATGTCCGCGAGGTGGATCACTTCAACCACGCCGCCTTCGGGAACGGAGGTCAGAAGGAGGTTGACCTCATCTACAACAACACGACCATGACCTGCGACCAACTCAGCGCCGCCTGGCTGAACGCCCTGAAGGAAGCGCATCGCAAGATTCAGTCCGGCGCCGGAACGACAGTGATGTACCTCAAGGCCGATGGCGTTCCGATCACTGTCGACGCTGCCGGGATCGCCGGAACATCGTCATGTACCCAGCCGCGGGTAGCGGTGGGAAAGACACCGTAATAGGGAGTCACGCCGTATGGGAACCACCTCGGCCGAGACGGGTCAGGTGCGGCTGGCGACGCGACCGTTGCCGCAGCTTCGCGGTTCCGTACGGCCCGGCCGACGAAGCGGCCGGTGGACCACCCTTCCAGGATCGGGACCGCGGCCCAGCGTGTACCGACCATCTGCGCGTCCGCAACACGCCGAGTTCCACAACCGGGGACGACGGTTCGACGTACGCCTTCGGTAGTCCAACAGCCAGACCGCCCCGCGTTCAGCCCGCGGCTCCAGTGTGGTGATGGCTGTGGCGTCGTCGCGCTCGAGGCTCCCGCTCGCCAATGAGCCGTGGTGCCGCTCCATGAGGTTCCGTCCGGTTTGCATGTGCGGCGTCGAGCTCAGCGCATGCTCGACGCGCAGCGGCCGCCTGGTCCAAGCGTTGCTGCGCGGCGCGCAGGCCCTGTACCGCATCAATCAGCCGCGGCAAACATCGAATTAGGACGGCCGCATGGTGGACCTTAGAGCCCCTAGCTCCACGGAGCCCGCCAATCATCACCGCAGCGAGGCGGAGTCGGTTACCGTGTGAAGTCCGGGCAACTCGTCGGCCGCAGCGCTCGCGCACCGCACGTTCGTATTGGCGGCCCGCTCGGTGCAATGGACCAATACGCTGGCGTTCCAACACATTGGCGGCCGATGCGAGCACATCTATCGCGCCAGCCGCAGCATCAGCCGCCTCGTCTAGCGTTCCGGCGGTTGTGAGTTTCCTGACATCGCGTTCAGCGTCCACGACACCATCAATCGCGCTGCGCCAGAGCGCTTGCCTATCCGCCTCGCCCAACTTCAGGTCGCCCAGCGGAACCGTTTCGCCCGCCCAACGCGACCTCAGCTTCGGCAGCGACAGTTCCGGTGCGAGCTTGCCGCCGGAGAAGAACAGCGGTCGCCGTTCCTGGTTCTTGCCGCTGCCAACTGGTCCGCTGGTCCGCTTACCAACGCGACGGAGTAACCGGTGATCTCGCCGGGGTTCCGTTCGCTCATCCGATGCCGGACCAGCACACCCTCGGCGTCGAGCCTGCGCCAGAAATCGGCTTCGGTAAACGCGCCCGGCGGCCGCCGTCCGGACGTGACGCCGTAGCGTCTCGCGGACCGACTCGTTCCGACCGGTCCGCCGGGCCTTCTCTATCTCCGCGCGGCTCGGACCAAGAACCGCGGGTCCGTCCGCAGGCGCCGTAGCACGCAGCCCGTACCGCTCCTCGATCCGGATGCACGCGGAACGCAGCGCTTCTTGTCGAAGTCGAGCCGCGCCGGTGTTCCGTCTTCGCGGACCAGCGTCGCGACGATGTGAATATGGTCCGGTGCGTGCCGGACGGCGGCCCACCGCACTCCGGACCGCTTCCCATCAGCACCGAGCCCGACGGAGGAGACGACGTCGCGGGCGATGTCCGCCCATTCCGCGTCGCTCAGCAGCCGGTCCGTCGGCGCCGCGCGCACGGAACAGTGCCACACCGGCTTGGCCGGCACCCGTTCCGCGTATGCCAGCGGCGCTTCAAGAAGCGCCTTGAGTTGCCGGACGTCGAACCCGACGGCGTTGTCCGCCGCCGGGGCTCGATGCCGCCGATCCCGTCCCAAGCCGCGACCAGGTGCGGGTCCGCGTGCGGGCTCGTCTCGAGCCGCGTTGGTCCGAATAAGTACCGGAGCAGTCCGCCGACCCGCTCGCCACGGGTGATCTTTCCGATCACGACAACTCAGCCGGTTCTATCGGCCGGTGATTAGCGCCACGGTCGCGTCGTCGACACGACGAACTGCCCGCACAGCTAACTCGATGGCGCGCACCAGGCCTGCTGGTGGAGCTCCGGTGCTGTTGAGCGCGGCAACCGCTTGGTTAACCAGGACGCCGAACCGTCGAAGCTGCGTGCGCGCCTCGATGAGTTCGCGCAGCGCCTCTCCCATGCTCGACGGCAACGGGCGCACCTGACCTCGCGCAAGCGCCACCGCACCGGACGCCGCATAACCGGTCGGCGTCAGCCCGGACGCCGACGCAGCCTCAAGGACGGGTGCGAACTCGTCAGCCGTGAATTTCAGAGTCAGGCGATATGTGCGGCCGCTCGTGCGTCGTCGACGACGACCACGAGCGCTTCTCGTGTCGGCAGGTTGGCGCACTTCTTGGTCGTTGCTTTCGGACACGTGTCCTTCCCCATTCGCATTCAGTTTTCCGACCCCGCCAGGTCGGAAAACTCTGGCATTGCTGGGCTTTCGCCCGCTGGCGAAACCCTACCGATAGAAAGCCTGATCGGCTCGCCAGAGACGATCAGGCTGCCCTATCGGACATCTTGCTCCGCATTTCTAACGTCAGCCGCCGACGTTCCGTTCTTTGCCGTGATAGCTCGACAAGATGGCCTCGAGAAGCGCCTGAAGCCAATAAAGGCGGGAGCGAGTCGGGCCGTCCGGGTTACCTCTTGGGCCTAGATCGGAACCGGTGGACGATTACACAGCCAAGCTAGCGACCTGTACTGTTTGCCGTCGGCTCTGTTGATTGCAGGCGTGTTCGTGCAATCTCTGCCAGGTCGGAGGATCCGCGCCGGGACGTGAGACGGTAATGGCGGTGCAGCGATGCGCGAACTCCATGACCTCCAGGAGCGTGGGCTCGTCCATTCGTGCAAGGAATCGATCATTGAGTCTGCCCAACAAGCCCTTGCTCGCTAGCGCGGCGATAACCCCAGCCATGTACGAATCACCTGCCCCGACAGTGTCGACCACAACGGTCGAGATAGCGGGAATCTTCAGGCACAGGTCCTGTGTCTTGGCTACCGAGCCTCGGGGCCCGCATGTGGCGATGACGAGGCTCGGTCCGAGGGCTAACCATTTGGTTAGAACCTCATTAAGCGTCGTGTTCAGATATAGTGACGCAATGTCTTCGTCGCTTGCCTTCACAATGTCCGACTGAGCGATGAACCGCTCAACACATTCGGTGGCTGCGTCGCGATTTGCCATAGTGGCGGCGCGAACGTTGGGGTCATAGCTAACTGTTGCACTCCGCCGCAGTCTAGAGATATCCGCAAGCACCCGCTCATTCCCCGGACGGAGCGCTGAAGCGAGCGAACCTGTGTGGACATGAAGGATCGGTTCGTCATGTTCGCCGACTGGAGTTGGATTCCACTCGGCGTCAAACTCATACTCTGCCGACCCGTCGTCGCCGACGATAGCCGTCGCCATCGATGAACGACCGCTGCGGCGGGATCCCGAGGTCAGCCTCACGTTCTCTTGTGAGGCACACTTGCTCAAGATTTCACCGTGCCGGTCAGAACCAATTCTCGTGTGGAGCGCGGCTTCTACACCAAGACGGTTGAGTCCAACTGCGACGTTAAACGGACTGCCGCCTGCTACCGCCTCAGATTCCGCACCACCGTAAGAAATGACGTCGACGAGGGACTCGCCAATCACGAGAACCGCAGCGCGCGATGGTCTCCTTGAGAGATACAGCGAGGCGCCGGCCGTTGATCTGTCCGTAGTAACCCGGACCTTCGACCACGGCGTCGGAGGGAAGACCTGAGCCGTAAGCGCAACCAGACCATCGTCACTGAATAGCTCGATCGATTGCTCGTCCAGGATTGCATGCAGTCCGAGCCGGCCCGACTGCATTGGCAATCGTGCCACAACCGGTGCGGCGTAGGTCGTCGCGAGGTTAAGGGGAAAAAGCCTCCGGATCTCGACTCGTGGTGACGATCCATAAATGTCAATCCTACCGACGACGGTGTCGCTAGAAACGAACTCGAGGCTCACCCGCTCAGTGTCTTTGACCTCTAGACGAATCACGGTGGCACCGGCGACCGGAAACGTGGCCGTTCCTATGTCGGATACCACGTGAAGCCGGTCTTCTACGCGCGCGTCCACTGTTGGCATCTCGACCTGTGTCAAGCGCAAGCCCTCATTGGTTCGAGCAAGCCCAAGTTCTCGTGGGAGGGTCATTTGCCCGCGCCACGGGCCCGTCGGAACGTCACGCGCGTAGGCCCAGTTGCTCATCCAGCCAAGGCCGATGCGGCGCTTGCCGGGTGCACTGTCGAACGTGGTGAATGCGTAACAGTCCGTTCCAGCGTCAAACAATGGCGGCGCATCCGAGTCGGCCGTGAACCGCACGCCATCGAACACGCCCGTGAAATAGCGAGTGGCTGATCCTTGACCCGACCAGTCCGGATTCACGCTGAGAAGCAGCACCCAATGGCGCACGCCGTCGAGTTCGAGCGGGAACAAGTCGGGGCATTCCCAGAGCTGCCCGACAGCGGTCGGAACAGCGAAGCCACTGAGCTCACGCCACGAAGACAGATCATCGGAGCGGTAGAACAGAACGCGGCACTCCTCAGCCTCGACGGCGACCATCACCCAGTACGGTTCGGTGCCATCCTCAGGTATGAACCGAAACACCTTCGGGTCGCGGAAGGCTGTTGAACCACGGTCGAGCACAGGATTTGCCGGATGGCGAGCCCAGGTGAACCCGCCATCCACGCTGTATGCCAACGATTGCGCCTGCACTCCCGACGTTCTCGCGCTCGTGTACAGGGCGACGAGCGCTGGGGCGCCGCCGTGACCAAGCCCAGAGGTGTTGTCGTGGTCCACGACGACCGAGCCGGAAAACACCATTTCGTCCTGCGTGTACGTGAGCGCGACGGGATGCTGAACCCATGTGCTCAGGTCAGTGCTTGAGGCGTGCCCCCACGACATGTTTCCCCAGTCGGCCCCTTCCGGGTTGTATTGGAAGAACAGGTGGTAGCGCCCTTGGAAGAAGACGAGACCGTTCGGGTCGTTTAGCCAGTTCCGCTGTGGGGTGAAATGCAAAGACGGTCTGCGGCAGTTCATGCTGACAGCAGGTCGCCGAGGGTGATCTGGTCGACGTTGATGCGACCCCATGAACTCGGGCTGGTGTCGATGGCCTCGACCTTCGCGGTCTGGCCGATGAGGTCGCTAACGTTCCAGCTGTTCCAGCACAGATTCTCGGCATCACGGCCCGTCGTCGTGCGGACGACGTTCCCGCCTGCGATGAGCTTCACGGCGGTCCTTCTGTCCTGCTGGTCGCCGTAGCGTTGGCCGAGTCTGCGAACAGGATTTGGTCGACCATGAGGCGTTCTAGGCGCCTGTCGCATGGTCTACCACGACTCCTCGCACTCCGCTGCGGACGGCGACCTCAGCGATGGAGGCTCGCGGGACGACCGGGCAGCCGACCTTCAAGATCCTGGTGCGGCTAGCTGGCTGAAGCCCGAGCAAAACGCGCACGCCGATCTGTCCGAGCTCGTAATGGGGCAACGCTACGGTCGTGAGCGGCGGATGCAGATGCGCGGCGATGACCTCTTGGTTGTCGAAACCCACGACGGACAGCCGCTCGGGGATACGCTCGCCACGTTGCCGCAACCCGTCGTAGAGTCCCATCGCGACGCGGTCGTTGTGACAGAACACGGCTGTCGCCCCACTTGCCATCGCCCACTCGGCCGCATCGTAACCGCCGTCCTGATCGGGCCGGGCGTTGAGCACGAGCTTAGGGTCGTACTTCAACCCCGCCTCGCGAAGCATGCGGCGGTAGCCTCTCAAGCGTCCGGTCTGAGCGGGCGACGGCGTAGCCGTGTTGATGAAGGCTATCCGTTGGTGGCCCTTGTTTATGAGCTCGGCTGTCGCGGTGAAACCGCCCTTTTCCTCATCTGGCACGACCGCGCGCGCCGGCGATTCCGCGTCGAAGCAGTTGACGAGGACGAAGTCGGTCTCGCGAAGCGCCGCAGGGGTGCGAACGTCGCGGTGATACCAAGTCGAGTACAGGATGCCGTGCACCTTGTGCTCAAGGAGCATGCCGATTGCCTCACGTTCAGCGGTCTCGTCACCTTCCGTGTTGGCAACCAGCAACACGTAGCCGTGCTGCCAGGCTTCGTCTTGTGCGCCCTGAATGATTTGCCCGGCGAAGGGCGTGGTCGCGATCGCGTCGGCGACCAGGCCGATGAACCGGGATCGCCCGTGCACAAGGTTCTTCGCGAGAGCGTTGGGGCGGTAGCCCAGAGCCTGAATAGCCCGTAGGACACGCTGCCTGGTTTCCTCGCCGATCCGCGCATCCCGCTTGTCATTGATGACGAACGAAACGGTTGAGACGGACACGCCGACGGCTTCGGCTACCTCACGCATCGTGACGGGTCGCGAGGGGCCGCGGGCCAATGCTTGCCGCTCGCCGGCTGCGTCCGCTTCCGCCTCAGTCACTTGTCTCCCCTTGTCGCGGCTGTCGTTGTCGGCCACATCAGCCCTTCGTCGCTCCCGCGCTGAGTCCGTAGCTGATCGCACGGTTCATGACCAGGAATATTAGGAGCAGTGGAGTGACGGTGATGCAGACCGCGGCAAATGTGGCTGTCCAGTCCACTTTGCCCATGGCGGCGATGTAGTTCTGCAGGCCGAGCGGAACAGTCTTCAGCTCGTCGGTCAGCACGAAGGTGTTGGCGAAGATGAAGTCGTTCCAGATGAAAATGCTGTTCACCAGCACGACGGTGACGATGGTGTTGACCGACAAAGGCAGCGTGATCTGCCCAAAAATGCGGTAAGGCCCAGCCCCGTCGATGGATGCGGCCTCGTATGTCTCCAGCGGGATGTACTCGAAGAAGGACGAGAACAGGTAGATGGAGATCGGCAAGGAGAAGCCGGCGAGCGGGATGATCATGGACTGATAGGTGTTGAGGAACCCGACGCGCGAGTAGTCGATGAACAGCGGCACGAGCGCGATTTGGACGGGGACTACGATGCCGAGCATGAATAACGCGCGGACGACCCGGCTGAATCTGAAGCCGAGAACCTGCAGCGCGTATGCCGCCATCATGCCGAGCAACACGATGAGAAGGTTGGCACCCATGGTGACGATCAAGCTGTTCAGCATGTTGCGCCACAAGTTGTTCTCCGACAACGCTCGCACGAAGTTGTCGAATGTGATTGCACTGGGGAACGCGAACGGGTTCCGCGAGGCGAAGTCATCAGGTGTCCGGATGCTGGTCAGGAACAGCCACACGAGTGGATACACCTGCACGATGATGATGAGCACGACGAGCGTGCGCGCCACAATGTCGTAGACGGATGGACGCTTATGCTTGCGCTGCGGCAGCGATGTTGGCGTCATTGTCGCTGACGGCCTACTGTCGGTGATCACGCGTCAGCCTTCCGGCGAAGCAGCAAGAACAGCAAGCCGACCGCGATCAGGCACTCGACGACGATGAAGACTGAGATCGTGCTCGCGTACCCGTAGTTGGTGCTGGTGAAGGCAGTCCTGTACATGTACGTCGTCAATAGCTCCGAGGCCTGACCAGGCCCACCGTTCGTGAGCAGGTAAGGGATGTCGAAGCCACGCAGCGCATAGGTGGTCGCCATGATCGTGGTTGTGATCCACACCGGCCGGATATATGGGAAGCGCACCCGCCTGAAGATCACCCAGCGGGAGGCGCCGTCGATCCGGGCCGCCTCTTCCAGCTCCTGCGGTACCGCCAAGAAAGCGGCGTAGATGATCAGCATGTAGAGACCGCTGAAGCGCCAGCCCTCTGGAATTGAGTCGGCAACGAGCACCGTGTGCACGTTCGACAGCCAGGGCTGGGCAAAATGCCCAAGGCCGATCCAATCCAACAGCTGGTTGAGCAGGCCGGCCGGCTTAAAAGAGTAGACGCGCTCGAACAGGACAGCGATCGCGACGGTCGAGATCACGGTCGGAAGCAGGTACAGCGTCTTGATCGTCTCGCGGCCACGTCGGAACGACGTCAACAAGCTCGCGACGATGAGCGCTCCGCCTAGCTGCAGCGCTAGGCAGATCGCGAGATAGACGAGGGCGTTGGTGAACGCTTTCCAGAAGACGGGGTCGTCGGTGAGCATGTGCACGTAGTTCGATACGCCGACGAACTGCATGCTGGTGATCCCGTCCCATGAAAAGAAGCTCAAGTAGAGCGACTGCAGGATCGGGAACAGCACGGCTACGCCGTAGACGAGAAGCGGAGGCAGGAGGAAGACCAGCACCGAGAGTCGCGATCGGCGAGGGAGCATGTTGGGCCCTTTCGGCGGGCGGGGGTGAGGTACCCCCGCCCGCGTGACGCGATGGGCTACTTGAAGTACTTCGGAGCGTTTTTCGCGATCGCGGAATCGATCGTGCTAGTGAAGGTAGCGGGACTCATGTTGCCCTGAACGAGCAGCACCTGGTCCTGTTGCAGGGTTGTGTTGGTCGTCGGGTCCAGCTGCGTGTCCCACGGCATTAGGAGGGCGCCGCCAACACTGTTCGCGTCATCAACGGCTTTCTTGTACAACGGCGTCGCGTCCGCTGGGATGGCCGTGGTGACGTTGCTGGTGGGCGACAGCGCACCGCTAGCGGCGTACATCGTGTAGTACTTCGTCAGCGCGAACTTCAAGAAATCGCGCATGAGCGGGTCGTAGGTCTTAGCGTTGACGGCAACGCCGATGCCGGACGTGACAACGTATTCGTTCGCGTCGGTCTTGGAGTTCGGCACAGTCGGCAGCGTGAAAAAGTCGACGTCGCTTCGCACCTTTTCGCTCAGCTTCGTCGTCGCGAGGCTACTCAGCTCCCAGGTGCCGATGTTGTACATGGCCGCCTGGCCCGAGGTGAAGAGGTTCTGCGCGTCCGAGTATCCCTGCGAAGAGAACCCGGTCTGGAAGCACTTGGCGTTGCCAAGGGCCGCCAGCCAGTTCACGGCCGCCTGACCGGGTGCCGCGGCGAGCGTCGTCTTGCCCGTCTTGAGCTGCTTGATGTAGTCCGGCCCGCCAACGCGGAAGGGCTGGTAGGCAACGTACCGCTCAAGCGGCCACTGGTCGGCGCCGTCGATCGCGATCGGGGTCACACCGGCCTTGCGAAGAGCCGTGCACATCGCCGGGATGTCGTCCAGGGACGTCGGAACGCTCACACCGGCCTTGTCGAAGAGCGCCTTGTTGTACCAGAAGTACTCCGCCTGGTATTCGAGCGGGATCATGTATAGGGATCCGTCATCGAACCGCTGATAATCCAACGCGTTTGCGCGGTAGTCACCGTACAAGCCGAGCGTCTTCAGCAGATCTTCGACGTTGACCATGCGCCCTTGCTTGGCGAGGTTGTGAGCGAACGGCGTCGCGTCCGTGTCGAATAGCTCGGGTAGCTGTTTCGCCGTGGCGAGCGTTTCGTATTTCTGGATGTAGGACGGGCGGTCGGGTGTTGTGATGAGCTTGAGCGAAAAGCCGGGATGTGTCTGCGCGTATTCCTCCGCGATCTTCTGCATGGTCGCTACGACGGGGTCAGCAGAGTTTCGCGAAAGCAGCCACGAGATCTGGTGGCCAACAATCTTCCCCGAGGGGTTCACGTCCGTCGACGCCGAGCTGCCTTTGCTGCTACCGCAGCCGGCGAGCGAAAGTGCAACGGCGGCAGCGACCGCCACAGTTTTGAGGAGCCTTTTCATCGAGTCTCCATTTCCATCGATTCGATTACCTCTGCGGTGTTGTGTGTTGGTGAACCAGCACGTTGGCTCAGTGCGAGCCGACGCACTGTCACGGAGCCTTCGCCGGCGAAGACTCCGAAGTGCCCATGGGTTCGGTCGTAAGCGCGAGCGCTTAAGGCGACCTGGTCGTCCACGGCGGCAACGAGCACGGTGCCATCGACGACGAGCTTGAGCGTGTGAGTGCCGGGATCAAGCCGGCATGGGCGCTCGAGCTCGGCCCAGAAAGGGACATCACCGGAGACCTGCCACTGTGCTTGGCCGATGCGCCGGCGAGGCCATCTGTCGAACACCAGCCGGTTTCGCCGCGGTTCGAGCCGTATGTAGTAGCCGATGTCGCCGTCTGCGGATGCATGGAAGATGAATCCGCATTCCGTGGTGCCCGGCCTGATCACGAACTCCGCGCGCGCCGCGAAAGTTGGCGGCAGCTCCTCGTTGGTGAGCCGAACCTCGAAGCCGTCTGGGGTGCTGAGGGTGCCTTCTAGGTTGTTCGCACTTGCCAGTACCTCCGCGTCGAGGCTGGCCAGCAGCTCGGGCGGCTGCCGGAACGCGAGTGTGCCGTCGGCGTTTTGCCTGGCTTCTAAGGCCGATATCGTCCCGGCCCACTGCCAGGCGCCATCATCGGTATCGCCTTCACGTGATGCGATCCAACCGACGAAGAAGCGTCTACCGCCGCGTTCGACTGTCTTAGACGCGTAGAACGCTCGGCCGTCGACGCTGTCGAATTCAGGCACTTGCCACGGCCCGGCGAGCGATCGGGCCATGCGGTACCTCGTTGTGAAGCTCTCCGAGAACTCGGAATACACGAGGTACCACCAATCGCCCCATTGGAAGACCTCCGGGCACTCGTGGGTGATGTACCGGCGCGGGTCCCAGAACGGTACGGAAGGTTGCCAGGTCACGAGGTCGGGTGACTCGCATTGTGCGATTACGCCCCTACGTCGCAGCGGTCCGTAGTCGTGCCGGGCGGCGATCAGCATCCGCCACACCCCAGCCGCCACGTCATGGAATACAAAGGGGTCGCGCCAGTCAGCGGTGTCGTAGCCGGGGAATGCGCCGAACGTCCGCTCCGGATGCTTCGTCCAAGTGACGCCGTCGTCACTGGTCGCGTGACAGACGAGCTGCAATGGTTGCCCATTCTCGCCGAGCCGCCACGGGTTCTGGCCGGTGTAGAAGAGGTGCCACGTCCCGTCGGGGTCGCGCACCACACTCCCGGTGTAGGCGTTGAAGTCCTCGTCGGTGATCCCTCCGGCTGGGAGCGCCTCTCCGCGATCCTCAAAGGTCACGAAGTCCCGCGTGACAACCAGATGCCACGGCGTTCCCGGCTTCGGCTCAATTCGCCGCTCGTACAGGTAGTACAGCAAGAACTCGCCGTTCGACTGGAACGGGATGACATCCCCCACCCATGCTCCGGAGGGTCTGAAGAACAACGGCGGTGACACGGTCCCGGTCCGCCTCTCTCGGCTGCTAAAACGTTCGAGCACGAAGCTAGCAGTGTAGTGCCCAGACGCTCAAGCGTTTTAGCAGATTCGTTACACAACGTGGCGCAAATCCACGTGCCGGCGCCAAAGATCGACGTCGATCTCTGTGTGTCCCACGCCAGGATTGCTGGCGCCCTGGCGAAGGCGTGTGTTCGGATTGCGGCTGTCGTGCTCTCCGCAAACGCTAAGGCGGTTATCCGGATGGGGCTGCCGCCCAGCGAGCGCACAACTGAGGCTCGGTTGAGTCGATGCCGGAAATGCGGGACCTACAGAAGCCGGTCCATCGACTCAATAACGTTGACAGCGCCTGCGGCAGTCAGCTTCTCGGCCTTTCCCGACTTGTTGGCGTATCCGATGGAGGCGACGCCGGCTGCGACGGACGCTTCGACGTCCGTCACGGAGTCACCCACGAAGACTGCGGCGGCCGCCGTAACACCTAGGGCCGACAACGCTTGCTCGAGTAGGTAAGGGCTCGGCTTCATCAGCAGCGGATCGCCGGAGATGCGGGCACTAATGGCGGACACGTAGCCGTGCAACCGATGCGCAGCAAGGTATTCGCGAACCGCGCGTTCGGAGTTGTTGCTGACGACACCGAGCTTGCGGCCGCTCTCGACGAGCCCTCGGATCACCGCTTCAGCGTCCGGTGTCGGAACAGCGGTGCGCGCCGCGCGAACCTCCGCACTTACGAGTTCCACATGTAGGTCCGCGACGATTTCTTCGTCCGCTCCGACGGGCATGCGCAGGACCGCGAGCGGATCGCCAGCCGCATCGTCCGGAACAGATACGCCTCGTCGCTCCAAGTACCGGCGAAGGTCCGCAGCGACGTCCGCAGATGGCACCTCGGAGAACAGCTGGCAGATCGGTCCGTCGAAGTCGAGCAGGACCGCCGAGGCCCGCGC
>JBDZVM010000046.1:0-28981 GCA_040255675.1 Actinomycetales bacterium | reverse complement strand
ACGACAACATGACCCCAATGATCTTGGAGTGTTGCGACCGTCGCTAGAAACCACCTTGCCGAAACCTGGTCAGTTTTCGCTTGCCGTTGACAACGGCGTCAATTTCACCCGTCAGTGGCAGGACGAGCGTGCACGGCCGCCCAAACCGTAACTTACTGCGTCAGTGAGCGGTCTCGGTCACACTACGTCGACGGAACAGCACCGCTGCCGGAACAAGAGAGGAGGACGGCTTGACACCATGAAGGCCCCGCGCTGTGTTAAGTCTGACTCGACCAGCTTCACGACCGTGTGACTCAGCGCGGCTGGACGCTGCCGATGGCGCGAGCTCGCGGAGGCGTTTCTTCAACGCTTCGAACGATGAAGGTCGACCGTGGCGTCGGTAGCCGCCATATCGGTCGGCTCGGGCAGCAGTAGCAGCCGTAGCCCGATGCCAAGCCGTCGGTGGGTGGAACCATCGGACCTGCGACCTTCGGGGCCGAAAGCCCAGTAGGAGGTGAGCAGTTCGCGAGGGGTGCCAAGCAGAGCGGCGGCAAACCTCGCGATGGCTGGTCTTTGGTGAAATATGTGGTGCCCTGGCACCCATTGCGACCGCGCGGCCAACGGACCGGCGCACCCTGGGCGCAAATGGTCAGGTGAACGTCAACGAGGGTGGACTAAGGACAAGCTAGAGCTGACGACTGGTGCGAAGACGACCAGTCCGTTTCAGCTACCGGCTAGCAGAACGACTTTTCGACTGCGGTGCGGGTCGGGCAGCAGCCATCGTGCTCTTGCTCAGGCGGAAACCGGGGACGGCTTTCTTTTGCACCGACCACGTACCCGCATCGATCTTGCGTACAACAAGGCCCTGGGTGCGCTTGTCCTGGTTTTTCACGGTGGCTCCCTTTTCGTAGCTCGAGCATACGCGACTGTGTCGGCACCGTCGCGGGTGTCATGAAGATGCGAGCAGCGTCTCCCACCTGTGGCATGCCCGGTCGAGCGCGCCTTGTAGGGCTGCAATATCGACTTCCTTTCTCCGAGCTGTCGAGGCAACGCTTAGGGCGCCCACGGTGACTGCTGGGCCACCGGGCAAGGTGGCAACGAGGGGGCGGGCGGCGACCATTACCCAGCGCCCGGTTGTGGTCCCGGGATTGGCGGCGCTAGCCTCGCCTGTCAGTTCTGCTGTCCGTACGTCGATGTCGCGAATGACTTCCGTGTCGTTGCATACGGCACGGGCAGCAATCCAAGCAGAGTCTGGTTCAGCGTCGATGTGTCGGAGGGCTTGTGGGTCGCGGTAGGTGCGGTCAGATGCGGCCCATCTGACTAGCCCGTTAGATCCGTCATGGAGCCAAAGCGTGAGAGCGGTCGGGTCGCCGAGGGCGTAGGTGAAGGGTTTCACCTGTTTTGCTAGTTCATCGGCGTCGTTGTCCTGGCTGATGGAGAAGGCAGCGATTCGGCGCTGGAGCACCGCGCCGACTCGTTCGGATGGCGGGACATACCTGGGTTGCGTTACGGCCCCGAGCTCGCGGACGACCTGTGTCGAAGTGGCGTAGTCGTCGACAAGGAGGGCATTGACTCCGACTGAGCGCCATTGAGCGATCACCACGGAACGGATCTTGTCCATTTGGCTGCGCGTGATGCCGAACGCCGGGCGGGAGATGACGGCGAGCAGCTGTCGACGTTCGTGGCTTCGCAAGGATCCAAGCCAGGTGCGAATGTCAGGATCGCTATAGCTAGTGCCGAGCATGAGAGTGGGGCCGTGCTGAACCGCGTCACACACCTGGGTGCGTTGCCAGCTGGCGTCGATGAGGCGCGAATAGTCGCTGAGCGTGAGAACGAGTCGGTCTCCGATTGCTGAAAGGGATTGTCTCGGCAGGAGCCCGTGGAGGTGGTGGACCTCGAACTGCTTGCCGTTCGCGCGCGTGGTTGCGTCGGAGCGACCGTGGACGCGCTCCCTGGGATCGTTCCATCCGCGTTTGGTGACCGCGTCAACGAGTGCTTCTTCCTGGAGGTCGTCGTAGTTGAGGGTCATGATGGTCGCGTCGCGTTCGCCGCGCCGCACCGCGTCGGCAGCAACCGCAAGATGCATATTTGACGGGGTGAAGTCGCTAGCGGCTTCTTTGGTGTTCGACGTTCCGTATAGCGCTCTGAAGATTCGACTCTCGCGGGTAGCACGGCGCGAGGTCGGTGTAAACGCGGCTTCTGCGACTAGCAGGTTGTCCTGGGACTCGAGCAGACGGCTAATGGCGTCATGCTCCAGCCCTCTCGCCAAAAGCAGCCTTGTTATGAGTCGGCTCCACGTCGGAAGTCCCGCTGATACAGATGCTCCGGCACCGAGAAGGTACCCGAGCGGCCCATCTGCCATCTCCTCAACGGCCACTCGCAGATCGGTGCCCGGCCTTAGATCAGGGATCGGCATTCGTGGTCTCCATGTCGAACGACAAGAGGATCAGCGGCACCAACGCGGCTGGCGGCCAAGACGTTGACGGTGCTCGCTGCGGCGCCGCCGGACATGACAAACGCGAACTTTCCGTCGTCAGTACGGCGGATCGAGACGTAGCCCCTGTTGGGCAAGTCGCAGGAGCGGTGTGGCGAATATCGCGCGGCACGACATTCGCCCACGACCGGGTACGGTCGACCTCTGTCATTGAGCCTGCCGTTGCAGCCGCAGCAGGCGCGCGGGTAAACGGTGCCGCCTGGCGAGAATGGCGGGCAAAGTATCCTCTGGGAGCGCAGCTTCCTATTTACTGAACCCGTCAATGGCCTCGTGCACAGCGGGCATGGGCCGCCGAAGTCCGGGTGGCAACTCTCCGACAGCATGTGCACGGCAACTGGGGCCACTTTGGGGCCTGGCGGGCAAGACAAATCGATTTGTGCCATCGTCACGTCGACGGGCAAGCCTTTCCGCAGATTTCGGCGTTGGCGATTCCGAGACGCTCGCGTCATCCCGTGCCTACCTTCCCGCTCAAACGGCCTTGCCAAGATTTCCAGAGTTGTGGGCATCTTGTGGTAGCGGCACCGGCGTCGCAGACATGCGCCAACGTGGCCGATGGCGTGACCGGCGTTACGCGGGTCGACTGCGCAGCAGCGGGACAACGGCCAGGTAGAGCTGACGAAACTCACGCGCGATCGGATCCTCCGCGTCCCCGGTGATCTCGACGATCCCGGCGGCACGCGCAACCGCAAGTTCGGCCCGGCGTTTGGGATCGCTTCCTACGTCGGAGTCATTGTCATCGGCCTCGGCGTGTCCGAACGACGCGACGTCGGCGCGGCACTGCTCGACGAGCTCCTCAAAATGTCGCAACCGTGACCGGGCATGGCGCAGCTCTCTCTCTGCCGCACGGCGGCACACCTCCGAGCAATACGCCTGGCGACGGCCAGGGCCAGCTAGACGACGGAACTCGCGGCGACACGCCGGCCTGGCGCAGTAGTCCGGAAGCTCTTCGCCATCGGCCGTCGGTGATGACGGGCGAGTCCGCGTCGCGGTGGCGGACGCGCTGCTCATCGCGCGCGTCCACGCGTAATCTGCGCGCAAATCACGACAGGCAATCTACGCGAGTTGGCCGCATGTATAGGAGAAACGACACGCGCAAATGGTGCGCTGAAACGGACGCCACGCCGGGGAAGCTGCGCGCAATCTGCGCGGCACGTAGGCCAGCGAAAATCAAGACGGCACAGGTTGACCTTAGATGTCACTGGCGCCTGGTACGCATGTAAGCGAACTTGCGAGAAAGCTGGAGGCCCGGCCTTGCCCGGCCGGGCCTCCAGAGCACAGACGGTGGCGTCATGTGCGGTCCTGCCGCCGCATGACACCACCGCTCCGTGCTTGACCGCAAGTCCGGCACGGAGGGAGGTGATCGGCATGGCGAAGAACACACGGCAGACCAGTGCGAAAGCCGCGACCGCAGCGAGCAAAACGCTGACCAGTCGCAAGGCGACCGCCGCAGCCAAGACCGCTGCCGCGAGTGCACTCTCGCAGACGCCCTCGCGGCGTCGCGGCTCGAAGTAGGTCTGCGGGCGCCGGCTCGCCGGCGCCCCCGGCCACCAACCCACTCCAGTCACCGACTGTTCCCGTAAGCGCGCCCCAGCGCACGGAAAGGAGGATCATGTCCCAGCCGACGACAGCGCCGGCTGCCCTGCGGCCGGAGTCAGCCGCCGGGTCGAATCAAAGCTCGCCCACCTCAAGCGGCCCGCAAGCGGACATCCTCAGCCGCCCGGAGCACGTGCTCGCCTTCGCGCTCACCCTCGCAGAGCCGGACCCGCGCGCCAGCCTCAAGGTCATCCGAACAACCGTGCGCGCCGAACCCGAAACCTCGCTCCACCGTCTCGGCGATGCGAGGGAGCCGCCCGCAGAGACAAGGGAGCTCGGCTACGTCCCGAACCATGACAGTGCGCATCTCACGATCACCGTCGGGGTTTGGCCAGCGCCTTCGAGAAGCTCGGCATATCAGCGGACCAGACCCCCGTCGACCTGGTGTCGATCCCATGGGAGAAGCTGAACGACATTCCCGACGTCGCCGATAGCGGCGACCTCATCTTCCAGGTTTGCGCCGACAGCGCCTTCATGACCGAATATGCGCTGCGCGCGTGGATTACAAATCCAAACTTTCCGCACCCTGACGCGGGCGCCGACAAGCTACGCCAGTTCGACCAGCACGTGCTGGCGGGCGGTTACTACTTTGTGCCAACACATCGACGATGTCATCCAGCCATGGACCTGGCACATCCCAGCAGCTGCCTCATGACGGCAACGCTGCAGTGCTCCCCAGGACGGAACCGGTGGCTGATTGGCCGGCCATTGGTGGTCACGCTCGCGGTGCCCGTCGTTACCGGCGCCACCCTCGCCGCATTTGTCATGGCGGTTGGTCGGACCCGGTTGGCCCCGCCTCCTGGCTTATCAAGGTCGGCATGGTCGCCTCGCTCAAGATTGGCCCCGGGCTGTCGGCATGGCGCGCCCGAGACGAGCCACTCTGCCGATACGCGGCCATCAGTGTGCTCGCGGTGGCCTTGTGGGTCGTGGCAGCGGCACTAGGTGTTGCTGCCGGAGCAGCTGTCGTCTGGGTCGGGTGCGTCGTAACCATAGATTCGCGCATACGCGACGCCGTGCTTGTTTGGACAACTCTCGTGCCGCGGCTAGGTGCCGTTGGCCGAGGTCTTCGCCGATGCGTTGCACCACATCCGGCACAAGACCACAGAGGTAGGCGAACGTGAGCTTGGTGAGCGTTTGTTCACCAGCCTCGGGAAGCTTTCTCGCAACGCGGCGCGCACGCCCGCCTAGGGCAATAGCGGAAGGATCCCGCCGTCCCGCTCCCAACGGGTGGGTATGCGTGGCAACCTTCTCAGACTCTACTAGAACCGATCACGGGCCAGCCCGGATCGCGCAATTGGATCGCCAATGACGTGGATTGACGACGCGGTCAGCGACTTCGGGGCCGCGTGCAAGGTCAAACTCGCCGGACCGGGCGACCGGGAGGCCGCGACCAGGTCGCCTCTCGAAGCGCTCCTGTCCCGTGTGGTCACGCGTTCGGCCTGACCAACACGCCATTCGACGAGGTTCGCGACCGCGAGCGGTCCGTTCGCCCCGACTGCGCGATCAGAGTGAACGGCGCGATCACCGGCTACCTAGAAGCAAAGAAACCCGGCGCATCCATCGACGCCGATGACTTTCGTGGGCACGACAAGAGGTAATGGGAGCGGCAACGCGATCTGCCAACCTCATCTGCACCAACGGCAGCGAGTGGGTGCTGTGGCGCGATGGCGAGCTGATCCAGGACCTGTGCGACTGGTCGGCGGGCCGCTGGAACGGGCCGGGTCGAACCTGGAAAGCTCGGACGACCTTGAGTTGTTGCTTACCAACTTCCTGCGTCGGCGACCGGCGCCTATCACCTCGGTCGGGGCGCTCGTGCGTGCGATCGCTCCCTGACACGCCTGCTACGCGGGGAAGTCATTGAACAATCCGCGCTCGTACGCGCCGCGGTGCGCGGCGGCGACACTGAGGCGTTGCAGCCGTTCACCGGTCTCGCCCGCGACTGGCGCGCCATGCTCTTCCCCACCGGTCCGACGACGCGCTCGCCGACGGCTAGGCCCAAGCGGGCACCTTCGCTTTGCTGCTCGCCCGAACCGAATACATCACCTTGGGCGGCTCCGGAAACCCGGCTACACGCCCGCCGTGGCGCACGAGAGTGGGTAGCTCCAACTTGGCAGCTGACCGTCGACTGTCGCGGGCCTCGGATGTTCGGATAGCGCGGTCGCATTGGCGCGGTGGTTGAAGTGCTGTGTCGCAGCGCTCGCCTACGAGGCTGTCCGACGGTGGCGGGAATTCCGCGAGGACGGGAGCCGGATACCGCCGTTAGGCACCTTTGTCGCTCATACGCAAGTTGGTGTCGAAGGCGGGGGCTTCACGGATGGAGAGTTGGTGTCCGACGAGGAAGGACCGGTGGGCGACTTTCCATAGTCCGACACCGCGGGTGAGGCGGGGTAAGTGTTCGCGCTCGATGTCGGTGAGGCCGAGGAGTTGTGCGGTGCCGCGTAGTTGGTCGGTTTCTTGGCGGTAGATGACGCGGGTGGAGCAGTCGGCGAGGAGGCCTTCAGCGATGGCGCGGGCTTCGCTGTCGCGGTCGCCGACGGCATCGAGGTCGGAGAGCCGGTGGATGACGGCAAGGTTGGCGATACCGAAGGCGCGCGAGAGCTTCCACTGCGATTGCATGCGGCGCAACAGAGCCGGGTCGCGCACGAGCCTCCAGGCTTCATCGTAGATGACCCATCGGCGCCCGCCCGCCGGGTCAAGCAGCGCGGCTTCCATCCACGCCGACGTGCACGTCATCACTAGCGAGAGCAGGTCCTCGGAGTCGGTGATTCGCGACAGGTCGACGGTCACCATCGGCAGCGCCGGATGGAATGCGGTGGTGGAAGGTCCGTCGAAGAGTCCTGCGAGGTCGCCACGCACCAGGCGGCGTAGCGCGTGCGCGACGTGGCGGCCATCTTCCGCGAGGCGCTCGACGGCGGTGGCCTCGGCGGTCGCGTCGTCGTCGGTTGGTTCGAATAGCCGGTCGACGACTGCTGGCAGCAATGGGATTCCGTCGCCGGCTCCGAGAGTGGTGGCGCGCAGGGCGACGTCGAGAGTGGTGTGCTCGACGGCGTGCAACCGCCGTCCTAAGGCGGTACCCGCCAACGTCGAGAGTAGTTCTCGGCGGCGTGACCACACGAGTCGCTGCCATTCCTCTTCTTCTCGAACCGTCGAGGGGCGCGGGCCTGGGTCGAGCGGATTGAGGCGCGTCGGCATGCCGCGGCCGAGAGTGATGGCTTGGCCGCCGACCGCATGAGCGACGGCAGTCCATTCGCCTTTCGGGTCACCGGGCACGTAGACGCGGCGGCCGAAGGCGATGGATCGGGTGGCGAGTGATTTGGCTAGCGCGGATTTTCCGGTACCGATGACGCCCGCGAGCAGCGCGTTGGGGTTGGTCAAGACGCCTCGGGCGTAAAGCACCCAGGGGTCGTAGACGAAGGAACCGCCGGAGAAGGCGTCTCTACCGATGTAGATGCCGTCGGAGCCGAGCCCGGCTTCGGCGAGCCAAGGGTATGCACCGGCGAGTGTCGCTGAGGTCGCCCGGTGTGCCGGTAGGCGTAAAGGCAGCCATGCCCGGCCGGCGTGTGGGCGAGGCTCACCAGAACGCGGGAACGGTCGGGCCGCTTTGGCTTCTTCGCGTTCGGCGGCTATCTGGGTTTTGCGGGCCTCGGCGAGCTCGCGGACTTCGCGCGTTCGCGCTTCAGTCTCGAGCTTTCGTCGAGCGCGCTGATCGCGGCGCCGCTCGTTGGGCTCGGTGAGTAGGCCGGTGGCGTAGACGCGGCGGCTCACCGCAAACCCCGACCTAACGGCAGCGCCGCGGCCGCGAATGCTTGCGCTTGCTGCCCCGACAGCCGCCGTACCTCACACATCGCTTGGGTAGCGGCTTGTTCGACGGCGGCGCACGCGGCATCCAAATCGCTCTTGTTGTCGGCTGAAACGCTTACGTAGCCGGTGAAGCGCAGATCGCCGTGCCCGGCGACGAGTTCACGTTCGCGCTGCAGCACGTCCGCGTACTCGGCGCGCTGTGATTCTTCTTCGATTTGGCCGAGACGCTGCCTGGTAGCGGCGTCGGTGTGGTGTTCGACTTTTTGGCGGCGGATTTCTCGCAACGCGACGTCGATGGTGACCGGTTCTGCGGTAATGGATAGCGAGTGCCGCACACCGGGGAGCAGCACGAGCGGCGATAGGAATGTGGGCAGGGCTTCGCTACGCGGCCATTCGGAAATCCAAAACACGGCGTGAGCAGCCGAATCCGTGCGCAGGTAGCCCCATTCTTCTTCGACGACGAGTGGACCAGCATTGTCGGGTTGGACGTTCGGGTCACCGTCACTGCGCACGGCACGCCCGTGTAAGCGGGGCGCCGCCGCGGGGTCATAAGCAGTGCGCAGCAAGTAGCCGAGTGGCCCGGTCGAAAGCCAATCCCGGACGTCGAGCTCGGCGGCCTGAAGCGCGGTGGTGATGGTGCGGGTTTCACTGTCCAGCAGGACGGCCGCGCCGCGGACACCGCCGCCGGCGGCGCGAATAGCTCGGGCGGCGCGGCGCATGTTGAGGCTGACGGCGATGTAGCACTCGTGTCGTGACGCGGCAGGCCCCGCGGTGGTGATGAGGTCGGCGTAGGTGGTCGATGCCCACGAACCGTCGTCGACGCCTTCCTCCTCCCACCACCTCACGAGTGCCGCGGCGGATTCGGGGACGGATCGTTCGAGCACCTGCACGCGGCTGATGCGGCCGGATTGGCACAGCATGGCGAGTACCCGGCCCCATGCCGAGATTCGTCGTTCTTGCGTGTCGGCGGAGAGCAGCGCGAAGGCGGGTGACGCCACTTCGACGACGGCGGTGAGGGTGGCTGCGTGCGGGTCGTGTACGTACGCCGCACCCGTCGTCGCCGATTCCACCACGCGCAACGACGCCGCGTCGCCTGGGAGCGCCAGCCGGCCGGCCGGTTTGGGTCGTTCCGGGCGGGCGACGAACCGGTGCTGCCCGTCGGCCTTGCGTAGTTGCCAGTGCACCGCGACGGGTACCCACTCGATCGCCTTCTTCCCGCCGACTGGCGCGAACGCTGCCACGAGCAGGAGCGCCCACACCGGAGAGGAGACAATGAGCCCGCCGATTTGCGCGCTCCACATGGAAACGGTGACGACAAGCAGTGCCGTTCCGGTGGCGAGTAGCTGCGGCAACGACAAACCGAGCAACACGCCGCGGCGTGGGCGTCGTCCGAACCGAACTGTGCCTCGTGCCGGCGCGGCTTGGGTGTCTTGGGTCATAGCGGTTCCGCTCCTCTTCTGGCGTATGGCTTAGGCGGGGCTGGTGCCGCCGAGCGGCTGACCGTCGGGCGTGCGCGTCCCCCAGCCACCCGGGGTGAGTCGGGAAGTATCGGACGGCGATGGTGCTGTCATGCTGTCCGCTGCGGCGGCCGGTGTTGCTGCCGCCGCAGGGGTCATGGCGCCGGTTCGTTCCGCCGTCACAGCTGCGCGTGTACCGGTTCCGCCACCTGCGTCTCCTGCGCCGGTACTGCGGCCGGTGCCGCCGAAGGCCGGTCCGCTTGGGCCCGCGCCGGAACCGCCGCTTCCGCCGCCGGCACCGCGACCGCCCGCAGTCGGCGATGTGCCGGCGCCACCAGTTGGGGTGCCGCCCATGGTGGGTGCCGCGGCCATCGCGGCGCCGCCGATGCCGCCGGTTCCCATGCTCATCGCCATGCGGGCACCTCGGCTGACCGCGGAGCGCGCATGCGGCAGCGCGCCGGATGAGCTCATGACGCCGTGCATGTGGCTGGCTACTTGCATTTCGGCCCAATGCAAGAACTTGTACGACGCGACCGGGGTGAGCGCGGTCATGAAGATGAGCAGCACGCCAGTGAGCAGGTCCGACAGCGTGGCCCCGGTGCTCTCACCACCCCCGCCGGCCTGGCCGAACGCGCTCGCGCCGAGCACGAACACGATGACCATCACGAGTTTGGTGACGATGAGCGCCACCATCGTTTCGATCCAGCGCCGCGTCCACACAGATGTGCGTTCATGCGCCGATCCGGCGAACGCGACTGGGGCGAACACGCCAATAACAAGGACGGCCGCTTTGCGCAAAAGGAGGGTTCCCCACACAACGAGCGCGCCGATGATGAGCAGGATCGCCATCACGATTTCCAACGCCGCACCAAGGCCGGTCAAGACGCTGCCGAGCAGGAACCTGGAAAACGCATCCTTGATGGACGTGCCCGCGGCGCTTGCGACACCGGCCGACATTTGGTCGGTGGCCACGATGAGCGATTGCGCGATCGTGATGGCTGCCGCGGAGAACACCAGTGATTTGACCAATCCCCACAAGGCTCGGCCTAGCGCGCCCGGTTCTTTCCGCATCACACCGCCGATGACTTGCAGCACGAAAAGACCGGCGATGATAGGCAAAACAATCGCGGTGACGAGGCCGACGTTGGAGCGAAACCACGGCGCGTCCAAGTCAATCGCGGTGGTGGTGTCGATGACGGAGTTGACCGCCTGCAAGACGCTGTTCGCGGCATCACCGAAGCTATGCGCCGTCGTGTCGAGCACCGACCCCGCTGCCGCGTTAGCGGCATCTCCAGCAAGATCGCACGCCCAGTCAAGCCCTGGGAAGCACATCGCGGTTCCCCTTTCCGTGCAGCCGAAGACGGCTAGAAGAGGCCGGAGCCGAGGTTGGAGAAGAAACGGACGAGGATGTCGGCGCCGCCGATGAGCAACGCGGCGGCCACGGAGACGAGCACACCTTGCTTGCCACGGTGGGTGCCGGAGTAGTTGCCGCCGTGTGAGGAGATCGCCCACGTCGCGGCGGACACTATGACGCCGGCGACCGACACGATGAGCCCCAGGCTGAGTAACCCTCCGACGATTTCTTTCGCGGTGCCGAGGCCCGGAACACCGTTGCTGTTCGGTGTGATGCCGGGGTCATCGGCGAGGATCCGGGTGATGGCCGACGTGAAAAGCGCGTGCATGACGAAAACCCTTCGTTAGCGCGGATGGTTGGGATGAGCTACGGCGTCGTGGTTGACGCCGACGGCGATGGTGCAGACGTCGGTGGAGCGGGTAACCGGCCGACCCAGGTCACGAATCCCCAGCCATTCGGCGGGTAGGTGCTGCGGACAACGCCCCACTTCGAGCCTTTGGCGTTTATCGCGACCCCGCCTCCGGCGTAAATCTCGACATGGCCGATGAGCTGCCCGTCATCGGTGAGGTCAGGATCGGAGCCGTGAGAAAACAGCACATCGCCGGGTTGCAGCTCGCCCGGTGTGACCGGCCCGGGAATGATGACGGCGTGGTCGCGAAACCACTCGTACTGGTCGGAGGCGACACGAGGCAGATGGACGCCGACCTGCGCGAACGATGCTTGCACGAGGCTTGAGCAGTCCCACGCATCCGGCCCGTTCGCGCCGAGCACGTAGGCGTCGCCAACTTGCGCGCCCGCAAAAGCAAGAATCTGGTCGGCCTCTGTGCTCGTCAATCCCGAGCCGGTTGGGTCGCACGACGGCCCGTTCGACGCTGGGTCGGTCGTCGCGTCGGCGAGGGCGGCGGCGAGCTGTTGCGCCTGCGGCCAGGCGGTGGTGTAAGACCCAGGCGTTTCTTCTGGTAGTGCTGCTGATGCCGCGGCGGCAGGCGACAGGAATTGCCAGCCGGCTACTTTCTCGAGTAGGTCGAAGAACACGTTCGCCGACGCGTACGTGTCGGTCAGTTCTTCCGCCGACGTCGACGCGGTCGGTGTCATCGCGAAAACACCGACGCCAGAACCAACCCCGGACAGCGACGCGCGCAGGCGCGTGCGAGCCAATGCCACGTCCAGTGCGATTGCCGCGCCTTGTTCGCCAACCCCGCGCGTGGAGGCCGCCGCCACGATCTGGCCAGCGGCATCGGTCTGCGTGCCGTCCAAGCCAGTGCTCGCGGTGGCTGTTGGCGTGGGAGATGGGGTTTCGAGCGATTGGCAGACCGCCGCGGCGACGGTAGCCGCAGCAACCCCGGACGCCCCGCCGCCCAACACAATCAGCAACAGGATCGGGACGCCGAGCAGCCCAGCCAACGCGCCCGCCGTCCCGACCACAGCGGCTTTCACTTGGCAACCTGCGGGGTAATCCGGTCGACCATGCAACGGGGATTACTCGGCTGGCAAAGGATTTCGAACGTCATCACCCGGTCGACGTCCTGCTTGCCACCGTCCCACGACAAGTGCTGCTTGCCGCTGACGGTAACGACAGAACTGCCGGGCGGCCACTGGTTGCCGTACTGCTTGCGCGCGTCGATCGCCGCCTGCGGGGTGTAAGCGGCCGTCACGGTGAACGTCGAACGCTGGCGCATGCGGCTCATTTGCGCCCACGTGTCGGATGGTGGGACGACGCGATCGACGTCTGCTTGCGCCTGTGCGAGGGTGTCGAAATGCCCGTCCGGTGCGAGTTCTGCCATGAAGGCGGCACGCCACGCGTCGCGCGATTCAACCGTCGTGTCGTAAGTGAACGCCAGCGTGGCGACAGCTGAGGCGTAGGCGTCCGCGTCGTTGGTGCGCGGCACCTTCAGGGTCGGCGCGGCGGATGGCGCGGCTTTCGCCGTCCCGGTCGGTGCCGGCGAAACCGTCGGCGAGAGCGCCGGTGTGGGAGTGGCGGGTGCGGAGGTTGGCGAGGACGGCGGTGGCGCGGCGTGCGTAACGGCTCTGGAGCCGATCCAGCCAGACATCACCGCAACCACAACCACGACGACCAACACAAGAAACGCGGCGACCGCGCCCAGCACGAACCGCCCCCGAGCGGTGCTCATCTGCTGCTCCCCCTGCGGACTTCGCCCGCCTCCGTCCGCCACACTCGGCGTCTTTGCGCCGACATGACGGAAACGCCATGATGATCGAGTGCGGACGGGAGATTAGCAGCACGAAAGCCGCGAGCAAAACTGAGCGCCGCGAGATGTCGAAAACCACCCGGCGTGGTGTGGTAATGCCGCGGTGGTGTGCCGCCGACGTCTATTCGGGGGTGCCGCGCATCCGACGGTCGATTTCTGAGCGTAGGTAGCGGTATTCGCGCCCGATGGCGAGCGCGGGCAGTTTGCCTTCGCGGGTCAGCTTGAGCACGGTCAGGTAGTTCACCCGCAAATAGGTGGCGACCTCGCGCGCGGTGAGCACTTCCGGCCACTCGTCGGTGCTCGCGGTTTCCTGCGGTTGGCGCTTGCGGGGTGTCACGGCTCGCTCCAGATGCGGACTCGTCTGCGGTCGCCACGGTATCGAACACGCCTGCCCTCCGTTAGTCGAAAGCATGGTCGAACATCGTCAAGCATTACATACCATGCTTGACTAGCACTAATGTCCGATTAACGGGAGATGCCAACATGAGAGAACATCACGCCAAAGGGGACGGCGCTGCCGCCGCCGTCGCGTGGTTAGGCGCTGTTTTCGCGGCAGCGGCAGGGTTGGTGTGGGCAGCCGCCGACCTGACACAACTCGTCGCCGGCCGGGTGCTAGCTTCTCCGGACGTCGCCGCGCGGTTTTTCGCTGAACTCGTTCGCGACCACGCCGACGTCGGCACAGCGTGGCAGACGAGCAGCGGATCGGCGCTTGCCTCCGCACCGGTGTTTTGGGCATTGCTTGTTATTTCGCTGACCGTGCTGGTGATCGGTGGCGCCTGGGTCTGGGGCCGGGTGCGTCGTCGCCGGCAACCGGGCGCTGGATCGAGCGGCGCGAAATGGGCGAGCGCCGCGATCGAGCGGCGCATCGCCGTCGCTACCGACCCCAAAGCACGGCCGTGCCGGCTTGTCGCCGGATTCGGCACTCGCAGCGGCCGGTTGCTCGCCGCCGACGACTGTGTGTCCGCCGTCGCGTTCGGCCCGGCCGGCTCCGGCAAAACCACCGGGCTTATCGTGCCCAACGCGCTCGAATGGCCCGGCAGCCTGGTTATGACCACCACCAAACCAGCCGACCTGCAAGCGCTGTGGGCTCGGCGCGCGGCACTCGGCCCGGTCTGGCTCATCGCTCCCGGTGGGATTCCAGGTCGGACGACGTCGGGCTGGTCACCTGTCGCTTACGCCGTCGACGAGGACGCCGCCGACCGTGCGGCCGAATGGCTCGTCGAAGCCTCCGGCATGACCGCCGACCCGAAAGCCCGCGCGTGGGTCGTACAGGCACGCAAACTCATCAAGCCGCTGCTGTTAGCCGCGCACCATTCCGGCGGCGGCATCGACGAGTTCGTCCGTTCGATTTACGACGGTCAAGCCGCCGCAGAGCACGTGCGTGCGACGCTGCGGGCGGCTGGGCTCGAGGGCGCGTGGCGTGAATACAACTCGACCTGGCAGATCCACCCCGAAGGACAGGGATCGGTGCTGTTCACCGCCTACGGTTTAGCCGACGCGTACAGCCGGCCAGCCGTGCGCGCCGCTACCGCCCGGGCCGACTTTCACCCGTCGATGCTTTTCGGGGAGCGGCCCGCCACGTTGCTCATCGTGGCGGCGGAATCTGAAGTCGACCGGCTCGCGCCTTTGTTGACGGCGCTCATCGCCTCCGTCGTGCACGAAGCCGAAACGCGCGCCGCGGCCGGGGGCGGGCCACTCGAGCCGCGACTGTTGCTAGCACTAGACGAAGCCGGAAACGTGTTTCGGTTCCCTCGGCTGCCGCACCTACTGACCACCGCGCGCGGCAACGGTGTGCAGCTGTTGCTCATCTACCACGACCTCGCACAACTCGAAGGCATGCTTGGACGGTCCGCGGCCAGGACCGTTGTATCCAACGCCAAAATGCGAATACTCCTCCCGGGTGTCGGTGACCTGGACACGCTGCGCTATTTCTCCGAGATACTCGGCCGCACCACTGTCCGCCGTGTCAGCACTACGACGGCTAGTGCTGGGCAACGCTCGACATCGGTCGGCGACTCACATGAAGAACTTGCTCCGTTGCACGTGCTGCAGCAATTACCTGTTGTCCAGGCCGTCGTCCAATACCAAAACCTCGCGCCGATGCGGGTGCGGCTACGGCTCTGGTACGCCGACAAAGCACTACGGCGTATCGCGGAGCCTCGTGAGGCAGGAGATGACGCGGCATGACCGACAAGATGTCCTTCGTGGATCGACACACCGGCGAGACCATCGACCTGTCGTCAACAGACGGATTGCGGCACATGCTCGAAGCACAGCAAGCCGACATCAACGCCCTTTTCGACGATGTGCGCGACCTCGCCGACGCCGTTGCCGGGCTCGCCGACCAACTTGGCAATCGTGGCCCCGATGAGTCCGCTCGTGGCACGACGCCATGGTGCTGGCGCGACCTATCGACCGAAGCGGCCGAGGCTCTATGGACAGGACTGACTGAATGGGTGGCGTGGTTTCGGAGCCGCTACCCCGTAGCCGAACAACTACCGGCCTGTTGGGCACAGCATCCTGAACTCGTCGAGGAACTTACGGCGCTACACGCGGTGTGGAAAGCGGCCTACCGCGACCCCGACGCTCATCCCACAGCACCCGCTGAATTTCACGACCGCTGGCTTCCCGGCGTGCTAGTGCGCGTAAAGGAGTGGGGCGTCCATTGCGCAATTGAGCACCGGCCACGCCCCGATGCCGTCTACGCTACCTGAATGCTGCATGACATTGCGAGAGATGCTGAGGCCGCTGGCGAAAGTTGGCGTTTGCTGCTCTGGATTGCTGCCCGCGCCACTTGACAGAGCTAGGAATCAGCGAGCGCCTCTGCAAGACATCACAATGATCTTGCAGAGGCGCTAACGGTCGCGCTGGTGCGCTACGGGTGAACGTAGTGGCAAACACTAGTGAGACGCTGGCCAGCTACGCGAAGCGTGCTGCACATGTAGCCAGCTTTTGTTCCCACGAGGTTTTGCATTTTCTCATAAATCGGAATCCAGTCCGCCCCCCAATGCGAACACCCCCAATGATGCGAGGAAACGAACGTCTTATGCCAATGCCATTTGGCATCGAAGAACTCCGCCGTGATGTCCCAGTTGCAGATGTTTCCCCAGGAGCTAAAGCTTGACTCGACATCGTACACGACCTGGCCAGAGCCATTCAAAACCGTACATTCGGAGCCATTGTAAACGAAATACCCGTGGAATGACCCAGTACCGAAGTACGAGCAGCCTGTCGCACTCGCGTTCGCTGCGGGCGCCATCATGCTCAGCCCACCCAATACTATGATCGGGACGGTGGCTATTCCGGCCAACCGCCGACGCCAGGGGGTTGGCGCGGCGTGGTGGCCCCTGCGGTCATTGAACTCACTCGCTGCATCGAGCGTTCGCCGGCGTAGACGCCGCCTCATCCTTATTAGCATGTGACTCACCACCCTCACTCCGAAATGAGGCCGCCCTCCGGCCTCAGCGTGTCTCCACACTCCTCTCGTGCGGCTAGTTGGGCAGCACCAGGCCTAACCGTTCTGGTGAGCGGACTTCCTTGTCCGCCTGGGACAGAATCGCTACAGTGGGGCGGCTCGGGCGGCGTTGGACATCTATGTCCGGTCGCTGTTGCGGACATTGGGTTGCGACGATCGAACGGGGACGTCATATGACCGATATCGCCACATGGGGCAGACGCCTTAGTGGCATCATGAACGATCATGAGAGCCAGCTGAAGTTCGCGGCACTACTCGCGGTTGACGTTCGAACGATCCGGCGCTGGTGCAGGGGTCAATCGCCACCACGCTTGGAGAACCTTGCAGCAATTGCACTGGCGACCCCGTATACGCTCGTCGAGCAGTTGACAGACCTCGGCTACATAGCCCGAGCACAGATGCCGTGGGTCGCATCTGTGCCAGCGGCATCGCCTCGACTGCTTCTTGATCGCCTATGGCGAGCGGTTGACGAAGTGACCCTGGGTAGGCCCTCGCATCACGATCTCGCGCGCGCGGTCATGGCCGGGCATGAGGGCGAGCCGGCCGCGCATCGATACGGGCGCTGGCGACCTCGTCTGTTTGACGTGCCGACTGGCGACGTGTACCCGCACGTTGCTTACCGAGGTGTCGAGTTCCAGTTGGGCCTCGATGAGGAGGGGAGACTGATACCCGCTTGGCGACAGAAAGAATGGGACAATCTCGGGATCGGCGTACCGATGGAGTTCGCCGCTCCTTGGATACGCTCCATCCTTATCGATAACGAGCGCGTCGAAGACCATTTCCGGAGTGCACCTATTTCTTACGTCGCGGCCTGGGAACGCTTGGAGCTGCGTTGGCGCCTTCACGAATTATCTCGACAAGTGCAGATTCATTGGTACGGCGAAGTCGGACGGCTCCACCGAAGACTCATCGCAAATACAATGACAACACACGAAAGGCACATCGCGGTGGTCCGCGCGTACCAAGAGCACCTGCCTGATCCCACGGCCGCGGTACCTGCTCCTTTTCTAGAAGACTGCGGGGCCGCACGAGTATTGCTCGTCGGAAGCCCCGCGACGCTAACCACGTACTTGTCGGCTGTCGTAGGAGAGGCCCTTGGTTGGCGGTCATACCGCGTAGCGGACCTTGTGCAGCAATACACTGCCCGCCCGCCTGTTATTCAGACAGGAGATGCCGCCGGTAAAGCCGACTATTCCTTTGTTCATCAGGCGATCGCCGATGGCCACGTACCGCGACATTGCGTTATTGCAGTGAGCGAGTTCGACACCCTTGTAGACGAAGCTGGTGAGCTTACGAAGCCTGCAAGGAGAATGCTTTCAGCAGATGGCACGTATGTTGTGTTACTCGAAAGCGATTCGCGAACGGACGCACTGTGGGAGTATCGCCAACGGGATCAGCTGCCGGTAGGGGTCGATTTGCGACCCACGAACAAAGTTGAAACGTTAGAAAAGGTTCGGCCACAGCTCGTCCGAGCACTTGAGGACGCAGACCCTATGCGCGGTCGGTGGGTGCACCTCTATGCGAATTTTGTCGTCCCATGGTGGAATCCCAACCTACCACTCGAGGCGATCCCTCCGTTTCTTGAGCCAAGGATCGGTGACCAGATCGTTCGAGCCGCATACGCGCTACTTGTGCGCCTATCTACCGGAAAATTACCCATACAATCACGTCCGAGGGCACCGCGGATTGCCGAAGGGAGCCTCTTACGGAGGTACGTCAAGCCTCTCGCGCAAGACAGGCGTGCCCTACAGGCATGGCGCGATGACTTCAGGCGGCCATCAAAGAGGACGACGGTCAGCTAATTCCGTCGAGTATCCGAGAAAGGACAGCGAGGAACAGGTCACCTGATGGTGGGTGTCATTGCCATCACGTCCGGCGACTCGGCGGCTTTGTCGATGGTGCACCATGTCCGTCGGTCCGGTCTGCATAGCGAAAACCGCGCTAGTCTACCGCTGGTGGATGCTCCTCGACTCGTAGCCGCGGCCTTGATTTGCAAGGACAGAGGAACGCGTTTATGGCAGTTGGCGCATAGAAGGGGTCGACCACTTCAGCCCGAATCTACTCACTGCGGGAGATGCAACCATCGCGGATTCCAGCTCGTACCGCAGGCGGGCTGCGCAGCCTACGGACCGGCTCCTCCGCCGTCAAGGGCGCTTCGCGTCGCTGCGCGACGGCCTAACGGCCGCCCTTGACTGCGGAGCCTCTGCCGGTCCTAGGGCAGCAGTCGCCGGGCAGGCTGGAGCCTGCCCGCGCCTGTCGCGCAGCCCGAATCCGGTTGCCGATTGGTTCGAAGTCCATCACAGATGCCCTAGTACGTGACGGGTCTGGGCGGCAGGTGCTGTGTGCTCGATGCCGCTGTGTGGCGTTGGATCGTATCCGGCGAGGGCAGTAGCGGCGGTGAAAGTGTTGGACTCATTCGAGTCTGGGGCGCGCTCTTGGGCCTGAGGGAGCCGATATTTCTAACGGAGTTGGCTGCGTCTTTTACGGCCGTCCGTATGGCGTCGCGACGCTCGACGCTCAGGGGTGCCCAGCGGTAGGGGTGGTCGATGTCGTCGCGTTCGCGGGTGGGCACGAGGAGAACCCCCGCGCGGTCGAGGCGGTCGGCTATCGCGCTCGTCGACCGGGATAGATCGGATAGTCGTTCTGTGATGTGTTCGGCCAGTTGGGCGACCCGCGTCGCGTGATGCGGATTCTTGAGTATGTTCTCTGGTGTCAGCCAGCCACCGTGGTCGGGGGAGAGTGTCAGTTTCGTCAGGCTCGCGTTGAGCGTTTCGGCTTCTTGAATGAGTAGTTGTGGGGAGCGGGTGATGCTTACACAGCCTGAGACGGCGGCGTCGATACTTGCCCACGAATGCCTGGCGTTGCTGAGAAGCTGGGAGGTCCGTGTCAGGCGGTCGGCGTCGTCGGGCGCGGTTTTGGTTGCCGCCGCGGCGAAAATGGCGTGCGTGTGAATGCTGGCGAGTACGCCGACGTGCGCGAGTGCGCGCAAGGTATCGACCCCGGCTTTGAGTTCGCCGCGGGCTTGTCGGTGCGCGATGAGGCGGATGCGGTCGAAGGACTGCCTGGCGGACACGATCGGGTCCTCTGCCATGGTTAGCCGCAGCAGTGGCGCGCTTTGTAACTCCATAAACCGAGACGTTGAAGTTTGCTCGTTTGACCTGGCGGCGACGTTGGATGCGGCAGCTTTGATGGTCGCCGCCGTTTTCACGGCTCCGCGCGCCCACGCATCGATGAGCACGGCGTCGTGACGGAGCGCTATTTCATGGACGCGCAACGCGAGATGGCTTGACGCGTCGGCGGTCGTCTCGGAGAGTTCCGCCATGGTGGTGATCGCAGCGCCCAGTTCGGCCGGGTCGTCGAAGAGGATCGCGTCCGGGGTGCGGTGAGCACGGTCGGGGCCGAGGTGTGAGCCGAGGAGGTCACCGGCTACGTGCAGGCATCTGGCGACCTGATGCCAAGGCTCGCTCGTGGTATTCATGTCGCGCCGACTCGTTGGCGCTACCTCAGCCACTAAACGGCCGAGTTGGGTGAGGTCGGCGTCCAGGATGTGGGCATACGGAGGGTCGCTGGACGGGTCGAGGACGTGCAGATTTGCGTGAAGTCCGCGCAGCACGTCGTTGTGCGCGAGCGCCGTTTGTCTGGCAGTGTCGATGTCGGAGAACGGCTCGAGGAGTGCTGTTCTCGCTCGCCTGACGTGGAATTCTGCTTCGGCGATCAGCTCGCCCCACGTCTCGCTCACCGGAGGATCGCGGCGAGCCGACGGGCTGCCTCGTCGACGTGTAGCGCTGCTTGGGTGGCGGCGACTGCCTCGTCGCCGCTCGCTGACTGTGCCCACGTCGCGAACGCGTGGCCGAGTTCGCGCAGCTGGGCAGCGAGTGCTTGCGCGTCACCGGTGGCCGGCGGCCCGGCCGGTGGCAGTCCGGGTAGAACAGCGTCGAGGTCGGCGCGGGCGGCGACGAGGGCGAGTTGCGCGGACGACGCGGCGAGCGCCTCGGCGTCCGCGCTGGCCTGAAGCGCGGCGACGCCGCCCGTGATGGCGTGCAGGTGACCGGCGAGATCGTCGACGGTGGCAGGTTCGGTGCCGGGCATGGGAGTGCGTCCTTTCTCTTGTCCTGTTGCGACTCACAGGGTGCGGGATGGCGCATACGGCTGGCGGGAATCGCGCGCACGTTGCGGATACCGGGTGTCACGTTTGCGTGGCGTTGTGGATTGCGCGGCGGCGAGTCGTCGAGTCGCGGCACGCAACTGCTCGGCGGCGTCGCAGGCGTCGCGGATCCTTTCGATGGCGGACTTTTCGGCGCCTTGCTGGTTGAGCACCTGCTGCAGAACCTCGCGTGCCGACCGTGTCGCGTCTCGGCGCGGGTGAGCGTCGGTGTCGAGGTTCTGGTCGGTGGCCACGTACAGGGTGGTGCCGTGTCGAGCACGAGTCGCTGCCACGTAAAGGGTTTCTCGGCTCATGGTTTCGGTGACGACCGCGTGAGCCTTGTCGACAGTCGAGCCTTGGGCTCGGTGCGCGGTGGTGGCGTAGGCGAGTTCGACATGCTCCGCCACATATTCGGCGGGTAGTCGAACGTGGCCGCCGTGGTTGTGGTGGGTGACGTCGAGCGACCCGTCGGCGTGCCTAGCGGTGACCGTCCACACGTCGCCGTTCTTCACGAAATCTCGCCCACCGAACAATGCGAGGGTGCGCTGGTTTTGCCGGGTGATAACCCAGTCACCGACACCGGCCTTGTTCCCGTCGGCGACGACAACCCCGCCGGGTTGGACTTGGCCGGCCGCGACGCGGTCGAGGCGGGCGCGCGCCGACAGCGCCGCGACGTCCTCATTGGAGGCGGCGACTATGACGGCGGTGCGCCCGGCGGCGACGTCGTCGCGCCAGGCGGTGTAGGCATCCTCAAGCAATGCCTCGCGAGCGCCTGATTGGACTCGGTCTTCTTGCTCGTAGAAGTCGAGCGCCCGCGGGTTGCCGTCACGCATGAGTAGGGTGGCGGCGGCCTCGGCCGGGTCGGCGAACCGTCGCAGCCCGGTGAGCGTGACAGCGCCCACGTCGTTCTCGAGAAGCCGCAGCGCGCCACCGGATTCGACGGCCCCGAGTTGGGCGGGGTCGCCGAGCAGCCGCACTGTCGCGCCGGCTGCCTTTGCGTGAGATAGCAGCATGTGCAGGCGCGGCGTGCCGGCCATACCGGCCTCGTCGACGAGGACGACGTCACCCGCGCGTAGCTGGAAGAACGGGTCGGTGCTGCCCAGGGCGAGTTCGTGGCAGTACTTGTGCAGGTTCTCGGCCCGTATGCCGAGCTCGGCGCCGAGCACGGACGCCGCGGCAGCCGACGGCGCGAGCGCGATCACACGCCGTCGAGATTCGGCCCAGATCGCGGCCGCGGCGCGCATCGCCGTGGTTTTCCCGGACCCGGCCGGGCCGATGCCGACAACGAGGCGCCGGTCGTCGGTGGTGAACCGGAACGCGAGGTTGCGCTGGTCGGCGTCCAGCTTGAGACCGGCGGCTTCGAGCCTGTCGAGTATCGACGAGGCCGTCCGGGCGTTGACCGCTGCTCCGGTGTGTTCGCGTGCCGCCTGCAGCAAATTCGTCTCTGCGGTGAGGATCGCGGTGGTGGTGTACCGCTCGGAGGCGTGCGGTACGAGCACACATTCGCCGTCCGCTCGCCGCATCGAGGCCGGCACCTCGACACCGTCGCCGGTGCTGATCCGGACCGCGAGGTCCGGCGCGCACGCGCGTTCGACAATCCGGTTGATGGCGCGGTCGCGTTCCGCTGGCGTAGCGAACCGCAGGTGCCGGGTCTGGCGTTCGGCTTCCGCGACCAGGTTCCAGCGGGTCCACGTCGCCCGATGCTCCGGCAAAACGGTGAGTACGCGTGCTGCCCACGTGTCGACGTCGAGCATGTCGCCATCGACGAGCGGCACTCGCTGACCCGTCGCGTTGTTCACGATCGTCGCGACGCGGTCGGTCCCGATGACGGCGGCGGCGGATTGCTGCCATTGCTGGCGCATTTGGGCGAGCGACCGCGCTGGCCCTTTCGCTTCGCGGGTCTCCAGCGTTGCTTGCTGCGCGAGCTTCAACTGTGTGGCGGCGGACGGTTCGCGGTGATGCCGCGCGCGGTAATCGGCGAGCAGTTCCGTGTACCGGTTTTCGATGGCGGAACGGCGCGCGGCGAAGTGCCGGATCAGTTCCGGCGGTACCCCGTCGATTTCGCGCACCGGGCGTTTGCCGGCGCGCACGCTGTCGGCGCGTTCGCTGAACGTGACACCAAGCCGGCGCGCGAGCGCGTCCTCGAGGCGGGTGTTGTACCGCTCGGACGCCGCGACGCCGACCGCGAACAATGCCCGGCCATCCAACGACAGCCAGCGCGGCGAGCCGTCGCGGTTGTCGGTCCGGGCGCGGACCTTGTTCGCGACCACCAGGTGGGTGTGCAGGTCCGGGTCACCGGTACGCGAATCGCGATGGTCGAATGCCGCGCACACCAGACCATAGGTGTCGACCTGCGCCGTCCCGCCAGCGCCGACGCGGGTGAACGCGGCGTGTTCCTCGAGAAAACGCGCGGTTTGCGCGATCGCCTCGTGGTGCGCCTCCTCCACCGCCGTCCGAACGTGGTCATCACCGAGCGCCCACAACACGCTCACCGATTTCACCGGGGTGAACACAAGGTCGTAGCCGGCGACCGGCTGCCGCTCCTTCGCGGCCTCGTCTTTGCGGATCCGCGCAATATCCGACTGTGATGGTTCGGTCGGCAGTGCCGCGATTCGGTCGGCGATTCGCTGTTCGCGATCAAGCAGCGGCTTGAAATCGGGATAGCGCCTGCCCAATTTCGCGACCGATTCCGCGTGTTGCCGGCTAAGCCCAGCCTCCACAGCATGGGCGATGATTTGTTCGGCGTTGGGGTGCATGCCAGCGCCGAACAATGCTTTCATCTGCGCCTCGGACACCTCACCGTCGACGCCGAGGATCACCGCTCCCGAACCGAGCCAGCGGCCCGGCGGATTACCACTGGCCTGGTAGTAGTCGGTCAAGCCTTGGCCGGTGTCGCGACGCTGATCCGCAGAGGCGACCTGGTTTGTCAGGTAGGTGTAGCCGTCGCCGGCGGACAGCTTGTGCACGGTCATCACCGCGCAGCACCGCCGTCGGTGGCGAGCTGGCGCAGTAACCGCCGTCCGTATCCGTCAGAGATACCGAGCTCACGAGCGAGCAGCGCACCGGTCACCCGTTCGTGGCGATGCGTTAGGTAGATTTCCCGGGCTCGATCGAGCAGCGGCGACGCCGACGCGTTCTTTACCGACGGTAGGGAACGGCGAGCCGGCCGCGGCGCGACAGGAACCGGCTGCGATTCACGGGCAGGTCTCGGCTCCGGCGCGGTTATGTCTTGCGGCCCGTTCGGGACGAGCGCCGCCCGAAGTTGGCGCATGAGCAGCTCGAACGACAACACCAACGCGGCCGGTGGAATCGCCGCGACTAGACGCGCGACCAACGTGGGCGCGGCGTGTACGACATTGAACGCCACGGAAATCCCCGAGAACGCCAGCACCAGCAGCCACGGGTAAACCGCGCGCCGGCCGTCCGCCACCGCGCGCACCACCGACAAACTCGCGACGACGATGAACCCGTCGACGACCAGCGGCCACAACCACGCAAGCGACGCCGAAACCCCTTGCGAAAGCGCCAATGAATGCAGCGCGTCGTACGACATCGCGAAACCGGCGACCGCCAAGCCGATGACGCCGCACGTCGTCCCGCGATTGAGCGTGCGGGCCAGCCGTTCGCTCAACATGCGGTCGCTCCGGCGCCGCCGAGGCGTGCTTGCAGCAGCTCGTACGCCCGGCGGATGACCGTCGCCCGCGTCGCCGGCAGGCCTTCGGAGGCGAGCTCGTCGCGTGCTTGGCGTTGCAACACGATGCGCAGACCGCCTAAATCGGCGAGGTCTGCTTCCATCGCCGCCAGCTCCTCGATGTCGTCATCGGTGACGTGCGCGGTGGCAACTTCGTCCCACCACGGGCCGGCTTCGGCGAGCCGCATCGGGCTGCGGGTCGCAGGGTCAGCGGCGACAGCCCGAAGGGCTGCGGCCGCATGCGGCGCCGGCCAGCCGCGGCCGCGCACCGCGAGCTGCAACGCCGCGAGCAGGCAATGGCTCGACCAGCGCCCGACCGGCTGGGCGACCGCGCGGCGCAGCCGTTGGCAGTCGGCTACGAACCCATCCCAGTCGGCGATGCCGCACTCGGCCTTGAGCCGATCCGCCGCCTCCTCCCACGAGACCGTGGCGTTGGCCGCGACGGGACCTTGCGAGGTAAGGGAGGGAGGAGGAGGTGTTGAACTCTGGGTCAAGAACTCTGGGTTATGCCGCATATTTGCGGCCACCCTAGCCGCATCCGTGCGGCTACCCCTGGCCGAATTTATGCCGGTAACCGCACCGGCGCTGGTAGCCGCGGCGGTCGGGGTAGCCGCATGGATTGGGGTAGCCGCATTTTTGCGGCTACCCCGTGGATCGCCGTCAGCACGGCCCGGACGTGACGTCCGGACGAGATACCGGTTGGTCAGCCGCTGCCCGCCGTCAAACCGGTTCTGCACCACGACAGCGCCCAATTCGACCAGCTCGCGCATCGCGCGATCCACCGTGTCCGTCGACTTCTTGCGCAACCGCCTCGCCAGCGTCGACCGCGACGGCATGCGCGCCCCCGACGACTGCCCGAACCGAAGGAGCACCGCATACAAGCGAACGGCCCCGTCACTGATGTCGGCGTCGAGCAACCACTCCGGAACGATCGCGAAGCGGTCCTCGACGTCGAGTTCGCCTGCCTCAGACATGTTGAGAGCGGAGAAAGCGGTAGGCGAGATTAGGTCGTAGGAGAGCCTTCATGCGCTCACAACGCGCCAACGAAATGCACGGCACGTGCACGAACCAGCGCACACCAAAGAGACGGGCTAAAACGGAAAACCGCACGTCAGAGGCCTGATCAACACGGTCCGAAAGAGCTTGGATGAGGCAAGTTCTGACTTGAAAACCGCTAGGAGTGCAAGCTCCTCGTGGGTTCAAATCCCACGCCCTCCGCTTTTGCGGGTGCGAGAAGCGGGCTTCGAACTCAACCTGGGGCGCCGTCCTGCTCTGAGCTGACGGCGCTGCCGTACGACAACGCCGTCAGCTGACTCGTTACGCCACCGCCGCGAGCCGCTCCAGGTAATCCGGGCGCGGCGATAGCGCGGCGGCGATCCGGTAGTGGGCCGCCGCTTCCGCGGGGCGGCTTTGTCTCTCGAGGGTCCGACCCAGAGCGAATCGCGCGTAGTCGTCGGTGGGATCCAACTCGACGATGCGGGCGAAGGCCCGCTCGGCCCGGCCCAACTGCGCGGAATGGTAGTACGCGCGCGCGAGCAGCAACAAGCCGGCAGCCGAGCCGGCGAGTTCTTGCTCAACCGCGCGCACAGTCTCCAGCGCGGCGAGTGGCGCGCCGTCATCGAGATAGGTCTGTGCCAGGAGGTAGCGGTCTACGACGTCCATGAAACCTCCTTGTCACCGCCACAACTTGTCACGACCACAACCGCGACGGCTGACGAGGCATTCCACAGCTGATCAGCGCTGTGCGAGTTGTTCGCGGGTGGCCGGTGCTACCTCGGCAGCGAACCGCTCGAGCTGGTGTTCGCCTTCGCCCCAGAAAAGGAAGGTGTCGAACCGGTATGCCTCGACGAGTTCCGACAGGCCGTCGACCCATTGATCGACCGGCCCGCGAAAGGCGCCCTCGGATTCGCCGTCCGTGATCTCTCCGCTGATGTTGAGGACGCGCCGGATGTCCGATGGCTGCCGCCCGGCGGCCGCTATCGCTTCGTCGAGCCGATGCGCCATCGACCCGAGTTGGGCGACGTCGCCGCGCAGCGACGGCACCCAGCCGTCGGCGACACGTCCGGTCAGTGCGAGTGCGCGCGGGCCGTACACGCCGAGCCAGATCCCGATCTGGTGTGCGGGCACGGGTCCGCCGTGCGCTCCCGCGAGACGATAGTGCGCCCCCTCGAAGCGCAGGTTGCGTTCACCGCTCCACACCTTGCGGATTACCGTGATGGCTTCTTCGAGCGCTTCGAGGGATTCCCCTGGACGGCGCCGCGAGCCGCCGTAGGCCTCGATCGCATCCCAAAAGGCGCCGGCGCCGAGGCCGAGTTCGAAGCGCCCGCCACTGAGGAGGTCGATCGTTGCCGCTGTCTTCGCGAGGACGGCTGGCGGTCGTAGAGGCAGGTTCGCGACGTCGGGGAAGATTCGCAACGCGGTCGTGCTCGCGGCGATCATGGCCATGAGCGACCACGTCTCGACGTATCCCCTCTGGTAGGGGTGGTCTTGTATGCCGACGTAGTCGAGGCCGAGGCGCTCGACGCGGCGTGCGGTGTCGAGCAGTGGGTCGTCGGCATTCGGGACGAGGAAGTAGCCGAACCGTATATCCCGCGGCAATGCGGCTTTCCCGTCCATAACCGGTTTCTTCCCTTCGTCGGCGCTCGCGACGCTGATACAGCAGGATGACGATGCGGCAGGCAGCCAAATCTACTGATATCGCGGGGTACGGGCACGGTGTCAGGGAATTAGTCATACGACTGAGGTTCTACCAACGGTGGGGATTTCGTTCGATGTCGGCGCCGGCTTAGGTTCTTATCAACGCCGCAGCCTGCAAGCACGACATCCCACGCCCTCGATTGCCAATCGTGGATTCGCCGTTCAGGGGTGAAATCAGTAGGGGAACTGACGCCGTCCGTGGTTGACCGAAACCCACTTCATCTCAGTGAATTCGTCCAAGCTCCACTGGCCATTCAACCGACCGATGCCCGATTGCTTGGCCCCTCCGAACGCGACGATCGGCTCGTCGTGGATCGACGCGTCGTTGACGTGGATCATGCCGGTCTCCACCTGCCGCGCGAGCTGAATTCCTCGGTCAAGGTCGCGCGTATGAAGCGCGCCGGACAGGCCGAAGCTGCTGTCGTTCGCTAGTTCAATGGCTTCTTCATCGGTGTCGAAGGGGATCAGCACCACCGCGGGACCGAACATTTCCTGCTGGTACGCGTCCATGTCGCGCGTGACGTCCGTCAGCACCGCGGGTGAGAACAGCGCGCCGTCGACCGGTCCGCGTAGCAGCGCCGTCGCGCCGGCGGCGACCGCCTGCTCCACGACGGAGTTGAGTCGCTGAGCCTGCTTCTTATTGATGAGCGGGCCGATGATCGTCTCAGGATCCGCCGGGTCACCCACCTTGAGCGAGGCGACCTTGGCGACGTACTTGTCGCGAAACTCGTCCTTGATGCTGGAGTGCACCAACACTCGGTTGGCGGACATGCAGATCTGCCCCTGGTGGGTGAAACGGCTGAACACCGCGGCGTCCACGGCCAAGTCGACGTCCGCGTCGTCGAGCACGATGAACGCGTTGTTGCCACCCAGTTCGAGAATGGGCTTTTTCAAATTCCGTCCGGCCACTTCGGCGACGTGCGCGCCGATCTGATTCGATCCGGTGAACACGATCACTCGCGGGATCGGGTGCTCGACGAAGTAGTCGCCGATTGCTGGGATGTCCGTCAGCACGACATTGAGCAACCCGGCGGGCAGGCCCGCCTCCTCAAAGATTTTGGCTATCAGCGTGCCGCCCGTCACCAAGGTGTCCTCGTGCGGCTTGAGCACGACACCGTTGCCCGCACCGAGCGCCGGCGCGACCGCCTTCATTGACAAGAAGAACGGGAAATTGAATGGGCTGATGACGCCGACGACACCGACGGGCTCGCGATACAAGTAGTTTTCGCGGCCGTCGATCGGCGACGGTAGGATTTTGCCTTCCATACGTAGCGGGAAGGTCGCCGCCTCTTTCAAAATGTCGATGACGAGACCCGTCTCGAACCCCGCCTTGAGGCCGGTGCCGCCGAGCTCCTCGAGGATCATCCGCGCGATGTCCTCGCGGTTGTCCTCCACGAACCGGACGGCGTTCTCGAACACAGTCCGCTTGGCGTACTGGTTCACCTTGCGCCAAGCGCGCTGAGCTTCGTCGGCGGCCTTATAGGCCTGGTCGATATCGTCCCGGGTGGCGATGGGCACTTCCGCCAGCGTTTCACCGGTGTAGGGGTTCTGGTCGATCAGCGACTTTTCGCTGCTACCGGTACGCCATTCACCGGCAATGTATTGGCGGGCTAACGTCTTAACGTCCATGCCGATCACGAATCCAACCTTCTTCACGTGTCCCCGGCTTAAGGTGTCCCCGATGCGGTATGACCCTTCCGCGCTGCGATGCTAGGCCGATCGCGCCGGGCGCAGGCACACCCTGTCGGGTACTTTTACGTCATCGATCCGGATCGCTAGCGTCGCTCGGTCTGTCATTAGGTTCAGTGCCGGCCGGGGTCGGGAATCGTCGCCGGGTGGAGCGCGACGTCGACCAGCACCGGACCGAGACGTCCGGACATGGCCTCGACTGCGGCGTCCTGAAAATCGACCGGCACGTTCAAGACGATCGGGCGCCGCTCGACGCGCGCCCGTCGCGCCGCGATCGCCACGTCGTCAGCCAGGGTTTCGGGGGCGCGCTTGCTCGAAGCCGGCCTCGAACCGCCTCGAGCAAAGGTCATGCGCGGGCAGTCGAGCGCTCGCCGTCGGGGCCGACGTCGTCCGGCGT
>JBDZVM010000045.1:0-29015 GCA_040255675.1 Actinomycetales bacterium | reverse complement strand
AGACGGTCACGGCCACGGGCACAGCCACGGCCCCGGCGGTCACATGCACTGACGTCAGTTCGCGTCGCACCCCGTCGTCCTTTCTTGTCCGGACGGCGGGGTGCCTTTTTTTCTTGCCGCGAGTCGCACTCAACCGGTTCTTCGCTGATTCGGCTTTCGTTGATTGGGTTTCCTCGTTGGCGATCCTTCGGCGTGGCCGAGATGGCGGTTTTTCGGCCGCTTTGCTTTGAGTCATGAAGTCTGAGTCGTCGCCGGCGGGTCCGTGTATTCGAAGGCTCGACTTTCCGAATGCCTGCGCCTGCCGTATCGGCCGACTCAAAGTTCATGACTCAAAGCAAAGCGGCTAGAACCGCATGCCCGGCGTTGTGCTGTCGCGTTCCGCCCGACCGCAAGCGCGTGCGACCGCCTTCGAGCGGACTGCGGCCGCGCCGCGTTCCGCGTTCCGCGAGACCGACAAACTGGACGAGACTCCCAACTCGCCGTCCGCCATTCGGCCGATTGGGCGACTCGTACCTCCGCCCGAGATTGAAGACTGAAGCGCACGCGTGCTGCGCGAGTGAGGCGCGCGACGTAACCGTCGAAGAACGTTGAGGGGCTATGCAGACCGACAGCGACGTAAGAGCGCCTGGGCACGCCGACGAGTTGGCGAGCCTGCTCGCGAAGGGGGAAAGGGCGGCCTTCCACGGTCCTCCCGGCACCGCGATCACCCACCTGGAGCAGGCGGCGCGGCTCGCCACCGCCAGCAATCGCGTGGCCGAGGCGACCGCGGCCACGTGGCTCCTCGGTGTGGCCGAGGCGGCACAAGGCAAGTTCGGGACGGCGCTGAACCTGCTCGGCGGCGTGATGGGGCCGCTTCGCTCCGCGGTGGCCGGCGAGGAGACGGCTCCCGAGCTTCGGTTGTTCGGGGCGCTCGCGGCGGCGACCGTCGCGAGCGTGCATCGCCAACTCGGCCGGCACACGGTCGCGTGGGAGTTCGACGCGCTGGGGCTCACGGCCGCCGACGCGATGCCCGGTCTTGACGAGGCGGTTTTCGACTGCCGACTCGGATTAGCCTCCGACGCGGTCGGCCTCGGTGAGCACGACATCGCGCAGACCGAACTCGGCGTTGCCACAGGTCTCGCCGAGGCGCATGCCGACTGGTGGCGTCAGCGGGTGCGGCTCGACTGGGTACGGGCCGAGATCTTGCTTCTCGAGGAAGATCCGAAGGCGGCAGCCGACGCGGCCGCGGAGGCGATCGACCGGGCCGAGCTGGCCCGAGCCCCGAGGCACGTCGCGAAGGGGTTGCTCTTTCTCGGCGTCGCGCAGGCGCAGTCGGGTGCGCCGGAGACGCTGACGACGCTGCGCCGCGCCGCCATGCTCGCCGAACAACTCGGCACCACGCCGCTGATCTGGCCCGCGCGGGCACTTGTCGGCGCGATGCTGGCGGACGACGACCCAGCCGCCAGCGCCAAGAGCCTGCAGGGCGCCAGATCTGCCGTGCTCGCGATCGCCGGCGATCTCCCCGATGATGTTCGCGAAGAATGGTTGGCTCGTTCGGATATCGAGGCATTGCTGTCCATTTAGGCGCCCTGCTTGTCCGGGAATTGGGCTGTTCGGCGTAGTGGAATGAGGCCTATGCGACTCATGGTCTCGCCGCATCCTGCCGATGACATCACTCGACGGCCGATGAAGGAGCAGCTTGCTACCAAGGGGCTGCCCCGCGCACCAGCATCTGGGCGCACCAAGCATCAGGGGAGACGGGCGAAACACGGTGACCACTGTTCTCATCTGCGACGATCATCGACCATTCCGCGATCAGCTTCGTCGCTTCGTCGCTGCAGTCCCGGGGGTCGACCGCGTGGCAACCGCTGAGAGCAGCAAGGAGACGCTGGTGCGCTACGCCAGCGAAAAACCGGAGTTGGTGCTTCTCGACGTCGCGATGCCCGACCTCGGCGGGCCCGAGACGGCGCGCCGCCTCGTCGCGGCTCATCCTGGCGCGAACGTCGTGATGCTTGCGGGCAGTGCCGACCACGAGCGATTGGCGCAGGCCATGGCCGGCGGCGCTCGCGGCTACCTCACCAAGGACGTCTCGGTCGAAGAACTGTGCGCCGCGTTGGCGCACGTCGTCGGAGACGCGGGGGTTTCGCGACCGAGCACCAGCCACGCCGAGGTCGTCAACATAGAACCGCCGCTCACCGAGCGCGAGCGCCAGGTGCTCGACGGAATGAGTCGCGGCAAGACCAACAACGAGATCGGCCGCGAGCTCTTCCTTTCCGAAGACACGGTGAAAACCCACGCCCGCCGGCTGTTTCGCAAGCTCGGCGTGAATGACCGTGCTCAAGCGGTCGCGCTCGGTTTTCGCAGCGGTCTGGTGCGCTAGGACGTCGGCTCTTCGCCGTCCGCGCTTTCGCCGTCCGCGCCTTCGCTTTCATTTTCTTCGGTGGCCAACACGCCGTCGACGAACCCTTGCGCGTAGTCCCAGCTGACGTAGCTCGCCGGATCGGGATCGAAGGCCGGTTCGTGCACCCGGGTGCTGCCTACGTCGAGCAGATGGCGCAAATTGCCGCGCAGTAGCTCCCATTCGAAGAAATGCGCGGTCTCGCACTCGTTGCACTCGACGACGAGGCCCCGGATGCCCCGCGGTTCCAGCAGTGTCTGGAACACCTCGAGATCTTCTAGATCGACGAGGATGTCTTCTCGGTCGTCCGGCGAGAGCGGCTCGTTTGAACCCTCGTGCATTCTCGGAGCGTAACGCGGACGGCGGGTCGAGTCCCGGTAGCATGGTGCTTTAGCTGCTCCCGGAGGGGTCGTCTTGACTTCGTTGCCGACCGAATCGCTGCCTGAAAAGTTCGCCGTCCTTGGCCTCACTTACGACGACGTGTTGCTGCTTCCGGCGGCGTCCGACGTGATTCCGAGCGGTGTCGACACGACCACGCGTGTCACACGCAACATCAGCCTGCGCGTGCCGCTGCTCTCCAGCGCGATGGATACCGTCACCGAGGCGCGTATGGCGATCGCGATGGCGCGCCAGGGTGGCATAGGCGTCTTGCATCGCAACCTGTCGATCGAGGAGCAGGCGGCGCAGGCCGATCTCGTCAAGCGGTCCGAAGCCGGCATGATCACCAACCCGGTCACCTGCTCGCCTGACGACACGCTGGCCGATGTCGATCGCCTGTGTGCGCACTACCGGATCTCCGGCGTGCCCGTCGTCGACGACGCCGGGGTTCTCGTCGGCATCGTCACCAACCGCGACATGCGCTTCGAGACCGACCTGTCGCGGCCGGTGCGCGGCGTCATGACCCCGATGCCGTTGGTCACGGCGCCGGTCGGGGTGTCGGACGGCGAAGCACTCGCGCTGCTGCGTCGCAACAAGATCGAGAAGCTTCCGCTCGTCGACGAAGCCGGCCGGCTGCGCGGGCTGATTACGGTCAAGGATTTCAGTAAACGCGACCAATTTCCCTTCGCGTCCAAAGACCCCGGTGGCCGGCTTCTCGTGGCGGCCGCGGTTGGCGTCGGCGACGAGTCGTACAAACGTGCCCGTACCTTGGTCGACGCGGGAGTCGACATTCTGGTCGTCGACACCGCCCACGGCCATTCCCGTGCGGTGCTCGAGATGGTCGCGCGGCTCAAGCACGACGTCGCGGTCGACGTGATGGGCGGCAATATCGCCACGCGCGAAGGCGCCCAGGCGCTGGTCGACGCCGGTGCTGACGGCGTGAAAGTCGGCGTAGGTCCTGGTTCGATCTGCACGACGCGGGTAGTCACCGGCGTCGGCGTGCCGCAGGTCACCGCGATCTACGACGCCGCGCAGGCATGTCGGGCGGCGGGCGTGCCCGTCATCGGTGACGGCGGCTTGCAGTATTCCGGCGACATCGCGAAAGCGATCGCGGTCGGCGCCGACGCCGTCATGCTCGGCAGCCTCCTGGCCGGCGTAGAAGAAAGTCCTGGCGAGCTCATTTTCATCAATGGCAAGCAATACAAGAGCTACCGGGGTATGGGCTCGTTGGGCGCCATGCAATCGCGCGGAGAGCACCGCTCCTACTCGAAAGACCGTTACGCTCTCGACGACGTGCTCTCCGACGACAAGCTCGTACCGCAAGGTATCGAAGCTCAAGTGCCCTACCGCGGCCCGCTCGGCCCGGTCGTGCACCAGCTGGTCGGTGGTTTGCGCTCCGCGATGGGATTTTGTGGCGCCTCGACGATTTCCGAAATGCAGGAGGCCAAGCTTCTGCGGGTCACGGCCGCCGGGCTAAAAGAGTCGCATCCGCACGACGTCCAGATGACTACCGAAGCGCCGAACTACCACGGCCGCTGATTTTCCTTTCTAGAAAGGCTTTCGATGGCCGAGGTTCAGATCGGCATGGGCAAGAACGCGCGACGCGCTTACGGTTTCGACGAGATAGCGATCGTGCCGTCGCGCCGTACCCGCGACCCCGAAGAGGTCTCGGTGGCCTGGCAGATCGACGCCTACCGCTTCGAGGCACCCATTCTCTCCAGCGCGATGGACAGCGTCGCCTCGCCGGAGACCGTCGTCGAGATCGGGCGGCTCGGTGGCCTCGGCGTGCTCGACCTCGAGGGTCTATGGACCCGCTACGACGACCCCAAGCCGTATCTCGACGAAATCGCGTCGCTGCCCGATGAAGACGTCGTCAAACGGGTGCGCGAAATCTATGCCGAGCCCATCAAGGAAGAGCTGATCGGTGCTCGCATCAAGCAGATTCGCGATGCCGGCGTGGTCGCGGCTGGTGCGTTGACGCCGCAGCGCACGCAGCAATACCACCAGGCGGTGGTCGAAGCCGGCGTCGACATTTTCGTGATTCGCGGCACGACGGTATCGGCCGAACACGTGTCGACGCGGCACGAACCGTTGAATTTGAAGAAGTTTATCTACGAACTCGACGTACCGGTCATCGTCGGCGGGTCGTACACCTACCAATCGGTCTTGCATTTGATGCGCACCGGCGCGGCAGGCGTCTTGGTCGGCGTCGGTGGCGGTGCCGCACATACCACGCGTCAGGTGCTCGGCATCGGCGTGCCGATGGCGACGGTAGTCTCCGACGCGGCGGCCGCGAGGCGCGACTATCTCGACGAATCCGGCGGCCGCTACGTGCACGTCATCGCCGACGGCGCGATGCGCAGCGGCGGCGACATCGCCAAGGCCATCGCGTGTGGCGCTGACGCGGTGATGATCGGACTGCCGCTCGCGCGCGCGTCAGAGGCGCCCGGGCAGGGCTGGCACTGGGGAGCCGAAGCGCGACACGGCGATCTGCCTCGCGGCCAGCGTTACCGCGCGGGCACGGCCGGCACGTTGGGCGAAATCCTCTACGGTCCGTCGACCGACGCCGAAGGCACCACCAACCTGGTGGGCGCGCTGCGCAAGTCGATCGCGACCTGCGGTTACAGCGATCTCAAGGAATTTCAGCGCGTCGAAATTGTCGCCTGCGTGCCGTAGCCAGTACAGGCCAGCCAGTACGGGCCAAGCCAGCACAGGCCAGCTAATACAGGTAGGGCGCGCATCGCTGACGCGTCCCGTCTGAGTTCTTCGGAACGCGCCATGGAATGCCTCTCTTGCCCGGGTGGCTTATCGCACAACGTTACTTCCTGTGGTATTCAAGTCACGGAACGCAATGCACCGGAGGGCCGGGGGCGCCTGGGAGGAGAGCCGTGCAACGTCGACTCTCGCGGCAATCGCGGCGCGGGTGCCGTGAGGTCGGGTTGCGGCACGGAGGCTCCCGAGGCATTGCCGGCATGTGGGCCCCGACCAGATGAGGCGCTGGCTGCCACGGCCGCTCACGGTTGCCGCCGTCATCGGTGGGTTCGCACTGACCCTCGGGTTATCTCGGGTCGTTTGGGTGGTGAACGACCACAACAATCAGCGACTGCTCCAACAACAGGTGCAGCAAGCGGCAGCGGCGCTGTCGGCCGCGCTTCCGGCGGTGCAGTCACATCTGCTCGACGCCACGCAGGTCGCCACGGCCACCAACGCTGACCCGGCCATCTTTCAGCGATTCGTTGCTCGGCAGCTTGGCACGAGCAGCAACGTGGCGTCGATATCGCTGTGGCGAATAGGCGACGGTTCGCCGCACATGATCGCCGTCGCTGGCGAACCGCCGTTGCTCACGAAGCTTGGTGACGCGACCACCTTTTTCTCCTCGATACATCCAAGCGACAAGCTCTTTGTGGGCCGGATTTTGCCCGGTGACCCTCGCCGCCTCGGATATGCCGCTATGCCGTTCGGCGACACCACAGGGCTCGTCGTCTATGCCGAACAATTCTTGCCGGCCACGCGAGCGGCGAAGATTCCCGCGTCGTCACCTTTTGCCGACCTTGATTTCGCTATCTACCTGGGTAGCGACGAAAACGACTCGCATCTCCTCGAATCGACTGTGCCAACGCCGATCACCGGGCACCGCGCGGCGGCGCAAGTCCCGTTCGGCGACACCACAGTGATGCTCGTCGCCACTGCAAAGAAACAGTTGGTCGGAAACCTTTCGGCGTCGTTGTGGTGGATCGTCTTGGCTTTCGGCGTCCCGTTGAGTATCGCGTTTGGCCTGACCCTCGAATACGTCGGACGACGGCGAATCGCCGCCGAACTGCTCGCCGCTGAAAACGAGCGTCTCTACGTAGAGCAGCGAGACATCGCGGGAACGCTGCAACACGCGTTGCTACCCGAATTGCCGGCTCTCGCGGGCGTCGAAGTCGCCGCGCGTTACCTTGCCGGCGCCGACGGTCTCGACGTCGGGGGCGACTGGTACGACGTCATTCGACGCGACGACGGCCACTGCTTGTTCTTTGTCGGCGACGTCTCCGGTCGCGGCTTGCACGCCGCGACCACGATGGCTTCGCTACGGTTCGCGATTCGCGCGTACGTCGAGCAGGGCGACATGATTGACGACGTCTTGTGCAAAGTCGGCCAACTGCTCGATATCGAGCGCGATAACCATTTCGCTACCGTCTTGGCCGGCGACATCGACTTCGACGCCAAGCGCGTCTCGGTGGTCTCAGCCGGTCATTTCATGCCGCTGCTAGTAACGGGAGACGGTGTGGATTTCGTTTCGGGCGACGTCGCGCCGCCCGTAGGGGTTGGCGCGGCCGCTCCGCCAGCGAGAATCGATGTCGACCTTCCGACCGCGGGAACCCTGCTCGCTTTCACCGACGGAGTCGTCGAACGCAACGGCGAGCACCTCGATGTCGGCCTTGACCGGTTGCGCACAATCGCGGCGGCCGCCGATCGCTCTCGACCGCTGCAGGAAACGATCGATGCCGTGCTGTCGACCATCTCGCCGGATGGCTTCAACGACGACGCGGTGCTCTTGGGCCTGCGCTGGGGCCCGCATGGGCTCGCCGGGCGTTTAGACCCGTCCGCGAGCGAGTTCGAGAAGGGTGAGCGCTAGCTGGCTGCCGCCGCGCCCAAGGCCGTCGACATAGGCCTGCACGATCTTGAGTTCACGCGAGTGTTCGCGACGCCGTCCGTTTTGGGCCATGCGCACGGCCTGGATCTGTTTCGACACGGCGATGCGTCGCTGCACGATGCTGATCAGTTCGGCGTCGATGTCGTCGATCTGGGTGCGCAATTGGTCGATCAACGCCGCGGCGTCGTCGTCGCTCATCGCGGCCGGCGTGTCGACGGTGTCGACCGTGTCGACCGTGTCGACCGTGTCGACGGTGTCGACGGTGTCGCTCGTCTGGGTCATCGGTTTATGCCTTCCTGTCGTCTGTTCCCCAAGCTCGCGGCCCCGGGTAGACGAACGCCCCGGGCTTCGAGCCCGGGGCGTCGGTTGTGGTCTTCGATCAGACGGCGGCGACGGCTACCGGACTCTTCTCATAAAAGAAGCCCGTGCCATAAAAGTAGAAGCGCGCCGACTGCGTCACGGAGCCAGTGTGCTGCCAAAGGCCGTCGCGCGTCCAGTCGTGTCCAGATTGTGAGACTCACCGAGCGAGTGGACGATGTCGTCACTGCCACCAGCGCCGTCAGCGCCGTCAGTGCCACCACCGTGCCAGGTTGCCCACAACCTCGCGTAGTTCGCGCCCGCGGCGACCAGGTCGTCGTGGCTGCCGAACTCGACGATCTTACCGTCGACCACAACCGCGACACGGTCGGCGTCATGGGCCGTCTGCAGCCGGTGCGCGATTGCGATCACCGTGCGCCCGTCGACCACCGCGGCGACCGAGCGTTCGAGACGGCGGGCTGCCCGCGGGTCGAGAAGCGACGTCGCCTCGTCGAGCACGAGCGTGTGCGGGTCTGCGAGCACCAGCCGGGCGAGCGCCAATTGTTGTGCTTGCGCGGGCGTCAGGGGGTGCCCGCCTGACCCGACCGGCGTATCGAGCCCCTCGGGGAGCGCGGCGACCCAGTCCGCGGCGTCGATGGCGGCGAGAACGGCGCGCAGCGCGTCGTCGTCCGAATCAGGCTTTGCCAAGCGCAAGTTGTCGGCGACAGTGCCGACGAAGACATGCTGTTCTTGGGTGACCAGCGCAACCTCGCGGCGCAGCTGGTCGACCTCGAGCTCGACCAGGGGAACGTCTCCGACGCTGACTCGCCCGGTTCGCGGCGCGTGAATGCCGGCCAGCAGTCGGCCCAACGTGCTCTTGCCCGCCCCGCTCGGCCCGACCACGGCGATCCGCTCGCCGGGGCGCACCCGCAGATCGACGCCGTGCAGCACGTCGCGGCCGTCGCGGTAGGCGAAGCGCACGTCATCGGCTCGTAGTTGAACGTTTGTCGGGACGGCGCCGGTGGGGGCGCGATCGGGCCGGACGAATCCGACGCCGATCAGCCGTGACAGCGAACTTATGCTCACTTGCAGTTCGTCGAGCCAATGCAAAATCCGATCGAGCGGGTCGACGAGCTGCTGCATATACACCGTGACCGCGGACACTTGCGCGAGGCTTGCGTGGCCATGCGCGGCGAGCAACCCGCCGACGAAAAGGCACGCCACCACCGGTAGAACGTAGGCGACCTCACCGCACGGAAACCACAGCGTGCGCAACCAGAGGGTGTATCGCTCCGCAAGGAATGCACGACGCAGGTCGGCGTCGCCTTGCGCAATTCGCTGCTCTTGCAGTCGCAGCGCCTCGATCGTGCGCCCGCTCTCGACGGTTTCGGTGAAGCTCCCGTGCACGCGTGAGTAGACGCGTCGTTCTCGCAAATATCCGGACGGCGCTCGCCTGAGGTACCACCGCGTCGACGCGACGAGCAACGGCACCACGACCACGCACGGCAATGCCACCAGTGGTGCCGTCACGAACGCGGCGACGATGGTGAGTGTTCCGGTGACGACCGCAATCAACGTTTCTGGAACGGCGAACCGCACACTGCGCGACATGGCGTCGACGTCGCTGGTCATGCGCGTGACAAGGTCGCCGGTGCCCGCGCGCTCCACAGTCGACAGCGGCAAGGCCACCACCTTGCGCAGGAAATCTTCGCGCAGGTCGGCGAAGACACCTTCGGCGATAACGGACGACGCGTAGCGCGCCGTCCGCACCAGAATCGCTTGTAAGGCAACTGAAATCGCGAGCCACGATACGAGGACGTTGACGTGGCCGATCGTCGTGCCACGTTGAAGCGCACCGACCAATTCGCCCAAAAGGCGGGGTCCGGCCAAGCCCGCGAGCGCTGCTAACGCGTAAAGGAAGAGCACCGCGACGAGCTTTTTTCGCCGCTGCCGAGCGAGCGACGCCACATAGCTTCTGGTTTGCGATGCGGTGGCGACAGGGAGCAGCGTGGCCGCTGGCTCACTCATGCTGACTGCTCGGCGGATTCGACATCGCTGCCGGCGTCGCGCTCGACGACTGACCGGTAGAAAGCGTTGGTGGCAAGTAATTCGCGGTGCCGCCCTTCGGCGACCGCCCGACCACCGTCGAGTAGCACGACACGCTCGGCCCGGTCGAGCACCAGCGGACTGGTCGTCATCACGACGGTCGTCTTGCCTCGCCGATGCGCGGCGAGCGCGTCAGCAATCTTCGCTTCGGTATAGGAGTCGACCGCGCTGGTCGGCTCGTCGAGAATAAGGATTTCGGGATCGGCCAACAGGGCGCGGGCGAGCGCGATTCGTTGACGTTGGCCTCCGGAAAGCGCGCGAGCATTTTCGTCGAGCATGCCGTCGAGGCCACCGGGCACCGACGTGAGGGCGTCCCCTGCCGCTGCTGTCTCGATGGCGCCCCGCAGTTCCGCGTCGCTCGCGCGCCCGAACGGATCGAGCTGACCGCGCAGGCTTCCGGAAAACAAGCGCGGGCTTTTGTCGGCCACGAGAATTCGCCGCCTGATATCGGCGATCGACAACTCGCGCAGCACAGTATCGCCGAGACGCACCTCGTTGCCGTCGTCGGGATCGACATAGCGGCCGAGGCGATCGGCGAGCGCGCTCGCCTCGTGCGGCTCGGTTGCCGCGACGACGAGAAATTCGCCCGCGTGAACGCTCAGTGCGGTGGTGGTGTCGAAGAGGTCGGCCCTTGCCGGTGCTGCCTTTGGTTGCGCGGGTTCTGACAGGACTGGCGGCAGTGACAGTACTTTCAACACCCGACGGGCTCCGACAATAGCGCGGGTGAAACGCTCGGCCGCTTCGGTAGCGATTCTCATCGGCGCCAGCAGAAAAGCCGCGTATCCGTAAAACGCCACCAGATCGCCGATGGTGAGTTCGTGGTTGAGCGTGAGGCGGGCACCGAGCCAGGTGACGAGCACGACGAAGATTCCGGGCAGCAATATCTGGCAAGCGTCGAGGACCGACTCGATGGCGGCGACTTGCACCGCCAACCGGCGAACGGCCTGTGAGCGGGTCGCGTAGCGATGGACAAACTCCGCCTCACCGCCGATGCCGCGCAGAATACGAATACCGGCAACCGTGTCGGCGCCGAAGCCAGCCAACGCGCCCACGGATGAACGAAGCGCCATTTGCCTGTGGTGCAGGGGCTTTAGCAGTGGGCCGATCGCCAGCATGAGAAGCGGGACGCCGATCAGTACGATCAGCCCGAGCTTGACCGACGTCGCGAGCATGACGATTGCGACAGCGACGAAGGAGACGAGCGCTCCCGCGCTTCTTGCCGTGATGTCGAGAGCGTTACCGATGTAGCGGGAATCGGTCGTCGCGGAGCTGACCACGTCTCCGAGATCGAGCCGCTGCGTCAGCGACCCACCAAGGTTCGCGGCCTGACGGTTCAGGAGTTGTCGCACCCGGGTAGTGGCGACCAGCCAGTTCGTCACCGCGAACCGGTGCCGGCACACGCTGGCGACCGCTTGCGTGATGCCCGCGCCGAGTAGCACAGCACACCACAAGAGCAATGCTGTCGTATCGTGCCCCGCTACACCGCGATCGATCGCACGCCCGACCACGAACGGTGCGGCTGCCTGCCCGCACATCCACACGATGCCGAAAAACACACCGCCCGCGAGGGTAGGGACTTGGCCTCGTGCTACCCACCAAAGAAATCGAATCGGCGATCGGGTTTCGGGACGACCGGGATCATCGAGTGGCAAGCGGCGCACGTCCTAGCACGCTACTTCGTTACGGCGTTGGCCGCACGCCGATTACCCGCGATGCGTGGGATGCTCGACGTCATGACGGGCGAATTGGCTGACGCGAAGCTTGGTGCCTACGTCGCCGGACTGCGGCGTAACCCCGGGCCGTCGAATGCAGAACTCGGCGCGCTTGCCTTGCGTGCGGCGCAGGCGAAACGCGTCGCCGCGCGGCCGCGCGGTCCCTCGGTATCGTTGGTCTCCAACTTCACGCTCGACGCGCCGCACCCGTTGCCTGTGCGCCTGTACCGGCCCGCGGTCGAACCGTGCCCTTTGGTCGTCTACTTGCATGGTGGCGGATGGACGATCGGCGACCTCGAGTCGCACGACTCAACGTGCCGTCGCCTCGCCGTGGCCGCCGGTTGCGCCGTCCTGGCAGTCGATTTTCGGCGCGCTCCTGAGCACCCGTGGCCAGCCGCGGTTGATGATGCCGTCACCGCGTTGCGCTGGGCGTTGTCACACACGTCGACGGGCTCGACGGCGTCAGACACGTCGGCGGGCTGGACGGCGATTGGCGTTGCCGGCGACAGCTCCGGTGGCAACCTCGCGACGCTCGCGTGCCTACGACTACGATCGGACGGCGAAAAGCTGCCTGTGATGCAAGGGTTGTTCTATCCCAACACGGATTTGACGTTGTCTTCGCCGAGTGTGCAGGAGAAGGCCACTGGTTGGGGCCTCGACGCCGACGGCGTGCGCTGGTTCATTGCGCAATGGGTGCCAGACGAGTCGATGCGCGCTGATCCACGAGTGAGCGCATTGTTCGAGCCCGTTTTGGCGGGCTTGCCCGCGGCGCTCGTGGTGACCGCTGAGCATGATCCGCTGCGTGATGAGGGCGACGTGTATGCGGAGCGGTTGTCGTCGTCCGGCGTGCCGGTGATTCATCGGTGCGAGCCAGGCCTGATTCATGGGTTTCTCGGCCTCGACGCGGTTTCGCCGGCTGCCGCCGCCGCGAGTGAGCGGATTTTCGCTGATGTTGCCGCGCTTTTGCGCCCGCGCCCATCGAGCGTAGACGGCGTTTGAAGCGCTAGAGCGCGTCAGCCGTCAGCTACCCCTCCCGATCAGTCGGAATCGGGTCGACCATGGTCGAGACACGTCCGTAGAATCGAGGCAAATCCCCGAGCGCAAAGGCGATCTTTCGTGAGCGATGCCATCGGCGTCTCGAACGCCGGCGACACTCCGACCGTACTCGTGATCGACTTCGGCGCGCAGTACGCGCAGCTGATCGCGCGCCGGGTTCGCGAGGCCAATATTTACAGCGAGATCGTGCCGCACACCATGCCGGTTGACGACATCGTGGCGCGCAAACCGGCCGCGCTGATTCTCTCGGGAGGCCCATCGTCGGTTTACGAGCCGGGTGCGCCATCGGTCGACCCAAAGCTGTTCGAGCAAGGCATTCCGGTTTTCGGCATCTGCTACGGGTTTCAAGCGATGGCGCTCGCGCTCGGGGGGGTGGCCGAGCGCACCGGGCTCGGCGAATTCGGCGGTACGCAGGTCACCGTGGTACCGGCGTCCGAGGGCGTATTGCTGAAAGATCTGCCTGCGCAACAATCGGTCTGGATGTCGCACGGCGACTCCGTCACCAAGGCGCCCGACGGGTTCACGGTCACCGCCGCCTCCGACGGCGCGCCGGTAGCCGCGTTCGAGAGACTCGATCGCAGGTTGGCCGGAGTGCAGTTTCATCCCGAGGTTCGCCACACGCGGCACGGCCAGACGGTGTTGCGGCGATTCTTGTACGACGTTGCCGGCATTTCGCCGTCCTGGACGACGTCCGGCATCGTGGCTGAGCAGGTCGAGAAAATCCGTGCTCAGGTTGGCGAAGGCCGTGTCATTTGCGGCCTGTCGGGCGGCGTCGACTCCGCGGTGGCGGCGGCGTTGGTGCAACGGGCGGTGGGCGAGCGACTCACCTGCGTTTTCGTCGACCACGGCTTACTGCGCAAGGGCGAGGCTGAACAGGTCGAGCGTGATTTCGTCGCGAGCACCGGCGTCAAGCTGCATGTTGTCGACGCCTCGAATACGTTTCTCGAGACCCTCGCCGGAGTTTCCGACCCGGAACAGAAGCGCAAGATTATCGGGCGCGAGTTTATCCGGGCGTTCGAGGCGGCGGCGCGCGAGATTTCCGCCGAAGCGCCGGTCGATTTCTTGGTGCAGGGCACGCTTTACCCCGACGTCGTCGAATCTGGCGGCGGTACCGGAACCGCGAACATCAAGTCGCACCACAATGTGGGGGGATTGCCCGACGATTTGCAATTCTCGCTGGTCGAGCCGCTGCGCACGCTGTTCAAGGATGAGGTGCGAGCGGTCGGCCTCGAACTCGGGTTACCTGAATCGCTCGTGTGGCGGCAGCCATTCCCGGGCCCGGGTCTCGCGGTTCGCATCATTGGCGAAATCACGGCGGAGCGGCTTGCGGTGTTGCGCGAGGCCGACGCGATTGCCCGCGAAGAACTGACCGCCGCCGGCCTCGATCGCGACATTTGGCAATGCCCGGTGGTGTTGTTGGCCGACGTCCGGTCTGTCGGTGTGCAGGGAGACGGCCGCACGTACGGTCACCCGGTCGTGCTCCGGCCGGTGACGAGTGAAGACGCGATGACCGCCGACTGGGTGCGGCTGCCCTATGACGTGCTCGCTCGTATTTCGACGCGCATCACCAACGAGGTGCGCGAGATAAACCGGGTCGTGCTCGACGTCACGAGCAAACCGCCCGGCACCATCGAATGGGAATAACGGCGGGACCTTCTCCCCACTCGACGTAGCCCCGATGGCCCTGCCGGCAGTACCGCGGCTGAGCGACAGTGCAAGCAGGAACGCTGCGCGGTGGTGAGGGTCATGATCGGCGGATTGGTCGTTCTCGTTATTCTTGCGGCGGCGGGCACCGCGATCGGGTTGTGGGTGCAGCAGAGCAGGGCAAATCAACCGGCACCGAAGGCGCAGACGCCGCGGGGTCGTTCGGCGGTACTCGCGGAGGTCGGCGCCTACATCGGCGCAACTTTGATCCTCGCGGGCGGCACGGCCGCGGTAGCGCAAGAGTGGTCAGACCTCACCGAGGCGACCCGCCTGACGATTCTCGCGATCGTCACCCTCCTTTTCTTCGTGCTCGGTTTCGTCATGCGACGGTCGGGCGAGGCCGCCTTCCGCCGGGTGAGCGCGATCAGTTGGGCGTTGTCTGTGGCTGCCTTCGCGGGCAGCGTCGGAGCTGTCAACGCGCTGCTCGACACGGAAGCAAAGACTGCTTTTCTCAGCATCAGCGCCGCTTCGGCGGCGTACGCGACCGCGTTGTGGTGGGCGAACAAGCATGCGATTCAAAACGCGCTGATGTTCGCCGGTGTCTTGTTGACGGTCAGCGCCACCATCGTTAGGGCAGTGCACGACCCGGATGCCTGGATGATCTGCGTGCCCTTGTGGGTGATCGCCCTTGGTTGGGCGACGCTCGGGTGGTTGCGCCGTATAGAGCCGTGGTGGACGGCGGTTTCACTCGGTGTCGTCGTCGCGCTCGTGGCGCCGGCGAATATCGAGCCGGCCGCGGCGAAATACTCGATCGGTATCGCGACTGCTGTCGCGGTCATGGCGGCTGGGGTCGTCCTGAAATTCGTTCCGGGCCTTGGGCTCGGCGCGATCGGACTGTTCGCCTACGTCGTCGGTGCTGTCGTGTACTACTTCCGCGACACGCTAGGCGCGCCAGCGGCGTTGGCCATTGCCGGCTTGCTCATCCTCGTCATCGCGGCGTTCGTCGCGCGCGCCCTGCCATTCATGCGGCCGCTCCCACGGCCATTTTCGCCGCCGTTCCAGCGGCCATCCTGGCGCGGCAAGCCGCCGACTCAAACGCCACCCTCGCCAACCCCGCCTTCGGAGCGGCACGCCGCGTAGTGGGGTACACCTGGAAGCGTGCATCTCTTGACGTTCGGCCACGGGACGGCGACGCAAGAGCGGATTCTCGCGCTGCTTCAAGACGCGCGGGTGGAGCTCGTGGTCGACGTCCGTACCGCTCCCGGGAGCCGGCGAAACCCGCACGTTGCTCGCGCTGAACTCGAGCGGTGGCTACCCGAGGCCGGTATCGCGTATCGATGGGAGCGCGACTTGGGCGGTTTTCGCAAAGTCGCCGCTGATTCTCCAGACATCGTGTGGCGAAACGATTCTTTCCGCGGATACGCCGGATACGCCCGCACCGACGCGTTCGCGAAAGCTCTCGACCACGTGCTCGACGAAGCGGCGCAACAGCGCACAGCGGTGATGTGTAGCGAATCGGTGTGGTGGCGCTGCCATCGCCGCATCATTGCCGACGTCGCGGTCATGGCGAGGGGTGCCGGCGTCCGGCATTTGATGCACGACGGCAGGTTGGTCGAGCACCAGGTCACGTCGGGGGCGCGGCTGGTCGATAGGCGGCTCGTCTACGATGCCGGACAAGAGCCGTATCAGTAGCCAAAGGAGCGCGCAGGTGGCCGACGAGAAGATTCGATGGGGCGTCATCGGCACCGGCAACATCGCGTCGGCGTTCGTTCGCGATATGGCACTGCTTACCGACGCCGAAGTCGTGGCGGTCGGGTCGCGCTCGGCCGAAACCGCCGCCGCTTTTGCCGACCGGTTCGGTATTTCGCGACGATACTCGAGCTACCAGCAACTGGCCGACGACCCTGGCGTCGACGCCGTTTATGTGTCGACTCCTCATTCGATGCATCATCCCGCCGCCCTGCAAGCCATCATGAGCGGCAAAGCCGTTTTGCTCGAAAAGCCGTTCACCATCAATGCCGGCGAGGCTCGCGACTTGGTCGACGCGGCACGTAAACAGGGCACGTTCTTGATGGAAGCGATGTGGACCCGATTCCTGCCACACGTCATCAAGATCCGGGAGTTGCTAGCTGAAGGCAGACTTGGCCCGGTGCGTTCGTTCGTGGCCGACCACGGCCAGTGGCTCACGGCCGAAAACGCGTACCGGCTGCACGCTCCCGAACTCGGCGGTGGGGCGTTGCTCGACCTCGGCGTGTACCCGGTGTCGTTCGCGTCGATGCTGTTTGGCCGTCCGACAAAAATCACCGCGGTGGGCGACATGACTGCCACTGGCGTCGATGCGCAGACTGGGATTTTGCTGCAATACAGCGGCGGCGAGCAGGCGGTGCTGTTCACGAGCCTCGAAACGCTCACCGCGAATCGTGCCGCCATCGACGGTATAGACGCGCGCATCGAGGTCGAGGGAATGTTCTATGCGCCAAGCAATTTCCGGCTCGTGCGACGTGACGGCGCCGAGGAGTGGTTCCGGATTCCGCACGAGGGCCACGGTTTGCGCCATCAGGCGGCGGAGGTCGGCAGATGCATCCGCGAAGGCCGCACCGAAAGCGAGATCCTGCCGCTCGACGAGAGTATCGAAATCATGGAGACGCTCGACGAAATCAGACGCCAAATTGGCGTTCACTACCCGTCAGAAATGTAAGCTAGCGATTTCTGTGGGCTAGATCAAACCAGCCCGTGCCGTCGATGCCACGGCGGTCGTTGGGAAATCGTCGCAACAGTTCGCAGTCGCGCTCGAAAAGGGCGCGTTCGGCGGCAGTGACAAATTCGCCGGCTCGTATTCGCGAGCGGACGCGGCTGATGTTCGCGGCGATGGCGGCTTCTTCGAGAAGGCGCAACTCATGGTCTGGCGCGCCGCGTAATTCGGCGTCCAGCAACGCATCGCGGGCCGACCGTCGCACGGGCGGCACGACCACGACGTTGGGTCGCGCCTTTTCGGGCGCCACGAAGTCATGAGGGACAACGGCGACATCAACCGGCACGTTGACTGTATCGGCCGCAATGATCGCGAACTAAACCCAAAAGATCACGAAATCTTTTGTGATCTGGCCCATACCGTACGACAACCAGAATTGATGGCCTTTTTTCGAGTCTGAGCAAACGGCGTCGACCGCGGCGACCTGTCGCTAGGCCGCGGCAGCTTCGAGGACGGCGTCGAGCTCGTCGCGATAGAGGTGGGCGACCGAGGCAAGCAGATCGGGGTGCCGCAGCAACGCCGCCGCGGCCGCGTCAAGGTGGTCGGGGTGGGTGAGTCGAGCGAACTGCAGCGGCAAACCCCCGGTGTGCTCACAGCCGGCCACGGCGGCGCACGCCCGTATTGCCAACCTTTGATCGGCTAGCAATGCCGCCGCCCACGAGGCGACCGTGTCGTCGACCCACGTTCGCCACGGCTCCAGGTCGACGTCGACCGGCATAGCGTCGAGCCACCACGATCCGCTCGGCGGGACGACGTCAAGCAGCGCGCCGTCGAGCTTGGTCGGGTAGCGAAGCCAGGCGGCGACGGTGACCGCTTGGCGGGCTTGTTGGCGTGTGAGCATCTCGGCGTGCGCGCCGCCGATGCTGGGGAACGCGGAGACAAGCCACTGGGTGGTGGCCGCGATGACGCATTCGAGCGGATCAGTCATGAGAAATATCGGATCGAAACTCCATGATTCGGTAGAGGACGTCAATGGCCTCCGCCGCATTGGTTGCGGTGAGCAGCCTAATCGCGGAACCACTGTGATCGCTGACATTCCAGCCGTGTACGCATACGACGGGAGTGTCGGAGCGCATGGCGTAGGCGATTTCGCCGAACGTTCCCCAGCTTCCGCCCACGGCGATCACACCGTGCGCGGCTCGCACGACGAGCGCATTTCTCAGTTCTCCGAGCCCGGTCGCGACCGCGACGCCCACCGCCTCGTTCGCCGCGGCGGCGTCGTCACCGGGCAGCAGGCCCAGCACGACGCCGCCCGCATCACGGGCTCCTCGTGATGCGGCGGCCATGACGCCGCCAAGTCCGCCCGTCACGACGATGTCGCCGCGAGACGCGACGAACGCGCCAACGCGGTAAGCGATCGCGCACAACTCGTCGTCGGCGTCACCAGGGCCGACGACGGCGATCGTGCGCTGCACGGCGTACTGGCTCAGCCGGTCGCCATGACGCGAAACGACTCTGCCATTCGCCCCGCGGGCCAGCCCGCGTGCTCGGCGTTGCGCCGCAGGTACCCGGCGACGAACTCCTCGAGATCGTCCATGTGCGCGGTTTGGCTATCGTGCGCGCGAAGGGCGGCAATCTTGCGCTCGAAGGTTTCGGTGACATCGACGAAATGGTTCGGATTCGGCCCGCTCATGATCCAGGTCTCGGGGGTGATCCAGGCGTCGAGCCCTTCGTCGAGGCGCAACTCGGGATGGGCGAAGGGGTTGCGCGCGTCGGGGTACACCGCGTCGAGCGCGGCATTACCGGCCGCGCGATGGTCGGGATGACCGCGGCCGATGCGCTCGTAGTCTCGCTCCGGCGATTGCACCAAGATGCGCTGTGGTTTCACCTGCCGGATCACTCGGGCAATGTCGCGCCGCAGGTCGAAGCTCGCTTCCAGGCGACCGTCGGGATAACCGAGAAACCGGACGTCGTGCACGCCCACCCGCTTGGCGGCCTCCGTTTGCTCGGCACGCCGGAGCGGGGCGATCTGGTCGCGCGGGAAGTCGAGGTCGAAGCCGCCGGCGTCGCCGTCGGTGCAAATGCAGTAGACGACGTCGATGCCGGCGTCGGTCCAGGTCGCGATCGTTCCAGCGGAACCGAAGTCGACGTCGTCGGGATGAGCCATGACGGCAAGCGCTCGCTCGACCTCGGCGTCCGGCATTGGAGTAACAGGCACGCGCGACATCTTAAGCCGTGGCGCCACCACCCGTGCGCGGCGATCACGTTCAGGGGGCGACGGGGTCCCTTGCGACTTCTAGAGACGTCGCGTTGGTCGACTTCGCGCCGCAAGGGCCCTAGTCCCTAGTCACGTCTGGTGAGCAGCCGGTGAGGGCAGCTGACTGGTGTTGCGCGTCGTGTCGGGGCGCGTCCGTAGACTCGACGGCGATGTCCGCAGATTCTGAAGCGCTCCTGGCCGACCTCAACCCCCAGCAGCGCGCCGCCGTCGTCCACGAAGGTGGCCCGTTGCTCATCGTGGCCGGCGCCGGTTCCGGCAAGACCCGGGTACTCACTCGCCGAATCGCGTACCTGTTGCACGAGCGAGCGGTCGCGCCGTCCGAGATTCTCGCGATCACCTTCACCAACAAGGCCGCGGGCGAGATGAAGGAGCGGGTTGCCGCGATGGTCGGCAACCGCGCGCGAGCAATGTGGGTCATGACGTTTCACTCCGCTTGTGTTCGTATCTTGCGCGAGAACGCCAAGCTGCTCGGCTTCACCAGCACCTTCTCGATCTACGATGCGGCCGATTCGCAGCGGCTCATGACCCTCGTCTGTCGCGAGCTCGACCTCGACCCGAAGCGGTATCCGCCGCGCTCGTTCAGCGCGCAAGTGTCGAATCTGAAGAACGAGCTGATCGACGAAGAAGACTTCGCGCGCAAGGCGAGCAATCACGCTGAGAAGATGTTGTCGGAGGCCTACACCGGCTACCAAAGAAGGCTTCGCGAGGCGAACGCCCTTGACTTCGACGACCTCATCATGGTGACGGTCAATCTCTTTCAAGCTTTTCCGGACGTCGCGCAGCATTATCGCCGGCGATTCCGGCATGTGCTGGTCGACGAATACCAAGACACCAACCAGGCGCAATACATGCTGGTGCGCGAACTGGTCGGCGGCGCGGCGGGCCAACGCGAGAAGCGCACCATCGACGGTGAACTCGTTCGGGAGGGCATCAAGTCTGACGTTCCTCCGGCCGAACTGGTGGTCGTCGGTGACGCCGATCAGTCGATCTACGCGTTTCGCGGGGCGACGATCCGCAACATCTTGGAATTCGAGCGAGACTATCCCGACGCCACCATCATCTTGCTCGAGCAGAATTACCGTTCCACCCAGACGATCCTGAACGCCGCTAACGCGGTCATTACTCGCAATGAAAGTCGTAAGGCGAAGAATCTGTGGTCAAACGCGGGCGAGGGTGAGCGTATCGGCGGGTACGTCGCCGACGACGAACGCAGCGAGGCGCAGTTCGTGGCCGACGAGATCGACCGCTTGCACGACGAAGGCCTCGCCAGGTATGCCGACGTCGCCGTTTTCTACCGCACCAACGCGCAGTCGCGAGTTTTCGAAGAAGTGTTCATCAGGGTCGGGCTGCCGTACAAGGTCGTCGGCGGGGTGCGCTTCTACGAGCGGCGTGAGGTGCGCGATCTGCTCGCCTATCTGCGAGCGCTCGTGAATCCCGAAGACATCGTGTCGTTACGACGAATTCTCAACGTCCCGAAACGCGGTATCGGCGATCGCGCCGAGGCGTGCATCGAAGCGCTGGCAAGCCGCGAGCGCATCCCGTTCGGCCAGGCGTTGCGCCGGTCCGACGAGGCGTACGGCATCGCGACACGGTCGGCGTCCGCGGTGAAGGATTTTGTCGCGCTGCTCGACGAATTGCGGTCGATGGCGCAGTCTTCGCCGCCGTCCGAGGTGATGGAGGCTACGCTCACCAAGAGCGGTTACTTGGCTGAGTTAGAAGCCAGCAGCGACATGCAAGACGAGTCGCGCATCGAAAACCTGCGTGAACTGGTGACGGTCGCCCGCGAGTTCGAAGAGTCGAACCCGGAAGGAACATTGGCCGACTTCCTCGAACAGGTCGCCCTTGTTGCCGATGCCGACGAGATTCCGAGCGGTGACGACGACCACGGCGGTGTGGTCACGCTGATGACGTTGCACACCGCCAAGGGCCTCGAGTTTCCAGTTGTTTTCCTGAGCGGCCTCGAAGACGGCGTGTTCCCGCATATGCGTTCGCTCAGTGAACCCAAAGAACTCGAAGAAGAACGCCGGCTCGCCTACGTCGGCATCACGAGAGCGCAGAAACGCTTGTACCTCACGCGTTCGATGCAGCGCAGCACCTGGGGCGCGCCTTCGTACAATCCTCCATCGCGGTTTCTCGACGAGGTGCCAAGCCACTTGGTCGACTGGAAAAGGTCTGAGCCGACGCGGTTTATGCCGACGTCCGGTGCGCGCCCATCGTCGTCGCCCGCGGCCTTGCGGGGCCTGCCGGCCAAGCCGAAAGGCGTTGGCAACCGGCCGGTTCCGTCGCTCAAGCCGGGCGATCGGGTGAGCCACGACACGTTCGGCCTGGGCACGGTTGTCTCGACGTCCGGGCTCGGCGACAACGCCCAGGCGAAAGTCGACTTCGGGCCGAGCACAGGGCAGAAAACGTTCGTGCTGCGCTACGCGCCGATCGAGAAGCTGTAGTCGCTTACGAACCCGTTAGCACATACCAAGCGGCTCAGCTAAATGCGCACACCTCGTGCCGCGAGGAACGGAATCGGGTCTACCGCGACGCCGCCGACGCGAACCTCGAAGTGCAGGTGCGGGCCAGTGGCGTCGCCCGCCGCGCCGACCAGCGCGATCGGCTGGCCTGGCGAGACTTTGTCGCCCACGTGCACCAAGAACGTCGACATGTGGCCGTACCAGGTTTGGGTGCCGTCCCAGTCGGCGATCTTGACGACGCGGCCGTAGCCGCTTTCAGGCCCCGCGTAGACCACGGTGCCGGACGTCGCGGCCAGGATTTGCGAGCCATAGCCGCCCGCGAGGTCGATGCCTTCGTGCATGCGGCCCCATCGGTGGCCGAACGGTGAACTGAGGCCACCGTAATTCGGGCGTACCCATCGGTGTGATTGCGCGAGTCGCTGAGCCTCGGCTTTGGCGGCCGCCGCGGCTTTTGCCTCGGCCGCTGCTTTTGCCTTCGCCGCCGCTTCGGCGGCCTGACGGGCGTTCAACGCCGCTTCGGCTTGCCGCAGCGTCTGTCGCGGCGTTGACGCTGACCCTGCCGTGGCTGGCACGTCGAGTAGACCAGGGACCGCTCGGGGAGTCAGCGCGTCCGGGTTCAGCACCGTGCGGGAAAGGTCGCGATCGGCTCGGTCGGGGATTTGCCGGATCGTGGCGGCGTTGCCGCCGCCGTGGGCCGCGAACGCGCCGCTCGCCCGCGCGGGCGTGTCACGCGCTACGGCCGGGCCGGTTGGCGAGACGACGAGACCGCACGTAACGCCCGCTCCGGCCAACACGATGCTGGCAAAGAGCGCGCGGCGGCACGGAGTAGACACGGGTCGGACATCCTTCGCTGCGAAAGGCCGACCCGATGGCCTGCGATATGAGGATCGGCGGCGCCGACGTTACCCGGCAAGGTGCCGTCCGGCCAAGTCCGGTGAGCGATACGCTCCGAAGGAGAACTTTGTACGGGTCGCCGGCGCGCGTGCGGAGGGAGACGTTATGACCGACGTCACACGATTACGCATCGTCGTCGCCAAGCCCGGCCTCGATGGGCACGATCGCGGCGCGAAGGTCGTCGCTCGGGCGTTGCGCGATGCCGGCGTCGAAGTCATTTACACCGGCCTGCACCAAACGCCGGAGCAGATCGTCGCGACCGCGATTCAAGAAGATGCCGACGCAATCGGACTTTCGGTCCTTTCCGGCGCGCACATGACGCTGTTCGCGCGGGTGCTCGAATTGCTTCGCGAACGCGACGCGTCAGACATCGTCGTTTTCGGAGGCGGCATCATTCCGGAGTCGGATATCTCCGATCTCGAGGCGATGGGGGTCGCGCGGATTTTCACTCCGGGTGCCAGTACAAGCCACATCGTCGAGTGGGTGCGGTCGAATCTGGGTCGCGCCGCGACCTTCTGACGACTGGGTCGGGCCGCGACCTTCTGACGACGCGGCGTTTTCGAGTTCGAATTGGGAAGGGTGTTCGCGGTCACTCCGTGCAGCGACCGCGAACACCCTCGCTTTATTCGTGAACGCGCTGGTTTTCAGCCGTTCACGGGTTCGACGGCCGGTGGCCCTGACCGTTGTTGCCGTGCTGTTCACCGCTCTTGCCGTGCTGTTCACCGCTCTTGCCGGGCTTGTCGGTGAGGCTGTTCGCGTCGGCGTCAGCGCTGTCTGAGGGCTCAGGGCTCTCGTCGTCCGCGCCGGGGTGCTTGACCGACTTGCAAAACGCGGTAACGGCGTCGTCGATCTGCTGGTCGGCGTCCGCGCTCTGGCTTGGCGACGCGGTGGCCGTGTCAGTGGCAGTCGGCGTGGGAGTGGCAGTGGCGTCAGCCGTGGCGTCCTTGGCGATCCCGACAAGCTTGTCGCGGAAGCCGACCTGGTCTTGCAAACCGTGCTCGACGGCGTTTGACCATGCGTTGCAAAGGCCGAACGCCTCGGGGGCGACCGTCGCGCTCGGGCTGGCGCTGTCGCTGTCGGACGGGCTCGGCGACGGGCTCGGTGACGCCGAGTCGCTGGACGACGGCGACGAGCTTGCCGAGCCGCTGGGCGACGGTGACCCGCTCGCGTCGAGCGCGACGACGAGGCTGGCGTCGGAGTCGGCGTGCGGCGCCGGCGCCGCAATCAGGTGGTGGGCAAGGGTTTGCACGTTGTCAGGCAGCACGCCCGCGTAGGCGGCGGTCGCCGCGCCGGTGGCACCAACGGCAGCGGCCGCTAGGGCAGCGGCGATTTTTCCGGACAAGATCGTGGTTAGCATTCGCGGCCTTTCGAGGACTCGACGGCGGGAGGGAGCACCATCAGTGCCGAAACGCACCCGGCGGAAGGCGGACATCATGGCCGCCTGCCCTGCCAGTTCGGACGGCGTTGCGGGCGCGGCCGCTGCCCGCAAAACCTCCGACACGCCCTGCCAGTCGTCACCAGGCGGTAGCTGCGCGCGCAGCAACTCGTCCGGGTCGGGTTCGCCCGGGCGGTGAGGGAAAGGCAGTCGTGGCATCTCACCTCCCGGAACGTCACCTCGGGTCATGGCGTTACAGCCTGGCGTGCCGATGTGCCCGAATCACCCGGTCGGCGCAGCGTGCGCGGCGGCTCGCGCTCCGTCGACGTCGCCAGCCGGTCGCGGAGCCGGCGCAGAGCGCGGTGGCTGATGACCCGCACCGAGCCCGGGCTCTTATGGACGATCCGGGCCACGTCGGCGACCTCGAGCCCTGCCACGACGCGCAAGATGATGATCTCTGCCTGATCCGGCGGCAGGGTGGCGATCAGCTTCAGCGCGGCGTCGGTGTCGAGCTGGCCAAGCGCCGTCCGTTCCGTGTCGTCGAGCGAGACGATCGTGTCGGCTATGCCGTCGTCGAGGCGGTCGGCCGGACGGCGGCGTTCGTGCCGCCGCCAGTCCGTGACCTTGTTGCGCGCGATCGTGAACAACCACGAGGTGAACTTCGTCTCATCGCCTCGAAAGCGCTCCAGGCCGCGCATGACGGAAAGCCAGCACTCCGAAGCCAGATCGTCGGCGGCGGACGGCGCGAGCACCCGCAGGTAACGCAGCAGGCGCGGGTGCAGCGCTCGCCAAATAACGGCGAAGCTGTCCTCGTCGCCGGCCTGCGCGCGCGCTAGTGCTTCTTCGAAGTCGATCTCAGCCACCGTTGCTTTCAGTCACCGTTGCTTTCATCGGCGATAGGACGCGCTGTCCGTAGCCTGGTCTGTAGCCTGCGCGCGGACAGCGGCGTCCAGATGACGAAATCGGACCATATCGGTCCCATCCCTATAAGGGCGGCAAGTAACGCCAAAGAGACCCGATGAAGTTGGCCCGTCGTCCGCTCGGTAACCTCGCAACTGCCGGAGCGGCCGCATATCGGCGAAGGCACGCACGAAGGGCGCCAACGTGGACCTGTTCGAATACCAGGCCAAGCAGCTGTTTGCCGCGCACGGCGTGCCTGTCACGCCAGGTGAAGTGGCAACCACGTCCGAACAAGCGCGCGAGGTCGCGAGCAGGCTGGGCGGGCGAGTCGTCGTCAAAGCCCAGGTCAAGACCGGCGGTCGCGGCAAGGCCGGCGGAGTGAAGCTCGCCGATGATGCCGCCGACGCGGCCGCCAAGGCGGCCGCCATTCTTGGCATGGATATCAAGGGCCACACCGTTCATCGCGTATTGATAACCGAGGCGACCGAGATCGCCGAGGAGTATTACTTTTCCTTCCTGCTCGACCGTTCAAACCGCACGTTCCTCGCCATGGCATCGCGCGAAGGCGGCATGGAAATCGAGCAGGTCGCGGTCGAAAAGCCTGAGGCGCTGGCGAAAATCCCGATCGACGCGGTCGTGGGCGTCGACCTCGCGAAAGCCCGCGAAATCGCCGAAGCGGCCAAGTATCCGGCCGAGGTACTTGACCAGGCCGCTGACGTTATCGTCAAACTGTGGGACGTATTCGTCGGCGAGGATGCCACGCTCGTCGAGGTCAATCCGCTGGTGAAAACGACCGATGGCGCCGTCATCGCGCTCGATGGCAAGGTGACGCTCGACGACAACGCGGCGTTTCGTCACCCCGAACACGAGGCGCTGGTCGACAAGGCGGCGTCCGATCCGCTCGAGGCCCGCGCGAAAGAGGCCGACCTCAACTACGTCAAGCTCGACGGTGAGGTCGGCATCATCGGCAACGGCGCGGGTTTGGTGATGAGCACTCTCGACGTCGTCGCTTACGCGGGCGAGAACTTCGGCGGCGTGCGGCCGGCCAACTTCCTCGACATCGGCGGGGGTGCCTCCGCCGACGTGATGGCGGCGGGCCTTGGCATCGTGCTGTCCGACCCGTCGGTGCGGTCGGTTTTCGTCAACGTGTTCGGCGGTATCACGGCGTGCGACGCGGTCGCCAACGGCATCGTGGCCGCCTTCGACAAGCTAACAAGCGCGGGTAACGAGATTTCGGCGCCGCTCGTCGTCCGGCTCGACGGAAATCGGGCGGCGGAGGGTCGTGCGATTCTCGCCGACGCCAACCTGCCTGGGCTGGAACAAAACGACACGATGGACGGCGCCGCACGGCGGGCCGCGGAACTAGCCGCCGCCCGGCGAGCGGGCTGACGAGGAGCGGGTAAGCGACAATGGCGATTTTCCTCGACCGGAACAGCCGCGTCATCGTTCAGGGCATCACAGGCTCGCAAGGCGCCAAGCACACCCGGCGCATGCTGGCCGCGGGCACCACCATCGTGGGTGGCACCAACCCGCGCAAGGCGGGCACCAGCCTCGAGTTCGACGGTGTGTCGCTGCCGGTGTTCGCCACGATCGGCGACGCGATGGCTCAGACCGGCGCTGACGTCGTCGTCGCGTTCGTGCCGCCAGCGGGGGCGAAGGCTGGCATGATCGAGGCGATCGACGCCGGCATCGAGCTGGCCGTGATCATTACCGAGGGCATTCCGGTTCACGACTCCACCGCCGCGTGGGCGCATGCGGTCGCCAAGGGAAACAAGACGCGCATCATCGGGCCGAACTGTCCGGGTATCGCGTCGCCCGGCCAGTCGAACGCCGGCATCATCCCGGCCGACATCACCAAGCCGGGGCGCATCGGGCTGGTGTCGAAGTCGGGCACCCTCACCTACCAGATGATGTTCGAACTGCGCGACATCGGTTTTTCGACTTGTGTCGGTATCGGCGGCGACCCGGTCGTCGGAACAACCCATATCGATTGCTTGCGAGCTTTTCAAGACGACCCCGACACCGACGCCATCGTGATGATCGGCGAGATCGGCGGCGACGCCGAAGAGCGGGCGGCCGCCTTCATCGAAGCCCACGTCACCAAGCCGGTGGTCGGCTACGTCGCCGGATTCACCGCGCCTGAGGGCAAGACGATGGGGCATGCTGGCGCCATCGTGTCTGGCTCGTCGGGCACTGCCCAGGCGAAGAAAGAAGCGTTGGAAAAGGTCGGCGTGCGGGTCGGCAAGACGCCTTCTGAAACTGCGCGCCTGATGCGCGACATCATGGGTTCGCTCTAGACAAATAAGGCCACGAACGGCGTTACCCCCGATGAAAGGCCCGCAAGCCGCGCATCGGGGGGTAACGCTTTTCGTCGGGAGTGTCGTTATTGCTTGACGACGACGCAGTGCAAAATCTTGTCGGCGAACGTCTGGCGCTTGGCATCCCAAATCGGCCAGAGATAGCCGAGATAGCAGGGCAGCCCGTCGAGAATGTGCAAGAAGTACCGGCCGATGCCGAGCCCGCCGCCGATCGGCTGGCCGTCGGCTTCTCCGATCAGCCGGGTGCCCACCATCTTCTTGCCGACGGACTGCCCGGTGGCGCCGCCCTGATAGGCGTTGTAGAGAGCCCATGCGATGCCGGCGATGTAGAAGATGATCGCCAGCGCGGCCACGTGAGCGGCGGCGAAGATGACGCCGAGCAGGAAACCCGGTACGTAGTCGATAAGGCAGGATGCGACCCGCTGGCCCCAGTTGGCGTAGCTACCCGCCGGTAGGGCGGGTGCGCCGTAAGCGGGCTGACCATACGGCGCCTGACCGTACGGCGCCTGACCGTACGGCGGCTGACCGTACGGCGGCTGACCGTACGGCGGCTGACCGTACGGCGGCTGGCCGTACGGCGGCTGGCCGTAAGACGGCTGGGCGTATGGAGCTTGCCCCTGCGGCGGGGGCGGTTGCTGGCCCGGAATGCCCGCGGGCGGTGCTTGCCACGGGTCTGGCTGCTGCTGGTCAGACCCGGGTTGCGTCGGGTTCGACACGAAGAACCTCCTCCACTCGGCGACTGCGCCGCCGGCTTGGGTTGGCAACGACTAGATGATGTTGAAGCGAGCGAGTTGCCAGATCTCGGAAAGCGCTATGACGGCCACACATACTGCCGGAAGTAGGCGGCGAAGGCGGGCAGACACGAAAAAAGGCCGCCGCTGTTTAAGAAGCGAGGACGACGCGGGGCCGGCGACGAGCACAAATCCGGCCAATACCGTAAAGGGATTTGCACGCAAAGCGCCAACAATGTCTAAATGGCCCAAATCGACGCCAGCAGTCGTCGTACCACAGATGGGACAAGGAATTCCGGTGAGCGCACGGAAGGGGCACAGGGTCGTCGGTCGTCCCGCGATATGGAGCCGGGCCGCGACAATGGCGGCGACCGCGACCACGCAGAGGCGTACCAGGCTGGTGCGCCAGGAAATCGGTAGCCGTTTCCACCGCGAAGACTCGTAGGCCCTCGGGTGTGTCATGCCGTCAAAGTTTGGTTGGTTACCGTCACGGCGTCGCGTTGCTGTGGGCGACCGCGACAGCGAGCACGATGAACAGCACCAGGCACGCGACGCCGATCCACCCGAGCACGATGCCCGCTATCGCCATGCCATTTCCGGATTCGTTGCGCGCCCGGACTTGCCCCCTGGCGATGTACCCGAAGATAAGCGCCAGAATGCTCCCTACCCACCAAAGCCACAAGATGCCGAGCACCAAAGAAGCGATTGCCATGCCGTTGGTGCCGCGCGGCGGTTGATAGCCGTACGGGCTATATCCGGGCTGGCCCGCGGGGGGCTGACCATAATTGGGCTGACCGTACGGATATTGCTGGTATTGGCTCGGCGGGTAGTACTGGTTCGGCTGGTACTGGCCTGGCTGGTACTGATGTGGCTGATTCTGATCTGGTACGGCACCGCCCGGCTGCGATCCCGTCGGTTGCCATCCCGCCGGCTGCGATCCCGTCGGTGTCGACATTGCTTGCCCCTTGTTGTCCGTGTTCCGCGTTGTCCGTGTTCCGCGTCGTCTAGCCCCGACGCGATAGGATCATGTTATTGGGTTGGTGCACTGCCTGGGGGCGTTTCGGCGATCATTTCCGCATCGAAGCGACACCCCGAACACCCTGGGATTCGGGGCATTTCTACCGTGCGCTGCGAGCATTGACCCATGGCGGATACGGCG
>JBDZVM010000010.1:90266-112226 GCA_040255675.1 Actinomycetales bacterium | reverse complement strand
ACACGTCTTCCACGTCGACCCCCAAGGCCAACTCGAATAAACCGAGTCACGCCGATTGCTGGATTACCTAGCCCCGACGGTAAGCACGACGGTGCCCGCGGGCGCAGCCTGCTTCGTGGAGTGCCATCCTTTGCGGTCGGCTTTCCATTCGCGGTCACCCACAATAACCCGCGTAATCCCTTGAGTTTTCGCGTGCGCAATAACCCAGGCGGCAACGGTCGCCGTCCGGCGTTTTGCCGCGGCATCACCGCCGGACGACGGTGCGGCGAGGCCGCCGACCGTCACCACCCGCTCGCGGGAGCCGCCAGTTGCGACGGTCGCGGAAGTTATGCCGAGGTCGCTGTCGAGCCCCTGAACGACAGCAGTAGCGCTCGCGTCGAGAGTCGCCGCGTGATTACCGGAGGTAATAACCCCGGGATGCGCCAATCGGCAACTGAGTTGGCCAAGCGTGTCGCCGGTCAACGCGGCAGAAAGCGCGGTCGCGGGCGACTCCCAACGGCTATACGCATCAGGAAAAGCACTGCGCTGTACGGCCTGCGCGGCTTGGGTCACCGGCAACGATTCCCAACGCGGCACCCTCAGTAAAGCGTCGTAAAACTTCCCGGCCGCGTAGGTCGGCGTCATGATTTGTTGAGGGCTTCCCCAGCCTTGCGACGTCCGCTGCTGAAACAAGCCAAGAGAGTCGGCGTCGCCGTAATCCAGATTGCGCATCTTCGACTCCTGGTAAGCAGTCGCCAAAGCGATCAGCGAGGCACGCGTCGGCAAGTTTCGCCGCATAGCGACGTCTGTGATGATCGAGGCGTTGAGCAGTTGCTCAGGGGTCAGCGAATAGACGTTGCCGGTGCTGACGCCGACGACCTGGCACGAATCGACCACCGCCCGACCACCGAACAGCGCGTTCCACCCGAGATCGGCGAGCCAGCCGATCAACGCGAGCACGACCAGGATGATCAATGCTCGGCGCACTCGCCGCCGCCGCCGAAGATCGCGGTGCGGCGCTTGCGTGGTCGACGTCATCGAAGTCGCATCCGGGCTCGGCCCGCGGCTTTGACGCCGGTAAGGTCAGCGGCCATGGAGCAGCATTTCGTCAGTTCACTTCCGAGCGAGATCGACGCGCTGTGGGAGCGCCGAGCGGAACTCAACCCTAACGACGCCGATGCCCGCGCGCTCGTCAGCGCCGCCGTCGACCAACTCGACATGGGAAAGGCGCGCGTCGCGTTCGTCGACGAATCGACCGATGCCGTCGTCGTCGACGAGCGGGCCAAGCGGGCGATCTTGCTGTCGTTCAAAGTCTTGGACATGCGCGAGTCGTCGGCCGGTGATTTCCGTTACCACGATCGCATGCCGCTGAAGACTCGCTTCGACGGCGTGCGGGCGGTGCCCGGCGCGATCGTGCGCTGGGGTGCCTTCGTCGCGCCCGGCACGGTGCTGATGCCGAGCTTCGTCAACATCGGCGGCTACGTCGACGAAGGCAGCATGGTCGACACCTGGGCCACCGTCGGGTCGTGCGCGCAGGTCGGCAAGCGCGTGCACCTTTCCGGTGGCGTCGGGCTCGGCGGCGTGCTCGAGCCACCCAACGCTATTCCGGTCGTTGTGGAGGACGACGCCTTCATCGGCTCGCGTTCGATGGTCGTCGACGGCGCGCGGGTGCGCCGCGGGGCGAAACTCGGTGCGGGCTGCATTCTCACCGCCTCGACGCACGTATTCGAAGCCGAGACCGGCGTGGAGTTGCCGCGTGGTGAAGCTCCGGCGTGGTCGGTCTGCGTGGGCTCCACCCGGGTGAAGTCCTTTCCCGGTGGGGATTTCGGCATGCCGTGCCTCCTCGTCTTGCGAAGACTCGCCGAAGGAGAAACGCACGACAAGCTCGCGCTGAACGACGTGCTTCGCGAGCACGGTGTAGCAGAGTAGTCACATGTCTTTCGACCTCGAGGCCGATGTCGTCACGTTGACGGCGGCGCTCGTCGACGTCCCGTCCGTGAGCGGCAACGAAAAAGCTTTGGCGGACGACGTCGAAGCGGCCCTACGCGCTTACGAGTATCTCGACATCGAGAGAATTGGTAACGTCGTGCTGGCGCGTACGAACCTAGGCCGGGGGAGCCGCATCGTGTTGGCCGGTCACCTCGACACCGTGCCCATCGCCGACAACCTACCCTCTAAGCTGGACGGCGATTTCCTTTACGGTTGCGGCACTTCCGACATGAAATCAGGCATTGCCGTGATGCTGCGCGTCGCGGCCACTTTGCCGGCTCCCGCCCATGACCTGACTCTCGTCTTTTACGACTGCGAGGAAATCGAGGCGGACCGAAACGGGCTTGGTCGCTTGGCGCGTGAAAAGCCCGATGCTTTGCGGGGCGATCTAGCTCTCGTGCTCGAACCCACGGAGGGCGCTGTCGAGGCGGGGTGTCAGGGCACGCTTCGCGTCGAAATCGAGACGACTGGGGTGCGCGCACACAGCGCACGATCGTGGCTGGGCAGCAACGCCATTCACAAAGCCGGAGAAGTACTGCGCCGCCTCGAAAACTACCAGCCTCGCGATGTCGACATCGACGGCTGCGCGTATCGCGAAGGGTTGAACGCGGTCCGCATTGAAGGCGGTGTGGCGGGCAATGTGGTGCCGGATTCTTGCGTTGTAACAGTAAATTTCAGGTTCGCGCCAGACCGCGGCGTCGATGACGCGTTCGCGCACGTGCAGTCGGTGTTCGAGGGGTACGACCTCAAGCTCGTCGATGCCGCACCGGGCGCGTTGCCCGGTCTCACGGCACCGGCGGCGGCTGAATTCGTACGCGCGATGCGCGCAGAACCGGTGGCGAAGTACGGCTGGACCGACGTCGCTCGCTTCGCCGAACTTGGCATTCCCGCGCTGAATTTCGGGCCTGGCGACCCGAACCTGGCGCACAAGCGCGACGAGCGGGTCGACGTCCGGCTCATCACCGAATGCGAGCGGGTGCTGCGCGACTACCTCTCGGCGTAACCCTGCAACCAGATCGCTAAGCGATGCGTCTGGGTGGTGTGAGAACCGCCAAGCCGTCGCGTGTGACTGCCGCCGTCGCCGCGGGAGTCCTAGTCGCCGTCGTAGGCGCGGCGTCGGCAGTCGCAGTGGTCGTGGCGCGAGACTCCAGGCCTGCGCCGCGCGCTGCCGCGCCGACAGGCCCGCCAGTGACGAGCCCCTCGCGGATCGTCACCGCTTCAGCCAGCGCTTCAGCCAGCGCCGATGTGGTGCCGTGGGTTGACGACCCCGTCAGCCCACCGCCGCCGGTGTCGCCGCCGCCAACGCCGAAACCGCCCGCACCGGCGTATCGCGCGTGTACAGCCGCACAGTTGAGCGCAGCATTAGCTGGGTCTCAAGGCTCCACCCAACACGTCGAGAGCATCGTCGCGTTGACCAACGTGAGCGACGTGAACTGCTCGCTTTCGGGTTATCCGACGAGTCTGGTCGGCATTCGTGCCGATGGCAGTAAGCAGGCACTGCGCCCCGACCACCAGAGCTTTTTCGCCGAAGGCTACAGCTGGCCGGCAAACCTTGAGCCAGGTAAAACCGGCCGGTTTGCCATCTCGTTCACGTTGGGCTGCGTCGCGGGGAGCGCACCCGACCCGAGCCACGCTTTTACCCAAGCCGTCGTCGGTTTGCCGGGCGGAGGAACCGCCACCTTTTCAACGAAGTTCGCGACCACCTGTGGCGTCTCGGTCACCGCGTTCGGGCAGCCGGCGCCACCCCCGCCCGACCTCACGGGTAAGTACCCCGGGCTCACCGCGAAGGCCGACTTCCCCGACACGGTGGTTGCCGGCGCCACGATGCATTACGCGGTAACGCTCACGAACACGACGAGCGAAGACATGCGACTCGACCCGGTGTATGGGCAGTGGCTGTATCCGCCGAAGCAAGCTCAGTTCTTCAAGCTCAATTGCGGCGGTGCCGCCACCGTTCCCGCGCATGGCAGTGTGACCTACGCGATGCAAATGGCAATCCCCGCGACCTCGAGCGACCCCGCCAAGTTCTCCTGGCAGATCCCGGGGTCGGCCGAGGCGTTCAGCGGATTTGTGCTCCACGTGGTGCCGGCGCCATCCAGCTCGCCAACTTCCTGACGTTCGCTGTGGCTCCGCAACAGTAAACGTCGAGAATTCGGCGGGACGGAACGATTCCGCCGCCGGGCGCGTCTGAGCAGACGTGATCAGTCGGGCGATCATCGCTTCGGCCGCGCTCATGGCGGCGTTGGCGAGCTGCGCCGCGCCCGGGCAAGCACCGATCTCGCCACCGAGCGGCACCCCGGGCGGCACCCCGAGCAGTGCCCCGGCCGCCGACCTCGCGGCCGAGGCCGCGCAGAACAAGCAGGAGGCGGACGACGAAGCCCGCCGCCTCCTGAGCCTCGCCCACATCCCGCCCAACGCGACTGAAACAAGCGTCGCCCCGAGCACGCAGCCCGGCCCCGCGCTCGGCGCGCCGCGCGACAACTCGCTGATCGACCACGCGACGTTCTACCGGGTGCCGATGCCGTTCGACGACGCGGTGGCTTGGATCAAAGCTCATCCGCCGGAGGGCCTGGCGACCGCGGGCACCATGAGCGGCACTGGTGGCCCGCGAGTCGCGGGCTTCTCGTACGCGCAACCAGCGGGCGCCTGGCCCCAGGCGCAACTCGAGATCGGGATCGCGGCGGACGGCGCCGACGCGAGCGACATCCGGATCGACGGCGTGACGCAATGGCTCGACCCCAGGCCGGAGCGGGTTTCGGCGTCCGGCAAACGACTGAGCGTGACCGTTGCCGGCGGGTGTCCGCAAAGCGACAAGGCTTACACGAACGTCGAAAACGAAGGCGGCGAGCTGGATGAAGCGATGCTGCCAACCCAAATCCCGACCAGTGGGCTCGTTTGCGGCTACGAGGGTTTGAACGGAACGCCGTTCGCCCTTACCGCCCAACGTCGCCTCGACGCGGCGGCCGCGAAGAAACTAAGCGCTGCGGTCGGCGGGTTGTCGCTCGCGCATCTCGACGCGGACAACGTCCCGGTCAGTTGCCCGTTCGACGACGGCAGCGCCGCGGTGCTGGTGTTCTCCTACGCGAGCCGACCCGATGTCGCGATCTGGTACCACAGCCGCGGCTGCCAGTCGGTCTCGAACGGGCGCATCGTGACCAAGCCCGACGACGCGTTTCAGCGGGCCGTGCGGCCGCTGCTGTAACCGCGTCGTCAGACCACTAGCCTGCAAGACCATGAGTGACACACACCCGTCGGGCGGTTCCGCGGAGCCGAGACCCCACACTCCTGAGGTTCGGCGCGGGCCGCTGATCTTGCGCCGCGATCACGTACCTCCGACAACCGCTGACCAGCGTCTACTCGACAGCCGCGGGCCCAGTGACTGGGTGCACACCGACCCCTGGCGCGTGCTTCGCATTCAAACGGAGTTCGTCGAGGGGTTCGGCTTGCTCGCCGAACTGGGCGCGGCCGTGTCGGTGTTCGGGTCGGCGCGCATCAGTCCCGACCATCCTGACTACGCCGCGGCGGAGCAACTCGGCGGCATCTTGGCGCGGGCAGGTTACGCCGTCATCACCGGCGGTGGTCCCGGGATCATGGAAGCCGTCAACAAGGGTGCGAGCCAAGCGGGCGGCGTTTCGGTGGGGCTTGGCATCGAGTTACCGTTCGAGCAGCGGCTCAACGACTGGGTCGACATCGGCTTGCAATTTCGCTACTTCTTCGCCCGCAAGACGATGTTCGTGAAGTATGCACAGGCGTTCGTCGTTTTCCCCGGCGGCTTCGGCACGCTCGACGAATTGTTCGAGGCGCTCACGCTGGTGCAGACGCACAAGGTTACGTCGTTTCCGGTGATTCTCTACGACTCGAACTATTGGGCTGGGCTTCTCGACTGGATTCGCCAGACCCTCGTGCGTGCCGAGACGATCTCGCCGGAGGACGTCGATCTGCTGCACATCACCGACGACATCGACGAGATCGTCGACGTCATCGAGCGGTTCGAGGCCAACCGGTATCGGGCGGCGGCGGAGTAGGCAGATGGCGGCAATCTGCGTGTACTGCGCATCCAGCGAACGCATCGACCGGCATTACATCGAGCTTGCCGCGCTCGTCGGCACGGAGTTGGCCCGCCGCGGCTACGACCTCGTCTCCGGCGGCGGCAGCATTTCGTGCATGGGCGCGGTCGCGCGCGCGGCTCGGGCCGCGGGCGGGCGCACGATCGGCGTGATACCGCAAGCGCTCCTAAGTCGCGAAGTTGCCGATCGCGACGCCGACGAGCTCGTTGTCGCGCTCGACATGCGCGCCCGCAAGGGCGAAATGGACCGCCGATCAGACGCGTTTCTCGCGTTGCCCGGAGGTCTCGGCACCCTCGAAGAAATTTTCGAGATTTGGGTGTCACGCCACCTCGGCATGCACGAGAAACCGCTCGTCGTCCTCGACCCCGACGGCCTTTACGACATGCTCAGGGCACAGATCGACACTCTCGTGACACGAGGCTTTGCTCGCCCCGAAGTGCGCGAATCCGTCGCTTGGGCGGCGTCGGTCGACGAAGCATTCGAAGCCATCGAGATGAATCTTCCGTCGATAACGCCCACCACAACTGAGGTTTTGGAGGCAGAGCCGTGAGTTCTTTGGCCGAGCGCCTCTCCGCCGTCCCCGCATTGTCGCGCACCGAATTGCTCGCACCTCCCGTCATCGACGCGCTGAGTCAGTGGCCAGCCGCCGGCCAAATATTCGTGGCCGAAATCGATCCAGAGCTCGCCGATACTGCCGCTTTCTGCGAGCAATACGGCGTTTCGCTCGCCGAGTCCGCGAACTGTGTCGTCGTTTCCGGACGCCGCGCCGGCAACACCACCCTGGCCGCCTGTGTCGTGCTCGCCACCACGCGCGCCGACGTTAACAACCTGGTGCGCCGGCATCTCGACGTCCGCAAAATTTCTTTCGCGTCTATGGAAGTTGCGGTCGGCGAATCGGCCATGGAATACGGCGGCATCACCCCGATCGGGCTTCCTTCGCAGTGGCCGCTGCTCATCGACCGCGCGGTTGTCGAGGCGGGCCCGGTGGTCGTGGGCAGCGGCGTCCGGAAATCGAAAATCATCCTCGACGGCGCCTTGCTGGCGGAGCTGCCCCGAGCGGAAGTGCTCGACGGCTTGGGCCAGCCCGCCTGAAAGCTCGTCAGGCTTGCGGCGCGATCAGCACTAATCTCGCGGTGAGTGCGCCGTCGGACGTCGTGCCGATCACCACGACGTTCTGACCGTTTCGCGGTTCAGCGGACGACGCGGCACCGCGCCCCGCGTTGCGTTCCCGCACTTTCGTCTCAGGCGTGATGGCCCAGGTTTGCGACGTGCCTGTCTTGTCGGTGACGGTGAAACTGGACGGCGACAGCTCGCTTACCGCACCGCGCTGGAAATCGACCGTATGCTCGCCTTTCTTGCCGTCGAGCACGATCTCTCCGCGCACCGACGCGGCGGCCACCTTGCGCGCGAGTTGAAGGCGCGGGTGGCCGCTCGAGCCGATCGCCGGGGTCGACGACGAGGTCGACGAAGCGCTTGCCGCGCCGGCGAGGCCGGCGACCAGTCCCGCGCCGGCGACGCCCGCCGCCGTCCACGCTGCCAGCCGGCGGTTGAATCTTGAGTGCTTCACGAGAACCTCCCAGGTGTCGAAGCCAATGACCTGAGAGTGGAATGTCGCCGTGATCGCGCGGTTGGCGTGATGTTCGAGGCGTGTAAATCAGGGCCGGCGCGGTTATCAGGCCAGCGCGCGGCGAGACACGGCCGGTTCGCGAAAGCCGCGAATTGACGCCACCACGTCGAGAGCTTCACGGGTCGCTCGCACGTCGTGGGCCCGGAAGATTCGCGCCCCTTGCCAGGCAGCGATCGCGGTCGCCGCCATCGTGCCCACGAAGCGTTCGCCGGTGGCGGCGTCAAGGGTTTCGCCGATGAACTTCTTGTTCGACAGCGCCACCAGCACCGGCCAGCCGGTCGCCACAAGTTCGTCGAGGCGGCGGCTCACCTCGAGCGAATGCCGGGTGTTCTTGCCGAAGTCGTGCGCCGGATCGATGAGGATGCCGTCGCGGCGCACGCCGAGCGACACCGCCCGTTCGGCCAGCCCGACGACCGTCGACACCACGTCGGCCACAACGTCGTCGTACGCGACGCGGTGCGGGTCGGTGCGCGGTGGCAGGCCGCCGACGTGCGAGCACACCAGCCCGGCGCCCGTCTCGGCGGCGACCACGGCGAGGTCTGGGTCGGAGCCGCCCCACGCGTCGTTGAGCAAATCGGCGCCGTTGGCCACGACGATCCGGCCGACCGAGGCTCGCCAAGTGTCGACGCTGATCACCAAAGACGGATGCCGAGAACGCACCAGGCCGACGAAATCGGCAACTCGCCGGATTTCCTCCGCCTCGTCGACGTCCGGGCCCGGCCCTGCTTTCACGCCGCCGATGTCGACGATGTCGGCACCCTCCTCGACCACCTGATCGACCCGCTCGAGCGCCGGCCCGACGTCAAAGGTGGCGCCCTGGTCGAAGAAAGAGTCGGGTGTGCGGTTGACGATCGCCATCACGGCGAACTCGTGGTCGCCGAACTCACGACCGCCCAGCCGAAGCGCCATCGTCACCTCACCGCCGTCCGCGAAACTCGTCGTCGTACGCGCCACCCGGCCACGCATTTCAAGCGCGAACGTGCGACCATCGGGGGGTGCTGGTCCTCGAGATCGTGCTCGCCGTTCTTGTCGTGTTCGGCGTGGCCGCCGTCGCCATGGGCTACGGCGGTTCTATCACTCACTTCTCGCCCGACTGGCCGGGGCGTGCGCTTCCCGAGGATCGGGCGGTGCGCGACGACGACGTTAAGCAGGTGCGGTTCAGCCTGGCGCTTCGGGGTTACCGCATGCGTGAGGTCGACGCCGCGCTTGAGCGGCTCGCGACCGAGATCGCCAAGCGAGACGCTCGCCTCGAACACCTCACCGGCCGCCCGTTCGAGTTGTCGGACGTCGACGAAACCGTGTCTGACGTGCCCGATCAGCCGGCGTACCCCGCCGCGAGCAACGGCCAGACGCCCGACCTCGAGCAGACGCGGTCGTTCGAGTTCCCCGACGATCGAACCCTCGCCGACAATCCGTACGCCCCGCCGGTCTATCGCACCGACGACGCTCCGCGCTGACGCCGATGGCCGAACTCGTCGTCTCTGTCGAGATCGCGGCGCCCGCCGATGCGGTCTGGAGCAAACTCGTCGACTGGCGCTCGCACCGCGACTGGATGCTTCTCACCACTGCCGAGCCGACCACAACTGACGGCGACGGAGTGGGAGCCGGCATCGTCGGTATCACGAGACTCGGGCCGCTGGCTCTGCGCGACACCATGACGATCGCGCACTGGCAGCCGCCGCCAGCGAATCCGGCGCGTTGCGGTGTCGAGCACACCGGTCGCGTCGTGCGCGGCTCGGGAGCGTTCGAGGTCGAATCCCTCGGCGCCGATCGGTCGCGCGTCGTGTGGTCAGAATGGGTGCGGCTACCGCTCGGATTGCTCGGCGAGGTGGGCTTTCTCGCCGTCCGCCCGCTTTTCGCGCTTTTTCTCCGGACGTCGCTGCGCCGCCTCGCCAAACTTGTCGAGTGATCGGGCCCGACGGCGTCGTCCGGTGTGATTGGGCTTATACCGGCGGCGACCTCTATATCGACTACCACGACGACGAGTGGGGCCGCGAAGTGCGCGGCGACGATGCGGTTTTCGAGCGCATTGCGTTGGAGGCGTTTCAATCCGGGCTTTCGTGGCTCACGATTTTGCGCAAGCGCGAGGCATTTCGGGTTGCGTTCGCCGGGTTTTCGATTGCCGCGGTCGCCGAATTTACGAAGTCGGACGTCGACGGGCTGCTTGACGATGCTGGCATTATTCGCAACCGAGCGAAAATCGAGGCGGTAATTGCCAACGCCCGCGCGGCTGCTGAATTGCCCGAGGGGCTTTCCGAACTGGTGTGGTCGTTCGCACCTTCGAAGGCGCGGCGCATGCCGAAGACGATGGCCGAAATCCCTACGAGCACGCCCGAATCGGTCGCGATGGCCAAGGAGTTGCGGCGGCGAGGATTTCGGTTCGTCGGCCCGACGACGGCCTACGCGCACATGCAAGCCACCGGGATGGTCAACGACCACCTTCGAGACTGTGTCGCCCGCCGACGATAAACGGCGTTTGGAGCGAGCCCTTGCGCGCGAAACTCGTCCCTTGCGACCTCCCTGGCTGTCATAAGGGACGCGTTACCTCCCCGAGCGTGATCCACGCGGCGCCAGGAGGGGTTAGCGGCCGTTGAAACGCGGTGACCGCTTTTCGAGGAACGCTCGCACCGCGGCGGCATGGTCGTCGGTCGTGCCGGTGACCGCCTGCAGGGCCGCCTCCATTTCGAGCGAGTCGACGAGATTGTGCGCCGCCGAGTACGCCAGCGCCTGCTTGACGGCGCCGAAAGCCACCGTGGGCCCGGCCGCCAACTCGGCCGCGACAGCCATGGCGCGCGCCTCCAACTCGGGCGCGGGCACGATCTCGTGCACCAGCCCGAGCTCGAACGCGTTATGAGCCGAGATCGGCCGCGGGCGAAGCAGCAGGTCGACGGCACGGGCGTAACCGACCAGGCGGGGCAAGGTCCACGACATTCCCGAATCGACCGATAGACCGATCGCGCCGAACGCGAGATGAAAGGCGGCGCTGTCGGCCACCAGCCGGAGATCACAGGCGAGAGCGAACGACGCGCCCGCGCCCGCCGCCGTTCCGTTCACCGCCGCGATCACCGGCTTCGGCATGGTCGCGAGCGCGGTCACGATCGGGTTGTAGTGGTCGCGCAAGACGTCCCACACGCCCGTCGCGTCGGCTCCCAAGGCGGCCGCGTGCTCGCGCAGGTCTTGCCCCACGCAGAACGTTCGGCCCGTTCCGCGAAGCACCACAGCACGGACGTCGGTGTCGACCGAGATCGCTTCGAGCGCGGTCCGGAGATCTGCTCTTGTGCGGACGTCGAGCGCGCCGGCGTGGCCGGGGGCGCCCAGAATTGTGACTGATGCCACTGCGTCGGCGTAGTCGACGGTGATCCCGATACCCGGATCTGGTGGGCGGTTTCCCTCCGGCGGCTTCCTCACGCGATAATCATGACCAGAACAACACGCAGAACGCGAACGATCACGGAATCTGCACGCGAGCTTTGGAAGGGGTGCACGCATGGCGGCCATGAAGCCGCGCACAGGCGACGGTCCGCTCGAGGTCACCAAGGAGGGCCGGGGCATCGTCATGCGCGTCCCGCTCGAAGGCGGTGGCCGGCTCGTCGTCGAGTTGTCCGCCGACGAGGCCGCCGCGCTCGGCGACGCCCTCAAAAACGTCGGCTGATTCCTTAGGCTGATCTTCACCGTGCCACCGGTCGTCGAAGTCGTCGACGCGATTCCGGCCGGCACTGTGGCCCTTGCGGTCCCGGTCGCACCGGCCGACAGTGGCGACCGCGATCGCGCGCGGGCGAGCCGCGCCGACCAGGCGGCGGCTCGCGAGTTCGGGGTCGACCTTTCGACGCTGTACGCGTCGATCGACCGTGAACAGTTCAGCGGCAAGGCAGGTGAGGCACTTGCCATACCCGTAGACGACAGAGTGCTGCTGGCGGTGGGCGTCGGCGACGGCGGCACTCGCGATCTGCGCCGGGCGGGCGCGGCAATTGCCCGGCGGGCAAAGCACGTCGACAACGTGGCCACGACGTTGGCGCGCGGCCGCTCCCGCGACCACGCGAGAGCGCTCGCCGAGGGAGTGCTCCTGGGCGGTTACTCGTTCAAGATCACGAATAACCCGAAGCCGGAGAGGTTGACCGCCGTCCGGCTTGTCGTCGACCACCCTGATCAAGTCGCGCGGGCGGTCGAAGCCGGCGTCGTCACAGCGAGAGCCTCGATGCTGGCGCGCGACCTCGCGAACACGCCGTCGTCCACGAAAACACCAGCGTGGCTGGCGCGGCAGGCACAGACGCTCGCCAAGCAACGCGGGCTCGACGTCACTGTGCGCGACGAGCGCCAACTCAAACTCGAGGGGTTCGGCGGCATCGTCGCGGTCGGCCAAGGCTCGGCGTACCCGCCGCGGCTGATCGAGCTGCGCTACACGCCCACCGATCCGGTTCCGGGGCACGTCGTGCTCGTCGGCAAGGGCATCACGTTCGACTCAGGCGGGCTGTCACTCAAGCAGACCGCCGGCATGGTCGCGATGAAGACAGACATGGCCGCTGGCGGCGCGGTGATCGCCACCATGTCGGCGCTTCGCGACCTCGGTGTGCGGGTGCGTGTCACCGGTCTGGTGCCGGCTGCCGAGAACATGCCGTCAGGTTCGGCGCAGCGGCCGAGCGACGTCATCACCCACTACGGCGGCACCACCGTCGAGGTGCTCAACACCGACGCCGAAGGCCGGCTCGTGCTCGCCGACGCGCTCGCCTACGCCGACGCGAACCTCGACCCCGACGTCGTGATCGACCTCGCCACGTTGACCGGCGCGATTACGCAAGGGCTCGGACGTCGCCACGCCGGGCTGTTCGCCACCGACGACGTGCTCGCCGCCGCTCTCGAACGCGCCGGCGCGGCGAGCGGCGAGGCGGTGTGGCGCATGCCGCTCGCCGACGACTACCGCGACGCGCTCGAATCGCCCGTCGCCGACCTCACCAACGTGGCCACCGCCCAGCGCGCCGGTTACAAAGCGGGCGCGATCATCGCGGCGCTCTTCTTACGGGAATTCGTCGCGGGCCGCCGATGGGCGCACCTCGACATCGCCGGCGTCGGCCGAGCGGACGCCGACGAACACGAAATCGTGAAGGGGCCGACGGGTTACGGCGTCCGCTTGCTGTTGCACTGGCTCGCCGCCGGCGACCCGCTACGAGGTCTGCGCTAGCCGTTCACCTGCGCGAGACGCGGGCGTGGCGTGGGCGCCGCGGGCAGCCGGGTCGGCCAGGGCTTGGCGCTGTCGAGGCTCGACGCGTCGTAGCGAAACGAGCGAAGCAACCCGCTGGCCGCGAGCGCGGACACCACGGCTCGGGTCGGGGAGCGTAAGACGAGCTGGCGTCCCTGCTCGCGGCAGCGGTTGCCGGCCCACACCAAGACGGCGAGGCAGGTCGAATCGATGAACGGAACCTCGGCGAGATCGACCAGCAGCTCGCCCTGATCGCTCTCGCCGAGCACGCTGAACGCCTCTTCGCCGAGGGCGCTGAACGCCTCGCGAAGTCGCCGGGCGTTGGCCAAATCGAGCTCCCCGAACAACCGGACGACGGTCCGGGCTTCTTCGCGCTCCACGTCGAAGCGAAAAAGGTTCTGGCTGCTGGCCTGGTACATCGGCGGCTTCCCTTCTCGTGCGGAACCTCGCATTCGAGGGCTTCGCGGCTGGCGATCCCCCGACCGCTCTCACACTGCCCGCGCAATGTGTCCAACCCCGTGCCAAATGGTTTGCGGTTGCGTGACGAATCCGGCGCGGATCTACGCGGCCCGACGCCGACGCGACGTCCATGGCATATTTGGCGCGTGTCGCGCATCTTGCTGATCGAAGACGACGACCGCATTCGCATGTCGATGCGGCTCGCGCTCGAAGACGAGGGCCATGAGGTGGTCGAGGCCGCGCTTGCCGAGCAGGGGCTCGCGCTGTTCAGCCAGGACGGCGCCGACGTGGTGCTGGTCGACTTGATGCTGCCCGACATCGACGGCTTCGAGTGCACCCGCCAGCTTCGGCGCACCAGCGACGTCCCGATCATCATGGTCACCGCGCGAACCGACACCCACGACGTCGTGGCCGGCCTTGAGGCCGGTGCTGACGACTACGTCACGAAGCCGTTCGAGATGAAGGAGCTGTCAGCCCGCATCCGCGCGCTTCGCCGGCGCAGCCGGCCGGCGTCCGCCGACATACCCGGCGGCGAGGTCATCAAGATCGGCGACCTCGAGATCAGGCCCGACGCCGGTGAGGTGCGCCGCGGCGACACGCCGATCCACCTGACCCGCACCGAATTCCGGCTGCTGTGCGAGCTTGCGTCGGCGCCGCAGCGAGTGTTCAGCCGCGAACTGCTGCTCGAGCGAGTGTGGAGCTACGACTACTTCGGCGACGGTCGCATCGTCGACGTCCATGTGCGGCGGTTGCGCACGAAGATCGAAGCCGATCCTGGGCAGCCTGAACTGCTCGTCACGGTGCGCGGGCTGGGCTACAAGTTGCAGCCGTGAGTCTTTTACGGCGGCTGTTTCGGCGGCGACTCGGGCTGCGGTCACGAGTCACACTCGTCTTCGCGGTCGGCGCGCTCATTCTCGCCGTCGTCATGGCGACGCTCGCCTTCGGGTTGGCGCGCAAGTATTTGTTGAACGAGCGCGAAACCTCGGCCAAACATCAAACGCTGACGAACGCGCGCTTGGTGCGTTCGGGGCTGCGTTCCGCCGACGTCGACATCACCAAATTCCTTGGCACATTGCCGACGGGCAGCGAATCCGATTCGTTGGTTTACCGCCAGGGCCGCTGGTTTACGACGTCCGTCGGGTTAGGCCCGAACGTGCTGCCAACCGACGTTGTTGACAAAGGCATGCACGGTACGGCTGCCATGCAGCGTTTCGACGACGCCGGCACGACGTCGATCGCGGTTGCGGTACCTCTCGAATCGGTTGATGCCGTTTATTTCCAGGTGTATTCGCTGCGCGAACTCGACTCGACGCTTCGAATTCTTTCGGCGTCACTCGCCATCGCGGCTCTGGTCACTGCCGCCGCGGGCGCGGCGCTCGGCAGTTGGGCCAGCAAACGTTCGCTGCAACCCGTGCGCGATGTCGCGTCGGCGGCCGACGACATCGCCGGCGGGCACCTCGAGACACGGCTGCGGGTGGCCGAAGACCCAGACCTCGCGAAATTGGCGGCCGCGTTCAACGCGATGGTCGACGCTTTGCAAAAACGCTTGGCGCGCGACGCTCGCTTTGCTTCCGACATCAGCCACGAACTGCGTTCACCGCTGACGACGTTGGCGACGTCGCTGGTCGTGCTGGGCCGCAACACCGGCAACTGGACCGAGGCCCAACGTCAAGCGCTCGAGCTGATGCGCGCCGAAACCACCTCGTTTCAGCGACTTGTCGAAGACCTGCTCGAAATTTCGCGCGCCGACGCGGGCGCGACCAGCCTCGCGCTCGACGACGTCGTGGCCGGCGAATTCATCAGGCGGGTCAGTGCGATCGTGTGTCCGGGCGTACCCGTGGAAATTTCACCGGACGTCGAAAATGCGCGGCTGCGCATCGACAAACGCCGAATCGAGCGCGCATTCGCGAACCTTTCGCAAAACGCCGATCGATACGCCGGCGGCGTCGTCAGGCTCGGTTTGTGCAAGTCGCTTATCGGCGTCCGGTTCGAAGTCGACGACGGCGGGCCGGGCGTTCCTGACGCCGATAAAGAACGAGTATTCGAACGGTTCGCGCGCGGCGGTGCCGGACGTCGCGCGCCCGGAACCGGCGTCGGCCTAGGCTTGGCACTCGTGGCCGAGCATGTCGCCTTGCACGGTGGCGCGGTTTCCGTGGAAGACCGGCCGGGTGGCGGCGCGCGATTCGTCGTCGAGCTGCCGGTGGCGGCTTGATGCGACGACTCCCGCGGCTCGCCGCTGCTCTCGTCGTCCTGCTAGCCCTTGCGGGGTGCGGAATCGGCGGTCAGCGGCACGCGACGGTGATCCCGAGCGATGACGTGCCGCTTCTCGAGACGACGTCGCCATCGCCGTCGTCCTCGCCATCGCCGACGCTTTCCGCGGTGTCACCGCCGCCGTCCGTTCTCTACTCTCCGTCGCCACCACCCGCGGGCGCGCCGGCTTCGACGATCTACCTGGTGTCGAACAACTCGCTGGTCGCCGAATTCCGGCCACGCACGCAGGTTTCGACGCTCGACCGGTTGATTCGCACCTTGCTGCAAGGACCGTCCGACGCGGAGGCGTCGCAGGGCATCTCCACCGCGATCAATACCTCTCCGGCGCTGAACCGGGTCAGCGTCGTCAACTCGATAGCGACGATCGACTTATCGAAGAGCTTCGGTGATATTCGTTCGCCTGACCAGGTGCTCGCCACGGCACAGGTCGTCATGAGCGCCGTCTCGTATCCCGGCGTCGACGCCGTCTTGATCAGCCTGGACGGCAAGCTGACCCAAATGCCGCTGGCCGACGGCACGCTGACGGCGGAACCGCTGACCTATTGGGACTATGCGAGCCTGCTCGCTGGCGCCACACCGGCGCCCACGCCGTAAGGGTCACGCCTCGCGCTTGACGGCCACGAGCAGGCCATCGCCCACCGGCAACAACGTCGGCACCAGGCGCGGATCGTTGCGCACGGCCTTGCCGACTTCGCGAATCGCGATCGTCTCGGGGTCGCGCTGAGCCGGATCGGCGACCTTGTCGTGCCAGGTCGAGTTGTCGAACGCCACGACGCCGCCCGGCCGCAACAACCGAAGCGCTTCGGTGAGGTAATCGCCGTATTCGGTCTTCTCACCGTCGCAAAACACCAAGTCATAAGCGCCGTCGGTGAGTCGAGGCAGGACGTCGAGCGCCATGCCGCTGATCAATCTCGTGCGCTGTGGCGTGAACCCGGCGTCGGCGTAGGCCTGCTTGGCCAGTCGTTGATTCTCGGCCTCGGCGTCGATCGAGGTGAGCACGCCTTGCGGGTTCATGCCGCGCAGCAGCCAGACGCCCGAAACTCCACAGCCGGTGCCGATCTCGACCACTGCTTTGGCGTCGATCGTCGCCGCGATGAACCGCAACGCGGCGCCGCCGCCTGGCATGATCGGCACCGCGCCAAGCTCTTTGCCTCTGGCCGCCGCCGCGGTCAAGACGTCGTCTTCGCCGATGAAGGCCTCGGTGTAGGCCCATGTCGCCTGCAAGCCGGAGATGGCGAACTCCCTCCAATCGGCGGTACTGTTCGCAGCCTAGTTCACGGCCGCGACGGGGTTGTGATCTGGAACGCTGTGATCGGGAACCTATTGTGGCGCTACGGCGTTTTTCATAGGCGACGCTTATCGGCTCATCAGGAAAACCTCAGGAACGGGACGCACGATGCGGGTACTCGCCGGTCGCCGCAAAGACGGCGCCGAGCACCTTGACGGAGGTGTCACCTCGATGACCGAGCCCGCTGCTGACTGGGATCCGCCCGCGTGGGACGACGTCGTGCGCGACTACGGTCCGCGCGTCTACCGGCTCGCCTACCGGTTGACCGGCAACGCCCACGATGCCGAAGATCTCACGCAGGACGTGTTCGTGCGCGTCTTTCGATCGCTGTCGTCGTACACGCCGGGCACGTTCGAAGGTTGGCTGCACCGGATCACCACGAACTTGTTCCTCGACTCGATGCGCCGCCGCGCGCGGATTCGCTTCGAGTCTTTCGCGGACGACGCCCCCGAGCGCCTGGCCGGCCGTGAGCCCACGCCGGCGCAGGCCTACGACGACACGCATTGGGACACCGACGTTCAGCGCGCCCTCGACTCGCTGGCTCCCGAATTTCGTGCCGCCGTCGTGCTGTGCGACATCGAAGGCTTGTCGTACGAAGAGATCGCTGACGTGCTCGGCATCAAGTTGGGCACCGTGCGAAGCCGCATCCATCGCGGGCGAGCGCATTTGCGCGAGGCGTTGCGGCATCGCGCGCCGGAAGCCGCGAACAAGACGGCGCGCCGTGCGGTTCCTCGTCCGATGGGGCTCGCCACGTCATGACGCATCTCGGCGACGCGGCGTCCGCGCTGGTTGACGACGAGCTCGATGGCACGGCTCGCGAACGCGCACTCGCCCATATCGCCGCCTGCGACAAATGCAAGGCGGACGTCGAAACCGCGCACTTGATGAAAACGCGTTTGGCACTGGCCGCGCGGGCGGATGCTGATTTGTTCGTGGCTCAAGGCTTGCTCGACTCGTTGGCGCGAATGCCGCGACGCCCTGACGTCTTGCCGGTGGTCGACATGCGGCCGGCAGCCGCGAACCACCGCCCCCCGGTGCGCCGTTACGTCGCCGCGGCCGGGGTCGCCGCCTCGGTGCTTGCCGTCGGCGGAGGCGCGGCAACTATCGGCGCGACGGGCGCCGCGTCGACCGTGCCTGGGGGCGCGGTCGTCTCCACGACCGTGGTGTCGGTGAACAACCTGCCGACGCCGTCGTGGACTCCCGTCGTCCGAACACATCCGCGCTCGGCGCTGTCGGTGGTCTACCGGCGGCCCTGACCAACCTGACTACACGGGCTGGACGCCGAGCGAGCGGCCGACCAGACCGCGCTCGCGGACCGCGAGCGCGTCGCTGATTTTCCGCAATTCGAGGGCCGCGGGAGCATCGGGTTCGGCGAGCACGAAAGGCATGCCGTTGTCGCCGCCTGACACGATGCGCGGGTCGAGCGGAACTTGACCGAGCAGCGGCACCTCGGTGCCAAAAGCGTGTGACAGCGCCGCCGCCACCGCGGGCCCGCCGCCGGAGCCGAAAACGTCGACCCGTTCAGCACAATGCGGGCACGGCAAATACGCCATGTTTTCGATCACGCCGGCGATGCGTTGCTTCGTCTGCAACGCGACCGTGCCCGCTCGCTCGGCCACTTCGGCGGCCGCGAGCTGTGGCGTCGTCACGATCAGCAGTTCAGCACCCGGCATGAATTGCGCGAGTGAAATCGCGATGTCGCCGGTGCCCGGCGGCAAATCGACGAGCAAGATGTCGAGGTCGCCCCAATAGACGTCGGTCAAGAATTGGTTGAGAGCGCGGTGCAGCATCGCGCCGCGCCAGGCGATCGGCGTGTTGCCTTCGACGAACATGCCGATCGAGATAACCCGAAGGTCGTAGGCCTGAGGCGGCATGATCATGCCGGCAACCTGGGTCGGCCGGGCACCGTCGAGGCCGAGCATGCGCGGCACCGAATGCCCGTACACGTCGGCGTCGAGCAAGCCGACCGCGAGGCCCCGGCGCGCGAGTGCCGTCGCCAGGTTGACGGTGATCGACGATTTTCCGACGCCACCTTTTCCTGACGCCACCGCGAAAACTCGGGTCAGCGAATCAGGGTCGTTGAACGGAATCTTTTTTTCCGGGCCGGCGTTGCCGCGCAATTGTTCTTTCAGCGCGGCGCGTTGTTCGTCGCTCATGTAGCCGAGCTGGACGTCGATACCCGTGATACCTGGCACGTTCGACAGCGCCTTTGTCACGTCGCTTCTGATGCGGTCTTTCAGCGGGCAGCCCGGAATGGTCAACAGGACGCTGACGCTCACGTGGCCGTTCGGCGCGATGTCGACGCGCTCGACCATGTTGAGCTCGGTGATCGGGCGGTGAATATCGGGATCTTGCACCGTCGCGAGCGCCGCCATGATCGAATCCTGGGTCAGGGAGGTGTCGCTGGTGTCGGCGCTGTGGTCGGATCGAAACACGATTCGATCCTACGCACCTCCAGGCGAGGCGGGATTGGCCGCGGTGAGGGGTTCGCGACACCACGGGCAGATTCTCCAGTCTGCCTCGAGCGGGCGAGCGCACGACGAGCAGTGACCGTCGGCCACAACGGTCGCGCACCACGGGCAGGCGACCATGTCGTCCGCGAGCGCGCGATCGCACGACGTGCAACGCCGTCCGTCGCCGGCGTCGACGTGCGTGACGCGCAGCACTTCTTCAAATGTCGTGTCGCCACGACGAGCGCAGGCGAGGCCCGAGGCGCGCAATGTCATCATGCCGGCCGTGCGCGCGGCGGCCCCGACGGCCGCTTCGGTCGGTGTAGCAATCAGGGTTCGTCGCAAGCGTGCCGTCACAGGAAGAAGTTCGAAAATTCCGGTACGGCCGCGATAACCGGTGTGACCGCACGCTTCACAACCTTTTCCGCGCATCGGCCTGGCACCGGCAAGGTCGCGTTTTGCCAGGCCCAGCAGTTCGAGCACGCGCTTGCTCGGCGTGTAAGAACTTGCGCAATCTCGGCAGGGTTTGCGCACCAGGCGCTGCGCGACCACCAGCGTCAGCGACGACGCAATCAAGAACGGCTCGATGCCCATGTCGACAAGGCGGCTCACGGCCGCCACCGCGCTGTTGGTGTGCAACGTCGTGAGCACCAGATGGCCGGTCAGCGACGCCTGCAAAGCGAGTTCGGCGGTTTCGATGTCGCGCACTTCGCCCACGAGGACGACGTCCGGGTCTTGCCGAAGAATCGAGCGCAAGCCCGTGCCAAAAGAAAGACCCGCTCGCACGTTGGTCTGCACCTGCGTGATGCCGGGCAGTTGAATCTCGACGGGGTCTTCGACAGTGACGACGTTCTTGTCGGAGGTCGCGATTCGCGATAGCAGCGAATAAAGCGTGTGCGTCTTGCCGGAGCCGGTAGGCCCGGTTATCAGCACGAGTCCTTGCGGCGCGCGTGACAACGACAACAGCGTGTCGAGCTGGCCGTCGTCCAGGCCCAAAGCGGAGATGTCGGGAACGCTGTCGCCGCTGTGAAGCAGGCGAATGACGACCTTCTCGCCACGGACGGCAGGCAACGTGCTCACCCGCGTGTCGATGACGTCGCCTTCGACGCTGAAGCGAGCGCGGCCGTCTTGCGGAACGCGGCGTTCGGCGATGTCGAGGCCCGAGACAATTTTGAACCGGCTGACGAGCGACGGCGCGGCCGAGCGCGGCAGTCGCACGGCGTCGCGAAGCATGCCGTCGACGCGGTAACGGATCCGCAGCTCGTCGGCCTGCGGTTCCACATGGATGTCACTGGCACCGAGCCGCACCGCCTCGGCCATGATTCCGCTGGCGAGTCGCACGGTCGGTGCTTCGGCTGCCGCCGCCGCAAGCTCGACGTCGTCGGCGGTCGCCGAGGGCGGCTCCTCGAGCGCGTGGAACTCCGCCTGGGTGTCGCTGAGCGACCACGCCCGGCCCAGCTGGTCTCGAAGTTGCGACGACGTGCAGACCGCCACGGTGAGTGACGTCGCGCCGGTATAGAGCCGAACGTCGTCCAGCGCCACCACGTTGGTCGGGTCGGCGGTGGCCACCAGCAGGTGCGTGCCGCCTTCGCCGAGCTGGTCGACGACCAGCACCTTGTCGCGCTCGGAAACCTGGCGCGGCAGCATGCGCGCGGTCGCGATATCGATCTCGCGGCGGGAAAGGTCGAGCAGCTCGAGGCCGAGCGATTCGGCCAGCGCCTTCGCCAGCTGCGCCTCAGTCAAATACCCGAGGTCGACGACGACTTCGCCAAGTCGCGGACGCCGGTGCCCGGTCGCGGTCTTGTGCTGTCGCGTGAGCGCCTCGCCGAGCTGGCCGTGAGTGAGAAAACCCTGTTCGACGAGGATCTCGCCGATGCGGCGGCGTCGCGTCTCGACGGCATCGCCGTCCGCGATCTCGGCCGGAATCGACACTTCGCCTCCAGCTCTCGAGCGCGTGCCTGCCTTGGGGATAAATCGGCGACTATCGCGCCAACCCAAGCTCCGAACGGAGTAACGGCCGGAATCACACTGGCCAGCGTCGGGTACCGCCACCAGGTGGACGACAGCGCGCCGATCAACGAGCGAGTCACGGTCGTCGTCTTGACCCATAACCGGCGCGCCGAGGCGCTTGGCGCGGTGGCGCGCTGCCTCGCTTTACCAGGATCACCGCGCGTGATCGTCGTCGACAACGCGAGCGATGACGGGACCGCGGCCACGTTGCGGTATCGCCACCCGGGTCTTTCGGTGGTGGAGCTGCCGAAAAACGTCGGCGGCGCCGGACGCAACGCGGGTTTGCGCGACGCGCGCACCCCGTACGTGGCTTTTTGCGACGACGACGCGTGGTGGGAGCCGGCGGCGCTCACAAGAGCGGTGTCGCTGCTCGACGCCGAGCCGCGGCTCGCGGTCATCACGGGCCTCGTGCTGGTCGGCGACCAAGCACGTGTCGACGACATCTGCGTCGAGATGGCAAGCACCCCGCTTGGATCGGGCAACGACAGATCGGGCTACCCGGTGCTCGGTTTCATGGCGGGCGCCTCAGTGGTGCGGCGGGCGGCGATGCTCGAGGTCGGCGGGTTTTCCGAGCGGTTCCTTGTTGGCGGCGAAGAAGAGCTGGTAGCGCTCGATTTGGCGGCGCG
>JBDZVM010000010.1:24551-90166 GCA_040255675.1 Actinomycetales bacterium | reverse complement strand
AGGTATAGACCAATCGACGATCACGGGCTACGATCGCTGAACAGCGCGCGACCCGGGCGGCCGGTTCGCCTGTCATTTCGTCGGGGCGACGGCGAAGGTCGCGAACCAGGCGGCGCGGGTCGCGCGTTCCCAAGGCTAGCCGACTAATTCAGCTCGAAATCACGTGCAGACCGCGCGCACCGAGTTCCGGACGCCATTCGTCGCGGTAACCGGGCCGATTTTGATAAGCCAGCGCCATCTCGCGGATGATCGACTTCGCTTCTTCAGCCGAGCGGGTCGTCGTCCACCATGCTTTTGCCAGGTTTTGCAGGCGGGCGAGCATGTGCCGCTTAGCCTCGCAGTCGGCCAGCACCCGCTCGGGATTGAAGCGTTCGATGAATACCTTCGCTTCGGCACCGCGAAAGCCGGTCTCCTGGCGGTCGGCACCCCAGGAATCGGCGCAGATCGTGCCGTCGGGGCGCACCAGGGCGTCGCGCTGAGTCGGAGTGTCGACGACGCGCCATTTCCACGCCTCGCTGCCCGCCGTGCGGGCCTTCATCTCGTCTTCGGCGATCTGCAGCAACAGCCATTCGGTGAGATGGTCCATCGTGCTGCGTGAGGTGGCCGACATGCCGCTGCGGTCCTTCCGAGAACCCGTTGTCCTCGTGGTTCATCGAAAACGGGGGCGCCGTTCTTGACCGTTACGCCATTTTCGCGTTCGCAATAACCCGAACGGAGCAACGGCGAGGGTCGCGATTGGCAACGCCGTTCGGGCGAGCCGGCGGGCGGTCGTGGGAGTTGGGCGGCTCGTGCCGTCGCCACCGTGCCGGGCTATCGCCATCACCTGCGCGATGTGCAACGCCTTTCGTTTGATCGACGGGGCGTGCTCGAGCTGCGTCTTGCACGAGAACCCGTTTGCCACCACCAACGTGTACGCGTCGGCATCGCGGACGGCGGGGAAGAGCCCTTGCTCGCCGCAGTCCATCGAGATTTTCCATTTGCCGCTCTCGAACCCCCAGGATCCGGCGAGGCCGCAACAACCGCCGGCGGCGCTCTTGGCTTTCACGCCCATACGGTCGAGTACTTTCTCGTCAGGGTCGACGCCCCCGGTGGCTCTTTGATGGCAGTGGCCCCAAAGGACGGCGTCAGCCCGAGTCTTTGGCACGGGGATCTGGAATTTCTCGAAGAACTCGGCGAAGTGGTACGACTGCCGCTCTAGCCGTTCGGCGTCGTCGTCGTGCGGCAGCATCTTTCGCAGCTCTTCTTTGAAGACCGCGAGGCACGACGGCTCCATGCCCACGATCGGCGTGCCGGCGCGAACGTGCGGTCGAAGTTGTCGCAGGACGTCGCGCAAGTAGTGACCCGCCGCGTCGAGAAAGCCGTAGTCGTACAGTGGCCGGCCGCAGCAGATATGGCCTTCGGGCATGACGACTCGCCACCCCGCCGCTTCGATTGCCTCGACGCAGGCGACGCCGACGTCGGTGTGAAAGTAATTGTTGAACGTGTCGGGAAACAAGACGACCGGCCGGCCGTGGGGGTTCGGCGCCTCCTTACGGCTGTGGAACCATTGCTGCAGCGACATCGGCGCGAACGAGGGCAGCGGACGCCGCTGATCGATCCCCGCCACGAGTTTCGTCAGCCTCGTGACGCCGGGTGTTTGGGTGAAGAGGTTGGCGAGTTCCGGGAAGTGCGACGCGACTCGCGCCGCTCGATCGATGAATCCGAACGCGTAGGCATGACGTGGGCGCCACCGGCGAAGCGACCGATAGTGATGGTGCAGGAACTCCGCCTTGTACGTCGGCATGTCGACGTTGACGGGGCAATCGTTGGTGCAGCCCTTGCAAGCCAGGCACAAGTCGAGGGCTTCTTTCACCTCTTTCGACGCCCAGCCGTCGGTGATGACCTCGCCTTGAAGCATTTCGTACAGCAACCGCGCGCGCCCACGCGTCGTGTGCATTTCCTCGCGGGTCACTTGGTAGCTCGGACACATGGTCTGCCCGGAGTCGGTCGCGCGGCATTTTCCCACACCGACGCAGCGCAGCATCGCGTGCGCGAAGTCGCCTTTGTCGGCGCGGTAGAAAAACTTCGTCTTCGGGCGCGGCGGATTGTAGTCAACGCCGAGTTTGAGATTCTCGTCGAGGCGATACGGGTCGATGACCTTTCCAGGGTTCATCTTCCAGGTCGGGTCCCAGATGCGTTTGAACTCTCGCATCGCCTTCAGCAATTCAGGGCCAAATTGCTTGACCAGCAGTTCGGCGCGTTGCTGGCCGTCGCCGTGCTCGCCGGAGAGGGATCCTCCGTACGAGACGACCAAGTCGGCGGCTTCCTCCATGAACGCGCGGTAGTTCGCGATACCGTCATGGTTTCGAAGGTCGAAGCTGATCCTCGAGTGGATGCAGCCTTGGCCGAAGTGGCCGTACATCGCCCCACGCAACCCGAATTTCGCGTAGAGCTTTTTCAAATCTGCCGCGTATTGGCCGATTTTGGCGGGTGGCACGGCTGAGTCTTCCCAGCCCGGCCAGTGGTCTTTTTGGTCAGGAGGAAATGCGGTAGCCCCGAGGCCTGCCTCTCGAATACGCCAGATGTCTTCGCTGTTGCCGCCTTCTTGCGTGCTCGTCATCAACGTGACCCGGTTTGGCGGATAGCCCTTTTCCGTTATCAGCCAGTCGATGAACTCGTTGGCCCGGCTCGTCGACTCCGCCTTGTCGTCGGCACCGAACTGCACCAGCAGCCAGGCGCGGGCATGGTCGCGGTCGGGCAGTTCGTCGAGGTCGGCGAGATTAAGGTGCAATTCCTGCTGGTCTTCGATCAAAATGTCGTCGAGCGCTTCCAGGCCGATCGGGCGCCAGCGCTCGATGATTTCCACGACGTGCTCGCCAGCGTCTTCAACATTCTCGTACGCGACGACGACGAGCGCGCGCTCGAACATGCCAGGGCAAAGCTTCAGCGTCGCTTGCAGCGCCGTCACGCACGTACTTTCCGTACCGACGAGCGACCGCGCGACGTTGAAGCCCCGCTCGGGAAGCAACTCATCGAGGTTGTAACCCGACACCCGGCGGGGGAGTTCGTCGACGCCGACGTAGCCCGCGCGAATCGCGTCGGCGTAGCGGTCTCGTAAATCACGCAACTTGGCGTAGATCTCGCCCTTGCGGCCACCTGCCGCGATGATGGCGTCGAGGTCTTTCTCTTCGTTGACGCCGACCCAAAACCGCTCGCCGTCGTAGGTGACGATCTCGAGCGCCTCCACGTTGTCGGACGTGCGAGGGCCCGCACCGTAAAGCTGCGCCTGCACTGAATGCACGCCGCAAGAGTTATTGCCGACGTTGCCGCCGATCGTGCAGCGTGAGTGCGACGACGGGTCGGGGCCGAAGACGAGGCCGTCCTTGCCGGTGTGCAGGTTGACGTGTTCGTTGATGGCACCCGTCTCGACAGTAACGAGCCGGTTCGCCGTATCGGTTCGGCCCATGTGCGTAAGGTATTTCGAGTTGTCGATGACGACGGCCCAGTTCACGGTCTCGCCCGAAAGGCTCGTTCCGCCGCCGCGATTCACGATGGGCGCGCCGAATTTCGCGCACGCCTTGTGCGTCGCGACGACGTCGTCCAAGGTTTTGGGAATCACGACGCCAATGGGCACCTGCCGAAAGTTCGAGGCGTCACTCGCGTACATTGCCTTCGCGGCCGTGTCGAAGCGAACCTCGCCCTCGACCGTCTTTTCGAGTTCTCGACGCAGGCCGGCGATATTGACTTTGACCGAGCCGTAGATTCCGCCCGGGATCCGCGCGTCGGTCTTGGCGGGTACGGTTCGGGTTCGCTCGCCGATCAGGGCGTGTGCCATGTCGTCTCCTCCGTTGGATCGCCGGTTGGATCGCCGGTTGGCTCGCCGCGAATTTCGGGCATGGTCATTGCATGCCCGAGACGGTCGCGATCGAATCGCTCGACGTCAGCGCCTACACGGTGCCGACCGAGCAGCCCGAAGCCGACGGCACTTTGCAATGGGACTCGACGACCATCGTGCTCGTGCAAGCGCGCGCCGCCGGCCGGATGGGCCTGGGTTACAGCTACACGCACGCGGCCGCGGCCGATGTCGTGAAAAGCAAACTCGCCGGCGTCGTCGTCGGCAACGATGCGCTGCGCGTCGGCGGGTCATGGGCTGCCATGTGGCGAGAGGTTCGTAACTTCGGGTCGACCGGTTTGGTGTCGATGGCGATCTCAGCGGTCGACATCGCGCTGTGGGACCTCAAGGCGCGCCTGCTCGACGTACCGCTTGTCGTCGCACTTGACTCGGTGCACGACTCAACGCCGATCTATGGCAGCGGCGGGTTTTGCAACTACACCGACGAACAGCTCGCCGTTCAATTGGGCGGCTGGGCAGACGCCGGGATTCCGCGCGTCAAGATGAAGGTCGGCCGCGAGCCGGGTCGTGATACGCGTCGGATCGACGTGGCGCGTAAGGCTGTCGGCGACGAAGTCAAATTATTCGTCGACGGCAACGGGGCTTACAGTCGTGCGCAAGCCCGTGAATGGGCGCGCTTTTATGCCGATCGTGGTGTGCGCTGGTTCGAGGAGCCGGTGAGTTCTGACGATCTCGAGGGATTGCGCGTGGTGCGCGACAGCGCGCCTGGCGGGATCGACATCGCGGCAGGGGAGTACGGCTGGAATCTTCCGTATTTCCAACGAATGTTGGACGCCGGTGCGGTCGACTGCCTGCAAGCCGATGTCACCCGTTGCGGCGGCATCACGGGGTTTGTGAAGGCCGGAGCGTTATGCGATGCCCGCAGTATGGATCTCTCGGCGCACTGCGCGCCGCAAGTCAGCGCGCATGCGTGCACGGCCCTTTGGCACTTGCGGCACCTCGAGTATTTCCACGACCACAACCGAATCGAGCACCTATTCTTCGACGGCTGCCTCGAACCGCGATCCGGCGGCGTGCTGAAGCCCGACCGGTCACGCCCGGGACTCGGGCTCGATCTCAAGCAGGCGGACGTCGAGCAGTGGCGGGTCGCCTGACGGTTCTTTCGCGTGATCGCGAAGACTTTTACCTGCATAGGTGCCGAAAAGTCTTCGCGATCATAGAGAAGCTAGAGAAGCTAGAGCAGCTAGAGGAGTGACGCGTAGAGTTCGCGCGTGCGCTCGGCGATCGCCGTCCAGCTGAAGTTTTCGACCGCGCGTTTGCGACCCGCGACGCCCATCGCCGCCGCCCGCGCCGGGTCTTTCACCAGGGCGTTCACGGCGTCGGCGAACGCGCCCGCGAACGCGTCGGCATCGCGCGGCGCGCCGTAGGGGTCGCCGGGGTCGGGGTCGATCGGCACCAAGATGCCGGTCTCGCCGTCGGTGACAACCTCGGGAATGCCGCCCGTGCGCGTTGCGACCACCGCGGTCTCACACGCCATCGCTTCGAGGTTGACGATGCCCATCGGTTCGTAGATCGACGGGCATACGAAGACGGTGGCTGCCGAAAAAAGCTGGATCAGCTCGCTCTTCGGCACCATGCGCCTGATCCAGTAGACGCCTTCGCGGCTTGCTTGCAGAGCGTCGAGTGCCGCTTCGACCTCGGCGGCGATCTCTGGAGTGTCGGCCGCGCTCGCGAGCACCAGGAGCTGAGTCGAGGGATCGAATTGATGGGCGGCCCGAAGCAGGTAGGGCAAGCCCTTCTGCCGCGTGATGCGGCCGACGAAGATGACCAGCGGCCGGTCGGGATCGATGTGGTGCTCGCTCAGCACGAAACGGTCGGGCGTCGGCCGGTATTCGTCGGTGTCGATGCCGTTGTGCACCACGTGCAGGCGCGCCGGGTCGACGCTGGGGTAGCAGCGAAGGACGTCGTCGGCCATGCCCGCGGAGACCGCCACGACAGCGTCGGCGGCTTCGATCGCCGTCCGCTCGCAAAACGACGAGAGCGCGTAACCGCCGCCAAGCTGTTCTTCCTTCCAGGGGCGGAGCGGCTCGAGCGAGTGCGTGGTGACGACGTGCGGGATATCGTGCAGCAGCTTCGACACGTGGCCGGCGAAATTCGCGTACCACGTGTGGGAGTGGACGAGATGGGCGGCGCGCGTCGCCGCGGCCATCGACATGTCGGTCGACATCGTGAGCAACGCGGGATTTGCCTCGGCGGCGACCAGGTGCGCATCGGCGCGGTGTGCCGTGACGTCGAGCTCGTCGCGAGGCGCGCCGAAGCAGTGCACCTCGACGTCGATCAACCGGCGCAGCTCGCGCGCCAGATACTCGACGTGCACGCCCGCGCCGCCGTAGACCTCGGGCGGGTATTCACGGGTGAGGAGGGCGACTCGCATGACCAGCCACCTTAGTCAAGGTTTCGTCCGCGCCGTGGTGGGGGCGGCGCGGTTCCGATAGGTTTCGATCATGGCGAAGCAGCGAAACATCCTAGGCATCGTGCTAGCCGGTGGCCAGGGCAGTCGTTTGCTGCCCCTCACGGCCGACCGCGCCAAGCCCGCGGTGCCGTTCGGCGGCATCTATCGGCTGATCGACTTCGTGTTGTCGAACCTTGCCAACGGCGGGTTACGCAAGATCGTGGTCTTGACCCAGTACAAGAACCACAGTCTCGACCGGCACATCAGCACGACCTGGCGCATGTCGACGCTGTTCGGCAACTACGTGACGCCGGTGCCCGCCCAGCAGCGAGTCGGGCCGCGCTGGTTCTCGGGCTCGGCTGACGCGATCTACCAAAGCCTCAATCTCATCTACGACGAAGAACCCGACTTCATCTTGGTGTTCGGCGCCGACCACATCTACCGCATGGACCCTGTGCAGATGATCGAACAGCACATTGCCTCGGGTGCGGCGGCCACGGTGGCCGGGGTGCGTATACCGCGCAAGGACGCTTCGGCGTTCGGCGTCATCCAGACGGCGGCGGCCGGCCCTGACGCCGGAAGGCGTATCGAAGCTTTCTTGGAAAAGCCGCAAAACGTCGAGGGCATCGGGCTGCCTGACTCTCCCGACGAGGTTTTCGGTTCGATGGGCAACTATTGCTTCACGACCCAGGCTTTGGTCGATGCCGTCAACCGCGATGCCGCCGACGAAAGATCGGCTCACGATATGGGCGGAAGCATCGTGCCGATGTTTGTACGACGCGGTGAGGCCGCGGTCTACGACTTTGTCGAAAACCAGGTGCCCGGCGCGACCGAACGCGACCATGCGTATTGGCGCGATGTCGGTACGCTCGACGCGTACTACGACGCGCACATGGATCTCATTTCAGTGCACCCGATTTTCAACCTGTATAACCAGGAGTGGCCGATCTACACGTATCATCGGCCGCTGCCCCCGGCGAAAATTGTGCACGCCGACGGTCGGGTCATCGACTCCATGCTGTCGAACGGCGTCATCGTCGCCGACTCTTCGGTGATCCGTTCCGTGCTGTCGCCGAACGTGCACGTCGATCGGGGCGCGAGTATCGACGGCAGCGTGCTGATGGACAACGTGCGCGTGGGCCGCGGGGCCGTCGTCCGCAACGCGATCGTCGACAAGAACGTCGTCATACCGGACGGCGAAAAAATCGGCGTCGACCTCGACGACGACCGCGAACGATTCACCGTGTCAGACAACGGGATCGTCGTTATCGGCAAGAACGCCGTGGTCTGAAAGCGCCGTGGTCTGAGGCATTACACCGTCGTGAGCCCGCCGCGCCGACGGCCGCGGCCGCCTTCGTCAAGACCGGCGACCGCACCGACGATGTCGCCTACATAGCGGTGGATCTCGAACCGCCCAGATAACCCCGCCTCGCGTATTGCGTGAAGCGCCGCGACGCCGTCGACGACCAGCCGAAAATCCCCGCCGCGGCCTCGCAACGTTGTATCGACTCGCGCCAAAGGTTTGACGACCTCCGGCGAAATTTTCGTGGCGCGCGCGATATCAACGATCAGCAATTGCTCGCCGTCGGCCACGATCGAGTCGAGCATGGCTGTAAGAGCGGGCGACGAGGCGGCTGACACGTCGCCACATACGATCACAAGATGCCAGTCACGCACGGTGCGATGTGTGATCGTGCATTCACCGCAGTCGAGAGCGCCGACAGAATTAGTCGCGTCGCTGGCAGTCGACAGATCGGTCACATTCGCGTCACGCATGGTAACCCCCGTATTCCTCGTCGATTTGTCGCGCGTCGTGACGACGTCGTCGCTATTCGCGTTTCTTGCATGTCATCGACCACCGTCCCTAAGGGCTTGGTGGCGCCGACCGCGGCGTCCGATTCGAAATCGGTTCGCGAACTCCCAAGCCGAAATGCCTTTTCGGGTCGCGCGCTGAACCCACCGCTACCGTACCTCGCTGAGACGGGGAGATCGACCCCCTTCTGGTCAGAGGTCGATGACCGATCTTGCGGCCGTGACCACGTCAGCGACTGTGATCGCGGCCAGGGCGGGATCGATCGTGTGGCCTCGTGGATTCGCCGGTCGAGTTCGGTCGACGGCGCGCCAAAGGCTCACGTGCCAGGGTCGATCGGGCGGACCCCAGCGACGCGGCGGCGTCGGCCCGAACAAGACAACGGATGGCGTCGAATAGGCACTCGCCAGGTGCGCCGGACCGGTGTCGCCGCATACCACGAGTTTTGCGTGCGCGATGAGCGACGCCAGTTCTAGCACATCGAGTTTTCCCGCGACGACAGCGCCTGTTGACAGTCCGCCGTTGACGACGATTGCGTCAGCGACGGCAGCCTCGCGCGCCGAGCCCGTCACGACGACGGGGTGCCCGGCTTTCCCGAACTCGCGCGCCACGGCGGCAAACCGTTCGGGTGGCCAACGCCGTGACGCGTACGCCGCGCCCGGGTGGATCACGATGGCGTTCTCGACGACCGGATCGAGCGAAGGCTTTGCCAGGGCAACATCCGTCGGATCGGTGGCGATGCCGAATTCGTTCAGCAACTGGCACCAGCGCTCGCGCTCGTGGCGGGGCCAATCCTCCATCCAGACCGGGCCGTCGCCGTCCGCGTTGTCGTCAATGCGAAACGACATTAATTGATGCGGATCGAGCTTCATGAGCGCGGCCGTGCTTTGCGGGCCGCGTCCGTGCAAGTTCACCGCGATATCAGGCCTGCGTTCGGGCACGGCAAAAAGGCTAGGCCCACGCGCCGCGGCGATGCTGTCGATCCCGCCGACAAGCGGCACCAAGGGCGCCACCGCGCGGGTGGTTGCGAGTCGGAACTCGTGATCGGGAAAAGCCGTGCGCAGCGCCCGATAGGCGGGTACGCCGACGAGGAAGTCGCCCAGGCCGATCGCACGCAGCACGAACAACAAGGGCTGTTCCATCGGGCTACCGCCGCGCTACGGCCACGAGGGTTCTTGCGGCGGCACCACGACAAGCTCGCGCACCTCGCAGCCCGGTGGCTGGCTGAGCGCGAAAAGCACGGCTTTCGCGACGTGGTTCGGGTCGTTGAGCTTGGCGTCGGCTGGGGGCCGGTACTGTTCAGGGCGGTCGTCGAAAAAGTGCGTCGACATACCACCGGGTATGAGCAGTGTGACACCGATGCGCCCGGCGGTCTCTGTCGCTAATGCGCGAGTGAATCCGACGACGCCGAATTTCGAAGCACAGTAGGCAGTTGCGTCGCTGAGCGCCCGAAGGCCCAATGTCGAGGCGACGGTCACGAGCCGGCCGTGGCTTTTCTCGAGATACGGCAAGGCCGCGCGAGCAATCGCCGCGGTGCCCAGCAGGTTCACGGCAATGACGTGTTCCCAATCTTTGCCGTCGATGTCGGCAAGCTTGCCGCAATGATCGATGCCGGCGGCGGTCACGACACCGTCGAGGCGACCGCCGTGCGCGTCGGTAAGGGAGCGAACGGAAGCTTCTGCCGCCCGGGTATCGGCGACATCGACGACTTCGTGCGCGGCGTCGGATGCCGGAGATCGGCGATCGAGCACCAGCGGCTTGCCGCCCGCCGCCTCGACCGTGGCGACCACAGCGGCGCCTAGACCCGACGATCCTCCCGTAACCAGAATGGTGCCGATCACCTCGAGACTCCTTTCAGCGTGTCATCGCCGACCGCGGCTATCAACGCCGTCGTCGACTTTCCCGCGAGGTACGGCAAGACCACGACCTGCCCGCCCCACTGCGTCAGCACAGCCGTCTCGGGCAACGTCTGGCCGCTGTAGTCGCCACCCTTGGCCCAAATATGCGGCCGGATTTTCGTAAGCGCCTCAGCAGGGGTGTCTTCGTCGAACACGACGACGGCGTCGACGCATGCGAGCGCCTCCAAAACGCGAGCGCGGTCCCCGGCGGTAACGAGCGGGCGGCCCTTGCCCTTCAACCGAGTGACGGATGCGTCGGAATTGAGGCAGACGACGAGGAAATCCCCGAGCGCGCGGGCGGCGCGCAACGTTTCGATGTGTCCCGCATGGAGCAAATCGAAGCATCCGCCGGTGGCGACGATCGTGCTACCGCTTTTGCGTGCCCGTTCAATGCGGTCGTAAGGCCCCGAAGAAGTCGTTCGTCCGCGGGCGGTGAACACATTGGCCACTCCGATTTCGACGAACGACGACGCGGCGAACACGGCCCGCACGACCGCTTCCGACGGCAACGCACCGTGTGCCAGCGCGGCGGTAAAGGCGCCCGCGAACCGATCGCCCGCACCGCAGGCGTCAACGCAATGCACCTTCGGCGCCGGCACGACAAGTGGATTTTCGTCGCCGTAAGAAAGAAGCGCTCCGTCTTGCCCGCGGGTGACGCACACCGAGCGCGATCGCCATCTGCCGAGGAGTTCACGCGCGTAAAGGCCGGCCTGGCCGAGAGAAATGCTCGCGGTCGCCTGGTTGAGGAAGCCGGCCGCTTCGGCCGCGTTAGGTGTGACGGTCGTGACCGCGTCGACCGGACGAGCGCCCAACGGATGAGGATCCCAGACGACCGGCACGCGTTTGGCGACGTCCGCGATGTCGTCGCGCAGCAGCGTCGTCAGGCCTCGCCCGTAGTCGGAGACCAGGACGGCGGAAGCACGCCGAAACGCGTCGCGCACCCCGTGATCGCCGACGCGTTGTGGCCGGCCGTCACCGTAGTCGAGCCTGGCAAGAGTGTGCGAACCCGCGCGAATCCGTACTTTGCGCGGAAGTTCACCGTGCAGCGGTATCGCGATCAGCTCCATTCGCCGCGGTAACGCGTTGCGTAGCCGTGTTGAACTCTCATCGCCGCCAAGTGAGGTCACCAGCGCGACGTCGACGCCGTCGAGGGCGAGCAGCGCGGCGGCGAGCGCCGCACCGCCCGGCCGTGCAGACTCGCGTGCGTCGTCGACGACGGGCACGGCCGCGTCGGGAGCCAACCTCGTGGCGCGGCCGATGACTTCGACGTCGAGTAGCGCGTCGCCGACAACCACGACGAGCGGCGTGTTCACGCCGAAACCCTTCCAGCGGCAGCGTTCTTGGCAACACGGAAGTACTCGCCTCGGGATTTGACCAGTGCCTGTTCGATGGCCGCGCACAACAGATGCATGACGACAAGATGCACCTCTTGCACGACAGTCACGTGCGGAGAAGGTACGACAAACGCGTCGTCGCAGATGTTCGCGAGCGGATTTGGCCCCCGACCCGTCAGCGCCAACGAGGCCAATCCGCGTTCGCGTGCGCGCTCCGCCGCGCGGATCAAGTTGGTACTCCTGCCGGACGTCGATATCAAGACGGCGATGTCTTCGCGACGCCCGTGCGCTTCGAGCTGACGGGCGAAGATTTCGTCGGCTCCGTAGTCGTTCGCGATCGCGGTGAGTGCCGAAGTCTCAGCGTGAAGGGCGATCGCCGACAAGGGGCGGCGTTCGCCGTGGAAGCGGCCGACCAACTCCGCGGTGAGGTGCTGAGCTTGCGCGGCGCTGCCGCCGTTGCCCGCCGCGAGCAAACGTCCCCCTCCAGCGAGTACAGCGGCGCATCGCTGCCCCCAGGAGGCGATCGTGTCGAACGATTCGGCGGCCGCGTCGAGCGCCTGGCGGAGCTCAAGCAAGTGCGCGCGGCCGACGGGTACGGGAGCTCGAACTCGGCTTGTCACGACGAAACTCCGAATGCGTCGGCCCGGCGACGAGCCACTTCCAGGTACACGCGTGCCGTAGCGCGCGCGATGTGCGGCCACGAGTAACGCGCTTCTACCCGACGCCGTCCGGTACGGCCGAACTCACGGCGAAGCTCTTCGTCGTGCAGGAGGCATTTGACGGCATCCGCGAGCGAACGCGGGTCTTTCGCGGGTACCAACCATCCGGTCGCGCCATCGACGACCGTGTCGACGAGGCCGCCTACGGCGGTCGCGACGACGGGGCGCCCGCAGGCCATTGCCTCCAGCGGCACCATCCCAAACGGTTCGTACCACGGTGCGCACACGACCACGTCCGCCGAACGGATCAGTGCGGGAACCGCGTTTCTGCGAAGTTGCCCAATCATGCGCACTCTGTCGGCCACCCGAAATTCCGCGGCGAGGCGCCGCAATCGGCGGACCTCGGGATCGCCGTCGAGGTACCGCGCCGGAGGGCCGCCGGCGATGACCAGTTCGGCATCGTCGATATTCGCCAATGCGCGCACGACGTCGTCGACACCTTTGCGCGGCACCAGCCGGCCGATCGACAACAGCCGGGCGCGCGACGTGCGCGGCGCAATGTCACCGACAGGCGAGAATTGCGCCGTGTCGACGCCGCACGGCACAACCGTGAGCTGATGTGTATTCGCGCCGAGCCTCGCGAGTTCGAATACTTCATCGCTTGACGTCGCGATGACGCGGTCGACGGTACAGGCGAGTTCTCGCTCCAGGTCGATACGCGTCAGGGGGCTGGAGTCGGCATCGCCTTGGTGTCTCCGCTTCACGACGCCGAGGGCATGAAACGTCTGGACGACGGGAATTCCGTCGGCCAATGCGGCTTGCCGCGCCGCCAAGCCGGACATCCAAAAATGCGCATGTACGACGTCCGGGCGAGCGACGGAGAACCGTGCGCCGAGCCAGCGCCCGAATGCCGGCATGAACGGCAGCAGCTTGTCCTTCGGCAACGGTGTCGCCGGGCCGGCTGGCACCAGCTCGACCGTGACGCCGTCGCATAGTTGAGTGCGTGCGGGGGCGATGCTGGATTCGCGTCTCGTGTAGACGACGACCTCGTGTCCCTCGGTGGCGAGTGCTGATGACAGAGCCGCTACGTGCACGTTTTGGCCCCCGGCGTCGACTCCTCCGACAGTCGCGAGCGGATTCGCGTGTTCCGATACCATCGCGATTTTCAGTCCCGAACTCATGCGGTCACCTCGCTCAGCAGGCGGTCCCAATCAGCGACGAAACGCTCCGCGCTATACCGTGCGGTGGCAGCGGCGCGAGCGGCAATCCCAGTGCTACGGGCGAATTCGGCGTCGTCAAGATAGGCCCGAAGCGCGCTTCGCAGGCGGTCGATGTCAGTCGACACGACCCCGGCGTCATGCGGTATCGCTTCGGGGGCGGCCGTCGTGGCGAGGGCAACGACTGGCATTCCGAGCATCATCGCCTCGATAAGCGAGAGCCCGAGCGACGTCCAGCGTGACAGGTGCAGGTAGGCGCGGCGGTTCGCGATTTCACGGTGCATTGTGTGCTGTGGCAAATTTTCGAACGTTCGGAGCTCGTGTGTGGTGATCCCCAGTGCGGTCGCCAGGCCCGTGACACGCATGCCGAATACGTCAAGCGGAGCCAGATCGGCGAACGCGGGAAGCAGATCGGTGCCGGTGACCCGGCCCCGCCGAATCGGTTCGTTGATTGCCACACCGATGCGCGCGTCTCGACCTGTGTAGAGATAGCCCGGGTCGACGACGCCGTGCTCGATGACGGTGGTAGCCGTCTTTCCGGCGTCCCACATCAAATTGTTGAAGTGGGTGACGTGCACGAGGTGTACGTCGTGCCGATCGGCCATCGGGTGCCGGGTGGCCGGAGCGTCGCCTCGCGGAGTGTTGTGCTCGACGTAGACGATAGGGATGTTCGTGCCGAGCCCGCGCCCTAGCCAATCTCCGGCAAGAGGTTCCTCATGAGGCCGCTGTAAGACGGCGACGTCGACGTGTTCGTCTCGCAGCGCCTGTGGTGTCACCTCGCGCACTGAGCGGGGCCACAGCCACGTTCGGGCCCGGCCGCGACCGTCCGGACCGCGATCCGGCGTGACCGGCACGAGGTACTCGTGTGGCCCGCTTACGAAAGCGTTCAACCACGAGCCGTGCACATGCCAAACCAGGATTTTCATAACGCGGCCGGTACTTTCGCGGGGTCGTCGCGATGCGCGGTAACGGCGAGCAGCGATCGGACGGCGATAAATACGTCCTCGGGTGTAACGCGCGAGAGGCAGGGATGGCCCGCTACCGGGCACACGCGGGCGCGACTATCGCGGCATGGCGCGCTTTGATTGCCGAGCAAGAGATGGGGAACACGATAAGGCTGCCACTGCGAAGCCGGTACGGTCGGCGCGAAAAGTGAGACGACAGGCGTTCCGACGGCGGCTGCCAGGTGCGCGGGGCCGGTGTTTGCCACGACGATGACCTTGGCGCCGGCAACGACAGCGGCGAGTTCGGCGAACGACAACGAGCCCCCGAGGTCGATGCCCGCCGAGCCGGCAACCTGGCGAGTGAGCTCCATCTCGCCTTTCGAACCGGTGACCACGGGTTGCAAGCCAGCATCCGCGAGCATCGGCACCAACGCGGCGTGATACCGCGCGGGCCATGCTCGCGCTGGCACCGACGTACCGGGATGTACGACCACGTAGGGTTTTCCGGTCGGCACAAGCTGCGTCACGGCGGGCAGGTCGGCTCGAATGCGGAGCCGCCCGTCGTCGTCGTCCGGCAGTTCGAAGCCCGCCGCCGCGGCGAGCGACAGCGCCCGCCGCGCTTCAGGGATGCCGTGCTCGACGGTGTGGCGCACGTCCACCAAAGACCCCGGGAAATCCTCGCTGATCGCGGAGATTCGACGAACTCCCGCCAACCTGAGTAACAGCGCTAAAGGCAATGGCGATTGATGAAACGACGTCATGATGACCGCTGCCTCGACGCCGCGACGGGCGACTTGCGAGACGAGCCAACTAGTGTGCCGCGGCGATACGGGCGCGGGCTCGGGGTCGATCCACGGTGCGGACCACGTCACGATGTCGTCGACGCCGAGGAGCAGTCGCGCTGCCTCGGCGCCTCGATGACCGCACAGCAGGGTCACGTGCGCGGCGCCTGCCGCGATCGCGCGAATTGCCGGCCCCGCCAGCAAAACGTCGCCCGCGCTGTCGAGGCGCGCAACCAGCACATGGCCATGATTGGCCGTCCTTATCTCCGGCCGCGACGTCGTCATCTGTGGCCCCCGTTACCGGTCATGAATTCCGGGCGAAGCGCCAGCCTCGCCGCCTCCGCGAGATCGGACGCGACATGCGGCGCCGACGCGACCTCGTTTCGTCGCGTGCGCGGCGTCGGCACCAAGATGGCGCGCGCGCCCGCGCGCGCCGCCGCCTCGATGTCTGAACCGATATCGCCGATCACGACGCAATGGCGTGGGTGCGCGCCCAGAATCGTCGCGGCCGACGTGATAAGGCCAGGAGCCGGTTTGCGGCAATCGCAGCGGGCCGCGACATCGTGAACGCATACCGCGAAAACATCGATCTGTCCCAGTACGTCGCTGACCCGCGCGTTGATCGCGTCGACATCGGCGGCTGTCATCATTCCCTTCGAGACACCGGACTGATTGGTGACGACGCCGAGCCGGACGCCGCGCGATCGCAACATGTCGAGCGCCGCCCGAGCCCCGGCGAACGGTGTCACGCGATCTGGATCCGCGTTGTAGGGGACGTCGTGTATGAGCGTTCCGTCGCGGTCGAAGAGCACCGCCATCGGCCGGTCGGGCCACGGGCGAACTTCGCGCCAGCGCCATTTGCCGTAGAGCCAGCGTATGGTCGCGAGGGGCGGAATCAGCGCGCTCGTCATCGCCATGGTGGTCACTTCGTGGGTGTCACGCGGCCCGGGTGCGATCCGCTCGCGTGTGAAGTTTGCCGTGCCGAGCAGCCAGGCCAGGCACGTCGCCGTCGCGAGTCGGCGCCGACCCGCCAAGGCAAACGCGGCGCCGGCAACGCCCGCGACGGTGACGGCCACGTGCCGGCGACGGCGTCCTTTGCCGACTTGTGCTTTCTCTCGCCAGCGGCGCCCGTGCAACGCGCGCATCAACGCGTCGTCCGTGTTGCCCTTTTGCGCGGAGACACTGATCCATCGGCCCGCCGGTCGTACCGGGTGTACGACGTGACGAGTGCCGTAACGCAACTCGTAGCCAGCCTCGCGAACGCGTAGCGCGAGGTCGGCATCTTCTCTGTAGGCGCGCGAAAATCGCTCGTCGAAGCCGGCCACGTCGATTAATGCGGCTCGCCGAAATGCGAAGTCGGCGGTAGCCCAGCGGGCGGTTTCCAGTGCCGCCGTATTGCGTTCCCAATCGGTCGGCTCACGGCCATGCGGCAACGGAACCACGATGCGGCCGGCGACGCCGCCGGTGGATTCAGCGGCAGCCGCGAGATCGGCGGCAAGCGCGCTGAGCCAATTCCGCTGAGGAACGACATCGTCGTCGAGAAAAGCCACCCATGTCGTCGGAACGGATCGCCAACCGTCGTTGCGCGCCGCGGCTGGGCCGCATGCTCGTCCGCGAACGACGCGCACCGAATCGCGTATCGCAACGGGAATCATCAAAAAAAGCGGGTTCGTCGCGTCAAGCCGGTCGTCCACCACCACGATGCTGCTCGGCCTCGGCCCCGGGTCGGCGGTGAGAGAGTCGAGCAGCACGCGCAGGCTAGGGCGCCCGATCGTGGGGATCACGACGGCGACGTCAACGGTGTGTTCGCCGTTCATGGCGCTCGCCATCCTGCTCGAGACACGATGAACGGGCCGATCGCCAGCACGTCGAGCGGAGTGGAGCCGAAGCATTCCAATGCGTCGCGAGGCGAGTCGACCATAGGCCGGCCTGCCGTGTTGAAGCTTGTATTCACAATCACCGGCAATCCGGTGCGTCGCTCGAACTGCTCGAGCAGTCGAGCGACGAGCGGCTCGTCATGTCGGTCGACCGTTTGAATCCGTGCTGTGCCGTCGACGTGTACGACAGCGGGGATTCGCGCCCGCCACGGCGGTGCCACATCATGTACGAACAGCATGTAGGGGCTTGGGAGCGGCCCGTCGAAGATGTCGTGCGCGCGTTCGAGCAGCACCATCGGGGCGACAGGCCGAAACTGCTCGCGCCCCTTGACGTCGTTGAGGCGTTCGAGATTGTGCGCGTGACCGGGATGGGCGAGAAGCGAGCGGTGGCCAAGAGCGCGGGGCCCGTACTCGCTACGGCCTTGAAACCAACCGACGATGCAATCGTGGGCTAACGCTTCAGCGACTGCCTCGGCGACGTCGAAGGGCTGTGAATACGGCACTTTGGCGCTGTCGAGCAAGGCTCGAATTTCGTCGTCGCTCCACTCGCGACCGAGCGCCGCGCTCGGCATCGCCTCGACGTCGTCTCCCAACTCGCACGCGATGTGCAAGGCGCCGCCTAGTGCCGTTCCGGAATCGCCGGCGGCCGGCTGCACCCAGACTTCATCGAACGGCCCGTCACGCGCGATTCGGGAGTTTGCCACGCAATTCAGCGCCACTCCGCCAGCCATCGTGAGTACCCGGTCGCCGGTCTGCTCGTGGAGCCACGCAACGAGTTCGAGTAGCACTTCCTCGAGGCGGCGCTGCACGCTGCACGCGAGATCGGCTTGCTCGGCGGTCAATTCGGCGTCGCCTATGCGGGGTTTCGTCAGCGTTGACCAGTCGATCGCGGCAACCTTGAAGCCACCGTCACCAGTGGCGCGAATGGCGTTGCGCATTTCGCGGGCAAAGCGCGGCGAGCCGTAGGACGCGAGTGCCATCACCTTGTACTCGTCGCTCGATCGAAGAAACCCCAAATGGGAGGTCAATTCTTCGTAGAGCAGGCCAAGGGAGTGCGGGAGCCGTTCGGTGGCGAGCACCCGCAGTTTGCGATCCCGATAGCTGCCGGCGAGATACGACGACGACTCGCCGCGCCCGTCGAGCACCAGGACGGCGCCGTCGCGGCACGGTGCGGCGAGGCCGGCTGAAGCGGCGTGCGCGACATGATGCGGAACGAAGACAACGGCGCCCGGATCGAGGCCCGGAAGCGCTTCGGCGAGGAATTGCGGTGCTCGCGCGGCATAGGTGGTGCGCAAGTGATCCCACGGGTCGTCAAGCCCGAGGTCGCCAGCTGGCTCGACGAGTTCGGGGTCGTATGAGTACGCCACGGCGTCGAGGTCTGCCGGCGTGAGGTGTGCTTGGCGCAGGCACCATGCCGCGGCCAGCTCGGGCATTTCCCAGGCGCTGAACGGCAACGGGCGTTTGCCATGCTTGCGTCGTGAGAAGCGTTCTTCTTCGCATGCGGACGCGATCTGGCCGTCGATCACCAATGCCGCCGCTGGATCGTGAAAGACGGCATTGATTCCGAGAACTCGCATTGATCGACCCCGATGTCGTTGGAATTTGGGCATTCCGCTGGAAGATGCGGCGGCTTTTTCCGCGGTGTGATTCGTAAAACCTAAGCTCGATCGACTGATGGCGGCGCGAGGCAAACAGTCGCCTTACTGCGACAGAGGACCTAACCTTCCGGAAGGTAAGACTGGCCTCGCGGTAACGATGACCTGTTACGTTACGGCTCGTACGCCGGGTTTATGGATCGTCGCGCGCGGTAGGCAACTTCGCACCGACTAATGAAGGGACCACACGCATGACCGCCAAAGATATCGCTGGCAGCGTGAAAGAAAACGCCGACGCGATCGAGATCCTTATCGCCCAGCACGACCAGATCAAGCAACTGTTCGCGCTCGTCGAAAGCAGCGAGGGTGATGAGCGCCAGCGTGAGTTCGACCACCTGCGGGCGCTGCTCGCCGTCCACGAAACCGCTGAGGAGGAAGTGATCCGGCCGATCACTCGCTCGTCGGTGCCGAACGGCGAAGCGGTCGCGGACGCGCGGATCGAAGAGGAGAACGAAGCGAAAGAGGTGCTCGCGAAGCTCGAGAAGCTGGGCACCGAATCGTCAGAGTTCATGCCGACGTTCCTTGAGCTGAAGAAGTCGGTGTTGGCTCATGCCGAATCTGAAGAGCATGAGGAGTTTGTCGGCCTGCGTTCGGCCAAGACTCCAGACGAGCTTCGGCAGATGGGCAAACGCATCAAGATTGCGGAAAAGATGGCACCCACGCACCCGCATCCGAGCGCCAAGAGCACGACGGCCAACTACCTGGTCGGACCGTTCGCGGCAATGGTCGACCGCGTTCGCGATCACATGAAGAGCGGCTCGAAGTAGCCATCGAGACACGCCTCCCCCGGACTCAGCATTCTTCTTCGCCGTTCGCCACCTCGGCCAACTCCGCCACCTCGCGCATCTCACGCAGCGCCGGGAGACCGACCAGCGAAAACGGGAAGGGCCCCCACTGTGTTAGCACCCGGTAGACGAACACGCCGGCGACGGCGGTGGCGAGCGGGGCACCGCAGTGCCACAGCGTGACGGGGAGCACCAGCATCAGGATGCCGGCGCCGGCCAACGGGGCTGTTCGGCGAGTGAACACCATGCCCGTGGCGTACGCCACGATTAAGGCAAGTGCGTTCATGCGCACGCCGAACGCCGCCATTGCGGCCCACAACGCGAACGCGTCGGCAGACCAAAACACTGCCATCGCCAGCGGCGCCGACGTGTGGCGGTGTGGCTTGCGAAACAGCTCGCGCACGAGATGGATCGAGTCGAGAAAGACACCCATGCCCCGGCGCCACCCCGGTCGCTCTCGTAGCCGGTGACGGTAGCGCTCAGCGAGCCAAAAAGCGAGGGCGAAACCAGGTATCGGAGCAACGGCCCACGGGACGGTGACGTCCGACGGCGCTCGCGACGATCCGGTCGCCAGAGCGACGATGGCGGCGGCGCAGGCGCCAAGGGCGAGCACCCCTTGCTCAAAGCCGGTCAATGCGGCCGCTCTCACTTGCGCGTCTCGCTTCGTCGCCCCAGTCGCTTCTACCGCGTATTCGTCGACGGTGCCGCCGCCATGCGCGAAGAAGCCGCCGAATGCGCCCGTCACGACCGCGTGCATATATCGTGCCGTCAGCGAATTGCCGCCCTCCACCACGTAGACGCCGCGATAGGCGTAGTAGTAGCCGGTGTAGGAGACGAGGAGAGCTCCGGCCAGGGCTAAGAGCCACGGCCACGAGAAGCGGATGAAGGTCGCTCGCATCTCGGGAAAGCCAGCAACGTACGCGATCCCGATCGTGGCACACAGTTCCGCGACGAGCATCAGCGCGAGAGCGGTGACAAGGGCGCGACGTCGGTGGAGGTAATGGACGCTCAACCAGCGCCGAACGTAATTCATGGAGAGCCTGTCGCGTCTTCGCCGGTGAGCGTCTTGCGCACGGCTCGCGGCATTACCCCCGCGCGCCGGAACTTCGAGTCGTCGTAGAACAGCCGGACGGCGTCGCGGCCGGCGAGGGTGATGACACGGCGCGCCAAAAGCCGGCTCCCGAAAACATCGATGCCGTAACGCTTTCTGCTGTTGGGCAAGAATGCGTATCCCCGCGGCAGCATCGAAAGAGTGCTATCAAATAGCGGTCTTGGCGAAGGGTCGTGGTGAAGCTCGGGGCGGTGGCGCTCGTCCCATCGTGTCACGTGCGGAAAGTACCCAGGCCGGGGTTGGATGTAGCGCGCGGGTTTAGCGAAGATGACCCGAGGTACTGCTTTGTTCATGGCGGATCGGATTAGCGACATCTGGGGTGACCGCACACCATTCGCGGCCGGAACACATTGGCCCGATCGTGTCGATCAATACCTGACGGTGCCAGAGTCGGACGTGCAGGCGTGGGTGCAGTCGGCGTGCCTCCTGTGCTCGAACGGTTGCGGCATGGACGTCGCCGTTCGCGACGGGCGCATCGTCGGCGTCCGGGGGCGCGAGGTCGACCGGATCAACCACGGCCGGCTCGGCCCGAAGGGTCTCTTCGGCTGGCAGGCAAACAATTCCCCTGACCGGCTTACGCGCCCGCTCGTGCGCTTCGACGGCGCATTGCAAGAGACCGATTGGGACGCCGCGATGATCCGTATCGTCGACCGATCGAAAGAAGTGCTCGCCGATTATGGCCCGCTGGCGATGGCGTTCTACACCAGCGGGCAACTGTTCGCCGAGGAGTACTACACGTTGGCCCTCTTGGCTCGTGGCGGTATAGGCACCCCTCACCTCGACGGCAATACGCGCCTTTGCACGGCCACCGCGGAGTGGGCGCTGGTCGAAAGCTTCGGCAGCGACGGCGACCCTGGCTCATACACCGACATCGACGTGTGCGACACGCTGCTGCTGGTCGGCCACAACGTGGCGGAGACGCAGACCGTGATGTGGATGCGCATGCTCGATCGGCTACGCGGACCCGATCGACCTAAGTTGATTGTGATCGATCCGCGGCGCACACCGGTGGCCGCGGAGGCTGACGTGCATCTTCCGGTCCGCACCGGCACGAACGTCGCTATCCTGAACGCGATTTTGCACGAGTTGATCGAACATGACTGGGTCGATGGTGATTGGGTGAGCCGGCACACCGTCGGTTACGACGACCTGGCAGAGGTGGTCTCGCGCTATTCGCCTGACGACGTGCAAGATATTTGCGGCGTGGCCGCCGAGCGAATCCGCGAGGCGGCTCGATTGATCGGGTCGGCGGAACGTCTCGTTTCCACCGTGCTTCAGGGTGTTTACCAGTCTCATCAGGCGACGGCGGCGGCCGTACAGGTCAACAACATCAATCTGCTGCGTGGCATGATCGGGCGACCGGGCGCGACGGTGTTCCAGATGAACGGCCAACCGACCGCGGAAAACACCCGAGAAACGGGCGCGAACGGTTCGCTTCCCGGCTACCGCAACTGGCAAAACGACGAGCACGTGCGCGAACTGGCGAAAGCGTGGAACGTCGACATCATGGCGATACCGCACTGGGCGCCGCCGACCCACGCCATGGAAATTTTCAGGCAGTGCGAGAGCGGTTCGATCAAGTTCTTGTGGGTGTCGGCGACCAACCCACTTGTTTCTCTGCCCGAACTGCGAAGAATACGTTCCGTGTACGGTCAAGACCGGCTTTTTCTCGTCGTCTCCGACGCTTTCATGACGGAGACGGCGGAGTTCGCGGACGTCGTGTTACCGGCCGCGATTTGGGGCGAAAAGACGGGCTGCTACACCAACGCCGACCGCACGGTGCATATCTCCGAAAAGGCGGTCGATCCGCCAGGTGAGGCGCGCAGCGACTTCGACATCTTCCGCGAATACGCCAGTCGCATGGATTTACGTGACAAGGACGGTGCGCCCCTGATTCCATGGATGCGGCCGGAAGAAGCCTGGCGCGCCTTCACGGAAATCACGCGCGGCCATCTTTGCGACCAGACGGCGCTGACGTACGACAAGCTGCGCGGCGGCAGCGGCATTCAGTGGCCGTGCACCGCCGAAGCCCCTGGTGGCACCGAACGCCTTTACACCGATCACGTATTCGCGACCGACCCCGACTTTTGTGAAAGCTACGGTCACGATCTCGAAACTGGGGCGGCGAACGAGGCGGACGAATACCGGGCTCATAATCCTGCTGGCAAGGCGATTCTCAAGGCTGCGCATTACGCCCCGCCCCACGAGCCGATAAGCGACGACTATCCGCTCCAGCTCACGACGGGCCGTACGGTTTACCACTGGCACACTCGCACCAAGACGCACCGCGCCGAACAACTCGACGCGGCCGCACCCGAAGTATGGGTCGAGATCAGCCCTGCCGACGCGGAGGAGCTCGGCGTCTCCGAAGGAGACGTCGTCCGTGTCGAATCGGCGCGAGGCGCGCTCGTGGCCCCGGCGCGTGTCTCAAATATCCGACCTGGCGTCGTCTTCGCGCCCTTTCACTACGGGTACTTCGACAAAGACCGCGCGAAGCCCGACGATCGGCCGACGGCCGCGAACGAGTTGACCCGCACCGAGTGGGATCCGGTCTCGAAGCAGCCGGTCTTCAAGGTGACGGCAGTACGCGTGAGCAAGGTCGCCGAGCGAAACGGCGAACCGGCGCTCGCCCCAACCATCACGGCGTCCGCTCCGGCGACGCGGGCCGACGCTGTAACGGAGGGAGTCATGCCATGAACAAGGTTGGCATGCTGCTCGATGACTTGCACGAGGCGGAAACCGAACTCGCCGACGAGTTTCTCAAAGTGGCGGAGCGGCAAGCTGCCGAGCAAGACGTTTACTATCTGTGCCACACGCTGTCGAAGCAATGCGATGCCCGCGCGGAACGAATCAGGTCGATCGCCGAGCGGTTCGGCAAGGATCTCGACGAGCCCGCCACATCGCGAAGTCTCGCCAATGTGATGTCGGGGGTGCGGCACAAGACTTCCGAACTACTCGGCTCGCGGCCGTCGTCCGGACTCCTGTTATTGCGCGATTTGCGCCAGCTGTATCTGATGGCCGAAGAAGCGAATATCCATTGGCTGACGCTTGGTCAGGTGGCCCAAGCCGTGCGCGACGAGAAGTTGCTGGACGAAGTGTCGGGCTTGCACAAACAAACGTTGACGCAAATCAAGTGGTTGAAGACGCGCATTAAAGAGTCGTCGCCGCAAGTACTCGTCGTCCCGGATTAGGCTCACCGGATTACGCTCGCCGGCTGCGTAACTCTCGCACGGCGAGTAGCAGCACGACGACAACCAGTAAGGCGCGCAGCACGGCGTTTCCCAAGTCGGCGACCGAGATTCCGACGATCGCTCCAGCTACCGCGCTGACACCGACCGCGGCTGCCCGCCACGCGTAGTGCGCGGGCTCGTTCGCTTCGTGCCTGACATGGTCGACCACGGCCATGTCGGCGGCGTACCCCGCGGGCGGCGAGGTGTCACGGAAACCCGCCGAATTCGAGGGGTTTTAGCTGATGCGTTGCTGATCGGGATCGACGGGGTTTTCTGTTTCGTCACGCCTGGTTTCGATCTCGTCGAGCAACCGCTGCAGTTCGCCTCGAATAAAGTCACGCGTCGCGACGTCGCCGAGCGCGATCCGTAGCGCCGCGACTTCACGCGTGAGGTATTCGGTGTCGGCGATGTTGCGCTCGTTGCGCATGCGGTCTTCTTCGAATTGCACGCGATCTCGGTCGGTCTGCCGATTTTGCGCGAGCAGGATGAGCGGCGCCGCGTACGAGGCCTGCACCGAGAGCAAGAGCGTGAGAAGCGTGAACTTGTTCGCGTACGTGTCGAACCGAAGGCTCGACGGTACGACGATGTTCCAGATGATCCAGGCGCTGATGAAGACGCTCAAGTAGACGATGAAGCGCGCGGTGCCCATGAATCGCGCGAAACGTTCGGAGAGCTGCCCGAATGCTTCAGGGTCGTATTCGGGGCGAAGCAACAGCCGGCGCGGCTCGATCGGCTGGTCGAGACGGCGTCGACGAGCACTACGCGGTGCCATCGACCCTCCCACCGGTGTGGTCGGAGTCTCGCCAGCCCTCGGGCAACAGGTGGTCGAGCACGTCGTCGACCATGACCGCGCCGAGCAGCCGGTCGTCGGCGTCGACCACCGGCACGGCGACGAGGTTGTACGTCGCGAGGTAGCTGGTGATCTCGGGCAACGCGACGTCGGGCCCGAGCGGCGTGATGTCGGTGTCGACCACCGCGCTGACCAACGTGGCAGGAGGTTCGCGCAGCAACCGCTGCAGGTGCGCGATACCCAAGTACCGGCCGGTCGGGGTGTCGGTGGGCGGGCGGCACACGTACACCTGGCTCGCCGCCGCGGGCGACAGATCGGGATTTCGCACGTGAGCAAGGGCTTCGGCCACGGTCGCCGTGGGCGCGAGGATCACCGGCTCGGTGGTCATCAGACCGCCCGCGGTGTCTTCCGAATAGGTGAGCAGCCGCCTCACGGGTTCAGCTTCCGCGGGCTGCATCAAGGCGAGCAGGCGTTCGGCCTCCTCGGCCGGCAACTCCGCGAGCAAGTCGGCGGCGTCGTCCGGGCCCATCGCTTCGAGGACGTCGGCAGCACGTTCGCCTTCGAGCGTCGCCAAAATCTCGACCTGCTCTTCCTCGGGAAGTTCTTCGAGGACGTCGGCGAGCCGTTCGTCGTCCAACGCGGCGGCGACCTCGGCTCGGCGCTTCTCCGACAAATCGTGGATCACGCCGGCGAGGTCGGCCGGGCGCAATTGGTCGAACGCGGCGAGCAGATTCGCGGCGCCCTGGCCTTTCTCGGGCAACGACAGACCACGCACGGCGTCCCAGTCGACGACCTGCACCATGCCGCGCCGCCGCATGCGGCCGGGCTCGTGCTTGCGCACCGCGACTTTGGTGAGCAGCCAGTCGCGCATGCGGTTGCACTCCATCGCGACATCGGTGACCGTGGCCGACTCTCCGGATTCGGCCAGTAGCACCTGCCGGTCGAGCAATTCGCCCAGTACAAGCGTCTCGGCCGTGCGCTTTTCGAACCGGCGCAAATTGACGGTGCCGGTAGTCATCACCGCTCCGGCTTCGATGCCGGTGACCCTCGTCATCGGCAAGAAGATCGGACGGCGCGGCAAGACCTCGACGACGAGGCCAAGCACTCGAGGCTGCTGACGGCCGAGCCGAAGCATGACGACGACATCGCGCACGCGCCCGACCTGGTCGCCGTTGGGATCGAATACCACCGTGCCGGCCAGGCGGGCGACGAACACGCGTGTCGGGGGCCCGCTCGTCATCGGCGACCCGTCGGCGCGCTGTGTGCCGTGCTCATGTCGGGAGGTTATCGCCGTCCGCTTCGCGGAGGTCGCGCGTGTCGCGTGGACGCGCGGGCGGACCGTCCGACTTTTGCCTCTGGCCGTCCACCGGCTGATCGGGCAGGCTGACAGATGGCAGGATCACGGTTTCCGCGAGGGGAACGAGAAGGAAGGAGACACGATGTCGCTCACACCGGTCGGACGACGTTCGGACGAGCCGGGCGGACGCCGCATCGCCAAGCGCCGCACCTCGGGCCTGCTCGTGGGGCGTAGCCGCGATACGGCGTCGGAGGTTGGACGTTACGACAGCGCGATGCGAAACGTTCGGCGTTTGGGCGCTGACCTGGTCGACGCGCTGGAGCGGGGCGCGGGCATCGACGAGCGCCGCCGCCTGCACCGGCGGATCGACGAGGAGCTGCGGCGCGCGATCGCGGTGGCAGACGGCGTCTACAGCGAACTGTTCGAAGCTGCCGGCGGCTTCTACCGGTCGGAAGCCGATCCCGACGTCGTGGCTTGGCGCCGCCGCCTTTACGACGCGCTTACCGTGCGATCGCAGCACGAACTCGTCCAGATGGGCGGTGACGGCGTGGTTGCGCCCGCGGTCGCTCGGCCGCCCACGCGCGCGGCGTCGACCCCGCACCAGGCCGGGCTCGATTTCGAGATGGCGGCACCCGGACGAAGTCCTGGCGGCCCGATGCCCCTCTAACCCTCGCCGGGGCCGGGGTTCGTCACGGCTTGGGTTCGTTTTGCTTCTCGCGGAGCTTTCCGGCGAGCATGGCCGCCTGGGTGCGGCGGCGCATGCCGAGCTTGCCGAGCATCGTCGACACGTAGTTCTTCACCGTTTTCTCGGCGAGGAACAGCCGCTCCGCGATCTGCCGGTTCGTCAGGCCCTCGCCGATCAGCCGCAAGATACGCCGCTCCTGATCGGTGAGGGCGTAGAGCGGATCTCGCGACCGGGGGTCGGTGCGCAGCCGTTCCATGACGCGTGCGGTGGTGACGGGATCGATGATGGAATGGCCCGCCGCGACAGTCCGGATGGCGCTGACCAGATCGGCTCCGGCGACCTCTTTGAGGATGTAGCCGGACGCCCCGGCCACGATCGACTCGTAAAGCGCGTCGTCGTCCGGATACGACGTCAGCATCAGGCAGCTCACGTTCGGCATCTCGGCTCGGATCTCGCGGCAGATCGCGATCCCGTCGCCGTCGGGAAGCCTGATGTCGAGGACGGCGATGTCGGGCTTCGCCTCCCGGACGGCGCTCATCGCCTCGGCTGCCGTGCCGGCCTCGCCGACAACGACGATGTCAGGTGTCGACTCGAGCATGTCGCGCACGCCGCGGCGCACCATTTCGTGGTCGTCGAGCAAGAAGACCCTGATCGACGCTGGTGCGTCGTCCGTTTCGGCACGCCCTACCGGCGATGGCGCTGCCGGCGATGGCGCTGCCGGTGATGGCGTCGGGTCGCTCATGCGATCCACTCCCGTTGGCGCTGGGTGTTACGTGGCGCAACCGCGTGGGGCCCACTTCTGCCACTAACCCTACGCGGATGTCGCGATGGTGGCGTTATGTCGCCATGCCGCGCTGACCCCTCGCGGATCTCGGCGGAACGATCGACCGGCCTATCGGCGCGTAATTACGCGGAACCGCGAACAACCAGTTCGGTCGGCAAGACCATCGACTCGGGCGTAGGAGCGCCCTCTTGCAGTTGCTGCAAAAGCAGACGTGCCATATTGCGACCGAGGTCTTCGATCGGCTGCCGCACACTGGTGAGTTGCGGGTCGGTGTGCCGGGCGATGTTCGAATCGTCGAAGCCGACCAGCGCGACATCGTCAGGAACCTTGCGACCATTGGCCTTGAGCACGCGCAACGCGCCCGCCGCCATCAAGTCGTTCGCGGCGAACACCGCGTCGAGGTCGGGAACCCGTTGTAAAAGGTCTCTCATCGCGGCTTCGCCGCTTTCTTCGGTGAAGTTTCCGATCGCCACGAATTCGCGCCAATGCTGTTTGAGTTCGGCCGGCAGACCGGCCTTGAAGCCGGTGAGGCGGTCGATGCCCGCGCACATCTCTTGCGGCCCGGCGATCGACACGATGCGTTTGCGGCCTTGGGCCAGCAGGTACTCGACCGCCGCCTTGGCGCCGTTCTCGCTGTCGGCGTCGACGTACGGGATTGCGTGATTGCTCAACGGCCGACCGCTGAGCACGGCCGGGAAACGCTGTTTTTCGAGCATGGTGAGCAGCGGGTCGTCGCCGTGCAGCGACATTAAAATGACGCCGTCAGCGTGCCTGTTACGCACGTAGCGCGCGATTCGGTTTTCTTCGCCCTGCGCGGTGAGCAGCACGAACATGTAGTTGGTGTTCGCGAGCTCGGCCGCGATGCCGCTGACCATGCCGGCGAGCACCGGGTCGGCGAACAGTCGCGATTCGCGTTCGGCGATCACCAACGCGATGGAGTCGGTGCGCTTGGTGACGAGCGAGCGGGCGGCGCGATTGGGCACATACCCGAGTGTCTCGATCGATCGCTCTACGGCAGCTTTCGCTTCGGGGCTCACCCGCGGCGAGTCGTTGATGACGCGAGAGACCGTCGCTCGCGACACACCCGCATGGGCGGCGACGGCTTCGAGGGTGAGCGACTCGGGGACTTCCGGTTGGGTGGCGGCCGGTTCGCGCGCGGCCGGGTCGCCGGCAGCCTTGTTCGCGCTCGCCATGCCGCCGCTCCTCACACCGAATCCTTTTTGCTCGAGTTACCAGTCTGCACTCCTTCGCACAGACACGAGGGCAGCACGGCGCGAACGACAACATCGATCACACGGCGGTCGATCACGCGGTGGTCGATCACGCGGTGGTCGATCACGTGCGGTCGATCACGGTATGACGGCCCATTCCCGCAGGGCATCGAGCAGACCATCGGTGAGGTCGGTCTCGGCGAGACGATCGAAGGCGACCCAGGCGAGGTCACTGGCGTCGTCCCCGGCGTGTTCGGCTCCGTCGATGATCTCGACGAGATAGTCGCGGATCCGGTAGGTGTCGTCGCCGGTGCCCGGCCGCAGCACTTCGCCGACCAATGGACCCACACGCACGTGAAGTCCGGTTTCTTCGGCCACTTCGCGAACGACGGCGTCCGCGTCGGTTTCGCCCGGCTCGACACGGCCGCCCGGCACCGACCATCGTCCGATGGCAGGGGCGTGACCCCGGCGAACGAGCAGCAGCGTTCCATCGCGGACGACGACTGCGCCGACCGCCGAAATTTCGGGCATAACAGCACAGTAGTCACCCTTGACGAGCATGAGCTGAGCGAGACACGGTCGAAGCCATGAAGGGCAAGCCGATCTGCCCGCGGTGCGGTGGCGCCTTGCACGCGCCGAGCGTTTGGTCGAGCGACTGGCAATGCGACGCGCACGGGCCGGTGCCGCCGCTTCAGCCGATCACGCGGCCCAGTGCGGAATGCCTCGAGCGCATGGTCGCCCACGCCCGGGTGCCGGTGTGGTTGCTTTGGCCGCTGCCCACCGGTTGGGTCGTCACCGGTTTCGCGCACGCCGGAGACGAGCGAACGGGAGCGCTCGCCACCGTGGTCGGCTGTTCCGGACCGGCTCCGCTCGGCGGCGCCGGCGACCTGCTGCTTGTCGCCGAATCGCCAGGTGTGGGTCTCGCCGCGCATATCGCGGGCCTGCCCGGCCCTGACCCGGGTGACGGGTTCGACGCGGGCCCACCGCACGCGAGGCTGAGCCTGTCAGGGCATCCGACGCCGCTGTGGAGCATCGACGCCGGCCCCGAACTCGCGGTCTACGTCGGCGAGGCGAAGGCCGCCTGGATTTGGGCGTTGCTGTGGCCCGCGGCGGCGGGCATCTTGATGCTCGAAGATCTCGGCTTGCGCGATTTGCGCGATCAGTTGGGCGGCACCGACGTCCCGTTCGGTGCGTTGACCCCACGCCTGGCCACCCTCGCGAAAAGCGACGACGAGCCCGGACGCCGATAGCCTGGCGGGCGTGCGCATCGACCTGCACGCTCACAGCAGCGCCTCCGACGGCACGGACTCGCCGTCCGACCTTATGGCCGTTGCCGCGAAGGCCGGCCTCGACGTCGTCGCGTTGACCGACCACGACACCACCTCGGGATATGCCGCGGCGTTCGCGGCGGTGGCCTCACTCGACGTCGCGGTGGTGCCGGGGATCGAGTTGTCGTGCCTGGCCGACGGCGTCAGCCTTCATCTGCTCGGATACCTCTTCGATCCCGGGCATGCCGAGCTTGCCGCCGAGACGGAGCGGCTGCGCGGCGACCGAGTGCGGCGGGCGCGCGCGATGGTCGACAAGCTCGTCGAATTGGGTGCGCCCGTGAGCTGGGAGCAGGTCGCGCGCATCGCGGGCGACGGCGCGGTGGGCCGGCCGCATGTCGCGCGGGCACTGGTCGAGGTAGGGGTGGTCGCGGACGTGTCGGAGGCTTTCACCCCGGATTGGATCGGCAACGACGGCCGCGCCTACGTGGAGAAATACTCGCTCGCGCCGGAGCGCGCCATCGCGCTGGTAAAAGCGGCAGGCGGGGTTTCGGTGTTCGCCCACCCGGCGGCGTCGTCGCGCGGCGCGATCGTCGACGAGGCATGCATCGAGCGGTTCGCGGCGGCGGGCCTGGACGGCCTGGAGGTCGACCATCCCGACCACGACGAGCCGACCCGTGCTCGGCTGCGAACGCTCGCTTCGTCACTCGGGCTGCTGGCCACCGGCTCCAGCGATTACCACGGATTCGTGAAAACTATTTCAATAGGCGCGAACACCACAAACCCCGTTATTTTCGAAGAACTGGTCGCGCGGTCGAGCGGCGCGGCCGTGGTGCGCGGGTGACCGCTTCGGCCAGGCATCTTTCTATCGCCGGACGACGCGCGGCCGGCGAAACCTTCGTCACCGACACGGCTACGGCGATCATCGCGCGTGATGAGTCGCGACGAAATGCCTACACGTTGTTCTTGGACGACGTCGAGCATTCGCACGTCGATCTCGATGAGCCGACGTATTTGGCTTTCGAGTATGTACGCTGGCTGGCTGATGTTATCGATTGTCTTGCGCCTGTTGGTGGTCCGCTTGATTTCGTGCACCTCGGCGGCGGCGCGTTTTCGTTGCCACGTTATCTCGCCACGACACGGCCGGCCTCCAAGCAGATTGTTTTTGAAATCGATGCGGCGTTGGCGGCGCTGGTACGGCAGAAACTGCCGCTGCCGAAGAATCGCCGGCTTCGAATAAGGATTTGTGATGCGCGCGCCGGCGTGCTCGGCTTGGCGGCAGGTTCGGCTGACGTCGTCGTCCGCGATGTTTTTCGCGACCGCGCGGTGCCGCCGCACGTGTGCACGGTCGAATTCACTTTGCTGGTCAAGGAAATTCTGCGCGCGGGCGGTGCCTACTTGGTGAATGTCGCGGACGAAGTGCCGTTTCGAAGGCTGGGCCGCGAGTTGGCCGGTCTGCTCGACGTGTTCGCCGAGGTCGTGGTTATCTCTGAGCCTTCGGTTTTTCGGGGCCGGCGCAGCGGAAACCTGGTGGTCGCGGCGTGCGATACCCCGCTGCCGGTCGACGCGATCGCGCGGGCCGTCGCCGGCGGCGCGGCGCAAGCCCGGGTGCGCACCGGTGGCGAGGTTCATGCGTTCGCGAAAGGGTATCGCCCGCTGCGCGACGCCGACGTCGCCCTCTTCTCATGATCGAGGCGTTTCGTCGGTGGCGTTCGCCAGGATGGCAGCCATGACGGACGACGCGACCCAACTCGGCTTGGCCGGCATGCCGCGGCGGCTGTTCTCATGCACGCCATCGCGGCTGATGACGTGGGTCGACTGCCCGCGCCTTTACCGCATGAAATACCTCGATCGGCCCCGCCCGACTCCCGGCCCGCCGTGGGCGCACAACAGCCTCGGGGCGAGTGTGCACAACGCGCTCGCCGGTTGGTGGCGGTTGCCGCCACAGCGGCGCACGCCTGAAGCGGCGGGGGAGTTGCTCGACACCGCGTGGTCGAACGAGGGCTTTCGCGACGACGCGCAGTCGCGAATGTGGCGGTCGCGTTCCAAAGCGATGGTCGAGCGGTACGTCGCCCGTCTCGATCCGCACGCCGAGCCGGTCGGCGTCGAGCGCACGTTCGGCGCCCGCACGAGACGGTTGGCGCTCTCGGGCCGGGTCGATCGGCTCGATGATCGCGGCGGCGAACTCGTCGTCGTCGACTACAAGACCGGACGACGCCCCCCGACGTCCGACGACGTTCGCGGTTCGGCGGCGCTCGCGCTCTACGCGGTCGCGGCGGGCGCCACGTTGCGGCGTCCCTGTTATCGGGTCGAACTGCACCACGTGCCCACCGGCGAGGTGCGGCAGTGGGTGCACACGCCGCAGTCGCTCGACCGGCAGGTGACCCGGTGTGAGTCGATCGCCGACGAGATCGTCGCGGCGGGCACCAATCCCGAGGCCGATCCCGAGCTGTTTCCGGCGCGGCCCCGACCGGGGTGCGGTTGGTGTACGTTTCGCGCACACTGTCCAGAAGGCCAGGCGGCCGGTGAGGCCCGGCAGCCGTGGGACGGCCTGGCCGACCTTGACGCGAGTCTCAAGCCCTGAATTCGCCGCTCTGAAACTTGCGGCTCCTGAATTCGCCGCTCAGGGATCCCCCACACGTGCCGATGCAGAAAGCGTCGTTTTCCGACGGGTGCCTGGATCGTGCCGCCGGCGCGGAGGAGTCTGATGGACGAGTTCGACGAGATCGTGCGCGAGTTTCTCGTGGAAAGTTACGAGAACCTCGACCAGCTCGACCGTGATCTGGTCGACCTGGAGCGCGAGCCCGACTCACGCGACTTGCTGCAAAGCATCTTCCGCACGATTCACACCATCAAGGGCACGAGTGGCTTCCTCGCGTTCGGCAAGCTCGAGGCACTGACCCACGCGGGCGAAGGCTTGCTCGCCAAGCTTCGCGATGGCGGCCTGACGCTGTCGCAAGAGCGAACGAGCGGCCTGCTCGACCTGGTCGACGCCGTCCGCGGGATCCTCGCGGCCATCGAGGCCACCGGCGCTGAGAACGATCTCGATCACGGCGATCTCGTGGCGAGGCTGACGGCGCTGCAAGAACAAACCGCGGCAGACGAGCAGGCAGGCCAGCAGATAGGCGCGGAAGCGGTCGCCGCTTCGAGTGCCGCGCCCGAGCCATCTGACGTTGCCGACGACGTTCGCGACCTCGCCGATGTCGCCGATCCCGCGAACCCCGCTGACCCTAGCGATCCCGCCGAGCCGAAATCCGCCAAGCGCGCCAAGGGCAAGGCGACGAAGCGGGGTGAAAAAGCCGACAAAGACAGCACGGCGAAAGAGCAGCCGATCCCGCTGCTCGGCGAGTTGTTGAAGACGCAAGGCGTCGACGAGACCGACGTCGAGGTCGCCATTCTCGAACAGCGCCTCGGAGACGACCGACCGCTTGGCGAAATTTTGGTCGACCATGGCCAAGCCACCGACGAACAGATCCGGGAAGCGCTCGCCGCGCAGGCGGGCGTTCGCGGCACACCGGGCGGTCACGCGGTCACGGAGACGACGCTTCGGGTCGACGTCAATCTGCTCGACACGTTGATGCGCCTCGTCGGCGAGCTCGTGCTGACGCGTAACCAGATTGTCGCGACGGCCGCGACACAGGCAGACTCGGCGATGCTGCGTGCCGCGCAACGGCTCAACCTGCTGGTGAGCGAGCTGCAAGAAGGCGTCATGAAGACGCGCATGCAGCCCATCGACACGCTGTGGAACAAGCTCCCTCGCATGGTGCGCGATCTTGGTGTTTCGTGCGGGCGCGAGGTGCGGCTCGAACTCGAGGGCCGCGACACCGAACTCGACAAGACCATCCTGGAAGCGATCAAGGATCCGCTCACTCACCTCGTCCGCAATGCCATCGACCACGGCATCGAGGCGCCCGAAATTCGCCGGGCCGCGGGCAAACCAGCCGAGGGCCGGCTGTTGCTGCGCGCGTTCCACGAAGGCGGCCAGGTCAACATCGAGATCATCGACGACGGCGCGGGGATCGACCCCGAGCGCGTGGCCGCCAAGGCGCTGCGCGGCGGCATCGTCACACCCGACCAGCTTCGCTCGATGGCCGACCGCGAGATCATAAATCTGATCTTCGTGCCGGGCTTCACCACCGCTGATGAAGTCACGAACGTGTCGGGCCGCGGCGTCGGCATGGACGTCGTCCGCACGAACATCGAAAAGATCGGCGGCACGGTCGACGTCACCAGCGAACTGGGCAACGGCACGGCGATTCGGCTGAAGATTCCGCTGACTCTCGCGATCATTCCGGCGCTGACGGTGCAGTGCGCCGGCGAACGCTACGCCGTGCCGCAGGTGAGCCTCGAAGAGTTGGTGTGCATCGAGCCCGATCAGGCGGACGCTCTCATCGAGTACATGCATGGCGCGGCCGTCTATCGGCTTCGGGGCAGCTTGCTGCCGCTCGTCTGGCTCGACCACGTGCTCGAGGTTGAGCACGACCACCCTTATCAAGCCGTGTACATCCTGGTGCTACAAGCCGAAGGCCGCCGCTTCGGGTTGGTCGTCGATCGCGTGCTGAACACCGAAGAGATCGTCGTGAAGCCGCTATCGCGCCAGCTCAAGGGGATTGGCACCTACGCCGGAGCCACCATCCTCGGCGACGGGCGAGTGTCGCTCATTGTCGACGTCCGGGCCCTTGCTCGACGCGCGCGCGTGTTCCGCGAGAACGACACGACGTCCGACGCCGCGAAGCAGACGGCGGTCACTGTGGCGGCCGACGGGCCGGAGCCGTTGCTGGTCGTGGCCGTGGGTGATCGGCGGGTCGGCGTGCCGCTGTCGATGGTCACTCGGCTCGAAGAAATTCCGGAGGCCAGCGTCGAACGCGTCGGGCAGCGCGAGGTCGTGCAGTACCGGGGCCAGCTCTTGCCACTCGGCCGGCTCTCGACGCTGCTCGGCACAGGCTCGAGCACGGACGACGATGGCCAGCTCAAAGTCATCGTCTACACCCAAGGACGCCGCAGCGTGGGCTTGGTGGTCGACGGCGTCGTCGACATTGCCGACGAGTTGCCGACCTCACGTGAAGACGTCAGCGAGTACGGGGTGGCCGGTGTCGCCGTGGTGCAGGAACGGGTCACCGAGCTCCTCGACATGGAACAGGCAATCATCGCCGCCGACCCGCGGTTTTTCGACGCGGTCGCCGCCGCGGGGGCGGCCGACGTTTCGGGTTTCGACTCCTATGCCGAGATGGGGCGCTAGATGGAGACTCGCCAACTCGCGACCTTCACGGTCGACACGTTGCTGTTCGGCATCGAAGTGCACAAGGTGCAAGAGGTCATCCGCTACCAAGACATGACCGCGGTGCCGCTTGCCGCGCACGGCGCGGCGGGGCTCATCAACCTTCGTGGCGAGGTCGTCACGGCCATCGACCTGCGAACGCGCTTGGCGTTGCCGCCCAGGCCCGAGGGCATGATGCCGATGAACGTCGTGGTGCGAGTCGACGACGAGCCGGTGAGCCTGCTGGTCGACACGATTGGCGATGTCGCCACGGTGTCGGTCGACCAGTTCGAAGAGCCGCCCGAGACGATGCGCCGCGCGGGGCACGCGTTGGTCTTGGGCGCGTACAAGCTCGATACCCAATTGCTGCTGGCGCTCGACGTCGCGCGCGCCGTCGACCTCGGCGTGGCCGTCTGACATCGCCCGGACGGCGGTCGCGCGCCCGTGCGCGCGGTGCGACGATAAGCGGGTGTACTCGCTGGTCAACGCGCCAACGATCGGTTACGACTTGGCACGGATGCCTACGGGTGCCGCCGTCGCCACCGTGCTGCTCGAAGCGCTCGCTGTTCATACGCCAGATGGCCGCCTCGCCGATTTGTCGGCGTTCGATCCCGCGGTGATTTCTGACCCGCGCCGCGCATCGGCCTGGCTCGAAGTGTCTGCGCTCTCGCCGGCGATGCGTCTCGACGAGGCGCTTTCGGCGGCAAAGCAGGTTATCGACGAGGCGGCGCAGACCATGATCTTGCGCGGCCACCAGCTCGAGGCGGCACTGTCCGGGCTCACGGGTGCCACGTTCGGCGGCATGGAAGACCTGCTGCGGCTGCTCCGACTCGACGTACTCGACGAAGTTCCGCAGCACGTCGTCGCGATGGCGAGCGACGCGGCGGCGGCGGCTTTTCACGGACGGCGCTTGCCGGACGACGTCCGGCATCAACTCGGCGGCCCATGGATTGCCGCGGCGCGCTCGCTGCCGCCGATTCCGGCCGATCTCGGGCCGTTCGCGGACGACGTCCGCACGGTTCTCGACCGGCTGCCCATGCTGACCGCGCCGCGGCTGGTGGTGTTGGCAGAGGCGGCGGCGACGATGGAGTCGGATTGGAGCCGGCGCATGCATGAAGCGGCGTGGGCGGCGTACCTGTCGGGCCGGCTGCGTCCAGCGGCCGCCGCGCAGTTTCAGGCGGTGCGCGGTCTTCGAGCGGCGGGGGTCGACGCGTCGTCAGCCGCGCGCGGCGTCTGGAACGCGGTGAGCGGTTGCTTGCAGGCGGTGGCGCTTCACGACCTGCTCGACGAAGTCACGTACGGCGTGCTGGTGGCGCCCTGGGAGACGGCGCTCGGCATCTTGGGCTGAGCGCGGCCAGCCGACGCGGGCCGGTCGGCAAGCTGGCGTAGCGTCTGGCGAACCAGGAGGTAGACGGGTATCGAGCCGAGCGCGACCAGCATCGCCGCGTACGGTGCTGCCGCTGTGAAGTCGAGTGACTCGCCGTTGGTGGTTGCCCACAGTCGCGTTGACAGCGTGTGCGCGTTGTAGGGGATGAGCATCAGCGTGGTGGTCAGCTCTTTGCTGGCGTCGAGGCCGACCAGCAAGGCGCCGGCCACGAACCCCGGCAACACAAGCGGCAGCGTCACGCGACGCAGCGTCGTGGCGGGCCTGGCGCCGAGGGACGCCGCCACGTCGTCGTACGTCGTGCGGGTCGCGGTGAGTCCGACGCTTTGGTTTGCCACCGCGAGCGGCAAGAACAACACGACGTACGCGGCGACGAGCACGGTCGCGGACTTGTATTGGCTAGGCGCGACGCGGGTGACGAGGTAGACCAGTGCGAGCGCGAGTATCGCGCCCGGGATGGCGTGCGCGACCCAGACCGCGCGCTCGGTCAGGGTCGACGTCAAAGACGGCCGTCGCACGACGCGCCAGCTCACCGGCGCGGCCACGACCGTGGCGACGGCAGCCGCCGCCAGGGCGTAGCCGGCGGTGGTCGAGGTGGCGGTGCCGACCTGACCCCAGTCGACGACGCCGCCCTGCTGACCGTGCCTGGCCGCGCTGTGCGCCAATCCGCGTACGGTCATGAAGACGGTCGGCCCGGCCGCGGCGAGCGGCACGGCAAGGCTGGCAAGTGTGATCGGAACGCGCAGCCGCCCGAGCGACCAGCGACGCGGCGGGCGAAGCGCTGGTCGCACGACGTCGCCTGCCCTGCTCCGGCCGGCGACGCGATGGGTGGCGACTAGCAAGATGATCGAAAGCACGCCTAGTACGAGCGAGAGCGAGCGCGCTGATCGGTAGTCGCCATAGTCGAGCATCTCGGCCATGATCTTGGTGGTCAGCGTGGAGCGGCCGAGCTGAACCATCGCGCCGTACTCGGCGACGACGTGTAACGCGACGATCAGCACCCCGGTGGCGATCGCGGGGCGAAGTTCTGGAGTGATCACTCGCCAGATGACGCTGGCTCGGTGTGGTCGAAGACTCGCGACGACCTCCTCGAGCGACGGATCAACCCTGCGCAGCCCGACCACGCACGGCAGGAATATGTACGGGTAGAGACTGAGCGCGATCACCACGGAAGCTCCCGCGAAGCTCGTCGTGAACGACAGACGCGGCGCGTAGACGAGCTCGGTGGAGTAGGCCGCGTAGGCGCTGACGAAACCCGGGATCGCGAGTGGCAGCGCGAACAAGACGGTGAACAGCCGCGGGAACGGGATGGTCGTTCGGACGACGAGCAGCGCGCACCCGACGCCCAAGGCGACGGTCAAGGCGCTGATCGACACGGTGAGGCCGATGGTTTGCCAGACGGCGGCCAGCGTCGAGGGATAGCGGAATTGTTCTCGGACGTCGCGCAACGAGATCCCGGTCGCGAACAGGTACACGACCGGGACGACCGACGCGACCGCGACGGCGATCGCGCCGAGCGCGATCGCCGTGCGGCCAGCCGGTAGCCGGCCGGTCATCCGCTAGACATCCCGAGTTGCTTGAGGAGGTCTTCGGCTTGCCCAGCCTGCGCGAGTTCGTCCATGTCGAACGTCGGCGACTTGACCTCGCTCAGATCGCCGACGATCGAACTCGCGACTCCGGGCGCGACCGGGTATTGCGCCTCCGAAACGTCGATTGGCGCCGTTGCGATGAGCTTCTGCCCGCCGTCAGAGGAGGTGAGCCAGGCGAGGAACTTCTGGGCCGCCTCCGCGTGCTTGCTCGACTTCAACACGGCCGCGCCCGAGGAGAGGATCAGATTTCCCGGGTCTTCGGTCGGGAAGTGGTAAATCTTCGAGGTCAGCTTGCCAGGGCCGCCCTTCTCGCTCGCGAGTACCCACCAGTAGTAGTGGTTTGACAAGCCCATGGCGTGTTTGCCGGCTTCGACGGTGTCGCGCACGTTGCCGTTCTTTTGTTCGTTCACGCCGTTGGCCTTGAGAGCTTCGAGGAACTGTTTGGTCTTGTCGAGACCCTGCGTGGCGATGAGGTACTGGGTAGTGGCGACGAACGCGCCGGACGGCGCCCAGGCGAAATTCCCCTTGTATTGGGGATCGATGATGTCGGCGAGCGTCTTGGGCAGCTTGTTTTCCGAGATCAGCGTTGGGTTGTAGAACAACACACGGGTGCGCGCGGCGTAGGCGACCCATAGGTCTTTGCCGGAGCTGAGCCCTGGGCGCACCTGATCGAGCGTGGATTGTTCGACCGGGCTCAACAAGCCAGCCGCGGCGAGTTGGGCAACAGGCGTGGGGTCTTCGGACAAGAACACGTCAGCTTTGCCTTGGTTGCCTTCCGCTTCGATCTGGCCGACGGTCGCGCTGTTTTGGATGTTGAACGTGACGCCCGTCTCTTTGGTGTAGGCGTCAGCAAGTCCTTTGACCAATGACGCGTGCTGGTCGGTGTAGATGGTGAGGGTCACATCCGACCCGGCGTCCTTTGTACCGTCCGCGTCGCTGTTGCTAGTACCGCTGCCGCAGGCGGTCAGGGCCGCCGCCAGCAGGATGGCCAGCGCGGCGGGCGACGCGTGCCGGAGCTTGCGCACAATCATCAGGGGACCTATCTGCTAGGAGCTCGATTGGGAAACACTAGCAGTAAGGTTAGGCTCACCTAAGTGGGGTCGATGAGGCGTCGGGCGCGTACGTGCGGACAGGCTCGACGACGTCCAGGCGGGCTTGGCTGCCGACCTGGTAGCTCTGCCGTCCGGGCACGCGTACCGAGATCGGCTGCGCGATGCCGTTCACCTGAACTCGCAGCATCGCGTCGTGGCCGAAGTACGACTGAGACGTGATCGTGCAAAATACTTCGCCGTTGCCGGAACCGCACCGCGACCGCATCGCAATCTGCTCCGGCCGGATCAACACCGTGCAGGTGCCTTCGCCACCGTGCCAATCGCCCACCGCCAGTTCGCCTAATGCGCACTCGACCCGCACGCTGTCGGCATCGTGCACGATGCGCCCAGGCAAGACGAGCGCCTCACCGAGGAACCGCCCCAGATTGGCGTCGGCAGGTCGCTCGTAGACCGCTTGCGGTGTTCCCGCGGCGACGACGCGACCGTCGCGCATCACGATCAGGTGGTCAGCGAGCGACATCGCTTCGGCCTGATCGTGGGTGACCAAGATGGCCGTTGACCCGACCGCGCGCAACGTCTCGCGGACCTCTTCGCGAAGCTCCGCGCGCAGTTTCGCGTCGAGCGCCGAAAACGGTTCGTCGAGCAACACCACTTGTGGATTCGGCGCCAGCGCCCGCGCCAAGGCGACGCGCTGCTGTTGCCCGCCAGACAATTGATCGGGGCGCCGGTCGCCGAGCCCTTCGAGTCCGATCAACTCGAGGAGTTCTCGAACGCGCTGCCGCCGGGCTCGACGGCTGTCGCTTGCCAGGCCGAACCCAATGTTTTGCGCGACGGAAAGGTGGGGGAACAGCGCGCCTTCTTGCGGCACGATCCCCACCCCGCGCGCATGGGCACGGACGAACGCGGTCGGCGACGCGACCACGCGGCCGCCGACGATGATCGTCCCCGCGTCTGGACGTTCGAAGCCGGCAATGCACCGCAACAGCGTGGTTTTGCCCGACCCCGACGGGCCGAGCACGCTCGCGAACGCACCGGCCGAGACATCGAGGTCGACGGCGTCGAGGGCGAGAGTGCCGGGCACGCCCCTGCGCACTGGGGGAAACGCCTTGCGAAGGCCGCGCACAACAAGCACGAATACCCACGGTAGTCGATTTCCTTGACGCTTCAGGACTCGGGCAAAACTTCCGTAAAACTACCGGAAACTATGTGCGGTGAGGATGCCTTGAATTTTGGGCGCCCGTCCTTGACGCCAATGCGTGTACGGCATTAAATTCCCGGCATTATCGGTATTCCTCCGTAAGTTTCGGTGAAGAGGAGGCATCAGTGAGATTTCGTCATGCCCGCGCTCTTGGCATCGCCGGTGTCGTGGCGGCCATCGTGGCCACCACCGCGGCCGGCGCGTCGGCGTCGAGCCCGAACAGTCACGCCAACCGCCCGCCCGCTGATTCGCTGCGCTCGCTCGGTGCGCAGATCGGTTTGCGCGTCGGTACGGCAGTCGTGCCTTACGACCTCGACCATTCCGACTACCGCACGATCGCCGGGCAACAGTTCTCGGTCGTCACGCCCGGCAACGAAATGAAATGGCAAGTCGTCGAGCCGACCCAGGGCACCTACGACTGGTCGGGCGGCGACCGTCTTGTCGCTTTCGCACAGCAGCACGGCCAGCTAGTACGTGGGCACACGCTGATGTGGCACAACCAGCTCCCGGATTGGCTCACCACCGGCGTCGCTAATGGCACGATCAGCAATGCCGAGCTAAAAGAATTGCTGCACAAGCACATCACCGACGAGGTCACCCATTTCAAGGGCGAGATTTGGCAGTGGGACGTCGCGAACGAAATGTTCGCCAACGCCTGGGATCCGAACCCGTTGCCTGACGGCATCAACGGCGACGATTTCTGGGTGTCGCACCTCGGCGAGGGCATCATCGCCGATGCCTTCCGCTGGGCGCACGAGGCCGACCCGCATGCACTGCTCTTTTACAACGATTTCAACATTGCCGGTCAAGACGGCACGAACGCCAAGGCTGACGCCGTTTACAACTGGGCGAAGAAGATGGTCGCTGACGGCGTTCCGATCGACGGCATCGGCGAGCAGGGCCACCTCGACACCCAGTACGGGTTCGACGGTCAGCGTTTCCAGACCGATCTGGCGCGTTACGCCAGCCTCGGGCTGAAGGTCGCGGTTACCGAAGCCGACGTCCGCACGTTCGTGAACAACCCGACCGACCAAGTGCCGACGAACAATCTCGAACTGTTCGCTCAGCCCTACGAGTTCTCGCAAATGTTGAAGGGTTGCCTCGCCGTCCGGGCATGCATCTCGTTCACGGTATGGGGCTTCGGCGATGCCGACTCGTGGGTGCCGGGCTGGTTCGACGGCGAGGGGTACGCGACGCTCTACGACGTCAACCTCCAGCCGAAGCCCGCGTACGTAGCACTTCAGCAAGACCTTGATTTGGCGGCGCACGGTGCGCCGCACCGAACGGGCATGGGGGCCGGTCGCCGGTAACCCGGCAGTGTGAATCGCCGGCGTGGCCGGCAGTGTGAATCGCCGGTGGATCGGCGGCCCGCTATCGCGGAGGGCCGCCGATCCACCCGCGAGTCAGGCCGTTCGGGCGCTTAGGCGCGGCGATTCGGTGCCGATGTGAAGGTGCGGCACCTAGCGGCTGCCGTACCAGACGGTCGACGCGCCGGCCTGGTCGGCAGAGGACGTCTCGCGGAGGTGTCGGTGAGCAGCATCGGGGTCATGGTCGTCGACGATTCGGTCGTCATTCGCCGCATGGTTGCCTCAGTGCTCGACGACGATCCAGCGATCGACGTCGTCGGCACGGCGGCGAACGGGCGCATCGCGCTCGACAAGCTCCCGCAGCTGCGGCCCGACATCATCATCTTGGACGTCGAGATGCCGGTCATGGACGGCCTCGACACGCTGCGCGCGCTGCGAAAGACCCATCCGCGGCTGCCCGTCGTCATGTTCAGCACGCTGACCGAAAGAGGCGCGTCCGCGACCCTCGACGCGCTCGCGGCCGGCGCGAGCGACTACGTCACCAAGCCCTCGCACGTGGGCACCGTCGCGGCGTCGATCGAGCGAGTCCGCGCTGAACTGGTGCCGAAAATCAAGGCACTCGTCGGAGCGACCCGGGCGCGGACGGCGCCCGCGGGGGCCGCCCCGGCACCGCTCGTCGCGCCCGTCCGGCAAGACCGGGTCGACGTGATCGCGATCGGCTGCTCGACCGGAGGCCCCGACGCGCTGACCGCGATCGTGAGCGGCCTGCCGGCCGATCTCGCCGTGCCGGTGGTCGTCGTTCAGCACATGCCGGCACTTTTCACCCGCCTTTTCGCCGAGCGGCTCGACCGGAGCTGCCCGCTGATCGTCCGCGAGGCGACCGACGGGCGCACGCTCGAGCCCGGCCAGATTCTCGTCGCGCCGGGCGATCACCATCTGACGCTGCGGCGCCAGGGTGTTGAGGTGCTCGCTCATCTGACGAAGGAGCCGCCCGAAAACTACTGCCGCCCGTCCGTCGACGTTTTGTTCCGGTCGGTGGCCTCGGCATACGGCAACGGCGTGCTGGCGTGCGTGCTCACCGGCATGGGTCGCGACGGCCTCAAGGGCGCGGAGCGGATCCGCGCGGTCGGTGGCCGCATCGTTATCCAAGACCAGGCGACCTCAGTCGTTTGGGGCATGCCCGGCGCGATTGCCGCCGCGGGGCTCGCGAACGACATCGTGCCGCTGTCGCGGATCGCCGAGACGTTGTCGAATGCCGTCGGACGCCGACTCGCTCCGCACCACCACGTCTTGCCGGCGTCGCCGCCTGAGCAGGCGCGCGTGGTCGTCGGCGCGGCGCACGCGGCGCCGCCACCCGCAACCGTCGGGGGCGCCTGGTGACGATCAGTGCCAGTGTTTTCGCGTATATAGCGGAAATCGTCAAGCAGGACGCCGCCATTGTCATCGGACCGGGCAAGGAATATCTCGTCGAGAGCAGGTTGCTGCCGATCGCCCGCGACGCCGGCGTGAGCGACGTCGCCTCACTGGCATACAAGCTGCAAAACGGCGGCGGGGAGCGGCTGCGCCGTCTCGTCGTCGAAGCGATGACGACGAACGAGACGTCGTTTTTTCGCGACCGCGACCCGTTCACCGCGCTGAGTTCGGCGGTTTTGCCCGAGCTGTGCCGCAAGCGCGGCGCGACGCATCGCATCAACATGTGGTCGGCGGCTTGCTCGACCGGCCAGGAGCCGTACAGCATCGCCATGACGGTGCTCGACCATCCGCTCATCACGTCGGATTGGCAGGTGCAGATCGTCGCCACCGACATCAATGAAGAAATCCTCGCCCGCGCGGAGAGCGGCCGGTTTACCCAACTCGAGGTGAACCGCGGGTTGCCGGCGTCCTTGCTGGTAAGGCATTTCGAGCGGTCGGAGACCGAATGGAAGGTGCTTTCGGCGGTTCGTAACCTGGTGCGGTTCAAGCACCAGAACCTCAACGAGCCGTTCGATTTCGCCTTCATGGACGTCGTTTTCTTACGCAACGTGCTGATTTACTTCGACGCCGCGACGAAGACCGACGTCTTGCGGCGCGTGCGTCGCGTGATGAAGCCCGACGGTTTCTTGTTTCTCGGAGGTTCGGAGACCACCATCGGGCTGGACGACGGCTTTGAGCGCATCACTATCGGCAACGCGACGGTGTATCGCCCGAAGGGCGCCGGACCAGTCGATCTGCCGCAGGTGCCATCGCCGGTTGCTTCGCGCGCCATGCCGCGCGCGCCCTTGACGCAACCGCTCGTCCCGTCACAGATCGCCTTTCGCGCCTCCGGTGTCGCGGGCCTCAATGTCAACCGCTCAATAAATTCGTGGTGACGCCGATGAATGGTCCAAGGGCCACCGTGCAGGCGTCAGTGCGGCCCACACGTGCGAGGGAAGGTGCGGTCAGTTGCTGGCCATGGTGATCGACGATTCAAGCGCGATGCGCCTGATCCTCGGTCGGATCATGCGGGGGTTGGGGTTCGACGTCATAGAAGCGCCCAACGGCGCGGAGGCTATTGCCCGGCTGCAAAGCGGCGCGGCACCAGAGATTGCCCTGGTCGACTGGAACATGCCGGTCATGGACGGCCTGGCGTTCGTCAACGCCGTGCGCAAAGAAGAGAAATGGCGCCAGATCACGTTGATGATGGTGACGACCGAAAGCGAACAATCGCAGATCGTGCGCGCGCTCGCCGCCGGCGCGCATGAATACGTCATCAAGCCGTTCACTCCTGACGCGATCGCCGACAAGCTCGCGCTGCTCGGAGTTCTCGCCTATTAGCGCGACGCATTCGAGCGTTTTCCGCACTGTTTCCCGGAAGGACTGTCCGAACCATGACCTACATCCCTAGCGCCGATGACCTCGAGGTCATCACTCGCGAGGTCTGGACGACGTTCCTCGACGGCGACCCGTCCGGTCTTGTGCAAGCGGGGTCCGCTGACGCGGTCGACATCGGGGCTGACGCCGTCACCGGTTGCGTGCACCTGTCCGGCGGCTACGTCGGCTCCATCATGTTGCGTTGCTCGGCGAGCGTCGCGCGCGACGCGGCGGCGGCGTTGTTTTCGATGTCGCCCGCGGAGGTCACGCACGTCGAAGTGGTCGACGCCCTCGGCGAGTTGGCGAACATGGTGGGCGGCAACGTGAAAAGCATGCTGCCCGGCCCTTCGACGTTGTCGCTTCCCGCCGTCGTGCAGGGGCAGGTGGCGGTGCCTGGAGCGCAGGTCGTGCGTGAGGTCGCGCTCGCCTGGCGCGGCGAAACGCTCCTCGTGAGTTTGTGGCAGCAGGCCGCGCGCGCGGCCTAGGTCTCACTGCCCATGCGGATTCTCGTCGTCGACGACAGCAAGGCGATGCGGCTCATCGTCGTCCGCACGCTGCACTTGGCTGGGTACGAGGAGCACGAGATCGTGCAAGCGGCCGACGGTCGCGAAGCGGTCGACGTCATCGGGCGGCAACCGCCAGATCTCGTGCTCTGCGACTGGAACATGCCCGGCATGAGCGGGCTCGAATTGCTCACTGGTCTGCGAAATGCCGGCTGGCAAGTGCCGTTCGGATTCGTGACCTCAGAGGCATCGCCGCAAATGCGAGAACAAGCCCTTGCGGCGGGAGCGATGTTCCTTATCGCCAAGCCGTTTACGCCCGAGGATTTTCAGCAGGCGCTGGATCCCGTTCTGGCGTAAGGAAATTTTTTTTGGCTGGCAAGCCGCTAGACGTGGGCGGCGACGTCGTCGAACGGTCTTGGCGCTAGGTTGAAATCGGTGAGGCCATCGATTCCGCCGCACTCGACACAGCGCGCGGCCAGCGCGATCCAGGTAACGTCGTCGCCTTCGACGTGCGCACCCGCCGCGATTTCGGCAATCGACTGGCCGCATCCGCCGCAACTCCACATGCGCGGGTGATTCCAGTGCTCGGCCGAGTCGAGAACGTCGACCGTCGTGCCGCAACTGAGGCAGCGCCGCCGCGCGGTGGCCGCGCCGGCGTCGGCTTCGACGTAAAACCAGGTTGCGGGTTCGTCGCCGTGCACGGGGTTGGCGCACGTCAAAAGCATCGTGCGCGAGATTGGCGGGCAGCCTTCGAGCCCGCTCAGCCAGGCTTGAAGGTCGGCGGCATTTTCGCCAATCCGCCGACCGGCAACGGTTCGCAGTACCACCGGCTCCTCCTGGTTCGCGCTGGCTCTCGCCGACATCGTCGGCCGATACGCTGTCCGGCTTGAACGGCTTGTCCGGCTAAAACCAGGCGACCTGTGTGGTTATGCGTCGCTTTCATGCTGGGCGGCGGCGTTGCTGGCGGCGTTGCTGCTGCTGGTGCCCCTGCCGCGGCGTCGCCGCCGAGGGCGCCGCGCGGCGGTCGCGCTCTCGGCGTGCGCCATGTCGGCGCGGGCTTTGCCGGCACGCGCGGCACCTTCGGCGGAATCAGTGGTCGGGGCGCCGGACTCGCTGATGCCACCTTTGTTGAGCGGCGTGCCGCCGCGGCTGCGCTGTCGGCTGCGCTGTCTGCGGCTGTGCGTGGTTTGCTCGCGGCGCGCGAGCGGCTTCGATCGGTGCGCTCCCGTCTCGCCGGCGTCGTCGAGCACCTCGGCGCGAAGCCCGGCCCGGGTGCGCTCGGCGCGCGGCAAGGTGCCCGTCATGTCACGCGGAATATTCAGCTCGTCGTACAAGGTGTCGGACGTCGAGTAGATCTCAGGCGGCTCGTCGAGGGCCAGCCCCAGCGTCTGGTTGATCGACTTCCAACGCAGGAGGTCTTCCCAGTCGACGAGGGTGACGGCGACCCCGGACGCCCCTGCCCGCCCGGTGCGGCCGATGCGATGCAGGTAGGTCTTTTCGTCGTCCGGGCAGGAGTAGTTGACGACGTGAGTGACGCCCTCGACGTCGATGCCGCGCGCCGCGACGTCGGTGGCGACGAGAACGTCGACCTTGCCGCCGCGAAAGGCGCGCAGCGCGCGTTCGCGCTGGGCCTGGCCGAGGTCGCCGTGCACCGCGGCGGCGGCGAACCCGCGATGCGCGAGATCGTCGGCCAAGCGGTCGCATTGCCGCTTCGTCGAGGTGAACACCATGGCGAGGCTCCGGCCCTCGGCCTGCAAAATACGCGCGAGTACCTCGGGCTTGTCGAGCGAATGCGCGCGATAGACGTATTGCGAAGTCTCGGGCACCGTGCGGCCCTCGTCAGGCTCCTGCGCGCTGATGCGGGTGGGCTGGTTGAGGTAGCGGCGCGACAGCGCGATCACTTCTTGCGGCATGGTCGCCGAAAACAGCATGGTCTGACGCTGCGCCGGGGTGAGAGCGAGAATTCGTTCGACGTCCGGCAAGAACCCGAGGTCGAGCATCTCGTCGGCCTCGTCGAGCACCAGCACTTCGACGTCCGACAAATCGAGGTGACCTTGCCGTGCGAGATCGAGCAACCGGCCGGGTGTGCCCGCGACGACGTCGATGCCCGCCTGGAGCGTCTCGACCTGTGAGTCGTAGGAGCGGCCGCCGTACACGGCCATCACCCGAACGCCCAACCCCTTGCCGGCGACCTCGAGGTCGGCAGCGACTTGGAGGGCGAGTTCGCGGGTCGGGACGACGACGAGCGCGTGCGGGCGGTGGTCGTCGATCAAGCGGATTGACTGCAGGAGCGGAGCGCCGAAAGCGAGCGTCTTGCCGGTGCCGGTGCGGGCCTGGCCGATCAGATCGGTGCCCGTGAGGGCGAGCGGGATCGCCAACGTCTGGATTGGAAACGGGGTTGTGATGCCGACGGCCTCGAGGGCCTCGGCGGTCTCGGGGGAAACACCGAGATCGATGAAGGTGGTCAGGAAAGGTACCTCTCAACGGGGATGCCCGCGCGACGGGCGGCCGGTGGTTGTCTCAGCACCGAACCGGGCGCGTCGACACCGCCGGCTGCCCGTGGGCAGTCGTGGTAAGCAGTCGCGGAAACAACGTCGCCGGCCATCATGGTCATGTGTTGCCTGCCAGTTTACCTGCCTGGCGGGCGCCACCCGCGTCGCCACGGGCACTACGCTGCGGATCGTGGGCGACGATTCCGATTTGCTGGCCGATCCGACCTATAGCGCCGCCGTGACCGATCTGCTCGGCGTGCTCGCCTACGCCGAGCTGGTGGCTTTCGAGCGGCTGGCCTACGACGCGCGCATGGCGCCGACCCTCGAGGACAAAGCCGCCCTCGCGCGGATGGCGACCGCCGAGTTCGGCCACTTCACGCTCCTCGAGCGGCACCTGGCCGAGTTGGGCGTCGAGGCGGAGAAGGCCATGGCGCCGTTCGTCGTCCCGCTCGACACATTTCACGCGATGACGCCGCCGTCAGACTGGGCCGAAAGCTTGGTGAAGGCCTACGTCGGCGACGGCATCGCCGGAGATTTCTACCGTGAGATCGCGAAGCTGCTCGATCCGCGCACTCGCGCCATCGTGCTCGAGGTGCTGGCCGACACTGGCCACGCCGAGTTCGCGGTCGAGCGGGTGCGCCAGGTGATCGCCGGCGATCCGCCGATCGCCGGCCGCCTCGCGTTGTGGGGCCGCCGGATCGTCGGCGAGGCGCTCGCCCAAGCCCAGGCTGTCTGCGCCGAGCGCGACGCGCTCGTCAGTCTCCTCGTCGGTGGTGTGCCCGGTACGAACGCCGACCTTGGCGAACTGATCCATACCTTCAGCAAGATCACCGATGCTCATATGGCGCGCATGGCCGCGTTGGGCCTCGCCGCCTGACACCGCGCCGCGTGAGCGGCCGCCTACATCGCGCCGAAGCCGACCCGGCGTTCCAGCGATTCGCCGATCTCGATGTAGGCCAACTTCTCCACCGGCACGAGCACTCGCCGGCCCTTTTCGTCGACCAAGGTCAACAGCCCGCCGGCCGTGAGCGCGGCGGTGACCATTTGTTCGATGGTGTCAGCTGTCTGGGCGCTTTCGAGCACGATCTCGCGCGCCGCGTACTGAACGCCGATCTTGACTTCCACGGTCATCCTCCGCGTGCTAGGGCGTTATCGCCGTTATCGATCAGCCTGAGGCTAGCGGTACTCAGCCGGCACTGTGAGACGGAGTCGAGCCGATCATCAGTCACGACGCGGGTAGCGGCGGACGACGCGAGGGCGGCAACTCCACGAGATCGCGCAAGAGGTCGCCGTGCCGGTCGATGCGGTCGAGCACGTCAGCGGCCAAAAACCGCAGATTGTCGGGCGCCCGGCAGGCTTCCACCTCCTGCCACGTGACCGGGGTGGAAACGGTAGGCATCGGCTCGGCGCGCAGCGAATAGGGCGCAACGGTCGTCTTGGCGGCGACGTTTTGGCTCCAGTCGATGAACACCTTGCCTCGCCGCACCGATTTGGTCATCTCCGAAACGACCAAGTCGCCGCGGTCCTTCTCGAGTTGGCGGGCGAGCGAACGGGCGTAGGACCGAGTGTCGTCGGACGGCGTGGCGGCGATCGGCGCGTACATCTGCAGACCCTTCTTGCCGCTGGTCTTGGGGTACGCCGCGAGGCCGTCGTCCGCGAGCTTGTCGCGCAGCAGCAGCGCGACTTCGCACGCCTCGACGACGGACGCCGGCGGCCCCGGGTCGAGGTCGATCACCAAGAGGTCGGCGTCGAGCACGGTGCCGCCCGCGTCGACCCGCCATTGCGGCACGTGCAACTCCAAAGCGGCCAGGTTGGCGACCCACATCAACGTGGCGAGGTCGTCGACGATCACGAAGTCGATCGTGTCGCGGTTCTTCGTGCTGCCGGGTACCGGCAACGTCACCGTCCGCACCCAGTCGGGCGTGCCTCGCGGCGCGTTCTTCTCGAAGAACGACGCGCCTTCCACGCCGTCCGGGTATCTCTTGCGGGTGAGCGGTCGACCGGCGAGATGCGGCAGCAGCACGGGCGCGACGCGCGCGTAGTAGTCGAGGATTTCCCCTTTGGTAAATCCCGTCGCGGGGTAGAGGATTTTCTCAAGGTTAGAAATGGCCAGGTAACGATCTTCTACCCGCACGGTAGATCGGCTGGACGACGAAGACGACGAACGAGGCACTCCCTAGTGCTCCCCGGACGAAAGAACGGTCATGCGAAGCATCTGGAAAGGCTCCGTCTCCTTCGGATTGGTGAGTATCGCCGTCAAGCTGTACTCCGCCACCGAGGAGAAAGACATCGCTTTCCATCAGGTCCATCGCGAAGACGGCGGGCGCATCCGCTACAAGCGAGTGTGCACCGTCGACGGCGAGGAAGTCGCCTACAACGACATCGCGAAGGGCTATGAGTTACCGGACGGCGACATCGTCGTGCTCACCGACGACGACCTCGCCGAGTTGCCGCTCACGACGAGCCGCGAGATCGACGTCTTGGAGTTCGTGCCGCTCGAGCAGGTCGATCCAATCTACTTTGCCAAGAGTTATTACCTCGAACCCGAGGCGAACGCGACCAAGCCGTACGTGTTGCTACGCGACACACTCGAGCAATCGGGCCGGGTCGCGATCGTCAAGGTCGCGTTGCGGCGCCGCGAATCGCTTGCCACGTTGCGGGTGCGCGACGGCGTCTTGACCCTCGAAACGATGCTGTGGCCCGACGAGGTCAGAACGCCAGACTTCGGCTTCCTCGACGAGTCGCCCGAAATTCGCCGGCAGGAGTTGGCGATGGCAGCGTCGCTGGTCGAGTCGCTGTCGGGCGATTTCGATCCGTCGCAGTACAGCGACCGCTATCGCGACGCCGTCGAGTCGCTGATCCAAGCGAAGGTCGAGGGTCGCGATCTGGTGCCCGCGCCCGAGTCGGAGACCGGAGCCGGAGGCAAGGTCGTCGACCTCGTCGCCGCCTTGCAGGCGAGCATCGACGCCGCCAAGCGCGGCCGGGCGGCGTCCGACGACACGCTGGAGGCCCGGCCGGCGAAAAAGACCGCCAAGAAGGCGACGACGGCAGCACAGCGGACGGCAGCACAAAAGACCGCCAAGGCCGCGCCGAAGAAGCCGCCGGCCAAGAAGGCCGCCAAGAAGGCCGCGCGCAAGTCGGCCTAGCCGGTCGCGATTCCGGGCGCCCGTGCCCGCGGCTACGCTCACATCACAATCGCGCGCAGGGCTCAAGCACGCGCCGTCAAACGCCGACTGACGGATGAGGAGCCGTACGCGCCGATCTACGGCTTCAACTCTCGTAGTCAGGGGACCACGCCGTGACCGTCAGCGACCACCGCGACATCGTCGAGGCGCTGCGTGAGGTGCCGGGCGTCGCGGAAGCCGACGTCGAACCGGACGGCGACGGTCTCGGGCTGCTCCGGCTGGGCCTTGCTCCCGGCGTCGACGAGGTAGAGGTCGCCAGCGCGGTGGGCCGGCTGTTGCGCGAACGCTTCGGCCTGGGAGTTGACGCGGAGCGGGTACAACTTGTCGAAGACATGGAAAACGAGTTCGACGACCCTGATGCGGAGGCGCTCGACGCCGACGATTTCGATCGGTTTCGGCCGGCGATCCGGCGCATGCACATCATGTCGTCCGGGCTGCAGGTCGCGGCCGAGGTGACACTCGCTTTCGGTGATCGGGTGGCGTTGGGCCAGGCCGAAGGCACCGCCACCCAAAGCGGCGTGCAGCGTGCCGTGGCGAGCGCGACGCTTCGCGCGGTGGAGCAGTTGCTCGACGGCAAGGCGCGATTCGAGCTGGATCTGGTCGAGCTGACTCCGACCGGGCGCGAGCGCACAGTGCTCGTCGCGCTCACGATGCTAAGTTCCAGCGGCAGCGAGAAGCTGACCGGCGCGGCGGGGGTGCGCGAAGATGTTCGGCAGGCCGCGATCAGGGCGACGCTCGACGCGTTGAACCGGCGCGTCGAGCACATGGTGAGCTGAGCGCCAGGGCGATCGTGGTCTCGCGTGGCGCGCTTCGGGGAGTACTGACCAATGTCGCGAGAGACTGCCGCTATGCACGCGCAACCCGAGCGGACGCCGCGCGAGTCCGCCTACCTGCGTGCCTATCACCTGCTCGAAGCCGTTCAAGGAGATCCGCGGACGCGAGCTGAGGCGGTCGCGGCGCTGCCCACGGCGTTGCGCGAGGCTGACACGCTGGGCTGGAATGACGTCGCGTTCGTCGTCGCCGGGGCTGTGGTCGTGCACTCGATGACCCGCGGCGATAGTCGCGCTCAGACCAAGCGTGAGATCGACGCGCTCGTCGCCCGCGCGCAGCGCCTCGGCACGCCGACATCGATGGCGGTGGCGCTGGCGTATCGTGCCGCCGCGGCGGCGAATTCGAACGACACGGGGACAGTGCTCGCCGACGGCGCGCGGGCGGCCGCGTTGCTCGATGATGCGTCGGACGACGACCGCTCGTCCGACATCGACAAGCACACGGAATTGGAACGCGCGATTGGCTACGTCGCGGTTGCGGCGGCCTTCAATTCGCTGCGATTGTGGGAACTCGTCGACGACTTCTATGGGCGGGTTATTGCGCTCGGCGACGCCGCTCGAGTTGCGCAACAGACCGCGGCGGTAGCCGTGAACCGCGTCATCATGCGACTCGAATGGGCGCTCGCGTTGCTCGAAAGTGGCGACGACAGGGCCGCGCGACAGCAACTGGCTCAGGTGCTCGACGTTGTCGACGCCGCCGCGTCCGAGCCGATGCCGAACCTGTGGCGTCGCGATGTGCTCGCCGGCGCCGACGTCGCCAAGCTGTTACGGGGCGACGACATCGACGAAATTTTGCCGCGCGTCGAACGCCACCGGCACGCTCTTTCCCTCTCGGGAGACCTTGAGCTGCTGCCGAAGTTGGAGGCCGCGACCGCGCTTGCGCTGTGGCGGGCTGGCCGTCGCGACGAGGCGCTGGCGCGCGTAGCGAACCTCGAGCGGGAGACGTCGAACTCGTCGGGCGCGCATTCTTTTCCGTTGTGGGTACGGGCCACTGTGCTCGCGGAGGCCGAACCGTCTGCCGCGACAGCGGCACAGATCGAATACGTGAAACAGGTTTGCCACATGCTGTCGCACTCGCGCGCCGCGGTCTTAGCCGCGGCGCGGGCCCAAATCGGAGTCGAGCGGCGAAAGCGCGAACATGAGGCTTTGACTCGCGCGGTCGACACCGACCCATTGACCGGGTTGCGAAACCGTCGGGCGTTCGAGGCGTGGTTGCGGCGTCCGCTCGAAGGCTCGGCCGCGAATACCGCCTTGTTGCTCATCGACATCGACAACTTCAAAGAAGTGAACGACACGTTCGGTCACGATCGAGGCGACGAAGTACTGCGTGCTGTCGCGTCGATGATGGTGTCGTCGGTGCGACCCGGCGACCTTGCCGTACGCCATGGCGGCGACGAATTCGCCTTGATTCTCGAGGGAGACCCGGTGCTCGAGACCGTGGCAACGCATCGCGCGAACGAGCTGGGCAGGGCAATCGAGACGGCTTCGTGGCACGACATCGCCCCGGGCCTGTCGGTCAGCGTGAGCATCGGGGTCGCGGTGGCCCGGCCGCATTCGGACGCCAGTGCCGCGGTCGACCCGGCGCGCCTGTACAAACTCGCCGACGAGGCGTTGTACAGGTCAAAACAGTTTTACAGGGCAAAACAAGCGCCTTCGCGGGTCGAGGTCGTGACGCTCTAGGGCGCCGCGCTCGAGGGGTTCGGTAGCGCACGCGCGGCGGGGTACGTCTTCGGTATGGGCGGTGACCTGTTCGAGGGCTCGCTCGTCGACACCGCGCACGGCCGGCTGTTCGTGCGCCAGCCGGCTGGCGTCCCTCGCCGAGACTGTCGAGACGGTCGAGAGCGTCGTGATGCGGCGTTGTTCGTGCACGGCCTCGGTGGCGAGTCGATCGAATTCGCGGACGTCGCTTGCGCCCTCGCCGATCGCGTCGATTGGTACGCGCTCGACCTGCCGGGTTTCGGCGAGTCGCCCCCGCCGTCCGACCAAGACCTGACCATCGACGCGCATGTGCGCGCGGTGGTCGACGTGATCGAGGCGATCGGCCGAGGTGCGGTGCATCTGGTGGGCAACTCGATGGGCGGCGCGGTCGCCACGCGGGTCGCCGCCGAGCATCCGGAGTTGGTGCTCTCGCTGGCCCTGATTTCCCCGGCCTTGCCCGATCTTCGGCCACGGTTGTGGAGCTCGCAGTTGCTCGTGGCACTGATCCCATGGCTTGGCAACCGGTTGATGCGCCGGGCACTGCTCGGCGACCCGCGCCGGTTGGCCAGGCAAGCGGTCTACTTCTGCTACGGCAACCCGCGTGCCATCACCAGCGAACGGCTCGCCGAGGAGATCGCCGCCGTGCGGCGGCGCGCCGCGCTGCCGCACTGCGTGCCGGTGTATCAGGCCTCGTTTCGCGGGCTCATGTCGGCCTACTTCCAGCGCGGGCCGCGGCGGCTGTGGCGGCAGGCCGAGCAGGTCGCTACCCCGACGCTGATCATCTATGGCGGTCGCGACAAGCTCGTCGACCCGCGGATGGCGCGCAGAGCGGAGCGGACGTTTCCCAACGCGCGAGTGGTGATGATGCCGGACGCCGGTCACGTGGCGCATCTGGAGTTTCCTGACCGGGTCGCCGCGTTGTTGCGCGAGTTCTTCGACCGCGAACGTGGCCACACCCTGGATGCGGGAATGGCCGGACACCGTGGGACCGTTGAGGGCAGTGACGGCGCGCGCGGCTGAGCGCGCCCGCTGGATCGACGTCCGAGCTATTTGGAGTTCTTATCGTGTCTCTCCCGCCGCTGGTCGAGCCTGCTGAGAGTTTGTCGGTCGACGAGGTGCGCCGCTATTCGCGCCACCTGATCATTCCCGACGTCGCGATGAGCGGCCAGAAGCGCCTGAAGAACGCCAAGGTGCTGGTGATCGGCGCCGGTGGTCTCGGGTCGCCCGCACTGCTGTATCTGGCCGCGGCCGGGGTCGGCACGATCGGCATCATCGACTTCGACACAGTCGACGAGTCGAACCTGCAACGGCAGGTCATTCACGGGCAAAGCGACATCGGCAAGTCGAAAGCGCAGTCGGCGCGTGAATCGATGGCTGAGATCAACCCGCTGATCAACGTGGTGTTGCACGAGGAGCGACTCGAAAACGACAACGTCTTCGACATCTTCAGCCAGTACGACCTGATCCTCGACGGCACCGACAACTTCGCGACGCGTTACCTGGTCAACGACGCGTGCGTGCTGCTCGGCAAGCCGTACATCTGGGGCTCGATCTACCGCTTCGACGGCCAGGCGTCGGTGTTTTGGGCCGAACACGGGCCGTGCTACCGCTGCCTCTACCCCGAGCCGCCCCCGCCCGGCATGGTCCCGTCGTGCGCCGAAGGCGGCGTGCTCGGCGTGCTGTGCTCCGCCATCGGGTCGATCCAGGCGACCGAGGCCGTGAAGCTGTTGATGGGTATCGGCGAGCCGCTGGTGGGCCGCTTGATGGTCTACGACGCCCTCGAGATGACCTATCGCGAAGTGAAGATTCGCAAGGATCCCGAGTGCCCGATCTGCGGCAAGAACCCGACGATCACCTCGCTCATCGACTATGAGTCGTTTTGCGGCGTGGTCTCCGAGGAGGCTGTCGCCGCGGCCGCCGGGTCGACCATCACGGCAAAAGAGCTCAAGCAGTGGATCGACGAGCAGGAGAACATTTTCTTGGTCGACGTCCGCGAGCCCGCCGAGTACGAGATCGTCTCGATTCCGGGCGCGACGCTCATCCCCAAGGGCGAGTTCCTCAACGGGTCGGCGCTCGAGAAGATGCCGCAAGACAAGCGGATCGTCTTGTACTGCAAGTCGGGCGCGCGCTCGGCCGAAGCTCTAGCGGTTGTGAAGGGCGCCGGTTTCGCTGACGCCGTGCACGTCGGCGGTGGCGTGGTCGGGTGGGTCAACCAGGTTGATCCCAGCTTGCCTTCGTACTAAGTCGTCGTGATTGCCCACGAGCCCCCGCCGTTCGCGCAGCGGGTGCTCGATGTCGTCGACGCGATTCCGCGCGGTTTCGTCATGGCGTACGGCGACATCGCCGAATTTCTCGGCGAAGGCGGCCCGCGCCAGGTCGGGCGCGTGATGTCGACGTGGGGCGGGGGAGTGCCGTGGCATCGCGTCGTCCATGCCGACGGTACGCCGGCGCCTTGTCATGACGGTTCCGCTGTGCGGTTACTGCGTGCTGAGGGCACGCCGATGCGGGGCGAGCGGGTCGACATGCGCCGGGCGCGGTGGGCCGGGAACTAGCTTTGGTCGCTGTGCTGGATCTTCGAGGGCCGGCGACGCTGGGGCGGCGGGTCGCTTTTTCCGGACGCTTTGCTCTGACCCGAATCCGCGAGTAGCGCTGTGGGTGCTTTGGTTTTGTTCATTTCGTTGACTGTTTCTCGGTATCGATGGGGTTTGGGCATGGCGACGGCCCGGGTGGCGCCTCGGGTGGCGGGCGACGTGACCGCTCCAGCGGACAGAGACTGGGCTGTTGCGCTGGCGCACCGCGAGGGCAGTATCCTACATTTCAGACACTAAGCTCCCTACTAGACGTTAGCTGACATAAGGTAACTTATCGGCGCTGATTTGAGCCTTGCTCAGGCCGTTATTCGGGCTTAGTCTGGGCCTATGCGAACGCTGCCCATCTCGAAGGTCAAGGACAAGCTCAACGAGCTCGTCGACGCCGCCGCGCTCACCCGCGAGCAGGTGACGATCACAAAGAACGGCTCGCCCGCGGCCGTGTTGATCGGCGCGGACGAATGGGAGTCCTTGCAGGAGACGCTGTTTTGGCTGTCCCAGCCGGGCATCCGCGAATCGCTGGCCGAAGCCGACGTCGACGTCGCCGCCGGCCGCGTCTTCGACGAGGAGCAGATCCGCGCGGAGTTCGGCGTCCCGAAGCGCGATCGGTGAGCCACCGCGTCGTGCTCGCGGGGACCGCGCGCCGCGACCTGCGGCGTGTCCCGCCCCGCATCGTCGCCGTGATCGTCGAGTTCGTCTTCGGCGACCTCGCGGCCAATCCGCATCGCGTCGGCAAGCCGCTAGGCCGCGACCTTTCGGGAGCGATGAGCGCCCGCCGCGGCCCCTACCGTGTGCTGTACCGCGTCGACGACGACGCGAAGACGGTGACAGTGCTGCGGATCGCCCACCGCGCCGACGTCTACCGCGCCCACGGCCCAGGGACGACGCCGGAATGAGGCTCGCGAAGACCGATGTGATCGCCGGGCTCGACGCGGCGACCGCGCGCGACCTGGCGCGTGAGCTTCGCCTGACCAAACGCCAAAGCGACATCGAGGCGGTCGTTCCCGGCGGGGCCGCCACGCTGCGCGCGCTTCAAGCCGAGGGATACCTCAGGCTCGACGAGCTTCGCTCCAGCCCAGGCGATCCCTGGTGGGGCAACACGGTCGCCGGCAACGCGCTGGCGCAAGCGAGCTTCAGCCGGCCCATCGCCCGCGCCACCGCCGAACGCCTCCTCGGCGAGGTGCTGGACCGCGCTAGGCGGTGGAACGCCGATCCGCGACCGCTGGTGGACATCGATGAGATCGTCGTCTTCGGCAGCTATCTCGACGCCTCGGCCCAGGCCCTCGGCGACCTAGACCTCGCCGTCGTCTTGTCCAGCCGCCTGCCGGCCGACCTCGACCCGGACGAAAACACTGCCGCGTCGATGTGCTCGACGACGTCCAGCCGCTCGACGAGTTCACAGACCACGATCAGGCCGGCCGCGGCGGTCAACGACGGGTCCGGCGCGCCGACCCGCACCCCTTGGACATCCGCTCGTTGTTGCGTATCTTGGCCACCAAGAAGGTGCCTCCCCGCATCGGAAATCTGACGGCTTCGCAACCTCGATTTTCGTTGCAGGGCAGGCACTTTCTACGTATCACACGCCGCAACCACTTCAACTAATCGCGGATCCGGGTCAGAGCAAAGCACGCTAAGAAGGCCCCCTTCCCGAGCAGTTCCCGGCCCCAGCGAAAGCTCGTCACGGCTCGGGGCGCACCTAACCGGACGACGCGCGGCGTGCGACGTCGTCCAGCAATCCGTAAGTCACCGCCTGCTCGCTGGTGAGAAAGATGCCGCGACTCATCTCGTCCGCGACGAGAGGCTTCGGGCGGGTTGTGCGCTCAGACACACGGTCGATCAGCGTCTCGACTCGCCGCCGATGCTGCTCCACGAGCCGAGTGACCTGTTCGGCGTCGCCTTGAGTTTGATCGAGCCGAGGTTCGCGAAGTTGCAGTGTCGCGTGCGGCCGCCCGAGCCGGCGGTGCCGCGTCGTCAGCAAGACGATGCCAGGGCCGGTCAGGCGCCCGGCTACCACGATCACCAGCGGCGACGTGATCGCGTCACAGATATCGAGCAGGGTGAACGACGAGTCGAGGTCGGCGTCCGGGCAGTCGAGCAGCAACTCGATCGGGCCTTCACCGTCGGCGTCGAGCGTGAGCAACCGCGGCGCGACCGTGTCGACGAGGGCAGAATCGAGCGGCCCGCTGGCCATCACAACGCGGCGCTCGAAGAGCCGGGCGAACGGGTCGTCGGTCACCATGCAACCTGGCTACCGCGCCCGGGCGGCCGGCACAAGCGTTTCCCCTCAGCGCGTACAGGGGTGGGCGGCTGGTTGTCAGTGCCGCGTGGTGTGATGCGGAGCGTGTTCAGCCAGCCCCGTCTCGTGCGCACGCCGTCCGCGCCCGTCGTCGCGCCCGTGCTCGACGACGCGCAACGGGCCGCGGTCGAGCATCGCGGCGGGCCGCTGCTGGTGCTCGCCGGGCCGGGCACCGGCAAGACCACCACGATTGTCGAGGCCGTTGTCGAGCGGGTTGAAAGCGGCGAGATCGAACCTGAGCGGGCATTGGTGCTCACCTTCAGCCGCCGGGCAGCCGGTGAGCTGCGCGACCGGATCGCCGGGCGGCTCGGGCGCACGATTCGAGAGCCGATCGCCCGCACGTTTCACTCGTACGCGTTCGGGTTGCTGCGCGCCGAAGCCACGCGCCGCGGTGAGCCGGCGCCTCGGTTGTTGTCGGGGCCTGAGCAAGACCTCGTCGTCCGTGAGTTGTTGCGTGGCGACGTCGAGGCGGGCGCTGAGTCGTGGCCGGAGTCATTACGCCCGGCGCTGCTTACTCGCGGCTTCGCCCAAGAACTGCGTGACTTACTACAGCGGGCGATCGAGCGCGGGGTTTCGGCGTCCGAGTTGATGTCGATCGCACGACGGCTTCGCCGCGACGACTGGCGGGCGGCGGCTGAGTTCTTGCGGCAATACGGGCAAGTGTCGGCACTTCGAGAGGCGGCGTCATACGATCCGGCCGAGCTGATTCAAGCCGCGGTTTCTCTACTGCGCAAGGATTCTGCCGTGTCGCGAGCGGTTCGCGAGCAGTACGCGTTCGTGGTCGTCGACGAATACCAAGACACCGACCCCGCGCAAGAAGAGCTGCTGGCGCTCGTTGCCGGGTCGCGAGATTTGCTCGTGGTCGGCGACCCCGACCAGTCGATCTACGGATTTCGTGGGGCTGATCTCGACGGTATTCGCCGGTTCCCCGAGCGTTTCCGTGCGCCCGACGGCACACCCGCTCGCGTGCTGGCGCTGCGTACCTGCCGGCGATCGGGGGCCGGATTGCTGGCCGCGACCCGGCGGGTCGCGTCGCGGTTGTCCGGTCTCGGGGTGCATCGCGACCTCGTCGCCGCCGCGGGTCTCAAGCCGGGCCGGGCCGAAGTGCACGTGCTCGGCTCGTCGAGCGCGCAGCTCGGCTTCGTCGCGAACCGGCTGCGCGAAGCGCACTTGCGCGACGGCGTCTCCTGGTCGCGCATGGCCGTGCTCGTGCGCGGGTCGGTTCTCTTGTCGCCGCTGCGCAGGGCCTTGCAGTCGGCGGGCGTGCCCATCGCGGCGCGTGGCGACGAGCAGCCGCTGGTCGACGTGCCGATCGTGCGGGCTTTGCTGCGGGTGCTCGAGATCGCGACCGGACGACGCGATTTAGCCGGCCCTGACGGCGCCGATCTCGCGCACGAACTCGTCACCGGGCCGCTCGGCGGCGCCGACCCGCTGGCCCTTCGACGACTCCGGCAGGAGCTGCGCGGCATCGAGCTATCGGCCGGTGGTGGCCGCTCGTCGAGCGCGTTGCTGGCGCTCGCGCTGGAGCATCCCGAAGAACTCGCCCTCATCGACAAGCGGGTCGCACGTCCGGCGAGGCGCGTCGCCGACGTGCTGGCCGCGGCCCGTTCAGTTATCGAGACGGCCGGTGTCGAAGGCGTCGTGTGGCAGGCCTGGCAGGCGTCAGGGTTGGCGCGGCGCTTGAGTGCCGTTGCTTTGGGCGGCGGCCCGGGTGCCGCGGCCGCCGACCGCGACCTCGATGCCGTGGTCGCGTTATTCGACGCCGCGGCACGTTTCGCCGACCGATTGCCGAAAGCCGGACCGAGCGTGTTCCTCGACCACCTGCTCGGCCAGGAAATCCCGGGCGACACGTTGGCGCCGAAAGCGCCCGGCTTTGACGGCGTCGCGTTGCTGACCGCGCACGCCGCGAAGGGCCTGGAGTGGGACGTCGTCATCGTGGCCGGCGTGCAAGAAGGCGTGTGGCCCGACCTGCGAGTTCGTGGCTCCTTGCTAGGTTCCGCGCAACTCGTCGACGCGTTAGCCGGCGTCGAAGTGGCGGGCGATTCGGCTACTGTGCAGGCGCTTTCGGCGCGGCTCGGCGAAGAACGGCGGCTGTTCTACGTGGCGGCGACCCGGGCTCGGCGGCTGCTCGTCGTCACCGCGGTACGCGGTGACGACGAGCAGCCCTCAAGGTTCCTCGACGAATTGATGCCGCCCCAAACCGAGGAGCGCCCCTTCACGCGGCTGCCTCGTGGCCTCGACCTGCCGTCGGTGGTCGCCGAATTGCGCGCCGTCGTCACCGGCCCGCCCACTGACGAGCCCGGCGAAATTCGGCGGCGCGCCGCCGCCGCGCAGCTGGGCCGCCTGGCGGCGGCCGGGGTGCGCGGCGCCGACCCCGCCCAGTGGTACGGCCTCGTACCGCTCTCCGACGAGCGGCCACTTGCCGACGGCGGCCAGCTCGTGCGGGTGTCGCCGTCCAGGCTCGAAAGCTTCGAAAAATGCGGCCTGCGCTGGATGCTCGAGTCAGCGGGCGGCAGGGCGGCCGATTCGGCGGCGCAAGGCATCGGCACGATGATTCACGCGCTGGCCCAGCAGGCCGCCGACGAAGACCTCGATGCCGCCGCGCTCCGCGCGCGTTTCGACGAAGCCGTACAACGCGTCGATCTCGGTTCCGGCTGGTTTGCCGGCAAGCAACGCGAACGCGCGGTCACGATGCTCGACAAACTCATCGATTGGCTTCAACAAGACAACCGGAAATTCGTCGCGGCAGAGCAAAACTTTGAGGTCACCATCGGGAGAGCCGTGCTCGCCGGCCAGGTCGACAGGCTCGACCTCGACGAAGCCGGGCGGCTGGTCGTCGTCGACTTCAAAACCGGCAAGTCTCAGCCGACAAAGGCCGACGTCCCGACGCATCCGCAGCTCGGGGCGTACCAACTCGCTGTCGCGTCGGGTGCCTTCGACGACGTCGCCGGTGGCGTTCGCGACAGCGGCGGTGCCGAACTCGTGCAACTCGGCCGCAAGCCGAAGAGCGTGTCGGTGCAGCGGCAAGACGCGTTATCGGGGGGCGACCACACGTGGGCGCACGAGATGGTGGCGCGAGTGTCGGAAGGCATGGCGGGCGCGGTGTTCGAGGCGACCGAAAACGAGTTGTGCCCGGTCTGCCCGGTGCGCACGTCATGTCCGCTCCAAACCGAGGGCCGGCAGGTGGCGCCATGACAGCCGCCGCGCCGCGGGTTCGTTACAGCGCGGCGGCCATTGCCGAGGCGCTCGGCCAGCCGCCACCAACGCGCGAGCAGGCGCGCGTCATCGAGTCAGCCGCGCCGTCGTGCCTTGTCGTCGCCGGGGCGGGCTCGGGTAAGACCGAGACCATGGCCGGCCGCGTGGTCTGGCTGGTGGCCAACGAGATCGTGCGGCCAGACCAGGTGCTTGGGCTCACGTTCACCCGGAAAGCGGCGTCTGAACTGGCGTCGCGCATTCGGCGCCGGCTCGCCCAACTCGCGCATCGGGGGCTCATCGACCACGAAACCGTGGCGGCCGGCGAGCCGACGGTGTCGACCTACGACGCCTACGCCGGTCGCATCGTCGCCGAGCACGCGCCGCGGCTCGGCCGCGAACCGGGGCAGCGGCTCGTTTCGCAAACCGTTGCCTGGCAATACGCGCGGCGGGTGGTCGACACCTACGAGGGCGATATGCGACACGTCGCGGTGCAACCTCGCACAGTCACGGCCGACGTGCTCGCCCTTGCCGAAGACCTCACGCAGCACGGCGTCGACCACGGTCGATTGCGCGAATACTGCGAAGAATTACAAGAAATTGTGCGGGCACTGCCGCGCGCGCCGTCGCAACGACACCGAAACGACCTGCCCGCCGACCTCGCCAGCGTCGTGCAAGCGCTCGCGGCACGCTGCCAGTTGCTGCCGATCGTTGAGGCTTATCGCGATGCCAAGCGAAACGCCGAGGTGCTCGATTTCGCCGACCAAATGGCGCTCGCCGCCGAGCTGGCCAGCAACTTTCCCGACGTCGCGGCAGGCGAACGCGCGACGTACCGAGCCGTGTTGCTCGACGAATACCAAGACACGAGTCACGCGCAACTCGTGTTTTTGCGCGCGCTCTTTTCTTCCTCGCCGTTGTGGCTCACCGCGGTCGGCGACCCTTCGCAAGCGATTTACGGCTGGCGCGGAGCCAGCCAAGGTACGCTCACGGCTTTCCCCACGCATTTCCCCGATCCGGCAACCGGAGCGCCCGCCGACGTACTCACTCTCGGCACCAGCTTTCGCAACGCCGCGCGCGTGCTGACCGTCGCCAACCACGTCGCGCTTCCGTTGCGCGCCGGAAAAATCACCACACCGGTGTTGTCCGCGCGCGAGGGCGCGCCCGACGGCGTCGTCCGGTGTGGTCTATATCCCACGGCCGACGACGAGGCCGCTGCCGTTGCCGACCACGTCGCGGCTCTTTGGCACGCTGATGCCACCGCGCGGGAAAGTGGTGAAAATCCGCGCAGCATCGCGGTGCTGGTCAGGGCCTGGCGTCAAGTGCCGCGCATCGAGACCGCGTTGCGGCAGCGCGGTGTGCCGATCGAAATCCTTGGCGTCGGCGGCTTGCTAGTAGAGCCGGAAGTGGTCGACGTCGTCGCCACGCTTCGAGTGCTCGCCGACCCCACCCGCGGCGACGCCTTGATGCGGCTGCTCACCGGCTCCCGCTGGCGCATCGGCCCGCGCGACCTCGCCGGGCTCGGCTGCTGGGCGCGGCATCTCGCGAAATCGCGCGCGATCAACGATGTCCCCGCCCAGCGCGCTCTTGAGCCGGAGATCGAGCCAGAACCCGACGAGGTCGACGAAGCCAGCATCATCGACGCGCTCGACGACCTCCCGCCGAGCGACTGGCTTTCACCCACGGGCCACGCGCGCATGGCGGAGTTGTCGGCCGAACTCCGCGCCTTGCGAGCGCGCATCACCCAGCCGCTACCCGACCTGGTCGCTGATGTCGTTCGCACAACCGGCCTCGACATCGAGGTGCTCGCCTTCGAGGGATCGAGGGCGAACCTCGACCGTTTCGTCGAAGTCGCCGCTGAATTCGCCGACGATGGCGATGAGGCCAGCCTGCCGGCATTCCTCGACTACCTCGACGCCGCGGCCGCTCAAGAGCGCGGCCTCGAACGCGCCGACGACGAAAACGCGGTTCCCGAATCGCGCGCGGGCGCGGCGACTCGCACCGATCGCGTGCAACTTCTCACCGTGCACGGCGCCAAAGGCCTCGAGTGGGACGTCGTCTGCGTTCCCGGCCTGTGTGGCAAGGTGTTTCCCGGCGTGCGGCCTGCCGACGTCAAGGGCTGGCTCACGTCGCGCGGTGCTTTGCCGTGGCCGTTGCGCGGCGACCGCGATGGGCTACCGGCGGCCGCGTTGCGCTCGTCGTCCGACCAAGCCGAGGCACTCGACGCTATCGAGAAATTCAAGGCGGACGTCGAACAGCACCTCTTGACCGAGGAACGAAGGCTCGCCTACGTCGCCGTCACCAGGGCGAGGCATCTGTTGTTGTGCACCGGATATCGCTGGGACGACGCCATAAAGCCTCGTGACGACAGCGAATTCCTCGTCGCCGTTCGGGAAGCCTGCGAGGCTGGCGCCGGAGTCGTCGCGTGCTGGACGCCGATGCCAGGCGATGCCGACGTCAACCCGCTCCTGGCGGGCGGCAAACCGCACGTGCCCTGGCCGTACGATCCGCTCGGCGAACACCGCGCGCGAGTCGAGGCGGCCGCCGCGTTGGTACGAGCGTCGGCCAGCACCGAACTCGATGAAATGGTTCGGGCCGCGATGGCGGAGTGGGATCACGACGTCGACGTGTTGCTCGCCGAACGCCTCGCGCGTACGGCTGAGGCCGGTCTCGAGGTCGCGTTGCCGCATCAGCTTTCGGTCAGCCAGCTCGTCACGCTGCGCCGCGACCCCGACGAGCTGGCGCGGCAGTTGCGTCGTCCGATGCCGATGCCGCCCGCGCCCCTCGCGCGCCGCGGCACCGCGTTTCACGCCTGGCTCGAGCAACGATTTTCGTCCCCCCGCCTGCTCGACATCGACGAGCTACCCGGCTCGGCCGACACCGATGCCGCGCCCGATGCCGAATTTCTCGAGTTGCAAAGGGCTTTCTTGGCCTCGCCCTGGGCGACGCGCGACCCGGTCGAGGTCGAGGTGCCGTTCGAACTCGTCATCGGCGACACGATCGTGCGTGGCCGCATGGACGCCGTCTTTCGCGACCACGACGGCGGCTTCACCGTCGTCGACTGGAAGACCGGACGCCGTCCGACCGGTGCCGACGCGAAAGCGGCCGCCGTTCAACTCGCCGCCTATCGGTTGGCGTGGGCCGACCTCAGCGGCGTCGACGTCGGCCGGGTGCGAGCCGTCTTCGTTTATCTGAAGGACGGCGATTACGCGCCGTCCGACCTGCTTGATCGTGAAGGGCTGGCGTCGCTAGTCGAGTGCGTGTAGCAAGCCTTGGACGTGAATGATGTCGAAGAATCCGTGTGAACGCGTTCCTGCCACGCGCGGCGTCACGCCGTCCATAGCGCGGAAAGCGGGATGCCCGAAAGGCGATCTCCCCACGGGACGGGGTCGCGACCGGTGTAGAGCACGAAGCCGCCGATAAGGCGTCGACCGAGCCTCTCGCGGAATAGGCGTAGCCATCGAAAGTCGCTGTCACTCAGTGTTGCGGCTGCTTTGATCTCGATTGCGACGATCCTGCCGTCTCCGGTCTCGAGCACGACGTCGACCTCGGGACCAGAGCGATCACGCCAATAGAACAGAGACGGGGCTGTCTCGCTGAACGGCAACTGCTTACGGAGTTCTGAGAGGGCGAAAGTCTCGATCAAAGCTCCAGCAGGGTCGGAGTTCGATGCGAACGACGCGGGTGAGACATTGAGCAGCCGACTTGCCAGGCCGCTATCGAGCAATGCGTACTTCGGCCGCTTGGCGACCCGTCCCGCGAGGTTGTTCGACCATGCCGGAATCCGTTGTATCAAATAAAGGGTTTCAAGCAGATCCAAGTAGGGTGGAAGTGTCGTCTCAGCGATAGCGGATTCGCGTGAGAGTGTCGCGATCGATACGGTTGAAGCACTGTGTGCCGCAAGCAGTTTCAATAAACGGGGGAGATCACGGATGTTGTGGAGGTACGACACTGTCTCTGCGTCGCGCGTGACGATTCGCGATACGTAATTGTCGAACCATGACGCCCGGCGCCGCGTCTTGCGTGCGAGAGCCTCGGGATACCCACCCGCGCAAAGGCGCTCGAAGTACTCCGGACGCGTAAGCGCACTCCGCTGATCGAGCAGCAGTTCGCCATCGAAAACGCGATCGACGAACTGTTCACGACGCCCGACGAGTTCGCCTTGGGAAAACCCAAACAGATCAACATTTTCCGCACGTCCCGCGAGACTGTCTTCGGTCGCCGGAAGGCGAAGCAGGTTGGCCGATCCTGTCAGCAGGAATCGGCCGGGACGACGGTCTTGGTCAACGTTCGCCTTGAGCGCCAGGACAAGCTCAGGCACACGTTGCACCTCATCGATTCCGAGACAGCCATCAGGTAATTGCGCGACGTACCCGCTCGGGTCGGCAATCGCGGCGGCTCGTTGGGTAGGCTCATCGAGCGAGAGGCAAAGACTGGGCCGTTGGGCGAGTACGGCGCTGGCGAGTGTGCTCTTGCCGACCTGACGGGCCCCTTGGATCACCGCGATCGGCGTGTCTGCCAATACTTCCGTTACCGCTGACATGGCGTGTCGCTGAACTAGGGTCACGTGCCAACGGTAGCACGGTCTCGCGGATTCGCA
>JBDZVM010000010.1:18340-24451 GCA_040255675.1 Actinomycetales bacterium | reverse complement strand
CTCGCGGATTCGCAGAGATCAACTCGCGGATTCGCAGAGATCAACTCGCGGATTCGCGACACGATTGCCCGGCCGTCCTCAGCAACGAGGCCTGCAGATCTCCAGCGCCGCATAAGGTGCAGGCTATGACATTCACAGTCGATGAGCGGCGTGACGCCGTCCGGAATTTCGTGAACGCCCACGCCGACGAGTTCGTCGCGCAACTGTCCGACTGGCTGCGCATCCCCTCGGTGTGGACCGACCCAGAGCGTGCCGACGACGTGCGGCGCTCGGCTGACTGGCTCGCCAACGCGCTGCGCGCGACCGGCTTCCCGACGGTCGAGATCTGGACGGCGGCCGACGGCGCGCCGGCCGTGTTCGCCGAGTGGCCGTCCGGCGATCCCGGCGCCAAGACCGTCGTCGTCTACGGGCATCACGACGTCCAGCCCGTCGACCCGATCGAGTTGTGGAGCTTCGCGCCGTTCGAGCCGGCCGTCGTGCCCGGCCCGGACGGCGACAAGCTGCTCGGCCGGGGCGCTTCCGACGACAAGGGCCAGGTGCTTTATCACCTGCTCGGCTTGCGGGCGCATCTCGCCGCGATCGGGCGCACCAGCCCGCCCGTCAACCTGAAGTTTTTGATCGAAGGCGAAGAAGAATCCGGGTCGCCGAAATTCGCCGATCTGCTGAGAGACAAACGCGATCGGCTCGCGTGCGACCTCATCGTCGTCACCGACACCGGCATGTACGCCTCCGGCGTCACGACCGTGTGCGTCGGCATGCGCGGGCTCACCGACTGCCAGATCGATCTGCACGGCCCCGACGTCGATTTGCACTCCGGCTCGTTCGGGGGTGCGGTGCCCAACCCGCTGACGGTGATGGCCCGCCTGCTGGCGGGGCTGCACGACGAAAACGGCCGCATCACGCTCGAAGGCTTTTACGATAGCGTCATTCCGCTCACCGAACGCGAGCGCGAGTTGCTGGCGAAGTTGCCGTTCGACGAAGAGCAATGGCTGAAGACAGCGGCAAGCAGAGCGACGACCGGCGAGGCCGGCTACACAACGCTCGAACGTATTTGGGCGCGGCCGACATGCGAAATTCACGGTATCTGGGGTGGTTATACCGGCCCTGGACACAAGACGATCGTGCCCACCGACGCGCACGCCAAGGTCTCATTTCGCCTAGTGGCAAACCAAAATCCGCTCGACGTACAGGCTGCTTTTCGCCGCTACGTCGAAGAAAACACGCCGCCGGGCATCACAGCCGAGGTGAACTTCTTCGGCAACGGTGTGCGGCCGTGCTTGGTCTCTCTCGATGACCCAGCTCTGCAAGCGGTGGCGCGCGCGGTCGGCCGCGCGTTCGACGACGAGGTGTTGTTCACCCGCGAAGGCGGGTCAGGGCCCGAGGCTGACATCACCGAGATTTTGCAAGCTCCACTGGTATTTCTCGGCGTCGGGCTCCCAACTGATCGCATTCACGCCCCCGACGAACATGCGGTAATCCCCTTACTGCTCAAGGGTGCCGAAGCGGTTGCCTACCTGTGGAGCGAACTGGCTCATGAATGAGACAGCGACCGTCGATCGAGCGGCACATCTTCGTAGCGACGACGCGTGGCTGCAATCGGCGTGGGAAAGCCCTGAATCAAAGGCACTCGTCGTCGAAAACGGTCGTGCGCTCGTTTCCGACGACCACCTGATTTGGACACCGCCTACGGAAGCGCCGTCCGGTGAAAGGTTTTTTCTCGGCACCACTGACGAGGGATCGAAGTTCGGATTCTTCGCGGTGGCCGCGCCGCTCACGCAAGTCGACGGTTCTGCCCACCCGGCGTCCTTACGCGATGTGGGCGCGGATTTACCCGTAGCGGAGGCGGATTTGCTCGCCCACGCGGCCGCGCTCGAGCAGTGGCATGCCCGCCACACGTTCTGTCACTTATGCGGCGCGAAAACAGTAATTGCATTGGGTGGCCACATCAGGCGCTGCGTCGCCGACGGCAGCGAGCATTATCCGCGCACCGACCCCGCCGTCATCATGCTCGTGACGGACGACGCCGATCGCGCGTTGCTCGGTCATCAACCGAGGTGGCCGCATGGCCGGATGTCGACACTCGCCGGATATGTCGAAGCCGGCGAAACCCTTGAGCAGGCGGTCGCGCGGGAAGTACTGGAAGAGGTTGGCGTTGTGGTCGACGACATCCGTTACGTGAAAAGCCAACCGTGGCCGTTCCCGTCGAGCCTGATGCTCGCCTTCACCGCGCACGCTACCGGTGTCGAGACGCATCCGGACGGCGTCGAGATCAGCGAGGCGCGCTGGTTCAGCCGCGAGGCGCTGGCTGCCGCGGTGGCCGACGGCAGCCTGCGGTTGCCGATGCGCGCGTCCGTCGCGTTTCAGCTGATCGAGGGCTGGTTCGGACCGGCGTTGCGTGAGCTCGTGGCGGCCTGAGTGTCGGCGCGAGTGGCGGCCTGAGTGTCGGTGGCGCCTGCCAGGATGGCCGAGTGACCCCCAGCGTAGAAGCCTTAGACACTGCCGCCGCTGTGCTCGCCGGCCTTGACCCCGAGCAACGTGAGGCGGCGGAGGCGATTTGCGGGCCGGTCTGCATTTTGGCGGGCGCGGGCACCGGCAAGACGAGAGCGGTCACGCATCGCGTTGCTTTCGCCGTCCGGTCTGGCGCGGTTTCACCGACCCACGTCCTTGCCGTGACCTTCACCACTCGCGCCGCCGGTGAGCTGCGCGGCCGGCTTCGGCAACTCGGGGCGGGCAACGTTCAAGCGCGTACGTTCCACGCGGCCGCCCTGCGGCAGCTTCAGTACTTTTGGCCGCGCGCGGTCGGCGGCGAGCTGCCTGGCGTCTTGAAGTCGAAGGTGCCCTTGCTGGCCGAGGTCGCGAGCCGGCTGCGGCTAGGGTTGTCGGCGTCCGATTTGCGCGATGTCGCGGGCGAAATCGAGTGGATGAAAGCACTGCAGCGCCCGCCCGACGACTACGCGTCGTCCGTCGCGCTCGCCCACCGCATCGCGCCGCGACCGACGGCCGACATCACCGCGCTCTACGCCGGTTACGAAGACCTCAAGGTGCGCAAGAACCAGTTCGATTTCGAGGATCTCTTGCTGCACGCCACCGCGCTCATCGAGACCGAACCCGAGATTGCTTCACAAGTACGCGACCAATACCGCTACTTCGTGGTCGACGAGTATCAAGACGTCAACCCGGCTCAGCAGCGGTTGCTCGACGCGTGGCTTGGCGGTCGCGACGAGATCTGCGTGGTGGGCGATCCGGAGCAGACGATTTACTCCTTCGCGGGCGCGTCGCCGTCCTATCTCACCGGATTCGCGGCGAAGTACCCGCGGGCCACCGTTGTGCGGCTGGTGCGCGACTACCGCTCGACGCCGCAGGTCGTCGCGGTCGCCAACCGGCTGTCGGGGGGTGCGTTGGTCGCGCAGCGGCAACCCGGGCCGGTGCCCACCGTCAAAAGCTACGACGACGAAGTCGCCGAAGCGAACGCTGTGGCGCTGGCGGCCGCGAAGCTCATCGCCGACGGCACACCCGCCCGCGAAATCGCCGTGCTCTTTCGCATCAACGCGCAATCCGAAACGTATGAGCAAGCGCTAGCCGAAGCCGGTGTTCCGTACGTGCTGCGCGGCGGAGAGCGGTTCTTCGAGCGGCCCGAAGTGCGTGAAGCCATGTTCTTGTTGCGCGGCGCCGCGCGCGCCGATCAGGCCGATTCGAGCGCGCTCGCCGAAACCGTGCGCGCCGTGCTCGCGGCCGCCGGGCTCACACCTGTCGCGCCGAGCGGCGGCACGGCACGCGAACGCTGGGAGTCGCTCGCCGCTCTCGCGCGGCTCGCCGAGGAGCGCCCCGACGACACCGTGGCCGCGTTCGTGGCCGACCTCGAAGAGCGGGCGGCGATGCAGCACGCGCCAGCCGTCGACGGCGTCACGCTGGCCTCGTTGCACGCGGCGAAAGGCCTCGAATGGCACGCCGTTTTCCTCGTCGGTCTCGTCGACGGCACGCTGCCGATCGTCTACGCCGAGACGCCTGACCAGGTCGACGAAGAACGCCGACTTCTGTACGTCGGTATCACGCGCGCGCGCGAGTTCTTGGCGCTGTCATGGTCGGCGGCCCGCTCGCCAGGCGCGCGTGCCACGCGTCGTCCGAGCCGCTTTCTCGACGTTTTTCGCGGCGAACTCGCGGGCGCGGGGTCTTCTCCTTCGTCGGCCGGACGACGCGAGCGAGGCGCCCGGACGAGCGTGACAACGCGCTGCCGGGTGTGCGGCAAGGTGCTGAGCGCGGGCGCCGAACGAAAGCTGGGGCGGTGCGTCGACTGCCCGGGCGACGTCGACGAAGCATTGTTCGAGAAGTTGCGGGCCTGGCGGCTCGAACGGTCACGAGACCTGAAGCAGCCCGCATTTTGCGTTTTTACCGATGCCACCCTGACGCGCATCGCCGAGGTGCGGCCGACCACGCGCGAGCAACTCGCGACCATCGGCGGCGTCGGCGCGGCGAAGCTCGCCACGTTTGGCGATGAAGTGCTCGCGCTGTGTGCCCACGTCGGCCCGCCGACGCACGACAGCGCGCCGAATGACGAGCAGGTCGTCACAATGGCGGCTCGCAGCGGGTCAACTCGTCAGGCCGATCGGGTCAGATCGCCCCACGACGGATCGACGAAATAAATACGTTGCCCGACCGCTGGGCGACCACGTACGCTACTGCGTGGCCAGTGCGGGGGAGTCGGCCTTGAGATGGCGTGAGCATCGCCCGGGAGGGCGTGTTCGACAGAGAAGGGCGGTGAGCTAGTGATCATTACGAAGACGGCTGAAGTCACGCGTGTACGCGCTGGCTCTGCTGTTCCTGCCCCTCTGTGCGCGTGGCGAAGCGTGTCCGCACCGGCACGTTCCGCGGCAGTTGACGCGGCAGTCGGTATCGCCGGCGTCAGCGCCACCATGTCGGCGGATCGGGCTGTCAACAGCCGCGCGGCAGCACTGGCACCGATGACTTTCAGCTCCACCAAGCGTCACCAGCTCAGCAAGCACGGTTCCACGGGATCCTCGCCTCGAAGGCGTCAGGCTTGACCAAGCGTCGAGCCAGCGCCAACCGAGGCCGCGGAACCCAGACCGGGATCCGCGGCCTTCTTGTTTGTTCGCCCACCTGTCCCCGACTCCAGTAATCCCCGACCTCATGTCCGATCCGACCCAGACCCGCCCGACCGGGCAGCTGACACAACTGGCGCCCGGTCCCATCCGCACCAAAGCCAACGGAAACCGAAGCCCACGGGAACCGAAGCTGAGGGAAACCGAAGCCCATGGGAACCGAAGCCAACGGGAAAGTGTCAGACCTCGACCCGAGGATTGACCCACCGTAGGCCGTCCGCATCGCGGCTGACCGATCACCGCGATGGACCTACGACGTCACGAAGGGGGTGACGCAGATGCTGACTGGTTCGTTCGATCACGTGCTGTCACAAGCGCTGCGCCGGTCAATGGAGATTCCGTGTCTTACGGTCGACCCGGAGCTTTTCTTCGCCGAGTCGCCTGACGAGATCGAAATGGCCAAGGCTATGTGCGCCGATTGTCCGGTGCGCCAGGCCTGCCTGGCCGCGGCGCTCGAGCGGCGTGAGCCGTGGGGCGTTTGGGGCGCCGAGCTCTTCGTTCAGGGTGTTGTCGTCCCGCGCAAGCGTCCTCGCGGCCGTCCGCGCAAAGAGGTCGCGGCCTAATCCGCAGGCTGGCCGCGGGCCGCGACCTCCGCCCGCTCGTCCGAATCCATTGCCCTTGATCTTCCCGGGGCGGCTGTTGCCTGCCCGGAATCTGGAGTCGCCGCCATGTTGTCCAACAACCTCAACGAGTTATACGTACGCGCCTTGATCGACGATCGACACCGCGAAGCACGCGCGGCGCGCCAGCGCCTCGCCGCATTCGCGAACCGCGAAGAAGATCCAGGTGGGGCCGGCAGAGCTCGCAGGGCCGGCGCGAGCAGAGCCGCGCGCGACGTCGGCAAGCCCGGCATCATCAGACGCGGTGCGCGACCGGCGATCGGGTTCTTGAGGCGGTTGCTGGTCACCGACCGCTGAGCCGCTGACCAAATCACGAGAACCGAGGGCCGCGCCCCGAAAGCAGGGGCGCGGCCCTCGGCGTCGTCCGGGCTGCT
>JBDZVM010000010.1:14078-18240 GCA_040255675.1 Actinomycetales bacterium | reverse complement strand
CCGAGGGCCGCGCCCCGAAAGCAGGGGCGCGGCCCTCGGCGTCGTCCGGGCTGCTTGTCGGGTGCTGCTTGTCAGGGAGGCGAGCCTATGGCGCGAGCCCCGGCAGCCAGGCGCCCATCTCGGCGCGGAACGGGCCGCGGGCGTCAAGTTGTGAGAGCACGCCGATTCCGCCCATCCAGACCCGATGGATGAGCAGGTACGACGGCGGCAGGTTGAGCTGGCGCGCGAGCGCGCCAGACGGCGTGTGCGAGTCGCCGATGCGTGCGGCTTGTTGCCTGAGCCAGGCGCGTGAGAAGTGAAACTGCTCTTGGCGCGCCGGGTCGAGGAACGGATTCAAGTAGGCGATCAAATCTTCGGGGTCGACGTCGTGCCCAGGGTTCACAAATCCTTCAGCGCGCAGGCCGTCGAGCACGGCCTGGTGGTCGCCGCGCAAGGCCAGCGCCAGCAGCCGGCCGATCGCGCTCGGGAAACCGTCGGGCAGCCGATTGACGGCGCCGAAATCGAGAACCGCCAGCCTTCCGTCAGGCAAAAGTCGGTAGTTGCCGGGATGCGGATCGGCGTGCAACAGGCCCGCGCGCGCTGGACCGGAGAACAAGAACCGCACGTACAGCAGGCCGACGCGGTCGCGCTCTTCTCGGGTGCCGGTGCGTGTGATCGTCGATACCGGCGTGCCATCGACCCACTCGGTTACCAGCACGCGATCGGCGCCCGCGAGCACATCGGGGATGAAGATGTCGGGATCGTCGTTGTACGCCTTCGCGAAGGAGTGCTGCGACTGCGCTTCCAGCCGATAGTCGAGTTCTTCGGAAACGCGTTCGCGAAGTTCTTGCAGCAGCGGCTTCATGTCGATGCCGGGGGCCAGGACGCCGAAAAGCCGGCCGAGCCGGCTGATCTGATTCAAGTCGGAAAGCACCGCGCGCCCCGCGCCCGGATACTGCACCTTGACCGCAACCTGTCGCCCGTCAGACCACACGGCCTTGTGCACTTGGCCGATCGACGCGGCAGCGGTCGGGACGTCGTCGAACGTGCGAAAGTGGTCGCGCCAGTCCGGACCGAGTTGGCTGGCGAGCACCTTGTGCACCGTTGCCGCAGGCAGCGGGGGCGCGTTTTCTTGCAGTCGCGTGAGCGCGTCTCGATAAGGCGCGGCAATGTGTTCTGGCATGGCGGCCTCGAACACCGACAGCGCCTGCCCGACCTTCATGGCCCCGCCCTTGAGCTCGCCGAGCACCTTGAACAACTGCTCTGCCGTGCGCTGCTGGAGCTCCGCGGTGACTTCTTCGCCCGGCCGCCCGGTGAGGCGCTTGCCAAGCCCGACGGTCGCGCGCCCGGCGACGCCGAGTGGCAACGAAGCTAGCCGAGCGGTGCGTGTCACGGTGCGTCGTGGGATCTCGCTCACGGTGCCATTCTCCCGGATGGAACGGCGTCGGTGGGCCGGCGCGAGCTCGTCTCGTCCGCGGGCCCTCCCTGTGACCACTGACTTTGTGACCATTGGCAGCCGCATGCCGGATGCGCCGACCAGCTTCGCCGGCGGACCCGCCAGTCGGGCAAGGTCAATTCCAGCGTGCCGTCGCGCGTCGGGAGTCGCGTCCAGCGGCCGGCCGGGCTCCAGCGCGTCTCGGCGTCGTCGCCGTCGATCGCGGCGAGCACTTGCAACGCGGCCATGCTCGCGACGAGCGTCGCTAACGCGACGTCGCAAGCGGCTGTCGCCCGCACCCCGCCGTCGGTGGTGAGCTGCGCCGCGAGGAGCGGCCAGGCGGGGTCGCGGTCGGTGCGGTGCAGATCGAGGCAGCGCAGACATGCGGTGACGCCGGGCACGACGAGCGGGCCGACGACGCCGGTGGTCTCGCGAACGGCCGCGAGCAAGTGCGGCGTGGACGAGCGAAGCAAATGCTCATGCAGGCTGGGGTGCGAGAGGCCGAGCGGCGCGACCACCGCGAGATCGACTCGACGAGTGCCAGCGAGCGTTGTTGTGCGCACTGCCGCGCTCGACCGGTGGATCGCCGCCTGCGTCGCTTGCGCCCTGGTGGCGCCGGTGTCGAACGGGGAGGAGCCCGCTGGTGTGCAGTCGGCGGGGCGGCAGACCTCGGCGTCGTCGACCACCACGTGCCCGATGCCGGCCGCGGCGAGGAGCGTGGCAACCGCGCTGCCGACGCGGCCTGCACCCATGACCGCGATGGTCGAGGCGCGTCGACGCCGCATCGCCGACAGGCCGGCGTCGGGACGACCCCATGCCACGGAGGCAGACGCCAGATCGGGCGCTAGCCGGTCGATCTCGGCTGGGCTCAAGCCCAGCAGCGCCCCGCGACCGGTCGCGGCATCGTCGACGACGGCTGCCTCGACGAGCAGACCGATCAGCCGATCGGCCGCTTCGTCGTCGAGGCCGAGGTCGCGTGCTGTCTCGCGAAGCTCCTCCACGGTGCGGGTGCCGTCGATCGCGCCGAGCAACGTGGCCGTGTTGCCCGCGACTCCGCCGAGCACCAGCGCCCGATCAGGATGGATGCCGATCTGCAGCGTGGTGGCGTCGCGCCACAGTCGGCGCAGAGCTTGCTTGACGACGGGTCGCACTGGCACCTCCGAGTTTGCCTGCTGGCAGCCTCGCATTGATTTCGCCTAGGCCGGCACTTCGATCCACATGGCTGTGGGCGCATCCCGCGCTCGCTGTGGGTAACGGGACCAAGAGTCGCGGCGCACAAAAAGGGGCCGGGTGGCGCTTCGCGCCACCCGGCCCCTTTGACGAGATTGCTGAGGCGTCAGGCCTTGCCGAGGATGCGGTTGAGCGTCGTGCCGCACACGGAGCACTTGCCCTTCGCCATCTTCGTGCCCTTGTCGTTGACGACGACGTCGCCCTCGAACTGGCGCTTCTCTTTGCACTTCACGCAGTAGGCCTCGCCACTGTATTTCTCGGCCACGCGGTCCTCCTTGGTCACGAATGCGGTTCGGGGTGGTTCGGTTGTCGTTGGTGAATCCTGATCGTGGAACGCTAGCCGGTCACGCTGAGCACGTGGCGGGCGACCCGACGAGCGCCGTCCACCCTCTCGAATGAACGAAACCGCCTGCCACCCTACGTCAGCCACGCTCAGGTGCCGCGCATCCGCGCCGCAACGCCGCGCCGAGAGCTTGATTTCCACAAGTTATCCACAGCCGTCCGCCGAGAAGTAGGACGGTACTGGACAGCGGAAACCCCGAGCCGGTTCGCCGCTCACCTTCCCCTTGTGAACGGATCACCAACCCGGGGTCTCTTGGTGCCGACGGTAGGCGGATGTCGCGGCCGTGGTCAACGTCGCGCCGCCTGACCTGTGGATAACGCTGTGCGGCAGGTGGGGACGGCGCGGAGTGTTCCTGTGGATCTCTTTGGGCGAACCTGTGCACGGGCGTGGCCCCCGGCGGTTGATCAGGGCCGCGACCAGCGGGAGCGCGATGTCGAGCCTGGGGATGAAAAGAAGCCGCCGCGAATGGGCTTCTCGCCTGACCTTCTCGACGCCCGGTCGATGGGCGTGGGATCGACTCGCAACCGGACGGCGGGGATACCGTTTCGCCGTGACCACCCAGCGCCCCCCTGCTCCGCGACAGGAGCGCGATTCCCGGCAGGGCGCTGATCGGCCAGCCGTCGAAGTGCGCCGCAGCGCGCGCCGGCGCCGTACGGTGTCGGCCTATCGCGACGGCGACCGCACCATCGTGCTGCTGCCCGCGCGCATGTCGAGGGCGGAAGAGCGGCGATGGATCGACGTCATGCTCGAGCGTCTCGCCGCCCAAGATCGGCGACGCGGGGGTCGCGCCGGGCGCGGCGACGCCGAGTTGGCGATGCGAGCCGCCGAGTTGTCGCGCCGCTACTTCGAGGGCAAGGCGGCGCCGGCGAGCGTGCGGTGGGTGAGCAACCAGGGCGCGCGCTGGGGATCGTGCACGCCGGCCGACGCGACCATCCGGCTGAGCGAGCGGCTGCGGGTCATGCCGCCGTGGGTGATCGATTACGTGCTCGTCCACGAACTGGCACACCTGTTCGAGCCCGGCCACGGTCCGCGGTTTCACAAACTCGTCGAGCGTTACCCGAAGGCCGAGCGGGCGCGCGGGTACCTGCTCGGCGTGTCAGCCGCCGACGAGGGTTCGCCGTCCGATCTCGACACCGACGACCAGCCGGACGCCGAACCCCAGCCGGACGCCGACG
>JBDZVM010000010.1:0-13978 GCA_040255675.1 Actinomycetales bacterium | reverse complement strand
TCCGATCTCGACACCGACGACCAGCCGGACGCCGAACCCCAGCCGGACGCCGACGAGCAGCCGCTGGCTCTGTGGTAGCCGGATGGGCGCGGCGCTGGCGTCGAGCGCAACGAGTCGATTACGCGCCGGGCTCGTCGTCCGGCGGAATCTCGAACGAACTCAGGTCGAGGTCGATGTCTCGCCGGTCGACGAACGCCGCCGGATCGTCGAGATCGTCTGGCGTCGGTAGTAGATCGGGGTGTTCCCAGACCGCGTCGCGCCCGTCAGCGCCCCGGCTTTCGCGCAAGAGGCGCCAAAGCTGGGCGGCCTCGCGCATGCGGCGCGGGCGAAGCTCGAGGCCAACCAGCGTGCTGAACGTCTGCTCGGCCGGGCCACCGCTCGCACGGCGGCGGCGAATCGTCTCGATCAGCGCATCGGTGGCCGCCAGCCGACCGCTCGCGGCCTGTTCGACGACGTCGTCGAGCCAACCTTCGACCAGCGCCAGCAACGTTTCGAGGCGGGCGAGCGCGGCACGTTGTGCCGGCGTGTCTTGCGGCTCGAAGAGCCCGCCGGACAACGCCTCCTGCAGCGCCTCGGGGTTGGTCGGATCGATAGAGCCCAGCGCTTCTTGCATGTGCGACGTGTCGACCGTGATGCCCCGCGCGTAATCCTCGACGGCGGCGAGGAGCCTAGATCGCAACCACGGAACGCCTTTGTACAGCCGCTGACACGCCACCTCGCGCAAGGCGAGAAAGAGCCTTATTTCGTCGGCGGGCAGCCCCAGCCCGTCGCCGAACGCCGCGACGCCGGCAGGAAGCAGTGCCACGTGGCCGCCCGCGAGCGGGAGTCCGATGTCGGTCGACGACACGACCTCGCGCGACAACGCGCCGAGCGCTTGTCCGACTTGACCGCCGAACATCACGCCGCCCATCTGACGCATCATCGACATCAGCGGGCCCGCCATCTGCGCCATCTCGGGCGGCAACCCCTCGGGCAGCTCGCCGGCCATGCGCCCGCCGGCCAGTTCGGTGCCGAACGCGTCGACGACTTTGGCGGCGACCGGGTCGACCAATTCGCGCCAAGTCGGCAAGGTGGCTTCGATCCACTCGGCTCTGCTCCAGGCGTGAGCCGGGCCGATGGCCGCGGAAAACCCGGTGGTCGGATCGAGCCACAGCTCGGCGAGCCGGATCGCGTCGGCGACCGCGGCGCGCTCAGCGTCGGTGACCGAGGGGTCGTCGCCGGACGCGGCTTGCCGGGCGACGTCCTTGGCGAGATCCCAGTTCACCGGCCCGCCTTGCCACGACAACATGTCGGCGAAGCGATGCAGGGCCGCGCCGATGTCGCCGCCAAATCCCTCGAAACCGCCGAATCCGAAAGGGGTTTCGCCGGCGCCGCCACCCCCTCCGCGACCAGACCCCTGACCGGATCCGGGGCCCCCTCCAGCTCCGCCACTGCCTGATTGGTCGTCGCGATTCGGCTTGCCAAAGCCGAACGGAAGCTCGCTCACCGCGTCTCCTCGGGCAGGATGGGCATCATGGCGGTCATATTCAAAGGCGGTCGACGTCTCTCGGACGCCGGCCTTCGCCGGTCCGTGCGGGCAACGACGACGGCAGCGTGTACACGACCCACGCCGCCCACGGTAGTCGGGGGGAGCATCCGATGAGTAATGACAGACCTCCGGTTCGCCGACAGCGCAGCGGCCGTGATGGTGAAGCGGACGTCGAGCAAGACGGGGCACAGCAAGACGGGGCACAGCAAGACGGGGCACAGCAAGACGGGGCACAGGGTGTGCCGCGAGAGCCCGGGGCCAGACCGCGAAAGCGGGCGCCGGCCAAGCGCGCGGCCGCGTCGCCGACGAAGGGAGATTCGACCGCGGCGAAAGAGACCGCCGAGGTGAAGCGGACGCCGACGGCCAAGACGAGGTCGACTCGTGGCAAGCCCGTCATCGCCGTGACTGGTGCCGCGCGAGGCATCGGCGAGTTGCTGACCCGCCGGCTGGCGTCGTCCGACGCGGTGAAGAAGGTCGTGGCGATCGACACGATTCGGGGTGACACACCGCGGGCGACGTGGCGGCTGGCCGACGTCCGCGACCCAACGCTTGCCGACCGGCTGGCCGGGGTCGACGTTGTGGTGCATTTGGCGACGATGCGGCCCGTGGAGCCGGATCGTCCGAGCAGGCAGTCGACCAACGTGCGCGGCACGGCGACCGTGCTGACGGCGGCTCCGGCAGCTGGCGTGAAGCGGGTGGTCATCGTGACCAGCGCGATGGTCTACGGGGCGAATCCCGACAACGCGGTGCCGCTCGACGAAGACGGCGAATTGCGCGCGTCGGCCGACAACTCCTACCTCGGCGATTTACTGGAAATGGAGCGGCTGGCGAGTCAGGCGCCGCGCACGCACCCGGGCCTGTCGGTGACCGTGTTGCGACCTGCCACGCTGGTCGGTCCGGGTATCGACACCGTGCTCACCCGGCATTTCGAGGCACCGCGACTGTTGTCGGTCAAGGGCGCGCATATCTGCTGGCAGTTCTGCCACGTCGACGACCTGCTGGCCGCGCTCGAACTCGCGGCGACTTCTGGGCTAGCTCGGGGTGGCGCGGACGACGGCTTCGTCGCCGCCGCGGTCGGCAGCCCAGGTCACCTCGACCAAAGCGAGATCGAGCGCGTCACTGAAAAGCGCCACATCGAGTTGCCCGCGGCGGTCGCGTTCGGCACCGCCGAGCGGTTGCATCGCATCGGCGCGACGCCGGCGTCGTCGAGCGACTTGCGGTTCTTGGTGTACCCCTGGGTGGTCGAGCCTCGTCGGCTGATGGCGCTGGGTTGGCGCGCGAGCTTCAGCAACGAGGCGGCGCTGCGGGCGGCGATGGCCGAATCGTCCGGCCAGCACGCCATCGGCGGTCATCGAATCGGACGGCGCGACGCCGCCGCCGGGGCTGCTGTCGGCGCTACTGTCGCGCTGGTCGGCACAGCCGCGTTGGTTCGAAGAGCGAGGAGGCGGCGCCGTGGGTGAGGTGCGACTGGTCGACGTCCGCGACAAACCGCTGTCGGTCGACGAGGTCTTGGCGGCGGTGAGCGATCCGCGCGCGGGTGGCATCGCGCTGTTCGTCGGCACGGTGCGCGACGAGGACGGCGGCCGCGATGTCGCGAGCCTCGAGTACGAGGCGCATCCGGACGTCGTGGCCGCGATGCGCAACATCGCGGCTTCGATCGCGGAACAACCTAGCGTGATCGCGCTCGCCGCGGTGCATCGCACCGGCCCGCTGGCGATCGGCGACCTTGCCGTCGTTGTCGGGGCGTCCTGCGCGCACCGGCATGACGCGTTTCGCGCGGGCCAGCAACTCATCGACCGGGTGAAAGACGAAGCGCCGATTTGGAAACGGCAGATCTTTCGCGACGGCAGCGTCGAATGGGTCGGCGTCGGCGAGGTGGCCTCACCGGTCGGCGACGACACCGACGGCTAGGCTAGACAGTCCGGATACGCGGGGTTTCCGGGTTCTCTCGCAAAGGAAAGCGCGATCTCGATGGCCGTCTTGTTGTGGCTGGCGATCCCGCTGGTCGCGTTCGTCATCGGGATCGTGTGGGCCTACCTGATCAGCAGGCCGCCGCGTCCGGCCGCGATGCTTGAATCGATGGAGTCGTTCACCAAGTTCCGGCAAGCGTTCGAACGACCGGCCAAGGTTCGCCGGCGGCGCTGGGCGCGGTTGGTGAAGAGGCGGGCGCGCAAGTCGACGTCCGGTCGATGAGAGCGTGGGCCTGGTCGCGGTAGGTCAAGTAGCCCGGTTGGCTCAAGAGTGGCTGGTCCGGTTGCCGATTCATGAGGGGTCACGTCCCTTGTCGGGCCTGCGGCACATCACGGGCCCCGTTGTTCGAGTGAGGCAGTGAGGCCCTGTGGAACACGTCGTTTTTTTCCCCGCGCCCGACGGCACGCCGGCTTTTCGCCGCTTCGCCGGCCTGGACGACGCGGTGCGGTTCGTCGAGCACCTGCGCAACGTCGAGAACGTGAGTGAGGCTTCGGTGTATTCGCTCACCGAGGTTCCGCTGTCGTTCAAGACTTGGTATCGGGTCGAAGTGCCGACGACACAGCCGGCGCGTGCCGAGGCCCAGGCAGCCGAGATCTCGGGCCCGTCGCCGGCCGTTGAGATTCCGCTGCCGGCCCCGACGACCGTCGCGGAAGCGATGGCGTCTTACGGCAACGCCGCGGACGAGCCCTTTGCCCAACCGGCGGTCGCGGCGGCGGGCTCGGCCACCGGGATCGTCGTGCCCGACCAGCCGCTGGTCGCTGTCGACCAGTTCGGGTTGCCGGCCGCGGGCGTGCCGGGTGCCGCCGAGCCGGCGGTCGCGCCGGCCGAAAGCGAGCCGCGGGCGCAGGTGTTGGAGCCGGCGTTCGGTGGTCGCCGCGACCGCGGCATGGGTTTCTTCGCTCGCTGATTCGAATCAGACGGGCGACTCGGGGGTGTCGTGAGCCGTGGCCACCAGGGCCACGGCTCACGACCGTTTGGCGAGCTTTAGGCTTGAGGCATGCGACGTCAGGCCACGACCCTGTTCGCGTCGGCTGGCCTGGCGGTCGTCGTGTTCTTCGTCGGCATGTCGCTGCCGGTGCCCTACGTGCGACTGGTGCCCGGGCCTGTTACCGACACGTTGTCCAGCAGCGGCAACACGCCGCTGATCACGATCAAAGACCACCAGACCTATCCGACCGACGGCAAGCTGTACCTCGTGACCGTCGGCGAGTATGGCGGCCCAGGCAAGAACCTGTCGGCCGACAACGTGCTCGCCGGGTGGTGGAACGACCGCGACGCCGTCGTGCCGGTCAGCGTCTTGTACGGCCCCAACGAGACGGCCGATGAAGCCGCTCAGCAAGACGCCGAAGCCATGGATTTGTCGCAAATTGACGCCAAGCTCGCCGCACTTCGCTACCTCGGCTACGACTTGTCGCCCAACGGCGTGTTGGTGACGTCGATCGAGAAAACCTCGACAGCGCTGGGCAAGCTGCACACCTCCGACGTCATCGTGGGCGTCGACTCGAGCGACGTGACCGATGCCAACCAACTGCTCACCGTGCTCGGCCAGTTCAAGGTCGGCGACCAGGCGACCCTGCACGTGAAGCGCGGCGACAAGCAAATCGACGTCCCGATCACCCTGCAGACGCCCCGCGCCGACAACCACACGCCGAGCATCGGCATCGGGGTCGTTACCAGCTATCAGATGCCGTTCCAGATCGACATTCAGCTCGACAACGTCGGTGGGCCTTCCGCGGGTATGGCCTTCGCGCTCGGCATCATCGACAAGCTCACCGAAGGCAGCTTGACCGGCGGCCGCGTCGTCGCCGGAACCGGCACGATCAGCGCCGATGGCTCGGTCGGGCCGATCGGCGGCATCGAGCAGAAGATGGCCGGCGCGCGCAAAGCCGGTGCGACAGTTTTCCTTGTGCCCAAGGACAATTGCGCGGCCGCGGTGAAGGCGGTTCCCAAGGGACTTCGGCTGGTGAAAGTCTCGACGCTTTCCGGCGCGGTCGACGCGTTGAACAAGATTCGCGCCGGCGAATCTGGCGTGCCTAGCTGCTGAGCTAGCTCTCGAACGTTGCCACGAGCGCGTCGGCCAGGTTCGGCACGAGCGCGTCGCCGGTGATGACGTCGTCCGGCTCGTTCTTCGTGTTGCGGATGCGCAGGATCGAGGACCGCGAGCCGTCTCTCAGCACGCCGACAACCATGCGCAGTTCGCGTTTCCGCGGGTGGCTGGCCGCCCAGCGCGTGGGCTCTTCGCCGTCCGGTATCTCGTTTTCGGCGGACGGCGGCAACGTGACGACCTCTTGGGCGACCGCGCAACCGTCGACCGACTCGGGCCAGGCGATCGTGGCGAGCCATTCGTCGAGCGGTTTGTCACTGAACTCTTGCTCGACGGCGGCGAGGGCGTCGTCGCCCGGTTCGGTGCTCAAGTCGAGCCGCTTGGCGAGCTCAGGCTCGGCGCGGGCCAGGTCGATCGCCTTCACGAGGGCGAACAGCTTCGTCGGTTGGTCCCAGCCGCCGCTCGCCAGGTGCTGGTCGATCTCGGCGAGCGCGGCCGTCAGCGGAGTCGGTGCGTTCTCGCCTGCCACGCCGGCCATCTTGCCGGACGTCGAGGCGCGGCCTCGCCCGGGGCGGCGTTGATCGAATCCGATTTGAGACGTGGTGCCCGCTGCCGTACAGTGGCATGTACCGACGCGGGGTGGAGCAGCTCGGTAGCTCGCTGGGCTCATAACCCAGAGGTCGGAGGTTCAAATCCTCCCCCCGCTACGAAAGGGTGGCCACATAAGTGTGTGGTTTCACCCACGGAAGTCCCGGCTCCGAAGCGTTTGGAGCTGGGGCTTCGTCGTTTTTAAGGCTATCGGCGGTGCGCGACAGCCGATTGCGAAATAAGTAAAGGCCTCCGCGCTGTCGCGGAGGCCTTTCGATGTCTTTGTGGGCAGGCTTGCGCCTGGCGTCTTGCGGTGTGGGTCAGATGTTGGTGCGGCGCCGGGAGCGTGTCAGGGCGCGCGGGGTGGCGCGGTCGCGGCGGCGGTGAGTTGGCGCAGTGTGTTGGTGCGCCGACGTCTGCGGGGTGCGCGGCGCGAAGGCGATGGCGGCGTTGCGTGCGCGAACACGGGCGTTCGGCGCGCCAGGCGTCGGTGGCGCGCAGGTTCGCGGCGGCGACGAGGAACGCGAGCATGAGAGTGGTTTTCGCCCGGCCGCGCACACGCAGCCGCATCGGCGCGACCCCGCCAAGCGCCAGGTTCGGGCCCAGCGCCGCCCAAAGGTGTGGACACCCGATTCGTCACGTTCACCCGGTCCGCGCCGGACCAGCCCTATCTGCTGTCCTTTGCCACAAGCCCGTGACGGTGGCCCAAAGGCTGGCGGCCCAACGCGGAGCGTGCCTGCTCGGGCATCGCATGGCGGAAACCCCACGACAGCATTTCGCCCACCGAGCGCCGGTAATCCGTCCCGCCACACGCGACCGGCACACGACCAAATTACGATCAATTGGCTCCGGTTGAATTTAATATTAAACCACCAAAAACACAACGATCGCGCTCTAGTTTGTGTTTCTAGTGATTAGCTGTACGGTGGTGAGCATGCGTAGACACGTTGCCGAGCAGCTCGCCCAGCCGGGCGAGGAATTGCTGAGCACGGGCGAAGCCGCCGAGCTTCTCGGGGTATCCCGCCAGCATGTTGTCGACTTGTGCGACGCGGGAAAGTTGCCCTCCACCTGGTCTGGCAAGCACCGCCGCGTCCGACGCAGCGACGTGGAACTGATCGCATCCGGCGGGCGGCGCCTCAGCCGCGACCAGGTGCGCTCGCTGCTGCTCGCCCACGCGATCGCCGGGCGCGTGGTCGCCGACCCGGACCGGGCGCGGGAGCTGGCGTGGGCGAACCTCGACCGGATGCAGGCGTCCTCCACGCGTGGTGCGGCGCGGGTGTGGATCCGTGAGTGGCGCCGCCTCCTGGAAGGGCCACTGACAGACCTGCTCGCCGCGTTGACGTCTCCGGCCCCGCGCTCTCGGGAACTTCGCCAGAACAACCCGTTCGCTGGGCTGCTTACCGAGCACGAACGCCAGGCGGTGCTGCAGGCCGCGCGAGGCGCCCGGTGAGACGAGCAGAACTCGCGCACATCCTTCGGGCGGCGGCGCGTATCGCCGACGACCCGGACATTTTGGTGATCGGATCGCAGGCGATCCTCGGCACGTTTTGGGAGGATGCGCTTCCCGAGGTGGCTTGGCTGTCGGTGGAGGCCGACATCACAGAAGGCCGGGATTTCGGAAGCCTTGACGCGAAGATGGCGCTCAGTGAGTACGACGCGGGGCGTGTCGATGGCCAGTTGAAGTCTCGCTGGTGGCCAAGTAAAAGTTTTCACCTTCGAGGTTGATCGTGTTCGCGGACAACGACACGGACTGGGAGCAGTGGACAGTCGATTTTGCGGCGCTCTGCAAACTGATCCCGTGCGACGAAGCCGTGTTAGTGGTCGTGCCATCCGCTCTGTCCGGGCAATACCTCGCACGAACAATGAAAAATGTCGGACAACGCACTTAGTGCCGCTGCAACAGACCCGTGGCGTTTGCCGTTCGCGATATTAGACCGATCGGCCGCACACGTCCCCTAAGACAACTACCGTCGCGCAAGACGGCAGCAGTCGCCAACGGGTCGTAGCCACCCAATCACGAGGCTGGTGGGATGCCCTTCCAGTTAGCGTGGGATGATCTTGTTTTAGCCGCGACGTTAGTGCAGGTCAGACTTTTATGTGGTTAGCGGACGATGTGGACTTGATCCCACGCTCTTACGGCACGGCCCCTCACGCGTAGCGGAGGGGCCTTCGTCGTCTCCGCCGGCGTCCTGTGGCGACTGCGCATCGCGTCCGGGACCGGACTGGTCCGGTTCGCCGACGGCCAGCCGGGCCGCCGCGGACAGGAGAACAACCGCGATGAGCGCGCCCCTTACTAGCGCCGAGGAGACCGACGAGGATCTCCCGCGCCGACGCCGCGAAGCTCGCCCTCTGGTCGTGATCAAGCAACCTCTGTACGTGCCTCGTACAGAGGTTGCTTGATCACGACCACCTGCGCGGTCAGAGGTCGATGGTGACCTCGGCGACGGTGCCCAGGGCGCTGCGTACGTCGCGGTCCACCGTGGCCGCCCGGGGCGCCAGCGTGCGAAGCGTCCAGGATCCCGGCGCGGCGAAGAACCGGAACGCGCCCTCGTCGCCGGTAATCACCTCGGCGGTGAACTCGCCGGAGGAGTCGAGCAGCCGCACGTAGGCCCCGGCAAGCGGCGCGCCGTCGCGGCGGACCACCCCGGTCACCACCGCGGCCCGGGACAGGTCGACGCCGTCCAACGCCGCCCCTGCCGGCGCCCCGCAGCCGCCGTTCACGACAGCCGCGGCGGGGCTCGCCGTACTGATGGCGCTCATGCCGCGCCGGGCTCGTCGCCGAGGGCTACCGGCACCCCGACCAGCGAGCCGTATTCGGTCCACGAGCCGTCGTAGTTCCTCACGTCGGCCAGGCCGAGCAGCTCGTGCAGCACGAACCAGGTGTGCGCCGAGCGCTCGCCGATGCGGCAGTAGGCGATGGTCGACTTCGACCGGTCGAGGCCGCCGTAGAGCGCCGAGAGGGCCTCGTCAGATTTGAACGTGCCGTCGTCGGCCGCCGCCTTGGACCACGGCACGTTGAGCGCGGTCGGCACGTGCCCGGGTCGGTTGGGCTGCTCCTGCGGCAGGTGCGCCGGGGCGAGCAGCCGGCCGGTGTACTCGTCTGGCGAGCGCACGTCGACGATGTTCTTGGTGCCGATCGACGCGACCACCTCGTCGCGGAACGCTCGGATCGAGGTGTCGGGACCGGACGCGACGTACGACGACGCCGGGCGCGTCGGCACGTCGGCGACCATGTCGCGCGAGTCGAGCTCCCACTTCTTGCGTCCGCCGTCGAGCAGCCGCACGTCCTCGTGCCCGTAGACCTTGAAGTACCAATAGGCGTAGGCGGCGAACCAGTTGTTATTACCGCCGTAGAGCACCACGGTGTCGTCGCGGTTGATCCCGCGGGCCGACAGCAGCGCCTCGAAACCGGCCTTGTCGACGAAGTCGCGACGCACCGGGTCCTGCAGGTCCTCGCGCCAGTCGAGCTTGACGGCGCCGGCGATGTGGCCCTTGTCGTAGGCCGAGACATCCTCGTCGACCTCGACGAGCACGACCTTGGGGTCGGCCAGGTGGGCCTGCACCCAGTCGGCATTGACCAGGACGCGTTCACGTGCAGTTGTCATGACAGTTCTCCTCCGGATATCGGATCGGTTGACAATCACAAAGACACGGGCGTACGGCGCGCCGCAGCCAGCGCCATGCCGACCGGCGTGGTCGAAACCAGCGGTGATTCGGCGGCGGTGTCGCCGACGCGCAGTGCCATGTCAGTGCTCCTGGTCGTCGATGGGACGCCAGGCGATGCCGTTCAAGTTAGGAGGCGCGCGTTCCCTGAGCGTTCCCGCGGTCAACGAGGTCGCCGACCCGGCCGATACGGATCGGCAACAGCCCTGACGGCTACAGGCCTGGGGCCGCACCACCCGAGCCGGCCCTGGAACTCAGGCCTCCACACAGGCTGCGAGGGAACGGCCAGGGAACGCACGTCTCCTAGCTTCGGCTTGTTCACCACGACGCGAGCTTGTATCGGCGCCGATCCGGCCGCCGCAAGGAACCATGAGAGGAATGGACCATGAGCGTCACTGACTTTCGGCACCCGAACGACCTGATCCACAACACGGCGCTGATTGCCGACCCGGCCATGTTCGCGAAAGAGGCCGGCGCCGCGTCCTGGCTCTATCTGTGCGGCGAAGAGTTCGCCGCCATGGAGGGCGGGATGGGTTACGCCGACGTCCAGTCCGCCGTGCCCGAGTCCGCCAATCTCATCGCGGACCCGCCGCATCCGTTCGATATGGATGTCGCGCGACGCGGGATCGCGGCCCTGGACAGGCTGCCCCGGCCAACCCTTGTCACCTGTCGCACCGGCCCGCGCTCCTCGGCCATGACGTATCTCTACGCGGGTCTGCGCTCTGGTGCTTCCGCCGACGATGTGCTTGCTCGTGCCGAAGCAGACGGAGCTCCGTTCATCCGGGTAGAACCACTCAAGGCGTGGGTCCGGCAGGGACTCGCTCAACTCTCCGAGGGTGACCGGAGCGAAGGGCCAGAACGATGATCTTCACTCAGTACTATCTGGGTTGCCTCTCACACGCCTCGTATCTGATCGGCGACGACACGACCGGCCGGGCCGTGGTCATCGATCCACAGCGCGATATCGAGATCTACCTGGCAGAAGCACGGGCGAAGGGCCTGCGCATCGAGCGGGTGCTGGAAACCCACCTGCACGCCGACTTCCTTTCCGGACATCTGGAACTGGCGGCAGCGACGGGCGCCCTGATCTCGTTCGGCGAGGCGGCTCAACTCGAGTTCCCGTCGGAACCGCTCGCCCATGGTCAGCGCCTCGAGCTCGGTCAGGTCGTGCTGGAGATCCGCGCCACGCCCGGTCATACCCCGGAGTCCGTCTGCATCGTGATCTACGAACACCCCGAGGACGACATCCCGTACGGTGTCCTGACCGGCGACACGCTGTTCGTCGGTGACGTCGGCCGGCCGGATCTGCTTGCCTCAGCGGGAGCCGGATACGACGCGTCGACACTCGCACGCCTGCTCTACCGCTCGCTGCAGGAGCAGCTCTTGACCCTCCCGGACGAGACTCGCGTGTTCCCCGCGCACGGTGCTGGGTCGTCCTGCGGCAAGCAGCTGTCCAGCGAGACCAGCTCCACAATCGGCGAGCAGCGGCGATCCAACTATGCCTTGCAGCCGATGACGGAAAGCCAATTCGTCGCGACCGTCACCGAGGGCCAGCCGACCCGACCGCACTACTTCTCTTTCAATGCGCGGGCTAACCGGCAGGTGCGTCCACGGCTGGACGAGACATTACCCCCAGCCAGCATGTCCCTCGACGAGGTGCTCTCCCGGATCGAGGCTGGTGCCGTCGCGCTGGACACGAGAGAGCCGGCCGACTTCGCCACCGGGCACCTCCGCGGGGCCATCAACGTCGGGCTACAGGGCCGTTTCGCCGAATGGGCGGGGGACGTACTCGATCCCGATCGTGACATCGTGCTTTTGGGTGAACCGGCAGCCGCGCTAGAGAGCCGCGTACGGTTGGCCCGGATCGGGTTCGACCGTGTTGTGGGCTGCCTCGATGACCCGAGCAGTCTTCTCATCGATCGCCCTGACCTGGTTGAGGCCAGCTCACGATTGACGATCGAACAGCTCGCGGAGCTTCTCGAGCTGGAGGCGAACATCCAACTGGTCGACGTGCGAAGCACAGGCGAGACCGCGGAAGGCACCCTCATTGGCGCCCGCGTGATCCCGCTCGCTGCACTGGTCGAGTCCTTCGGCACGTTGGATCCGATCGCGCCGGTCGTCGTCAACTGCGCCAGCGGCTACCGGTCGGTCATCGCTGCCAGCGTGCTCCGACACGCCGGGTTCTCCGACGTGTCGGATCTGATCGGCGGATACAGCGCATGGGCGGGTGCCCGCCTGCCGATCCAGAGGCAACCGGTAGGTGCTCGATGAGCGCTGACACCTGATCAAGTCCCGCAGGTGACCTCGCCTACCTGAGTTGAAACGCCAGCCCGGTAGCAGCTCCTCGCGCATCCATCGTCGGGTCGTGGCGGTACCGTCGATGGTGGCTTGGGGGCGACCGCCGACGATACATGGCCATCGCCGGGGCCGGCGATGGTGTGACGTGATTTCAGGTGGTCAGGGTTGGCTGGGCTCGGCAAGAGGTGTTGGTGAGCGGTTGTTAAATCATCCATCGGCTGCGCAGGTCAACACGTCGAGGGGCGCTCGGTTTTATCAACCCAGGCCAACACTTCCTGCCGAGGTGTGGGTTGGCTGAGCTGCACATCCAGCTGCTGGGAGCGTTTCGGGTCGACGTCGATGGCAGGCCGGTCGACGACGTGGTGTGGCGGCGAAAGAAGCCGGCGGCGGTGGTGAAGTTGCTGGCGCTGACGGGCGGTCGGCGTCTGCATCGTGAGCAGCTCGAGGCGCTGCTGTGGCCGGATCTAGATGCGGCTGCCGCTGGTGCGAACCTTCGCAAGGCGATCCACTTGGTCCGGCGTGGGCTCGAGGAGGTCGGCGGCGCGGACTTTCTGGCCTCCGGCGCGGACGCGGTCTGGTTGCCGCGAGAGGCCGTCCAGATCGACGTGGACGTGTTTCGTCGTACCGTCGCTCAGGCGCGGCGAACCGCGGATGTGGAGGGCTACCGGCGCGCGGTTGCCCTGTATGCGGGTCAGCTGTTGCCCGACGACCGGTATGAGGACTGGGTGACGGCTCCGCGCGAGGAGCTGGCGTCGGAGTACCTGGAGGTGCTGGAGGAGCTGACGGCGCTGCTCGGGTCTCGCGGCGAGCTGGCGGAAGCCATCACCATCGCACGTCTGGCGGTGACGGAGGATCCTCTCCGCGAGGACAACAGCATGTCGCTGATGCGATTCCTGTCGCTGGCCGGACGTCGAGCCGATGCCCTAGCCGTCTTCAAGAAGCTTCGGGCGAGGCTGGACGACGAGCTCGGGGTGTCGCCCAGTGCCGCTGCGCAGAGTCTGTTCGAGGAGATTCGGTCTCGCCACGCACTCGCGGTGTCTCTCGAAGCTGACGAGTGGGAGCGGGTCGGCGACCTGCGGATGATGGCCGGCGACGCCACCGGGGCGGCGACGGCCTTCCAGTCGGCACTGGCGGCTGCCGACGCCGACGCGGAGGGCAGGGTCGAGCGGAAGATCGCCGATGCCTGGTTGATGGGGCACCGCCCCGACCGAGCAGTCGCTCACCTCGACGTCGCCGAGGCGAGCGCCGGCAGCGGCCCCGAGCTGTCCATGGTCCTGCGCAGCCGAGCCAACGCGGCCTGGGAAACCGGCGACATCAGCGCAGCGCAGCGCTATGCCGAGCGTGCCCGAACGGTTGCCGAAAAGGTGGGCTCTCCCGACGAGATCGCCGCCGCGAACGAAGCGCTGGCCGTCGTGTGGCACATGAGCGGCGCATGGCGTGACGGCCTGGCCGCCGAGCTCGACCGACTCGCGACGGGAGACGACAGCCAAGAGGTCCTGGCCCGGGTCTTCGACTTCCACCACTGCGTCGGGCAGTACCACCTCTACGGGGACGGTCTCAGCGAGACGGTCGAGGACTACGCCAGGCGCATCCTGGACCGCGCGGAACAGGCTGGTGCGGCTCGCGCGCAGGCCTTCGCTTGGTGCCTTCTCGGGGAGTCGCTCCTGCTCCGCGCGAGGTGGGAGGAGGCCGCGGGATGTCTGGAGCGCAGCTGCGACCTCCATGCCGGGTTCGGGTCGTCGTCGGGCGCGCTGCCGTGGCAGCGGCGCGCGGAGGCAGCAGTGTCCGTCGGCGACTACGTCGAGGCAGAGTCCGCGCTGCGGCGTGCCGCGGCTGAGTGTGGTCACCTGATTTGGCCCCACTTCGGCCGTTGTTCTTCACGAATG
>JBDZVM010000009.1:0-114466 GCA_040255675.1 Actinomycetales bacterium | reverse complement strand
TGTGGCTGGGCGGCAAGATCGGTATGCTCGCGCCCGTGGATTTCAGGGGATCTTGCATTCGGACGGCGGCTGGCGTGCTGGTCGCCGTCGCGATGGCTTCAGCCGGCTGCGACGCGCACAGCAAGCCAATCGTGGCCTCGCCAGTGTCATCCACGCTTGCCACCACGTCTCACGTCTCGCTGACTCCGTCCGCCTCCGACAGTGGGTCGCCTTCACCCGCGACGTCAACGACGCCCTCGCCGTCCGGTGTGCTGACGCCGGCAGCTGGGTCGTCACCCTTGCCTTCCATCCCAAGTGAACTGGCGTCGAAGTATCCGGAGGAGACCGCGAAGGTCCCCGCCGCGATCGAGACCGTGCGCAACTTCTTCGACGGCACGAACCACCAAATCGATACGGGCGACGAGGTGCCTATCAGCGCGACTTTCAACACGAAATGCCAGCTATGCCTGAAACAGGTCTACAGCATCCAAGAACTCCTTCGCGACGGCCACAAGTTGCACGGTGGCCACCTACATCTGTTGAATGTGGACGCCGCGTACCCTTCGTACCGCCAGACAATTACCGTCGTCGTGACAGAGGATCAAGAGGCTGCGACACAGCTCGACTCTGCGGGCAAAGTGGTGCAAACATTTCCAGGAGCGCCCGCAACAAAGTTGATCTTTGATCTACAAACCGACGTTAGCCCGCCACAGATTTGGATGTTGACCCGAGGCGACTCGTGATGCCCCGGCAGCACCGCGTACTCCGGCGACTTGTCGTCCTAATAACCCTGCCCGCAACCTGGCTCGCAATTACACTCGCGCTATTACTTCCTGGCTCCACGGCGGCAGTCGCGGGTAGCCCGTCACCTGCCCCGCCCACTGCCTCAGATGGGCCGTGCCCCGCGGGAGCTGTAAACTGCCTCGAGACTACGGACGACGGGTACGTATACGGTTTCGATACCGTCAGTAGATCTGTCGTCGCGATTCCGATATCGCAGGCGGGTCAACGAACCCCGGGTATTTCTTACCGCTACACATTAAGCCCAGCATGCCCGACGTCTACGCCGTTCGATAGTCCGCTTTGCGCCGCTGCGTCAGCGTATTGCGAGAGCGCCGGAAAGACAGGACTTCACGAGAATGTCTGGCGTACATCTGAGCTGAGCAACTTTGACGCATGGCTCATCGTCGGTGATGTGTGCACAGGCAGGCTGGGCGAGCCGATTCCCGCGCAACAGATCGTCGACGAAGTCAGCGAATACGAACGGATTCATGTACCGATTCCGAAGCCGAATGTACAGCCGAGCAAATACACACTCGTCAACCTGCCTGTCCTCGTCAGCGTCACCGATCCAGGCGAACAAGTCATGAGCGTTCAGCAACCGGTGCCAGGTCAGCTCGTGGCCACGCCCACATTCACCTGGACATTCGACGACGGGACGACGCTTACGGGAGCCGGCAAACCCTACGAGGACGACATCGATCCGCGTTACGACGAGTCCGGGTATTACCTCTCGCACACGTATCGCAAGCCGCAGCCGCACGCCTCTGTCACCCTGGTCGTGACCTGGCACGCAACCTTCAGCGCCGCAGGCGAGACCTTCAATCTTCCGGACCTCGATATGCCCGGCATTACGACAGATTTCGCCGTCGATGAAGCGCACGCTGTGCTCGTTGGCGGCTGACCGGACAGGGCTTCCCGCGTTCAGCTGAACGCGGTTTTCCACAGGTTCTGACGGCAAATCCGCGAGACTGCACACGAATTCTCTAGCGTTTTCCCGTGCCTACCGACGCGCTCGCGCCCATCGCCGGCGACCCCGCCGCCGTCAACGCCGCCGGGCGCAGTTTGCAAGCCATCGCGGCCGATATCGCCGACACCGCCGCCCGGCTGCGTGCGCTGGCCAACCAAACCAACGGCTGGAAAGGGCAAGCCGCCACCCGCGCAAGTACCCGGATCGTCACAGTGCCACCCAAACTCGACAAGGCCCACGCCTCGTACGCCAGCGCAGGCGCGGCACTTGTGCGGTACGCGCGCACCCTCGCCGACGTCCAGTACGAATCGACCCGCGCCCGTTCCGCCGCCGTCCGCGCGAACAATGATTTGCGCGCCGCCCAAATCGCACGCGACGCCGCCCGAGAAGCCGACTCTCGCGCCGCCGCGGCGGCGCAATCGGCGAACCAGCCTCCGCCCCCACCGACAGCGGCGCGCTACGACGCCGCGATCGACGATGCGGCCAGCCGCCTCAAACACGCGACCGCGGCCAACACCGCCGCCCACGAGAAGCAGCAGCATGCGGCGCGCACGGCCGCCGCCGCTATCAAAGACGCGTCACATCAAGGCGTTCACAACAAGCCGTGGTGGCGACACGTCACCAGCGACGCCCTGCATTGGGCAAGCGACCATTGGGCCAAAGCTCTCCGCGCCCTCACGCACCTGGCCACAGTCATCTCCGCGCTCGCCGGCATCGCTGCCCTAGCCCTGTCGGTCGCCGGCATCTTCTTCCCACCCCTTGAACTAGCCGCCGCCGCATGCGAAACCGTCTCCGCAGCGAGCGCCGCGATTGCCATGCTCGGCGACACCGTCCTGGCGGCGACCGGCCACCAGACCTGGACGGCCGTCGGCCTTGATGCCCTCGCCATATTGCCTACCGGCGCGAGCAAACTTGCCCGAAAAGCCACACCCGCCCTGCGCCGCGTTCTAATACGGAGCGCGGACGACGCCGAGCGTCACATCGGCCGAGGCGCATCAAGCGCGGCCGCGATGGCAGAAGGACCCGGCAAACCTGCCGTCGTCCACGAACCATGGGGTGTCACCAGACTCGGCCGCGACCACGATTCGATTATCTTCGCCCATCACACACCCGTCGAGCCCGGTGAGCACAATGTCGTCGTGCATGGATTACCCGACGGCTGGCCCGCTGGCGTAACGTCGGAGGATGTCGCGGCGGCGATCCGCAAACATCCCGACTGGCACGAGGGGACACCGATCTGCCTCTATTCGTGTCACGCCGCGTCGAACGGCACAGCAGCAGAACTGGCCGCCCTCCTTGATACCAGCGTCCGCGCGCCGACAACCGCCGTCACATTAGACTTCACACTGAGCGCAAAGCCAATTCTCGATGAGGGCGGGATATGGAAGACGTTTCACTAGGCGGCCTTGTCCCGCTGGGCTTCTTTCGCGAATTCAAATCAGGCCGTTCAAACAACGATTCAATCCGCGACTTCGTCTCTAGCGAGCCGTCGCGCCACAAAGCGATCATCTTGAGTTATTTGCGGCTCGGAGATCGAATGGGCTGGACGATGGAGAAGTCACCCGATGTCATCGATGGCACTCATCAGCCCGACTCCGCCTCTCCCGTCACCGACGGTCATTGGGTATGGCGGGCAGACCTCGCGCATTACGTCGAGAAGTACAATTTGCGGCTACCGCAAGAGTTCATCGACACCGTCGTCGCGAGAAACGGCATCCCACCCGAAATCACGCCCGACGAGCACCGCCGCATCGCGCGCGCTTGGTACCAGCTACCGCCCAACGAGGCCACACCGTGAGCCGCGTGAACGATCAGTGAGGCCGCGAACCGTGGAGACCGAACTGAACCTCTGACCCGGTACCATCGTGACGTCGCGACTGGCGCACAGATGGTGGAACCGACCACCGGGAAGCGATCAGGAGCGGACGCCGTGCGCCTGGGTGTCCGCCCGCTGGACCTCCGTCCAAGGAGACGACCATGACCAGTGGTGCGCACGAGCTGGCCGCGCTTGCGGCGGCCGACCCGGAGATCGCGAAGCTTGTCCGCCTCGAGGAGAAGAAGCAGGCGGAGAAGATCCGGCTGATTCCTTCAGAGAATTACGTGTCACAAGCCGTGCTGGAGGCAAGCGGCACGATCTTGCAGAACAAGTACTCCGAGGGGTACCCGGGCAAGCGTTATTACGAGGGCCAGGAGTTCATCGACCAAATCGAGACGATCGCGATCGACCGGGCAAAACAAGTATTCGGGGTCGATCACGCGAACGTGCAGCCTTACTCCGGCTCCCCTGCCAACCTCGCCATCTACCTGGCGCTGCTGAAGCCAGGCGAAACTGTCATGGGCATGGCGCTGCCGATGGGCGGTCACCTCACGCACGGGTGGTCGGTGTCGGCCACCGGCACCTGGTTCAACCCGGTACGGTACGGCGTGCGGCGCGACACCGGCCGCATCGACATGGACGAAGTGCGAGACCTCGCCCGCGAAGAACGGCCGAAAATCATCTTCGCTGGCGGCACCGCGATCCCGCGCATCATCGACTTCCCCGCGTTCGCCGAGATCGCCAAGGAAGTCGGCGCGGTGCTCGTCGCCGACATCGCCCACATCGCCGGGCTCATCGCCGGCGGAGCGCACCCCTCCCCGGTTGGCCACGCCGAAGTCATCTCGACGACCACACACAAGACGTTGCGCGGCCCACGCGGCGCCATGCTGATGTGCGACGAAAAGCACGCCAAGGCCATCGACAAGGCGGTTTTCCCAGGCTTGCAAGGCGGCCCGCACAACCAGACCACCGCTGCCATCGCGGTCGCCCTACGCGAGGCGATGCAACCGTCGTTCCGCGACTACGCCTCGCTCATCGTGTCGAACGCGAAAGCGCTCGCGGAAGAACTCGCCGCTCGCGGTTTCGACCTCGTCTCAGGCGGCACCGACAACCACCTCATCCTCGTCGACCTCACGCCGCAGGGCGTCGCCGGCAAGCCGGTAGCGAAAGCGCTCGACCGTGCGGGCATCGTGCTCAACTACAACACGGTGCCCTACGACACGCGCAAGCCGTTCGACCCGTCGGGTGTTCGCCTCGGCACTCCCGCGGTTTCGAGCCGGGGCATGGGCGCCGACGAAATGCGCCGCATCGCAGCTTGGATCGATGAAGTCGTCTCGGTAGTCGCCAAGGGCGACGACGACGCGATCACCAGCACGACCGACCGGGTCGCCGCCGAAGTCCGTGAACTAACCGCGCAATTCCCCGCGCCGGGCCTGCCGCGATAACCGATCCAAGTTGATCACGTTCGGGCAGGTAACGCGTGCCTCATGCGCGCCGCAGGCCTCATAAAGGTCGAGTTATCCCCCTGAACGTGATCAACTCGGCGAAGCGACCTAGCTCGGCCACGCAATGAAAGCGGTCAGCAGCGCCCACGCGACGGGCGCCGCGAACAGCATGGCGTCGAGTCGGTCCATCACGCCGCCGTGGCCGGGCAGCAAATGACCCATGTCTTTGATGCCCAGGTCGCGCTTGAGCATCGACTCGCCCAAATCGCCGAGAGTCGCGGCGACGACAATCGCCAAACCGAAGACGACGCCCTGCCACCACGTGCCGTGCAGCGTAAGAGGAAGCAACAACCCGCCGCACACGCAACACGCGACGACGGAACCGCCGAATCCCTCCCACGATTTCTTCGGGCTGACGGAAGGCGCCATACGATGCTTGCCGAGAAAGACCCCTACGACGTAGCCAAACGTGTCGCTGCACGCGACGGTCGCGACGAGCGCGACGACACGACGCGGGCCGTCGTCAGGCACCGCTAGCAACACGGCAAAGCTCGCGAGAAACGCGACATAGCAAGCCACGAACACGCTGGCCGCGATATCCGGAAGTCGCTCCGGCCCAACGGCGACGGCGAGAACAACAACGAGAGCCACGACGAAAAGCAACGCGGCGACAACCATTGCGGAGGTGCCGCCGACGTAGGTCGCCACCACCACGACTACTGAGCCGGCAACCAAAGGAAGCCGCGGCAGCACACCACCAAGCGCGCGGCTCACCTCGAAGACGGCGACCATCACGGCCAGGGCGACCAGCCCAACAAATGCCCAGCGCACCGTGAAAAGCGTGGCGAGCAGTACGGCGCCCATCAAGACGCCAACCCCAATAGCGGCAGGGAGGTTACGGCCCGCCTTGGGCGCAGGTGTCGACTGCTCTTCGGCGTCCGCCATTGTGGTCATCGAGGGAATCGAAGGGAGAGAAAGCTCAAACCTCGAGCAGTTCGGTTTCTTTGTTCTTGAGCAACTCGTCTACCTGCGCGACATACTTGTGCGTGAGGTCGTCGAGTTCTTTTTCCGCGCGACGGACGTCGTCTTCGCCGACCTCGCCGTCCTTTTGCAACTTGTCGAGAGCTTCCTTGGTGTGGCGGCGGATGTTGCGAATCGAGACGCGCGTCTCTTCGGCTTCGTTGCGCGCGACTTTGATGTAGTCGCGGCGGCGTTCTTCGGTCAGTTGCGGCACGGTGACCCTGATCACGGTGCCATCATCAGTGGGGTTGACGCCCAAGTCAGAGTCGCGAATCGCCTTTTCGATCGACCGCAACGAACTCTTGTCGTACGGCGCGATAACAATCATGCGGGCATCGGCGACGGTGAAGCCGGCAAGCTGGTTCAGCGGCGTCGGGGTGCCGTAGTAGTCGACCGTGACCTTCGAGAACATAGCCGGATGCGCCCGCCCAGTGCGAATCGCGCTGAAGCTCTCCTTGGCGACGCTGACCGCCTTTTCCATCTTCTCCTCGCCTTCGAGGAGCGTCTCGTCGATCACAGTGAACTCCTAGTCAAAGAAGGACGACGGTTCAGTGGCCGCCCGCCGACACGACGGTGCCGATCTTTTCACCATGGACGGCGCGGCCGATGTTTCCATCTTCACGCAAATCGAAAACGACGATGGGCAACGCGTTGTCGCGGCACAGCGAAATCGCGGTGGCGTCAGCGAACTTGAGGTCGCGGGCGAGCACCTCGTCGTAGTCGAGCGCGTCGAAGCGCACCGCCTCCGGGTTGGTCTTCGGGTCGCTGTCGTAGACGCCGTCGACCGACTTTGCCATCAGCACTACCTGCGCGCCGATCTCGAGCGCACGCTGCGCGGCGGTGGTGTCGGTGGAGAAGTACGGCGCGCCGAGCCCGGCGCCGAAGATGACGACCCGGCCCTTCTCGAGATGCCGGATGGCCCGCCGCGGAATGTACGGCTCGGCCACCTGGCCCATCGTGATTGCGGTTTGCACCCGGGTGTCGACGCCGGCCTTCTCCAAAAAATCCTGTAATGCAAGGCAATTCATCACGGTGCCGAGCATGCCCATGTAGTCGGAGCGCGCGCGATCCATGCCACGCACCGACAACTCGGCGCCGCGGAAGAAGTTGCCGCCGCCGATGACGACGGCAACTTGAACTCCTTCGGCCACAACGTCAGCGATCTGGCGAGCCAGCGAGGCGACAACGTCGGGGTCGACGCCGAGTGCGCCGTCGCCGGCGAACGACTCCCCCGACAGCTTGAGCAGCACCCGGTGGTAGATCGGCCGGGCACCCGAACCCTCGACGTCGTTTCCGGTCACGTGGTCCCCTCTCGGTGGCTGCCCGGCGCCGCTGCAAGCCGCTAGCTGCGCAACATCTCGCTGTGGCGAGTCTGCCCTAGGACTGCCCCACGCGGAAACGGGCGAAGCGCACGACTTGCACGCCCGCCTCGTCGAGCACCTGCTTGACCGCCTTCTTCGAGTCTTTGGCGAACGCCTGCTCGACGAGCACGGTGTCCTTGAAGAAACCGTTGATACGGCCCTCAACGATCTTCGGCAGCGCCGCCTCGGGCTTGCCTTCCTCGCGGGAGGTGGCCTCCGCGATGCGTCGCTCGTTCTCGACGACGTCGGCCGGCACGTCGTCGCGAGTCAGATAGGACGGCGAGAAAGCGGCGATGTGCTGTGCGACGTCCTTGCCCGCTTCGGCGTTCGCGGCCGACAGTTCGACGAGCACGCCGAGCTGCGGCGGCAAGTCTGGGCTCGTCTTGTGCAGGTAGCTCACGACCGCGACGCCGTTGAATTTGGCGACCCGGCCCAGCTCGATCTTCTCGCCGAGCGCGGCGCTGTTCTCTTCGATCAACTCCGCAACCTTGCGGCCGTCGGCGTCGGCCCCGAGCAAACCCTCGGAGTCGGTCGCGTCGGAGCCGGCCAACGCCTTGACGAGCGTGGCGCCGAGTGCCTGGAATCGCTCGCCTTTGGCGACGAAGTCGGTCTCGCACTTCAACTCGACGAGCACGCCGGAGCCGCCATCGGTCGAGGCGGCAACGAGGCCGTTGGCAGTGGTGCGCTCAGCGCGCTTGCCGACGTCTTTCGCGCCCTTGATGCGCAGGATCTCGACGGCCTTGTCGAAGTCACCGTCGGTCTCATCGAGCGCTTTCTTGCAATCCATCATGCCGGCGGCGGTTAGCTCGCGAAGGCGCTTCACGTCGGCGGTGGTGTAGTTGGCCATGGTTGGTTCGTCGTCCTTCGAAATCGTTCGGATCATCGATGTGGGCCTTCACGCGGTTCGCGCTGGCCCGGGGACGAAACTCGTCGCCCGAGGCGGCTATTCCGCCGGTTGGGCGGCCGCGGGTTCTCCCGCGACAGAACCCTCGCGCTCGAGCAGCTCGCGTTCCCAGTCGGCCAACGGCTCGTCGCCGGCGAGTTCCGCGCCCGACTCGCCCTCGGCCTTGCCTTCGGCGGTGCGGGCCGCGACGCGGGCCATCAGGCCGTCGGCGACGGCGTCGGCGACCACTCGCGTGAGCAGGCTGACCGAGCGGATCGCGTCGTCGTTGCCGGGAATCTTGTAGTCGACTTCGTCGGGGTCGCAGTTGGTGTCGAGAATCGCGACGACAGGGATGCCGAGCTTGCGCGCCTCGCCGACCGCGATGTGCTCCTTCTTGGTGTCGACCACCCAGACAGCACTGGGCACGCGGCTCATGTCGCGAATACCGCCGAGGGTCTTTTGCAGCTTCTCCTTCTCGCGCTGCAAAACGAGTGCTTCCTTCTTGGTGCGCTGGCCGTAGTTCGGACCGCTCTGCTCGAGCGCCTCGAGCTCCTTCAGCCGCTGCAACCGCTTGTAGACCGTGGAGAAGTTGGTGAGCATGCCACCGAGCCAACGCTGGTTGACGTAAGGCATGCCCACGCGCGTGGCCTGCTGGGCGACGGCCTCCTGCGCCTGTTTCTTGGTACCGACGAACAAGATCGTGCCGCCGTGCGCCACGGTCTCCTTGACGAACTCGTACGCGTTGTCGATGTAGCCCAGCGACTGCTGCAAGTCGATGATGTAGATGCCGTTGCGCTCGGTGAAGATGAACCGCTTCATCTTCGGGTTCCAGCGCCGGGTCTGATGCCCGAAGTGAACGCCGCTGGCGAGCAGCTCTTTCATACTGACGACGGCCATGGCCGATCGCTCCTTCTCGCGCCAGCTTCGGTCGGTCGCGACCTTGCGCACGGCGCATGTCTCGGTTCTTCGCGGACGCCGGTCAGCGGCCGCGCCTCCGCCCTCGTGCCGTGACACCTTCGACCTCGAAGGCACCGAGCAGGCGACCACCGACGATCAGCGGTCAGGGCGTGTGATGTAGATCCGGACGAGCCGGACCCCACAGGTAGTTTACCGATCGAACGCCAGCGCCGTCCCGGGGCCGCGGTGCTCCGCCGAACCGGGCAGCACGATCGACGTCGCGCCCGTCGTCACGTCTACGAATCCGAACCAGCTCGGCATCTCACATTCCGTCGACGACCGGACGGCGACCCGGGCGCCCGCCGTCCCGACAATGTGATCGTTGCCGAGGGAGCCTTGCACGTCGAGCTTCGTTCCGACGCCGCCCGCGCCAAGCCGGTGGATGTCTTCGACCCCGCACCCGAGCGGATGCTGGAGCAGCGTGATCCCACTCGCTCGGACGGCGTTGCTGTAGCCCAGGCCGACACCCTCGCTGCCCGGCGGCGCGGTCATTGCCGCGGGGCTGCCGCCGCCGACCGGCACGGTCCACAGCCGAAAACCCTGAGCCGCCGCGCACGTGACGAGCAGGGTGCCCGGCGACCACCATGACAGCGGCGTGCACAGCTCGGCGTCTGGTTGAACGGGCAGAGTAACTGGCGGAGTAAGCGGCGCCTTGCCGCCCGCGTTGCTTATCGCCAAGACCGACCCTCGATCGCCCGTGTAAAGGGTCGCGCCGTCCGGTGAATAGACCAGACCCTGAACGCTTCCGTCGCCTTGCAGCAGCGTGGCCTTGACCTCGAATGGTTTGCCGTCGCCGACGATGACGCCGCGGCTGATCGTCGAACCGACGACGGCTCCGTTGGCACCGGTGACGTCGGTGCGGATCACGATGTTGGCGCCCATCGGCCGCGTGTAAACGGCGGCCGTGACGTTCTGCGCGGTGGCGCGGCGCAGTGTGCCACTCGTCAAATCGACCTCGATGAGTTCGCCGGAACCACCGGTGAGACTCACAGCGAGCGCACGTTTGCCGTCAGGCGACCAATCGACAAGCTCAGCACCGAGCATCGGTGACGACGCATCAGCCTGCCAAGACATGATGGAGTAGCGGTCGCCTGTTGGCGCGATCAGCCACAGTGTCTGCGTGCCCGGCTTTGCGTCTGGTAGCGCCGCGGTCGAATCGTCTACCACCAGGAACCAGCCAGGACCGACGTCGCCCCACGGCACATCGGCTCGCGTGTCGACCTTCGCGTGGAGCAACGTCGCGTCGGAGTTCGCGGGCCGACCGGATGCCGTGCCGGACGGCGCGGGAGCGGGCAAAGCCGGGGTGGGCGCGGACGGCGACAAAGCCGGGGTGGGCGCGGACGGCGATGCGGACGGCGACGTCGGCGGGGTGGACACCGCCGTACGGGGGCCGGCGACCCCGGATCCACAGGCGGACAGGACGACCGCCAACGCTGCCACCCCTGCACCCGTCGCGAACTTGGTAATCTTCGTGATCTTCGAGCCGACGCCGTTGTGCTCGCGCTTGCCCAGCTCCAAACTGAAGTCGCTCACTGAAACCCCCTCGGTGGCTGCCCCGACGCCGGCTATGACGCGCACCGCGACGACCACGTTGTCGAATCAAGTCGACATCGATCACCTAATGAGTGAGTGAGGACTCACTCATTGAGGTACGTTAGCCGCGTGAGTTCAACCAAGCCCTGCCAACGCCGAGCGCGCGCGCTACCACCGAAGGAGCGGCGTGCGGCACTCGTCGCCGCGACACTGCCGCTGCTGCGCCGCCACGGGCTCGACGTCACCACTCGGCAAATCGCCGATGCCGCCGGGGTCGCCGAGGGCACGATCTTTCGCGCGTTTCCCGACAAAGAAAGCCTTTTCGCTGCGGCGATCGACGCGGCACTCGATCCGGCGCCGGCGGTGGCGCGACTGCGCGCCATCGAACCCGCCGCCTCGCTCGAGGTCACGCTGACCCACATCGTCGAGGTGAGCCGAAACTGGCTCACCTCCGTCATCACGCTGATGATGGTGCTGACCCGGTCGCCAGACTTTCACAAGAGGCATCCGCGCAGACGCGCCTCGGAACCCGACGAGATCGAAAAGACCGTGCTGGCGCTGATCGAACCGCACCGAAACGAGTTGCGAGTACCGCCCGACCATGTGGCAAGGTTGCTGCGCATGTTGGTGTTCGCCAGCAGCCACCCCGTCATCTCCGAACACGACACGCCAATATCGTCGAACGACATCGTCGACTTCGTGCTCAACGGCACGCGTGCGTGCTCGCCTCCCTCGACCAGAGGAAACTGATGCTGCTGAAGCTGTCACGCGAATACCTGCGGCCCTATACGAGCTTCTTGATCGCAGTGGTAATGCTCCAACTGGTCAGCACCATCGCGGCCCTCTATCTGCCGAGCCTTAACGCCGACATCATCGACAACGGGATCGCGAAAGGCGACACCGGCTACATCGTCGTGACCGGTGGCTGGATGCTCGCCATCACACTGGTGCAAATAATCTGCTCGGTCGGCGCTGTGTACTTCAGCGCCAAGACCGCGATGAGTTTCGGCCGCGACGTCCGGGCTTCTATTTTCCACCGGGTAGGCACCTTCTCCAACCGCGAAATAAGCCAGTTCGGGGCGCCGTCGCTGATCACGCGCAACACCAACGACGTGCAGCAGGTGCAAATGCTGGTCGTCACGACCTGCACGATGCTTGTCGCCGCTCCGATCATGTGCGTGGGCGGTATCGTGATGGCCCTGCGCGAAGACGTCGGGCTGTCATGGCTGATGGGCGTGAGCGTACCCATCCTGATCGTCGCGATCGGGCTCATCATCCGTCGCATGGTGCCGTCGTTTCGGTTGATGCAAAAGCGCCTCGACACCGTCAACCGCGTGCTACGCGAGCAAATCACCGGCATTCGCGTCGTGCGGGCGTTCGTACGCGAACCAGTCGAGGTCACGCGGTTCCACCAGGCAAACGTCGACCTCACTCAAACCGCGCTTCGCACCGGCCGGTTGATGGCCCTCATCTTCCCGACCGTGTTGTTCGTGATGAACGGCTCCATCGTCGCGGTGCTGTGGTTCGGCGCGTCGCGCGTCAACGACGGCGAGATGCAGATCGGTGCGCTCACCGCCTTTCTCACCTACCTCATGCTGATCCTCATGTCGGTGATGATGGCGACCTTCATGTTCATGATGGTCCCGCGAGCCGCGGTTTGCGCCGAGCGCATCCAAGAAGTGCTGCGCACGGAGCCGTCCGTCGTCCCGCCCTCGACGCCCGTAACGACGTTGCCGGCACAGGCCGAACTCGAGTTTCGCGACGCCACCTTCCGCTACCCCGGCGCGAGCGAGCCCGTCTTGCGGCGAATCTCTTTTCGTGTCGAAGCCGGGCAGACAACCGCCGTCATCGGCAGTACGGGCGCCGGAAAGACGACGCTCCTTTCCCTCGTGCCTCGGCTCTTCGACGTCACCGAGGGGGCGGTGCTGGTCGACGGCGTCGACGTACGCCGCATCGATCCAGACGTGCTGCACAGCAAACTCGGCCTCGTACCCCAGCGGGCGTATCTGTTTTCCGGCACGATCGCGAGCAACCTTCGCTACGGAAATCCTGACGCCACCGACGATGAATTGTGGCAGGCGCTGGAAATCGCGCAGGCCCGAGATTTCGTCGAGCAGATGCCAGGCTCGCTCGAAGCGCCGATCGCACAAGGCGGAACCAACGTCTCCGGCGGGCAGCGGCAACGGCTCGCTATCGCCCGGGCGCTCGTGGCCAGGCCGGAAATTTACCTGTTCGACGATTCGTTTTCGGCGCTCGACCTCGGCACCGATTCGCGTCTACGCGCCGCCTTGCGACCGGTAACACGCGACGCCGCCGTGCTGATCGTCGCGCAACGGGTGTCGACAATCATCGATGCCGACCAGATCGTGGTTCTCGAAGGCGGCTCGATCGTCGGCCTGGGCCTACACGATGAGTTGCTCGAAAATTGTGCCGCGTATGCCGAAATCGTGCGGTCGCAACTTTCCGCCGAAGATGCCGCATGAGCAGCGACCGAAGGCCACCCGCGCCACGAAAGGCCCCGACCACGCCGGGTCGGCTCCCGAGCGCCGGTGGCAGACGCGGCGGCGGTCCGCCCTGGATGAACATGGGCATGCCCGGAGAAAAGTCGATGAACTTCGGGCCGTCGGCAAAGCGACTCATCCGTCGACTGGCACCCGCGCGTTTGCAGGTCAGCATCGTGCTCGTTCTTGCCGTCGTGAGCGTGACGTTCTCCGTGCTGGGGCCGAAAATCCTCGGCCACGCAACCGACCTGATTTTCGACGGCGTGCTCGGTAAGCGACTGCCGCCTGGCGGCACCTTGCGCCAAGCGGTCGACGCCACGCGCGCACGTGGCGACAATACCTTCGCCGACGTGTTGTCGACGAGTCACGCCGTTCCCGGCAAAGGCATCGACTTCACCGCGCTCGGCCATGTTTTATTGCTGGTTCTGCTGATGTACGTGGCCGCAAGCATCCTCGCGTGGTTGCAGGGGTACGTGCTCACCGGCGTCGTGCAGCGCGCCATGCTGCAACTGCGCCGAGAGGTCGAAGACAAACTGCATCGCCTGCCATTGCGCTACTTCGACACCCAGTCGCGCGGCGAACTGCTGAGCCGGGTCACGAATGACATCGACAACATCAGCCAGACACTGCAGCAAACGTTGACACAGTTGCTCAACTCGCTGCTCACCGTGGTCGGTGTCGTGGCGATGATGTTCGTCATCTCGCCGCTTCTCGCCGTCATCGCGTTGGTGACGATACCGCTGTCGGTGATCGTGACCAAGCTCATCACCAAGCGTTCGCAGCGACAGTTCATCGCGCAATGGACCCACACCGGCACACTCAACGGCCAAGTCGAAGAAGCGTTCACCGGGCACGAGTTGGTGACCGTCTTCGGCCGACGCCGCGAGGTCGAGCAAGCATTCGGCGCGAAGAACAACCAGCTTTTCGAAGCTAGCTTCGGCGCGCAGTTCGTCTCGGGCATCATCATGCCGACGATGATGTTCCTCGGAAACCTCAACTACGTAGCCATCGCTGTCGTCGGCGGGCTGCGAGTGGCATCCGGCTCCATGAGCCTCGGCGAAGTGCAGGCCTTTATTCAGTACTCGAGGCAGTTTACCCAGCCGCTCACTCAAGTGGCCTCGATGGCGAACTTGCTGCAGTCGGGTGTCGCCTCGGCCGAACGAGTCTTCGATTTGCTCGACGAGTCCGAAGAATCACCCGAACCCGCTGATGCGGCGGGCGACACGGCAGCTCGCGGTCGAGTCGAGTTCGAACACGTGTCGTTTCGTTACGAGCCCGACAATCCGCTCATCGACGATTTGTCGTTGGTGGCCGAGCCGGGCCACACCATCGCCATCGTCGGCCCGACTGGCGCGGGAAAGACGACTTTGGTCAACCTCATCATGCGCTTTTACGAACTCGACGCCGGTCGCATTACCCTCGACGGCATCGACATCACAACAATGCGCCGTGACGAACTGCGATCGCGGGTCGGCATGGTGCTGCAAGATGCCTGGCTGTTCGGCGGCACGATTCGCGACAACATCTTGTACGGCAGGCCCGACGCCACCGAAGCGCAGATGCTTGAAGCCGCGCGAGCGACCTATGTCGATCGGTTCGTCCGTGCGCTGCCCGCCGGCTACGACACCGTCATCGACGAAGAAAACAGCAATCTCAGCGCGGGTCAAAAGCAGCTCGTCACCATCGCGCGCGCGTTTCTCGTCGACCCATCGCTACTGATTCTTGACGAAGCCACCAGTTCGGTCGACACCCGCACCGAAGCACTCGTACAACACGCTATGGCGGCGCTGCGATCGAACCGCACCAGCTTCGTCATCGCGCACCGGCTGTCGACGATCCGCGACGCCGACGTCATCGTGGTGATGGAGAACGGACGCATCGTCGAGCAAGGCAACCATGCCGAATTGCTCGCCTCCGAAGGTGCCTATCACCGCCTCTACAACGCGCAGTTCGTACAAGCTGTGACGGACGACGAAACCGCGGCCGCCACCGAGGTGCCGGTACGGAGTTAGCCGATCACGAGTCGAACGCGAGTGCCGCGACGACACCGACATCGCCAGCCGCGTCGACGACCACCTTGGTTGCCGTGTTCGCGACCGGATCGTAGAACCCGAACCACCCGCCGGGGTCGCATCCGTCAGCCGCCCTGATCGCCAAATCGTCACCGACGACACCGACCAAAGACTGACTGCGTAACGCTTGCGGAATCGAAACCTCAGTACCGGCGCCGTTGTGCGTGAGTTTCGCGATGCTCGTGGCGCCGCAATCCCAGCCATGGCCGAGATAGGTGCCGCTGCCGACCCGAAAAGCGGTGTAGTAGCCGAACGACGAACCGTTCGAGTTCTTAGATTCCGGAGCGGTGACCGGTGCCGGTTTCCCGGCCAGCGGATACAACCACAGCCGGGAATATCCGTCAGCGGAGATGCAGCTCGCGAGGATGGTTTCGTCGTCCCACCATCGCACCGGACCGCAAATATCGCTCGTTGACGCGAACGCGGGTAGCAACGTGACCTTGCCGCCCGCATTGCTGACCGTTCGCAAGCTGCCCTTGCCAGACAGGTAAACCGTGGTGCCATCGCGCGAGTAGAGCCATCTCGACCATCGGTCGTCGAGATTGCCGCCGCCCGGGTCGAGCACCACCTGTCGATGGCTGGCAGTGTCGATCCGTTCGAGCGAGCGATTACTTCGCGGGGCACCGCCCTGGAGCCACACCACGAAGTCTTTTCCTTGCGGCCGCGTGTAACCCGCTACCCGGACGGCCGGTTCGGGGATCACGTGTGTCGCTCCGGTCGCGAGGTCGAGTTCGAGCAACCCACCGGAGGCGACGAACAGCGCACGGCGTCCGTCACCAGACCACGCTTCAAGCCAGGCTTCGCCAAGTGCATTCGGCGACGCACCGGTCGAGGGATCGGGGGCCGCCCAGCTCGCAATGACGTAGCGGCCGCGCGGCGCTCACGACGGCGAGCACCACCCAAACACGCCGATTACACATGTATTCCCCCTGGTCTGGCGGTCGCGACCCGAGTTGTCGACGCGCCGCGGGTGCGTTGGGTTGTCGTCCGCGTTGTCCACAGGGACGGCGGAACGGCAGCGCCGTCCACAGGCTGGCAACGCGACAGGACGGCGGACCGGCTTCGACGTCACGATCGGAGGGTGCTGAAATCCCTTGTTTCTCGCCATCGCGCGCGGGTTGCCGCGTTCTTCTTGACGGCGTGCATGGTTGTTTTGGGCTTGTTCCTAGGCGCCCGCACGGCTGTGGCCTCGGCGACCGGCCCTACGAGCGCTGAGCACGCCTCGGCGGCATTGTCGCCGCCGCTTGCTCCTCCCCTTGTCGTGCTACGAGGATTCGATCTGCCGCCGAAGCCTTGGCTACCCGGCAATCGAGGGGTAGACCTCGCGGCGAACGCTGGCGCGCCAGTGTTCGCCGCCGCTCCTGGCGTCGTCCGATATGCCGGCGAACTCGCGGGCCGCGGCGTGGTCTCGATCGACCACGGGGGCAGGCTGCGCACCACCTACGAACCGGTCGACCCGGTGGTGAGGCAGGGCGACACCGTCACGCGTGGCCAGCTCATCGGGCACCTATCCGACGCCGTAACCCGCTGCGTGCCAGACACGTGCCTGCATTGGGGCGCGATCGAGGCGGGCAGCTATGTCGACCCGATGAAACTGCTGGCACGCCGGCCAGCCGTTCGCCTCTTGCCGATCTGGTCGCACGGTGTTCCATCGACGAATGACGATCGTGGTGGCGCCTTCGCCGCGCCAGACGGGCGTATTGGGCGGTCAGCTAGCCGACCTTCACCGGGTGCGAGTGCGGGTGCGAGCCGAACCGCACCGTCCGTACGTCGAGCCTCCAGCGACACCGCGAAGCGCAGAAGCAGACCGCCAGGCGAGGAGGCCGCGGCCGCGGGCGCCATGGTGCTCGCCACCGGCGCGGTCGCGGTAGGCGCCCTCGCGAGCCGCCGAGGCGGCGCCACGAACTAAGCGAACACGAGCCGCGCGAACCGGGCTAGGCAGTCGTCTGTTCGGCCAGCTTGGCGCGCAACTGCAACACGGCCTTGGTGTGCATCTGGCAGATGCGGCTTTCGGTTACGCCGAGCACTTGGCCGATTTCGGCGAGAGTAAGGCCTTCGTAGTAGTAAAGCGTGACGACGATCTTCTCTCGCTCAGGCAGCGTATTGATCGCGCGCGAGAGCAGGTATTTCGTCTCTTCGGTTTCGAATGCCTCGACGGGGTCTTCGGCTTTGGTGTCTTCGAGCGTGTCGACCAACGACAGTTTGTCGCCGCGTTCGCCGCCGACGTTGAGCAGTTCGTCGAGCGCGATGACGTTGACGAACGAGACTTGGCTGAAGATGGTGTGCAAGTCGTCGAGGCTGATGCCGAGTTCGCTCGCGACCTCCGCTTCGGTGGGAGTGCGGTGCAGTTTGGCCTCGAGCGCCGCATACGCCTTCTCGACCTCGCGTGCCTTATAACGGACAGATCGCGGAATCCAGTCGATAGCGCGCAACTCGTCGATGATCGCGCCCTTGATACGGCTGATCGCGTATGTCTCGAACTTGATCGCGCGATCGAGGTCGAATTTTTCGATCGCGTCGATCAGACCGAAGATCCCGTACGACACGAGGTCGGCCTGTTCGATGTTGGGCGGCAATCCGACGCCGACTCGCCCCGCGACGTACTTCACAAGCGGCGAGTAGTGCAAGATCAGCCGCTCACGAAGCGCGACCTCGCCTGTGGCCTTGAAGTCGTGCCACAGGTCGCGCAGCGCGGCCTCGGCATCGAGTTTCGCCGCGGCGGCCTCTTCTTCTGCTGTGCTGGCAAGCACGCCGGAGCTGTCAGGCTCTGGGGTGCGCGCGGTCATAGATAGCCCTTAATCGCTCGACGGATACGTGCGTGTAGACCTGTGTCGTTGCGAGCGTAGCGTGACCAAGTATCTCTTGGACGGTTCTTAGGTCCGCGCCGCCTTCGAGAAGGTGGGTCGCGGCCGTGTGTCGAAGGCCGTGGGGCCCGAGATCTGGAGCACTGCGAAGTTTCCGAATCTTGGAATGAACCAGACGCCGAACTTCCCGCTGATCGATGCGCCCGCCCCGTAGCCCGACGAACAACGCCGCCCCGCTCGCCTCGGTGATCAAAACAATACGCCCGCGGCGGACCCATCGCTCAAGTGCCCTCACGGCCGGCACGCCGAGCGGCACGGTGCGCTGCTTGTTGCCCTTGCCGAGCACTCGGACGACGCGGCGCGACTCGTCGACGTCACCAAGATTGAGCCCGACCAACTCGCCGACCCGAATACCCGTCGCGTACAACATCTCCAGCATGGCGTCGTCGCGCAGACGGCGCGCTACCTCGACCGGGTCGTCGACGGCGGCCTCGCCTGCGTCGTCGAGTAACGCCTGGCCCGCGCTATCCAGCAATTCGGCAGCCTGATCTTGAGAGAGCACCGACGGCAGGGTTCGGTGCGCCTTCGGGGTCGCCAGCCGCAAGCCCGAATCGGACGCCATCCACCCTCGCCGCGTGCAATAAGCCGTAAAGACCCGCGCGGACGCCGCCCGGCGGGCAATCGTCGTCCGCGCCTTTCCCATCGTGGTGAGCTTGGCCAGCCAACTTCGCAGGACGCCGATGTCGATGCCGCTGACATCGTCGCGGTTCATGCGCGCGGCGTGCTCGAGCAGGCCGGCGATGTCGTGTTCATAGGCGCGCACGGTATGCGCCGACAGCGCGCGCTCGAAGCGCAGGTGCTCGACGAAGGCGGCGAGCACCTGCCTGTGGGCGGCGGACAGCGAGTCGGCGGCGTGCTTGTGTGCCGACGACCCGGTGCCTCGCTCGCTGCTCACACCTTGCACATTCCGGCGAACGCGCCGGTTGGTCAAGCACCGTCGCGGCGCCGCGCCGAAACCAAGCGATCCGTCTTCGCGAGGCGCCAGCCGGTTTCCGCACGTTCGATGAAACCCAGCGCGGCGAGGCTGCCGAGCGCTCGGGCGACTACCTGGAGGTCGATACCCGCGGTGCGGGCAATGCTTGCGGGCCCGGCCGCGCCTTTGACCGGCACCGCTTCGAGCACCCTGCGCTTGATCGGATCGAGGTCGTCGCGTGGGTCGCGCCTGCGTTCGAGCGGCTCTGCCGCGTCATCGCCCATGCTGCCGACCAGCTCGATGACGTCAGCGGCTCGCGCGACGAGGCCGACGTCCGGCTTCTTCAGCAGCTCGTTGGTGCCGACCGACATCGACGAGGTGACCGGACCCGGAACCGCCATGACATGGCGGCACAGTTCGCTCGCCCGGTTCGCGGTGCTCAACGATCCGCTGCGACTCGCTGCCTCGATGACGACAGTGCCCGCGGTGAGCGCCGCGATCACCCGGTTTCGCACCAGGAACCGATGCCGCATTGGTGCGCAGCCCGGAGGCCATTCGCTGATCACCAGACCGGTTCGGGCGATGCGCTCTATCAACGCGGAGTGGCCACGCGGATAGGCGACGTCGACGCCGCAGGCAAGTACGGCGACAGTGACGCCGTCGGCACTCAAGGCCCCTCGATGCGCCGCGCCGTCGATGCCGTACGCCCCGCCGCTCACGACAGTCCATCGTCGCTCGGCAAGGCCGAGTGCCATCTCGGCGGCGACGTATTCGCCGTAAGCGGTCGACGCTCTCGCGCCGACGATTGCGACCGAGCGGGCAGTGGCCGACCGGAGGTCAAGATTTCCGCGCACCCACAAGCCGAGCGGAACCGCGGCATATTCGTTGGGCAGGTGTATGAGGTCGTCGAGTCGCTCGGGCCACTCCGCGTCTCCCGGAATGACGAACCTCGCGCCGACCGCACGGGCGCTTTCGACGTCGCGCTCGGGTCGTGCGGTCGGAACGCGCGCTCGCCAATGCACGGCACTGTCGTCGGTCAAGCGCCCCGCGAGAAGGTCGTCGACGACGGCGCACGCACCGTCGCCCGCGACCCGCTTGCCGAGTGTCGCGTCACCCGGTTCGGCAACGCGACACAACAAGACGCGCGCTAATCGTTCGTCGTGTCGAGTTCGGTCGAGATTTTCGTGAGCCGTCGTCACACCGCCACCCCTATGCGCAAATACAGCGCTTCGTCGATTTCGTCGGCTCCGGGTACCACTCGGCCTGCCAGATCCGCCAAGGTCCAGGCGACGCGCAGCACGCGATCGAGCCCGCGCGCGGACAACCGGCCGTTGTCGAGGGCGCGTTCGGCCGCAACCATGGCGCTTCGCGCGGGCGCCCACCGGCCGCGCAACTCGCTGCCGGGGATTTCGCTGTTTGTCTGCCACGGGGAGCCGGCGAAGCGACTCGCCGCGTTTTCGCGTGCCGCAAGCACGCGTTTCGCGACGACCTCGGTCGATTCGACGTTTCGCCGGTCGGCGAGCAGTTCAGCACGGCTCACCGGATCCATGCGCACCTGCAAATCGACCCGATCGAGGAGCGGCCCCGACAACTTCGCCAAGTATCGACGCCGAACCAGCGACGAGCATTCGCACGATTTCGCATGTCCGGCGCTGGCACACGCACACGGATTTGCGGCTAATACAAGCAAGAATCGTGCCGGATAGCAGGCGACCCCGCCCGCGCGCGCGATGCTGACGTGCCCCGATTCGAGTGGCTGGCGCAACGCGTCGAGCACGCCCGACGCGAATTCCGGTGCCTCGTCGAGAAAAAGCACCCCTCGATGCGCCAATGACGCTTGACCCGGACGAGCGATGCCGCTACCGCCGCCCACGAGCGCGGCCACTGACGTCGTGTGGTGCGGGTCGCGAAACGGCGGCCGCGTGATGAGCGGGCAATGGGCGGGCAGCACGCCAGCCACAGAGTGCACCGCCGTCACTTCGAGCGCGGCAGAACGATCGAGCTCTGGCAACAGCCCAGGCAGTCTCGCGGCCAGCATGGTTTTGCCCGTGCCGGGATCGCCGAGCAAGAAGGTATGGTGCGCGCCCGCGGCGGCAACCTCGACCGCGCGCCGACCTGTCGGCTGGCCCAAGACGTCGGCGAGGTCTGGCCCGGGAACGGACGCGCGGGTTGGCGACACCGCCGCGAGGTCGATGACGTTTCTACGACCGCTGGGCCGCCGGTTTTCCCTGAGCGCATTGAGCAGTTCGTCGAGCGACTCCACCGGCCAGACCTCGAGTTCTGGCACGAGTGCGGCTTCGTCGGCGTTTGCTCGTGGCACGACGACCCGCGGGAACCCGGCTTCGGCAGCGGCGAGCGCGGCCGGCAACACGCCGCGCACCTGACGCACGCGGCCGTCGAGCCCGAGCTCGCCGAACAATACGGTGCGTAGCAGCGCGGCCGCCGGAACGCTGCCCGCCGCGCAGAGAATCGCGACCGCCATGGAGAGGTCGAAGGCCGAACCGTGCTTGGGCAAGGTGGCGGGAGAAAGCCCGAGAGTGATGCGCTTTTGCGGCCATGCTTCGCCGGAGTTGAGCACCGCCGCCCGCACACGATCGCGCGACTCAGACAAAGCGGCATCGGGCAGCCCGATAATGGTGAGCCCGGGAAGGCCGGTAGCGAGGTCGGCTTCGACCTCCACGAGGTGGCCTTGGACGCCCGCGAGCGCCACCGCCCACGCGGTAGCGAGCGCCATCAGAACGCCCCGCGCAGATGTTCGACGACGGCGGGCCCGTGGGGCGGACACAGCACCGACACGACGTCGAAGCGCACTTCGGCGTAGCCGGCGAGGCCGTCGCCGGACGCCGACCGCTGCTCGACGAGCCAGCGCACCGCCAGCCGTCGCAAGCGTGCCGCTTTCGCGGGAGTCACCGCGTCGAGGGGCGTGCCGAACCCGACCGCGCGCCTGGTCTTCACCTCGCAGATGACGAGCGCTTCGCCTTCGCGGGCGACGATGTCGAGCTCGCCGTCGCGGCATCGCCAGTTGCGGGCGAGCACGTCAAGACCCGCCGAGGTCAGCTGCGCTACCGCGAGATCTTCACCGTGCTTGCCTAGTGCCTGCCGGCCCGCCGGCTCGTGCTCGGGAACATGTGCCATGCGTCAAGCCTGCCGACGCGCGCTACGCCGTCCGAGCAAGAAAACGGCCGGTGTGGACGGCGAGAACGATCTTTGTGGACGACGAACCCAGGCGCCGAGAAATTACGATTCGCCGGGAATCTGTAGGTCGCTTTTGGCGAGTTCTTCGACGTTGACGTCTTTGAAGGTCACGACTTTGACGTTCTTGACCAGCCGCTGCGGGCGATACATGTCCCAGACCCAGGCGTCAGACATGCTGATCTCGAAGAACACCTCGCCACCCGCGTTACGAACATCGAGCACGTACTCGTTGGTCAGGTAGAAGCGGCGTTCGGTCTCGATGACGTATTTGAACAAGCCGACGACGTCGCGGTATTCGCGGTAGAGCTGGAGCTCCATGTCGGTTTCGTAGTTTTCGAGATCTTCGGCGCTCATCATGCCTCCGCCGCGATCTCGATCAAGTCAACGTCGCGCACGTCCCCATTGTCGCTCATCTGGTCGTCGAGATCACTCGTGTCGATCACGTCGACTTGTCCGGCGGCGCGAACGTTGACGAACGAGCGGCGATGTTCCGCGCACGGCCCGTGCTCGGCGAGCGCGCGCTGGTGGGATTTCGTGACGTAACCCTTGTGCTCGGCGAACCCGTACGCCGGGTACTGGTCGTGCAATTCGCACATCATCCGGTCACGGGTTACCTTGGCGATCACGGACGCCGCCGCGATGCACGCCGCGACCTGATCGCCCTTCCAGACCGCGAGCCCGGGCGCCCCGATGCCCGCGACCGGGAAGCCATCGGTGAGTACGTACGACGGACGCAGCGACAAGCAGGCGATAGCGCGCCGCATGCCTTCGAGGTTGGCCTTGTGCAGGCCGAGCCGGTCGACGTCGCGGGCAGGGATCACTACCGCCGTCCAGGCAAGCGCGCACGCGACGATCCGGCGGTAGACGCGCTCACGGGCGGCGGGGGTAAGCAGCTTCGAATCGGCGAGCTCGGCGACGACGCCGCGCCGGCCTAGGGGCAGTACGACCGCGCCGACCACCAGCGGCCCGGCACACGCGCCGCGACCGGCCTCGTCGGCGCCGGCGACCGGTTCGAGCCCGGCCTTGGCCAGGCTGCGTTCGTACGCGTATAGACGACGGTTGCCGCCGCCCGCGGTTGGGTTTCCCATCGCAGGAACCCTACGTCGAGTCGCCGCCGGCTTTCGAACGCACCCGGCGCCCAGCATCAGCCGCGGCAGTGTCGGCGGCGGTGTCGGCGGCGGTGTCGGCGGCGGGCTCGCAGCAGGCCGACCGGAAGCACCGCCACTAAACCGATCTCGAGTGGCAAGGCGCCCACCACAGCATTCGGCACGCCAGAGAACGCGTGCGGGATGCCGAGGCCGCCCATGTGACTGGGCGGCCAGACGATCACGAACGCCCGGCCGATGACCTTGCTTTCGGGGATCGTGCCACCGCCCGGATCACCGGTGTGGTCTCGAGAATCTCGCGAGTCGTTGCGGTGGTCGCCCTCGACCCACAAGCGGCCCTTCGGCACGACGATGTCGAACGGCTTCGGCGAATTCACCTGGGTCGTGGTGCGACGGACGTTCGGATCGAAGCCGGTATAGAGGTAATCCTCGTCGAGCGCCTTCCCGTTGACCGTGATGCGCCCTTGCGTGTCGCAGCATTTGACGTGGTCGCCGGGGATTCCGATGACCCGCTTGATGAAGTCTTTTTCGCCGGCAGGCGCGAAACCGAGGAACCCGCCGACGTCGCGCAGCCCGCGCGCCACTGGGTTGGACGGCTCGCTCACCGAAACCTCGGGGGTCCAGGAATCGGCGCCGTTGAAGACGACGATCTGGCCGCGCTGCACGTCGCCGACCTTGTAGGACATCTTGTTGACCAGTACGCGGTCGCCGATACGCAGCGTGTTTTCCATCGATCCCGACGGAATGTAAAAGGCCTGAAAGAAGAAAGTGTGGACGACGACGGCGATCGCCAGCGCGATCGCCAGCAAAATCAACGCCTCGACGATGAACGGCCGATTCTTCTTGCGCACCGGTTTGGGTTTGCGGTGGCTTCCGCCGGCACTCCTCGAAAGGTTCGAGGCGGCCGCGTCACCGTCGTTGTCAGAGGCGAGTGTTGGCGCGCCCGTCGCGTCGTCCGGGAGATCGCCCGACGAACCGGCGCCGTTCAAAGCGACGTGGCCGACCGGCTCGCCGTCGTCGGCGTGTTCGGCGCGAGCATTCTCGTCGGCCACCGCAAGACCTGTGTCAGACCTGCGTGAGATGTGCCGTCAGCTCGACGCCGCGGTCGTGTCGCGCTTCTCGCGGATCTTCGCCTTCTTGCCGCGCAGCTCGCGCAGGTAGTACAGCTTCGCCCGCCGGACGTCGCCGCGGGTAACCAGTTCGATCTTGTCGATCGCCGGGGTGTGCACCGGGAAGGTGCGCTCGACGCCGACGCCGAAACTCACCTTGCGGACGGTGAAGGTTTCGCGCACGCCGCTGCCCTGACGCCGGATTACCACGCCCTGGAACACCTGCACACGAGAGCGGTTGCCTTCGACGACTCGCACGTGCACCTTGAGCGTGTCGCCTGGCCGAAAGTCGGGGACGTCGTCGCGCAGGGAGGCGGCGTCGAGCGTGTCGAGGCTGTGCATGGCGGTGTCGTCCTGCCTGATGAGGGACCGGTCTGGCGTGGGGGCCCGTCGAGCCGCGGCAAATCCTCGCGCGGCCACCGGCGAGCAACCGCTCTAGTCTGCCATAGGCTCGCCGCTCGACCGAATCGGGTCGTGCGAGTGCTCGATCTCCGCCAGCACCGCCCGGTCGCCGGCGTCGAGCCCGTGCGCTGGGAGTGCCGCGAGCAAGTCGGGACGCCTGACCGCCGTCCGGCGAAGCGACTGGTCTCGCCGCCAGCGCGCGATCGCCGCGTGGTTGCCCGATGTCAAGACCGGCGGGACGTCGAGCCCTCGCCAGCTCGGCGGCTTCGTGTACGCCGGCCCCTCGAGCAACCCGGCCGCGTGCGACTCCTCGACCAAAGACTCGGCGTTGCCAACCACGCCGGGCAGCAGCCGCACGACCGCCTCGAGCATCACGAGCACAGCGGCTTCTCCGCCTCCCAAGACGTAGTCGCCGATCGACACCTCCTCGACCCGGACACGATCTCGATAGTGCTCGACCACCCGGTAGTCGATGCCCTCGTAGCGTCCGCAGGCGAACGCCAGCCACGGTTCAGCGGCGAACGCCTCGGCCTTCGCTTGAGTGAACGCCACTCCTGACGGCGTCGGTACGACGAGGAGCGGACGCGGCATCGGCGCGGCCACTCCGTCGCCGTCCGGGATGATCGAATCGAGCGCCTCCCCCCACGGCTCGGGCTTCATCACCATGCCCGGCCCGCCGCCGTACGGCGTGTCGTCGACGGTGCGGTGCACGTCGTGGGTGAAGTCGCGCAAATCGTGAACGCGGACGTCGAAAAGCCTCCGCTCGCGCGCCTTGCCCATCAACGAAAGGGAAAGCGGGGCGAAATAGTCGGGGAAAATCGTGACGATGTCGACGCGCATCGGCATCACTCGTTCTCGCGGTCGATCAAGCTCTCCGGATCCAACAGACTTTCTGGGTCTAACAACCTCTCCGGATCCAACAGCCCGGGCCGCGGGTCGACGACGACGACACGGCGCTCAAGGTCGACGTCGGGCACGAGCTCTCGCACGAACGGCACCAGCACCTCGGCGCCGTCCGTGCGAGTAATAGCCAGCACGTCTTGAGCCGGCAGATGCAATACGTCGACGATTTCGCCGACGTCGTCGCCGCTCGTTGTCGCGACCCGCAGCCCGACGAGCTGGTGGTCGTAGAACTCGTCGGGATCGGCCGGACGCTCGTTTTCGTCGACCTCGACGGCGAGCATCGTGCCGCGAAGCCGCTCGGCAGCTGTGCGGTCGTCGACGCCGCCGAACGCGACGAGCAGACGACCCGAGTGCCAGCGGGTGGCCGCAACCGTGAGCGGCCCGCGTTCGGGCGGATCGGTGAGCAGCGCGGCGCCGCCGGCGAACCGAAGATCAGGGTCGTCGGTGCGCACCTCGACGGCGACCTCGCCGCGCACGCCGTGCGCTCGCCCGATTCGGCCTACGACGAGCTGCACGGCTTCGCCGCCGATGAGGTCAGCGGCCGTCGACGTCGACGAGGTCGACGCGCACCGACGAGCCGCCGAGCGCGCTCATCACGGTGCGAAGGGCGCGTGCGGTGCGCCCGGCGCGGCCGATCACCTTGCCGAGGTCGTCGGGGTGAACCCGCACTTCGAGCACCTGGCCACGCCGTTTGGCTCGCGCGTGAACATCGACGTCGTCGGGATGCGACACGATGCCTTTGACCAGGTGTTCGAGCGCCTCTTCGAGGACGTCGGTCTCCAAAGTCGGCATGGCGCGCCTCAGGACTCGCTATCGGCCGGTGCTTCGCCCTCGGCCTGGCTCGTCTCGCTCGCCGTCACGGTCTGCTCGGACGACGCCGCGGGGGTGTCTTCAGCCTTCGCCTCAGGAGTTTCTTCAGGCGCCTTCTTGGCGGCACGCTTCTTCGGCGTGGTCGCCTCGGTGCTCGGCTCGCCGGCAGCCTCCTTGGCGGCGGCCTCGAACATCGCCTTCTTGTCGGCCTTCGGGGCAGCGACCTTCATCGGCGGCGGCGCGGGCAAGCCCTTGAACTTCTGCCAGTCGCCGGTGACCTTGAGGATCGCGGTGACCGATTCGGTGGGCTGCGCGCCGACACCCAGCCAGTAGGCGACGCGGTCGCCCTTTACCTCGATGAAGGACGGATCTTCTTTCGGGTGGTACTTGCCGATCTCCTCGATCGCCCGACCGTCGCGCTTGGTGCGCGAGTCGGCGACGACGATGCGGTAGTGGGGCGCGCGCATCTTGCCCAAGCGCATGAGCTTGATCTTGACTGCCACGGGATTCGTGTACTCCAGCTCTTTGGTGGTGGGCTCGCGCGTCTCGCGTGGGGAGCGAGTCGCGGTGCGCCCGTGGACACGATCGGCGGGAGGTAGAGGGCTCCCGCCGTCCGATGTTCGACCGGCCATTCTGCCAGATCGTGGCGCCGGGGTGGTACGCGCCACCCCCTTGCCGTGATCACGAAGACTTTTCGGCACCTAGCACGGTAAAAGTCTTCGCGATCACGAGGTGGGCGGGGCAACCGATCGGTGCGACGCTGTGTCCCAATAACCGTGAGGGTCCCAATAACCGCGAGGGATGCCGCGTGAGAGCAGCCGACGAAGCAGACTTCCGGGCGTTCGTCGCCGCCCGGTCGCCGTCGCTGCTGTGGTTCGCCCACGTGCTCACCGGCGACCGGCACCACGCCGAGGACGTCGTGCAGACCGCGCTGGCCAAAACCGCTCTCGCGTGGCCGCGGCTTCGGCGCAAAGACAACCCCGAGGGATACGTGCGGCGGGCAATCGTCACGACGCATCTCAACACGATGCGGCGCCGGCCCTGGCGGGAGCAGCCGCGCGAGGTGGTGCCCGAGCAAAGCGAGGGCCGTCGTCCGGACGACGAGTTCGACGAGCGCGACGCCATGTGGCAGGCGCTCGCCGAGTTGCCGCCGCGGCAACGAGCGGTCCTCGTCTTGCGCTACTACGAAGATCTTTCCGAAGCCGATATTGCCGAGGCGCTCGGCTGCACCCGCGGCACTGTAAAAAGCCAAGCGGCAAAGGGTCTGTTGCATCTGCGCCGGCTTTTCGACAAGGAGGACAGCAAATCATGACGGACGTCGAAGAGCTGCTGCGCGAAACGTTGACCGACGCTCGCTACCGGCTCGATCCTGAGCCCGCGATGTATGACGTCGTGCGAGAGCGCGCGCGGTCGCATCGGCGTCGGCGCGTGACTTACCTTTCCGCGGCCGCCGCGGCGATCGCCGTCGTTGTCGCCGGCTCCGTGGTCGGTGTACAGCAATCGAACCGCCATCGGGTGACGCCATTAGCGACGCCGACGATAAATCCGACGCCGAGTCCGTCGTCACCGACTCAAGGCACGACGGGGCAACCCATCGACCTCGGGCCAACGTTCGGCACCGTGGTCGACGTGAAGACGACAGGCGACGCGCTCTACGTATTGACGATGCTGGGCCAGGCCACGGGAGTCGAAATCCTCAGCCCCACAGGAGGGCAATACATGCAGAAAGCGCAAGGGCCGCTCGGAACTCCGGTAGGCCTCACGGTGGGCGACGGCAAGGTCTGGGCATGGTCGGAGGATCTTCGTAATCTCAGGGTCTACGACGCGCATAGTCTGAAAACTCTCGGCGACTTCATGACCGAATATCGGATTTTCAATGCGGTAGCCGTCGACGGATTCTTGTTCGTGTCAACGGATCGTGGACTTTACTACGCGGCCGAAGGCACCACGCTTTCCGCGCCCGCGACGAAAGTTGCGAGCATCGGTGCGGCTTACGGACTCGCTGCCGACCCAGCCAGGCATCGCGTCATCGTCGGAGTGATGACGAGCGGCTGGGGGGCCCGCATCGACGCCGTCGACACGCGGACGCTCAAGGTAACGAAGGGCGCGCAAACACAACTAGGGAAAGAGTCGATCGCCGTGGTAGGCGACGACGTCTGGGTCGGCGGTTACGCGAGTGGCGACACCAAGCGGCTGATTCACCTCGACGCGCGCACGTTAGACGTGATCGGATCGAGTCCGATGAACGACATGCTCGGCCCCGGGGCGATGGTATGGCCCGGGCAGCACGTGCTGTGGGTGAGCGCCGGCGGCGACGCCAGCATTTCTTGCGTCAATCCGCGGGACGGATCCGTACTTGCCGAGTGGAGCGCGGCTCGCGGCCCGGTGGCCTCGGTTGGAGGTAGCGCCTACGCGCTGAATCCAAACGTCGTGCCACTCGTGCTCACCAACGCCTGCACCGGTTGACGACCCGGCCACAAACCTCGGTCACAAATTTCAGCGCGCCGGCGCGGCGGCCAGAGTTGCGGTCACTCGGCCGGCGAGGGCGAGAGTAGGCGCGGCGTCAATGCGCTCCAATAATGGGCGTGCGCTGCTCAGCAATTCGGTGGCCGCTCGCATCTCGCCGTTGTCGGCAAGGCGAGCGGCAAGCTCGACGCGGGTACGGGCAGCGACGTAGGCCGCGCCCATGCCCGCGAACACGTCGATCGCGGCTCGTAGCCCCGGCACCGGATCCGGCGACAGGTATGCCCTCGCGCGCAACAGGTGACCGTGCAACAGCCGGTAACGCTGGCCGAGCGGTATACCCTCGAGCGTTGACGTCAACGTCTCGAGGTTGCCGAGGCCGATCACCTCTGCCGCGTCGAGTAGCAGGTCGACGGCGCAACCGTAGACGGGCGCGAGATCTTCGCTCGTGATCGCGAGCGCCATGGCCGATTCGACCGCTAGCACTGCCTGCCGCGCCGCGCCGCTTAAGTCACCCGAAAGGCGTGCCGCAACGGCGTCACACATCAATGCCCATCCGCGCACGAGGGCATCGGAAGACTCGTTGGCCTCCAGCACAGGTGGAATCATGATCGACGGATCGCCTCGCCCATAGGCCAGCGGCGCCGAACCGAAGGCGAGGTAGGCCTCCCAGGTCAACCGATCGGTACGACCGTCCGCGATATGGCGCTCGATCAGTTCGACTGCTTCCTGCCAGCGGCCCACAGCGTAGAGGCTGTGCAGCAGGTGCCCGACGGCGACGATTCGAGACGCCACCAGGCCGAGTTCCTCGGATCGTTGCAGCACGGCCGCCGCGCGTGTATTCACGGTAACCGGGTCGTCATGAACCAGCAGCGCCAGACTGTTGAGTTCGCGCAATAGCGCATTGGCGTCGTTTGCGCCATTGGGCGACCAAGCGCCTTGCCCGAGCACGATCGAGAGACGGCGGTAACCACGGACACTCGCCCATGCCGTGATCCCGTCGATCAACATTTCGAAATGGGAGTCGTCACCGTACCGCTCGATGACCGGCAGCGCACTCATCACCGCGCGCTCCGCGAGGTCGTGCTGTCCGGTCGCCTGTACGCTGACGGCGATCAGTCGGACGGCGCTCGCGAGCAACCCGACACGTTCGGGCCGGTCAAGCGCCGCCTCAAAGATCGGAACGACGATGTCCATCGCCTCGAATATGTCGTCTGTGTTGGCGAGGAGGCGCGCGTGATTAACCTCGAGGGCAAGGCGGGCGTCTTCGTCGTCGATGCGGCGGGCCGCGGCAAGCCCCGCCTCGACCCAGCGCTGACCTTGTTCGAGGCTGGCCGCGCCCTGGAGCGCGAGCGTCGACGCCGCGAGCGTTAGTCGCACGACTGTCTCGTCGGGAAGGCCGAGTTCGAGCAGTCGACCGTAGTGCGCCAGCGCGTCGCGAGGTGCGCCGACGCCGACAGCGTGGACGGCGGCATGTTCGAGCAACGTCGCGGCCTTGGCGCGTAACTCTTCGGCGTCAGAGGTCTCCGGCACGGCGGCGAGCGCGTCGAGGTAATGGGCGGCGAGCACGCCCGCGATCGCGTCGGCGTCTGGAAGCCCGCCGAGAAACTCCGCTACCGCAAGGTGGCGCGAGTGCCGGTCGCGCCGCGACAACGTGTCGTACGCGCAGCTGCGCAGTAACGCTTGCGCAAAGCGGTATTGGCCGCGTTCGGGTGAGCGTGGGTCGTTGTCGACAACGAGAATTTCTTTACGCCGTAGCGAATCCAGCACGGTGTCGAGATCGATATCGGACGGCGTCAAAGCCGCGATCCCGGCCCTGGTGAAGCTCAGGCCCAGCACACTCGCGTCTTGCACGGCCCGCCGCTCTGGGGCAGGCAACGCGTCGAGCCGGGCGGCCAACAACGCCTGCAGGCTCGCCGGTGGTCCGAGCGCTGACAAGTCGAGGGCTTCGGCAGCCACCGGATCGACCACGTACTGACCGCCGCTCGCAATCACCACATCGCGGTCGATCAGCGCACGCACGGTCTCGACCGCGTAGAGCGGCACCCCTTCGGCACGCTTCACCAACTCGGCACGCATAGTGGCCGGGAGACCAGCAACCAGCCCGTCGAGCAATCGCTCCATCGCTTGATCCGGCAGTGGCTCGAGAAACACGGTGGTCGACCGTCGTCCGGCGCCGATGCCTGTCCGGCGCCTCGAAACCTCAGGCCGGGCCAACGCCAGTACCATGATCGGCGCACGGCCGGAGTCGAGGAGGTAGTCAAGGAAGTCGAGAAAACCGTCGTCGGCCCATTGGAGGTCTTCGACGACGAGTGTCAACGACAAACCATCGACGCACAGCGACTCGAAGAACGCCCGCCAGCACGCGAACAAATCAGTCTGGTCGAATACGGCGTCTGACAACCCGAGCAGGCTGGTGAGCCGCGGGCGAAGAACGGCGCGCTCTTCTTCGTCAGGCACGTGTCGCAGCAGTCGCTCGTCAAGCGCCTGAACGATCGTCGTCTCGTCGTCCGATTCAGTGACGCGAAGGAGCGACCGGACCATTTCGGCGACAACCCGGCCGGCCACGCCCTGACCGTAGGAAAGGCAGCGGCCACGAAGCCAGTGCGTGCGCGCCGTAATGGCGTCGGCGTATTTCTCGAACTCCCACGCAAGCCGCGATTTGCCGATGCCTGGTTCGCCCGCGACCAGCACGAGTCGGGACCGACGCTCTTCGGCGGTGGCGTGGAAAAGTTCCTTCACCAGCCGCAGCTCGCGGTCGCGGCCGACGAACGGCGCCTCCAGCCCGTCGACCCGTTGCGCACCGCCAACGGCTGCCGTCGTGCGGACGGCGCGAAAAAGCTCGACCGGAACAGCCTTGCCTTTGAGCTCGTGAGCACCCGTCGAGACGTAGGCGAGCGAGGCCGACGTGAGTGATCGCGTCGTGTCGTCGACCCAAACCTGGCCAGGTTCGGCGACCGACTGAACTCGCGCGGCCGTGTTGACCGCGTCGCCGGCAACCACTCCCTGGCCGTCGGACGGCGCCGCGTTCAACGTGACGGCGACTTGCCCGGTCGTGATGCCCACTCGCATTTGGAGCCCGTCGACGCCGTACTCCTCGCCGAGCACACTTGCCAGCGCGAGCAAATCAAGTCCGGCCCGCACAGCGCGCTCGGCATCGTCTTCGCGCGCGGCAGGCACGCCCCACACGGCAAAGACGGCATCTCCGATGAACTTCTCGACGCCGCCGTTGTACCGCTCGATAATCGAGCGGGCCCGCTCGAAATACGTGGCGAGCAACTCGCGAACGACTTCGGGGTCGCGAGTTTCAGCAAGTGGTGTAAATCCCACCAAATCGGCGAACAACAACGACGCGATGCGTCGTTCCGCGACCGGCTCGGACAGCGCGGACGCCGGCTGCCGCACCGGTACCGCCATCCGTTCGGGCAACGGAGTACCGCATTCGCTGCAAAACCGACCGCCGGAGACAACGGCACCGCAGGCGGGACACGACGACGCCAGCGGCGCGCCACACTCACTGCAGAACTTGGCTCCCGCACGGTTGTTCGAACCGCAGGCAGCACAGGTTGGCTCAGTCGCACTACCCGCATCCACGAACAAGACCCTACGCCCGGACGGCGGCGAAACAATCTCGAATCTGCCAACCGCGCCATCGACATATGCGAAGCTTCGGCCTGGGGTGTGAGTGTGCCTGCCGACGTGAGGACGGGTTGATGAGCGGCTCGATGTTCCGGCGTTTTCGCGAGCCTTTGCGCCACCGGGATTTCAGGCTCCTCATCGCGACGTTCGTGATCGACGCCCTTGGCAGCTGGGCCTACTCCGTCGTCCTCGCCGTTTACGTGTTCGACCGCACTCATTCCACCCAGTGGCTGGCTGCGGTCGCCGCGTCTCGATGGGTTACCGGGTTGTTGATCGGCAGTTATGCCGGAGTCATCGCCGACCGTTACGAACGCACGAAGGTGATGGCGACATCGGCCTTTGCGTCAGCCGCGGTCATGGCCATGATGGCTGTCGCGGTCGGGACGAACGGGCCGCTGTGGTTGCTGATCGCGTTGTCCGTGCTATCAGCCGTGGTCGCCTCCCCCTACCGGCCCGCCGCTGGGGCGTTGACGCCCGATGTCGTCGGCGAAAAAGACCTGGTGGCCGCGAACAGCCTTTTCTCAACCGTCGAAAGCCTGACCGTGGTATTGGGCCCGGGGGCCGGCGGCCTACTTCTGCTCACTGGCGAGCCCGTTATCGGCGTCGTTTTGAACGCGGCCAGTTTTGTCGTGGCCGCGGCAATAGTGCTTCGGCTCCGGGTGAAAGCCAAAGGCGGCGCGGAGCAGGGCGGCAACGCGTTCGCCCAATGGGCCGTCGGGTTGCGGGCGCTGGCGGGCCAACGCGTGGCCTTCATGCTCGTGTTGTTCTGCGCGCTCGATTCGGCAATCTACGGCGCGAGCACGGTGTTGTACGTGCCGCTCTCCGAGCACCTGGGCACCGGTAGCGCCGGTTACAGCTACCTGCTCGCCGGCGCCGCGCTCGGTGGTGTGATCGCCGCGGGTCTCGCCAACAAACTCAGCGAATCGCCGAAACTCGCGCCGGTAATTCTCGGCAGCCTCACCCTTCAGGCGCTGCCTTATGCGGCCACCGTCACCGTCCACGCGCCCGCGCTTGCCTTTATTTTGCAAGTCATCTCGGGTATCGGCATGATCATCGTCGACGTCCTCGCCTTCACCGCTCTCCAACGTGACCTTCAGCGAGACGTACTCAGCCGGGTGTTAGGCGTTTTCGAGGCGATCGTGCTCGCTTTCACAGTCAGCGCGAGCTTCGTCGGCGCGGCGCTGCTCTCGGCCCGCGGCCTAAACCAGACACTGCTCATCATCGGGTTCGGTTTTCCGCTGGTGAGCCTTCTCGGCCTTCCGGCACTGCTCAAAGCCGACCGCGGGGCCGCCGCTGTGGTCGCCCGGGTTGCCCCGCGGGTCGCCGTCCTGCGCGCGCTCGACTTGTTCACGGGCGCGCCGCAAAGCGTTCTCGAACGGCTCGCCGAGGGGGCCGAAGAGCGACACCTCGCGGCCGGTACCGAAATCATCCGCGAGGGCGACCGGGCCGACGCGCTGTGGGTGCTCGTGAACGGCTCGCTCGCGATCCGCGCGCATGGCGAAGCCGGCGTCGACGTCGGCCTGCCGCCGGTCAACGCACCGGCATATGTCGGAGAACTCGGCCTGCTCCGAAATGCGCCTCGTAGCGCGACAGTGACAACCCTTGGCGAGACTGTGCTGTGGCGCATCGAAGGTCAAGAATTCCTTGACGCTCTCGAAACGGCGCCCGCCAGCGTGTCACTGCAAACACTGGCGCAAACTCGGCTCGCGCGTACTGGCATATCGAGCGAGCCCGTTACGCAGCCGTCCGTCGGCGGGGTCGAGGCATAGCCGTGCTGATGCACCTTTGCGGCGTACGCGGATCGACGCCGGCACCAGGAAGCGAGTTCGCGCGGTACGGCGGCCATACCTCGTGTATTGCGATCGCGCACGATGAGCAGTCACCGCGACTCGTGCTCGACGCGGGCACCGGCCTTCGTCGCGTCACGTCGCTGCTCGCCGATGCGCCGTTTCGAGGCTCCATCCTTCTCAGTCACCTGCACTGGGATCACGTACACGGCTTGCCGTTCTTCGCTGGCGGCGCTCGGCCGGGCCACCGGGTCGACGTGCTGCTCCCGGCCCTCGATGACGATCCCGTCGCTACGCTCGCTCGTGGGCTTTCGCCGCCACATTTCCCGATCGCCCCGACACAACTCGGCGAGGGCTGGACCTTCAACGCTCTCGACGAGGGGCATCGGCGGCTCGAGGGCTTCGACGTGCTCGTTCGCGAGATCCCGCACAAGGGCGGTCGCACCTTCGGCTTTCGTGTGGGCGATGGCCAGCATGCCATCGCGTATCTATCCGATCATTTTCCGCTCGCGTATGGCACCGGCCCTGAAGGGCTCGGCACCTATCATGAGGCGGCACTCGAGCTGGCCGAGGGCGTCGATCTGCTGTTTCACGATTCTCAATTCGTCAGTGCGGAGTTCCCTGAGGTCGCTTATCTCGGCCATTCCGCGGTCGAATATTCCGTCGCGCTGGCCGCCCTTGCCCATGCCCGCACGCTTGTCTTGTATCACCATTCGCCAGAGCGCACCGACGACGAGATCGACGAAATCGTACAATCGCAACACGGCGCTGCCGTGCGTGTCATCGCCGGCGCCGAGGGCATGACACTGCACCTGCCATAGTGCGCCCTCAGCGGACGATGTTTCCCCGAACCACGATGCGGCGCGGATTGCGCAACGCACTCAGGTCTTTGCGCGGATCGTCGTCGTAGACCACGAAATCCGCCGGCGCTTGCTCGACAAGACCGGGCAGCCCAAGCCATTCGCGAGCACCCCAGGAGCCCGCGGCGAGCACCTCCTCGTTCGACAACCCGATCTGGTGCAAGGCAAGCATTTCGTCGACTACGAGGCCGTGCGGCAACTGTCCTCCCGCGTCAGTGCCTACGTACAAGGGAATTCCGGCGTCGTAGGCGTCGCGAAGCCGCTGCGCGGCACTCCGCTTTAACCGGCGCATGCGCGCGGCATACACCGGATATTTCGTTGCCTGGTCGGCGAACGTGTCGAAGTTCGCGATGTTAACGAGTGTGGGGACGACGGCAATGCCGCGCGCGGCGGCGGCCGCGACCGTGTCGGGCGTGAGGCCCGTGCCGTGCTCGATCGAATCGACACCCGCCGCGATGAGGTCGGGTAGTGCTTCCTCTCCGAACACGTGCACGGCGACTCGCGCGCCGGCCGCATGCGCTCGCGCGACCGCCTCGTTCAAGGCGTCGGCTGGCCAGCACGGCGCAAGGTCACCGACCGACCGGTCGATCCAGTCGCCCACGATTTTCACCCACGGCGTGCCGTGGCCACCTGGTCGTCGTGCCTGAGCCTCGGCGTAGCCGGCCAATTCCTCGGGTTCGATTTCGTGCGCGTAATTGCGCAGGTAGCGCTTGGTTCGCGCTAGGTGGCGGCCGGCATGCACGATGCGCGGCATTGTCTGATCGTCGTCGAGTTCGTAGTACGCGTTGGGCGTGCCCGCGTCGCGAAGCAGCAACGCACCAGCGTCGCGATCCGTGACCGCCTGCTCGCGCGCAACCTCGAAGGGAACGCCGCCGAACGTGTCGAGGCCGACGTGGCAGTGCGCATCGACGAGCCCGGGCAGCGCGAATCCCGACGACGCAAACCTTTCGATGCCGAGCGAGCGCGGCTTCTCGAAAGTCAGCCGACCGTCGACGACGTAAACATCTCGGACGTCGCCGTCGGGCAGCACGGTTACCCGTGCATGCAAAGCGGCGGTCACCGGGGTTTGGGGCCGCCCCGCCCCGGCGAGCCGCCTTGCGGGGGAAACTTGAGTTTCGACAAGTCGGGCATCTTCATGCCGGGCGGCAACCCGGTGGGCATGCCGCCGAGCCCGCCCGGCAAGCCACGACCCTGGCCTAGGCCCGCCGGCAAGCCGGGAGGCATCGCGCCCGGGCGCCCCCCGGGCCGGCCCTTGCCTTTCTTGCCCTTCTTGCCTTTCGACGATTTCGTAGCGCGCCGCATGCCGGGCATTCCCATGCCCGCCATTTGCTTCATCATCTTGCGTGCTTCGAAAAATCGGTCGACGAGGTTGTTGACCTCGGCCACCGTGACGCCCGAACCGTTGGCGATTCGCACCCGTCGAGACCCGTTGATGATTTTCGGGTCTTCTCGTTCTTGCGGCGTCATCGACCGGATGATAGCCGCGATGCGGTCGATGTCGCGGTCGTCGATCTGGGAAATCGCTTCTTTCATCTGGCCCATGCCGGGCAACATGCCAAGCAGGTTTCCGATTGGTCCCATGCGGCGAACGGCCATCATCTGCTCGAGAAAGTCTTCGAGAGTGAGTTCGCCTTCGGTGAGTTTGCGGGCGGTTTCTTCGGCTTGGTCTTCGTCGAACGCCGCCTGCGTTTGCTCGATGAGCGTAAGGATGTCGCCCATGCCGAGAATGCGCGACGCCATGCGTTCGGGATGAAAAATGTCGAAGTCTTCGAGCTTTTCGCCAGTGCTGGCGAACATCACCTGACGGCCGGTGACAGAAGCGACCGAAAGCGCGGCACCGCCGCGGGCGTCGCCGTCCAGCTTGGTGAGCACGACGCCGTCGAAACCGACGCCGTCGAGAAAAGCTTGCGCGGTGGTGACGGCGTCCTGGCCGACCATGGCGTCGACGACGAACAGGATCTCGTCGGGCGAGACGGCGTCGCGGATGTTGGCCGCCTGTTTCATCATGTCGGCGTCAACACCGAGGCGGCCAGCGGTGTCGACAATGACGATGTCGTGGTTTTGCCGGCGGGCGTGGTCGATGGCGGAGCGCGACACCGCCACCGGGTCGCCCACGCCGGAGCCGGGTTCTGGCGCGTACACCGGCACCTTCGCACGCTCGCCCAAAACCTGCAGTTGCTGGACGGCGTTCGGCCGTTGCAAGTCGGCCGCGACCAACAGCGGCGCGTGCCCTTGGCCGGCCAGCCACTTCGCGAGCTTGCCCGCCAGGGTGGTCTTACCGGACCCTTGCAGACCCGCCAGCATGATGACCGTCGGCGGCGTCTTGGCGAAGCGCAACCGCCGAGTCTCGCCTCCGAGGACGCGTACCAGCTCGTCGTTGACGATCGAGATGACCTGTTGCGCGGGGTTGAGCGCCTTTGAAACCTCGGCGCCGCGGGCGCGCTCTTTGACCGCCGTGATGAAGTCTTTGACGACCGGCAGGGCAACATCGGCTTCGAGCAGGGCGATGCGTATCTCGCGCGCCGTCGAGTCGATGTCGGCGTCTGAAAGCCGGCCCTTGCTGCGCAAGGACTTGAAGACCGACTCCAGCCGGTCGGACAAGGTGTCGAACACGGGTGCCAGCCTACCGGGCCATCACGCGCCCCTTCGCCGCGATCACGCGGTCTCGGACTCCAGCGCCGCTTCAACCGACCGGCGGGCGGCCTCGGCGCGGCGGGCATCGAGCGCGCGACCATCGGTGTCGGCGAGGTAGAACGCGTCGACCACTTCCGCGCCAAGAGTTTCGACACGAGCAGATTGGACGTCGAGTTTCTGCGCGGCCAGCGCCCGCGCGATCCTGAACAGCAACCCTGGGGTGTCATGCGCGCGTACCTCGAGCACGGTCGCCGAATTCGACGCGTCTTCGATCAACAGCACGAGGGGCGCGGGCATCGCGATGGTCTTCGCCGATCGGCCGGTGGCCGCCCTGCGTGCCAGCCGATCGACCAGGTCGAGACTGCCGTCGAGCGCGCGCCGGAGGTCGTCTTGAATACGGCCCGCGTCGACCTCGCCGAGGTAGGCGGGCTCGACATCGAAAATCGTCACCGCGGTCTGGCCGACCGACGTGGCGGTGGCCGCGCGCACCGCGAGCCGGTGCAACGCGAGCACGCCTGCCGACCGCCACAACAAGCCCGGCTGGTCGGGAGCAATCACCGTGACTCGGCTCTCGCCGTCACTCGACTCGGCGACGACGGCAAGCCGACCGCGTTCGGCGAGTGCGATGGCGGACGGCGGCACCTGGACGTCCGCCCGGGGAATCGCGCCACCCGACAACACCGCCGACGTCCGGCCCACCAAATCGGCGACCAGCCGCGCTTTCCAGCCGTCCCAGACTCCGGTGCCGGTGGCTCGCGCGTCAGCTTCGGTAAGCGCGGCGAGCAGCTCGAGCAGCAACGGGGTGCCGACTGTTTCGGCGACCCGGGCAACGGTGGCCGGGTCGTCGAGGTCGCGCCGTGTCGCCGTGTGCGGCAGCAACAAGTGGTGTTGAAGCATCGACACCAGCGTCGTCGTGTCAGCCGGGCCGAGGCCCATTCGTTTCGCGATGCCTTCGACGACGGCAGCGCCGGCTTCGGAGTGATCGGCGCCATCGAAACCCTTGCCGATGTCGTGAAAGAAGGCGCCGAGCAACAACAGGTCAGGCCGAGAAACCCGCCGTGTCAGCGCGGCGGCCTCGATCGCGGTCTCGACGAGGTGCCGGTCGACGGTGAATCGGTGCAGTGGATTGCGTTGGCGGCGATAACGCACACTTTCCCATTCGGGTACGAGCTTCGTCATGAGGCCCGCCTGGTCGAGGGCCTCGAAAACTGACAAAGTCGGCCGACCGGCGCCAAGCAACGCGACGAACGCGTCACGTGCTGACGGCGGCCACGGTACAGGCAGCGGCGGGCAAGAATTGGCGAGATATTCGACGGTAGGCGGCGCCAACGTGAGCCCGTTCTGCGCGGCCGCCGCGGCCGCGCGCAGCACGAGTAACGGGTCGGCGGACGCGTCGACGTTCCTCGCGAGCACGGCTTCGCCGTCTTGCTCGACGATTCCGTCGGCGAGCGGTTTCCGCTGCGGTTTCGGACGTCGCCGCAAACTGCCTTCAACGCTGCGCCACGTAATGTCGCTCGCGTAGGCAATCGCGCGGGCGGCCGCGCTCACGTGTCGTAACAACGCGTCAGCGTCAGGAAGCCCGAGTTTTCGCGCAATCGCGGCCTGCTCTTGGGCGACGAGCCGCGTCGTCGGCCGGTTACTCGATTCCTGCAGAACATCGCGGACGTCGATGAGCTGGCGATACGCGGCACGTACCGACGGTCCGGGGCCGGGGGCGATCCACGCGGCCGCGATCGCTTCGAGCGCGTGCACGTCACGAAGCCCGCCGCGCGCTTCCTTCAAATCCGGCTCGAGGAGAAACGCGACTTCGCCAAACCTTTCCGCGCGTTCACGCACCATTTCCCGCAGCAGCGGCAGCCGTTTGGGTGCGTTTTTTCGCCATAGGGCAAGGATTTCTTGGCGCAGCCGCGCGGTCAATTCCGCATCGCCCGCGACATGACGTGCATACACAAGTCCGAGTGCCGCCCTCAGGTCGTCGTTCGCGACGTGCGCGGCTTCGGCGACGGTGCGCACGGAGTGGTCGAGCCTGGTGCCAGAATCCCAAACTGGATACCAGACTTTGTCGGCCACAGCAGCGATATCGGGCCTGCCGTCGTGAAGCATCAGCACGTCGAGATCGCTGCCCGGACCAAGGTCACGGCGACCATACCCGCCCACGGCAACCAACGCGACGCCGTCTGTGTCGGCGAGCAATTCGGTCAACCAGGCGTCAGCTTCGATACCGCGGCGGGCGCGCTCGCTTTCGAGCGCGCCCGCCGCGCCCCCCAGACTCAATTCGGGAACATGTCGCATCACGGTCAGAGGGCGCCTGGTCCGCGTTCGCCAGTGCGCACGCGCACGACGCTGTCGACGGGCACCGCCCAGACTTTGCCGTCGCCAATCTTCCCTGTCTGCGCCGATTTCACGATGACCTCGACCACGTCGTCAGCGTCGTCGTCGTCGACAAGGACCTCGATGCGCACCTTGGGCACCAGGTCGATCTCGTATTCCGCGCCACGATAGACCTCGGTGTGCCCACGCTGGCGGCCATACCCACTAGCCTCACTCACCGTCATGCCGGTGACGCCGAACGATTCCAAGGCGGCTTTGACGTCGTCCAGCTTGAAAGGCTTGACGATCGCGGTGACGAGTTTCATGCGTCAACCCTTTCCGCGCCCGCGATGGCTGGCGCGCGCGAATGAGCGTGTGTCACAAGACTGCCGTAATCGTAGGCGGATTCGGCGTGCAGGTTGATGTCGAGACCTTCGAGTTCGACGTCACGCGAGACACGTAGACCCATGGTGACATCGATAATTTTCGCGATCGCGAACGTCACGACGAAACTGTAGGCGATGACCACCCCAACGCCGAGTGCCTGCCGGCCCAACAATCCAACGCCTCCGCCGTAGAAGAGGCCGTCACGGCCGAGGGAGTTGACGGCGTCCTGGCCGAAGAAACCGACGGACAAGGCGCCGACGACACCACCCACGAGGTGAACCGCGAACACGTCAAGCGAATCGTCAAACCTCAGCTCGAACTTCACCGACACGGCTAACGCGCAAACCGCGCCGGCAACGAGGCCGATGAAAACGGCGCCGACGGGCGTGACGAAACCGCACGCCGGTGTGATGGCGACCAGGCCGGCCACGAGCCCCGACGCCGCGCCGAGGGTCGTTGAATGACCGTCGCGATACCTTTCGACCGCAATCCAGGAAAGCATCGCCGCGCCCGCGGCGACAACGGAATTGACCAGCGCGTAACCGGCTGTTCCGTCGGCGGCCATCTCGCTGCCCGCGTTGAAGCCGAGCCAGCCGAACCACAACAATCCGGCGCCGAGCATCACGAGCGGAACATTGTGCGGACGCGCACGCTCCTTCGGCCACCCGATGCGCCTGCCCAGCACGACCGTCAATGCCAGCCCCGCGATACCGGCATTGATGTGCACCACTGTTCCGCCGGCGAAATCCTCGACGCCGAGCTTGGTAATCGCGCCGGTCGCGGCATCGCGGACGGCGTCAAAACTGGCGAGCCAGCCCCCACCCCACACCCAGTGCGCCACCGGGGCGTAAACCAACACCGACCACGCCGTCACGAACGCCACGAACGGCGCGAACTTGAGCCGGTCGGCGACGGCGCCCGTGATGAGCGCGGGGGTAATGATGGCGAAGGTGATTTGGAAGGCGGCAATGACTGTGGTCGGAACGCCGGTTGACCACAGGTCGGCGCCGTGCTTCAACCCCGCGAACGTCGCCGGGCTGCCGACAAGGCCATGCCACTTGTCGCTGCCGAAGGCGACGCTGAACAGGTCGAGCACCCACAAGACGCTTACAAGGCCTAGGCAGACGAAGTTTTGCATCAGCATCGCGAGCACGTTCTTGCCGCGCACCATGCCGCCGTAAAAGAACGCCAGGCCCGGCGTCATGAGAAGCACCAGCGCGGTGGCGGCGAGCATCCACGCGGTATTGCCCGTGTCGAGTTCTGGCACGTCGCTCCCGTCCGATCAAGATTTCAGAACGAACTGAGTTTGACGTCGGCGCATTACCGCAAATGCATCGTCATGTTTCGTAGACGTCAAATCTGAGCTGGCGTGTTACACAACTATTACCTGAGCGGAGACTGCGTGGCTGGAGGCGGCGGCTCGGCTTCAGGAGTCGCCAGCCCCGCGCCGAATCCGGCGCGGCGCAGTACTTCTCGCGCCTGCTCGGCCATTCCGCCTCGGGCGATGACGTCGTAACGGCTGGCCACCAGCGTGCGCATCGACGAAAAATCACGTCGTCCGCGCGTCGCGGCGTGGCCGATGAAGCCGAAGACCGCGCCCCATGCCGCGCCGATGAGCACGCCGCCCAGAATCAGGCCGAGCCATGTCGGGCCGGTCGTGAACAGGCCGACCAGCAGACCGATGAACAGTCCGAACCACGCGCCACCGCCCGCGCCCGCGAGAGCGGCACGGGCCTTGGTCATGCGGCCGGTGACTCGTTCGACCAAGTGCAAATCTGAGCCGACGATGTCGAGATGCTCGACGGGAAATTGTCCATCGGAGAGCCGGTCGACGGCCTCTTGGGCGTCTTCGTACGTGGAGTAACTCGCGACCGTATTCCACGCCGCACTGATCGGGTCGAGCCGGATCGGGTTACCGAATGGCATGGCGCGCTCCCCTCGTCGCCGGCACATGTTCGCCGAGCACATGCTCACTGTCCCTCGCCCCGGACGGCGTTGGCAAGCAGCCGAAAGTCCGCGCGCGATTTATGACGTTTAGTGTTGGCTGGCAACAGGAGACGTCGCGAATTCGACCGGTGAGTCAGCGGATCAGGCGGTTTCACCAAGGAGCGCGTCGACGAACGTCTCCGGTTCGAACGGCGCCAGGTCGTCGGGGCCTTCGCCCAGCCCGACGAGCTTCACCGGCACGCCGAGTTCGCGCTGCACCGAGATGACGATGCCGCCCTTCGCCGTCCCGTCGAGTTTTGTCAAGACAACCCCGGTAATCGCGACCACTTCGGCGAAAACGCGAGCCTGCACGAGACCGTTTTGGCCGGTCGTCGCGTCAATCACCAGCAATACTTCGTCGACCGGACCTTGCTTTTCGACGACGCGCTTGACCTTGCCGAGTTCGTCCATCAGACCGGTCTTGGTGTGCAACCGACCGGCTGTGTCGATGAGCACCGTGTCGGCCTCGAGCTCCGTCGCGGTCTTCACGGCATCGAACGCGACGGACGCCGGATCGCCCCCCTCGGGCCCGCGAACCGTCTGCGCGCCCACCCGGCTCCCCCACGTCTCGAGCTGGTCGGCGGCCGCGGCCCTGAACGTGTCAGCCGCGCCGAGCACCACGTGGCGACCCTCGGCGACAAGCAGCCGAGCCAGCTTGCCGACCGTCGTCGTCTTTCCGGTGCCGTTGACGCCGACGACGAGGACGACGGCCGGGCCGCCGCCGTCCGCCCGAACCGTCGCGAGCGACCGGTCGAGCGCAGGGTCGAGGAGCACGATCAGGTTGTCGCGTAGCAGTTGTCGCGCGTCGTCAGGCGTTCGGGCGCCCATGACCTTCGCCTGCGTGCGCAGCGAGTCGACGAGATCGGTCGTGGCAGCGACACCGACGTCGGCGGTGAGGAGGAGATTCTCGACGTCGTCCCAGGTGTCGTCGTCGAGCCGCTCGCGCGAGAGCAGCGCGAGCAGGCCCTTGCCGAGCGTCGACTCAGACCTGGCCAGTCGGGCGCGCAGGCGCACCAGCCGCCCGGCAGCCGGCTCGGGCGCCTCTACCTCGGGCGGCGCCAGCGTGTCGAACTCCTCGACCTCAGGCTCCGGCCGTTCGATCACCGTGTCGAGTTCGGCGTCCAGCTCCTCGACCGACTTCTCGCCCGGGCCCGGCGCCTGCCCGGGCGGGGGCAATACCGGCGGCGGCGGTCGTTCAGCCACTCCCCGCCGTCCGCGAAAACTGAAGAAGAACGCGCCGCCGAGAATCAGCACGACGACGACACCGACGACGATCTCGATGATTGTCTGCACGAGAGGCAGTCTCCCATCTCGACCGGACGGCGAACCGTCGGCGACCTGCCGTTGTCCACAGGTTCGGATTCGATGTCAGCGAGCGTGATCGCAAACCCACTACGGTCACGATCATGCCAAGTGGGGATCTCGACGTCGTCGCGGACGACCCCGAAAGCGTCGCGGCCACCGCTCGCACGCTGAGTTCGATCGCGGACGACGTCGCGCGACACGCCAACAGACTGCGGGCACTCGCGTCGTCGAGATGCGCCGACATGGCACCTGTTCGCGTCCAGACGCGCTCAGCTCCGCGCCGGCCTAAGCCTTAACCATCCGCCCCCGATAGCCATACCGACTAGGAACTCGCTGGCGCTGTTTTGTATTACGACCCGAGGGGAAGCAAAACCACAGAGGCTTTGTTGGCGGCGCGACGATGCCAACCGACAGGTTCGAGCGTTTGACGCCTACCGCCCGCATCCAAATACAAGCCTGGAAGCCGCAGCTACAGAGAGGCCCCCTAGGCCCTCATCACCTATGTTTCTCCGGAGGAACGCGCCAGCTTCGACAGACATAGCGCCCTCCCCGAATCAAAAGGTGGCACGGTGCCATCGGTCGCAGCTAAACTTGGCCCCTGGCTATAAACGGATTCATCCGTATTTACCCCATTTTGTGATGCGCTACACTCGCCTGCGACGGTTATGTATCACACACAGGAGTAGGGCGTGCGTCTTTTACAGGTCGACTTTGCGAACTACCGAAGCCTCGCCCACACAGAGCTCCTGGAGTGCGGGAACTTCAATGTCCTCATTGGAAAGAATAATTCGGGTAAGTCGAATATTCTGTCGGCTATCGATCTGTTTTTTCGCTATTTTCGGCAAGTCTCTGGAATCGCCTCGCCATGGTCCCAACAGCATCTCGTCTCGGACAGATACGGCCGCAAGGATCAACAACCCATCAAGCTTTCGGCTGCCCTCCTGCTCGATGACGATGAGCTGAGCCCAGTTGTTGCAGGCATCGAGGAAGAATCACCGCAACTAAGGCACGCATTGCGCGACGCGCACGACTATCACAGACTTGAGATCGAGCTGTGCTTTACCGGCGGCCCTGATCCCGTGGGATACGTGGCGTCCGTAGCACTGGTATCTGACAGCGCACCCACTTCTCAAAAGATGCTGCTGAGACTTGATGATGCAGTTGCGAACGAAATCGCGGCAAAAGCACACGAAGCGTCGACCCTTCGCGACCGCCGCGAGGCTTTGGCCGAGGCTGGCCTCGCCGTCGGTGCGGACGATTACATGCGATTCAAGGACCGTCGACCTGGCATGTCGACGTCGCTCTTGCTTCGCCGCCTAAACATACATTCTGAAGTCATTAGGGATGTAGACACCCTAATCGTCGAGAGTGCCGATTACGCGAGTTTCAAAGCAAATATTGATGCCATGGTCCTTGACCATGATCAAATAATCACTCGCGTCTTGCAGACGCCGATCACCGGAACCTTCAATATCTTCGCAGGAGAGACGGCTGTTGTTCCTAATTACATCACTGACTTGCTGTCTGCACTCGGAAACGTCAAGATTTTACACCTGGGTGATCGTCGGGAGCCAATCGGCCAGCGCGAGGCAGCGAGACTCTTGCAGCTGAAAATGAGTCGCGGGGGCGGGCCGCTACTTGGACAGATTCAGTCGACAGTTAACACCCTACTGGGCGTTTCCATCGACGCCTTCGCCGGCGACGGGCGTATCGTCTCCAGCCGGGAGACTACCGCAGAACTAGATGTTGATGATTTTCTCGTTCAACTCAATGGATCAGGCATTCGTGAAGCTCTGCGGTTAATTCTAGATGTCGAGTTTGCTCACCCTTCGATTCTACTTGTGGAGGAGCCTGAAGTACACTTGCACCCCTCTCTGGAACACGCTGTCATGAATTATCTATTTGCCATCTCCGAGAAGGCGCAAGTAATCATTACGACGCATTCTACAAATTTTCTAGATTCCGCTGGAACACAAAACGTCTATTTGGTTCGCAGGATGGCAAATCTGCCAGACGCCGCTACTACGCAAATCCATCATCTAAAGAGCGGCGAAGCTGAAGTCGAAATCCCCGGCGAGTTAGGGTTACGGCTTAGTTCGGTATTCCTATTTGACACGCTCATCTTCGTAGAAGGGTTGTCTGACGAATCGGTCTACCGTCAACTTTGCGATGGCCTTGAACTGAATCTGTCACGGACAAACGTTGGTTTCGTCCCAATGGGAGGCGTGCGCAACTTCACGCACTATGCAGCTGGAGCCGTAATGGACTTCTTGCATAAGCGACAAGTCAAGATGGCGTTCATCCTCGATCACGACGAACAGAGCCCAGATGAGATCAATCGACTAAAAGCTCTGGTCGGTGTGACCGCAGAAGTACATGTCCTGGAACGTCGAGAAATAGAAAACTACTTACTTGATGATCCTTACGCAATAGCTGAATACATCTCAAGCAAGCGAGAACTTGGTGGCCTCGGCCCTGTGTCAATTGACGTCCCCGAGATACAGGCTGTGTTGAAGGACGAATGTGACAAGCTAAGGGATTTCACCATCGGACGTCGCGTCATTAAGCAAGTGTGCCGACCGTGGTTTGTCTCCAGGAGCGCATTAAGCGACGAGACTGGGCAGCACCTTATTGACGCCGTAGTCAGCGAACTGGCACGGCTTCGCGCAGAACTGGACAAGTTGGAGGCTGGCGCACCGAATCTAGTTCGAGACGCAACGGAGAAGGTCGGGGCCGAATGGGAAGGACGCAAGTTGCAACTTGTCCCGGGAGACCTACTTCTGGACGCCGTATTCAAGCGTTACGGGGTTCGGTTTAGAAAAGAATCCGATGGCTCACGACTCGCGCGGCTGATGGATTCCTCTAAAATCGCGAAGGACCTGCGGGGAATCCTGGAGTCAATAGCGCGCTAGTTTGCGATGCAGGGACACATCAATGGGCGCGCTCGCCCACGCTGGGACTCTCTGCGGTTACGCCTGTTTCCCGCGTCATAAGCTGCGTCTACTCTTGTTGCGCCAGGATCGCGAAAGACTCGCAGGCGAGCTGATTTAGACGACGGACGAAACTCGCCCACGGCGGTAGCGACCTGAGCACTGGCGGCGACAAGATACGGAGTCCAGCGAGGCTACACCCGCAGACGGGTAATGTAGCGGTTCCCGTGTAGATCATCGGACTTGAAGCGGCAAGTTCCCAGGCGCGCTCACAACCCGATCAGATCGCTTGCGCTATGCGAGCTGTTGGCCGTACTAATGAATCAGGCAGGCTGGGTTTCGCGCAGCCGCTGACTGATCACCGTGGTGACGCCATCGCCACGCATCGAAACGCCGTATAACGCATCGGCGATTTCCATCGTCGGCTTTTGGTGCGTGATGACGATGAGCTGGCTGGTTTCGCGCAGCTCTTCGAAAATCGCCAGCATGCGGCGCAGGTTGGTGTCGTCGAGCGCGGCTTCGACTTCGTCCATCACGTAGAACGGGCTCGGCCGCGCCTTGAAAATGGCCACAAGTAACGCCAAAGCCGTCAGCGACCGCTCGCCACCCGACAGCAGCGACAGGCGCTTCACCTTCTTGCCGGGCGGGCGCGCTTCGACGTCGAGCCCGGTGTTGAGCATGTCGTTCGGGTCGGTCAGCACGAGCCGGCCCTGCCCGCCCGGGAACAGCCGCGAGAACACGCCCTCGAACTCGCGGGCGGTGTCTTCGAAGGCCGACGCGAACACCTGCTGCACGCGTTCGTCGACCTCGCGCACGATGTCGAGCAGGTCTTTGCGGCTCTTCTTCAAGTCTTCGAGTTGCTCGCTCAAGAACTTGTGCCGCTCTTCCAGCGCCGAGAACTCCTCGAGCGCCAACGGGTTTACCTTGCCGAGCAGTGCCAACGCGCGTTCAGCTGAACGCGCGCGCTTCTCCTGTTCGGCGCGCACGAACGGCACCGGCTCGGGCAACGGCGCGTCGGCCGGAGCGTCGGGTTCGGGGAATACTGGCACCGCGACGTCGGGACCGTACTCTGCCACCAGCGTCTCAGGATCGACACCGAACTCCTCCATCGCTTTTTGCTCGAGTTGTTCGATACGCAGCCGCTGCTCGGCCCGCGCAAGCTCGTCTTTGTGCACGACGTCGGTCAGCTGCTCGATTTCGCCGGCGAGTTCACGAGCACGACCACGGACGGCGAGCAGCTCGCCCTCACGCACAGTTCGGGTTTGCTCAGCGCGCGCACGATCCGCGGCCGCGGCCGTAAGCGACATTTCGAGCCGCGCCAAGACCGCGTCGGCCGCGACGGCGACCGCCGCCGCCACCACGGCCTCTCGCTCGCGGCGTGCGCGTCGAATGGCCGCCCGCTCTCGCGCCTCACGTTCGGCCAACGCGGCCGCCTCGAGTGAGGCAGCTCGCGAACCAACCGCGCGCATGCGCTCTTCGGTGGTGCCGACCCGCAGCCGGGCTTCAGTTTCGGCCGCGCGGGCGGCGTTTGCCGCCAGCGCAAGCCGGTCGCGTTCTCCGGGCGACGGCTCCTCGTCGGGGGCCTGCTGCGCGGCGGCAAGTCGTGACTCGAGTTCGGCCAAGGCCGCCTTGTCGCGCTCGCGTGCTTCTTGGGCCTGCGCGATCGAACCGACGAGGCGATCGGCCTCCGCGGCAGCGGCACGAGCCGCCGAGCCGAGCTGGCCGAGCTGTTCGGCGACCGCGGCCATCGCGGCGTCCGACTCGTGCAGTTGGGCGAGTGCCGCGTCGGCCTTGCTCGACGCCTCGGCGACCTCGGCCTCGACCCCCGTGATCGCGAACCGCAGCCGCTCAGCGCGATGTGTCGCGTCAGCCAGACCGCGACGCGCTTCGTCGAGCGCCGCCTGCACCTCGAGCAAGCTCGGAGCGCTGGCCGAGCCGCCGAACGCCCAGTCGCGGCCGAGCAGATCGCCGTCGCGGGTCACGACTCGAATCTGCGGGTTCACGCTCACCAAAGCACGCGCCGATTCGAGACTGTCGGCAACCGCGACCAGTTCGGTTAACCGCGTCAGCGCACCTCGCAGCTCTTCGGGCGCGTGCACGATATCGATAACCCACCGAGCGCCGTCCGGCAACGCGGGTCGCGAAACGTCGGCCGGCGACGACGAACCGACCAGCAACCCGGCGCGCCCCGCGTCGTCCGACTTCAAGAGAAGAAGCGCGTCGACCGCGGACTCGAGCGACGAGACCGCAACCGCGTCGGCGGCTGAGCCCAAAGCTGCCGCGACGGCCTGCTCGAAGCCGGGCTCGACCTCGACCAGCGCAGCCACCGAGCCGAGCAGACCGGAAATTCGTTCGGACGCCGCGAGCAGCGCTCCGGTGCCGTCTTTGCGAGCGAGTCCGAGTTCGAGCGCTTCGGCACGCGCGGCAAGCGAGGAGCGTTCGCGTTCGATTTCGCGCTCTTCGTCGCGCATCTTGGCCAACCGCGTCTCGGCGTCGGCCAGCATCTCGGCCGCGAGTTCGTAGCCGGCGTCGAGGTTGAGCTCGCCTTCGTCGAGTCCGGCGATGCGCGACTCGATCGCCTGGAATTCCGTTTGCGCGTGTTCGGCGCGCGACCGTGCTTCTTCAACGGCGGTCGACAATCGCGCGATGGCGGCCTCGGTGGCCTCGACCCGGCTGTGCGCGGCGGCTACTTGACCCGCGAGACGGGCGAGGTTTTCTCGCCGGTCGGCCGCCGCCCTTACCGCTGCCGCCAACCGGCGCTGCTCGTTTTCGTGCGCAGCTTCGGCGTCCTTGCGCTTCGCGACGATCTCGGCGAGTTCGCCCCGATGACTCTCGAGCTCGGTGGCGAGCGTGTTCTCCTCGACGCGGGCGGCCGCCGCCTCGCGCGCCAACTCTTCGGGATCTCGGCCCTCGCGGGTTTCTTCTTCGGTCGCCTTCACATGCCGCTGCCGCTCGGCGGCGATGCTCGCCGTCCCACGCAGCCGCTCGCGCAGCGACGACAGCTTGTACCAGGTTTCCTGCGCGCGACTGAGGTCTCGCGCCTCGCTCGCCATCGCGGCCTCGAGATGGGCCTCACGGCTTTTTGCCTCAGCAAGCTCGCGATCGAGTTCGTCGCGCCGCTCGCGCAGCGCCGTCTCGTCGGCAACGTCTTGCTGCAAAGTGCCTTTGATCGCCAGCAAATCGTCGGCGAGCAGCCGCAGCCTCGAGTCGCGAAGGTCAGCCTGGACGACGGCGGCGCGCCGCGCCACCTCGGCCTGCTTGCCGAGCGGGCCGAGTTGGCGGCGAAGCTCGGTGGTGAGGTCTTGCAACCGGGTGAGGTTCGTCTGCATGGCGTCGAGCTTGCGGAGCGCCTTTTCCTTGCGCTTACGGTGTTTCAGCACACCAGCGGCCTCTTCGATGAAGCCGCGGCGCTCTTCCGGAGTGGCGTGCAAGACGGCGTCGAGCTGGCCCTGCCCGACGATCACATGCATCTCGCGGCCGATGCCGGAGTCAGAGAGAAGCTCTTGGACGTCGAGCAGCCGGCACCCCTGGCCGTTGATCGAATACTCGGAACCGCCGTTGCGGAACATGATGCGGCTGATCGTCACTTCGGAGTATTCGATCGGCAACGCGCCGTCGGTGTTGTCGATCGTGAGGCTGACCTCGGCGCGACCGAGCGGCGGGCGCCCGGCGGTGCCGGCGAAGATCACGTCTTCCATCTTGCCGCCGCGCAAGCTTTTGGCGCCCTGCTCGCCCATCACCCACGCCAGCGCGTCGACGACGTTCGACTTGCCCGACCCATTCGGCCCGACAACGCAGGTGATGCCGGGTTCGAGGCGCAGCGTGGTCGACGAGGCGAACGACTTGAACCCGCGTAACGTCAGGCTCTTCAGGTACACAGCAGGGCGCTCCCGGTGCAAGCGATGCGAGCTAGCGGAACGACGGTCGGTGCGGCCGACGAACGGTTCGCCGACGAGTCGTGCGGTCGACGTGCGGGGGAAGTACCGGCCGGTAGGCGGGTCGAACCGTGGGTTAGCCTACCGGGCGCGAAGGCCCGCCCGACAGCGTAGGAGCCAGGTGCTGGCAAACGAAAGGGACGCCCACCGCGAAGGGTTGGCGTCCCTAGATACGAAGGGGCCCGTCCTTAGGTGAGGGCGGGCTCGGGCTCCGGTACGAGCGTCAGGAGATCGTCGCGGGCTGGCTCGGCGCTCAACGCGTCGTTAGCCGCCTGCAAACGAAGACACTCGTTCTCGAGGTCGCGGATGCGCTGCTGCAGCCGGCGCATTTCCGCCAGCATGCGAGGATCCGGACCACCGAGATGACCGAGAAGCGCCTTTGCCATGGAGGTCCTCCACTGGATGCCGGCTGCGGAGCAGACACTCGATAGACACAGTCGAGTCCGCGTCCGCTTCAGCGGTATGGGGTCGTGGTTACCTCTAGGGTCGCACTCGGCCGCACGTCGGTCAACCCCGCCGTTACGATTCGATCACGAATTTACACTTCCCAAAGTGGGACAATCCACCTCCAACGTGGTCCCGACGGACCGCCTCGGAGTAGGTGATTCTGCTCACCTCTCGACGAAACCGGCCAGGCCGCCACGCGCCGTTGCCCACTGCTCCACAACCCCGCTCACAACGCCCGGCCGGCTAATGATGGGCGGACCGCTGAGCAGCTGGACAAGACGTTCGCACGCCGTTCGCGGGCCTTCCGCCACTACTTCGACCCGGCCGTCGTCGAGATTCGTCGCCCGCCCGGCGAGGCCCAGTTCAAGCGCTCGCGATCTCACCCACCACCGAAACCCGACGCCCTGCACGCGCCCGCGAACCCAGACGGTGACCCGGGCCAGGTCGCCACGATCCGTGTCGTTCACAGCCGAAACAGTACCCAGCGCCGTCGCGCGTGATCAGCACACGATCTAGCCCCGGACAGAGTCTGTCGCGCCGTAAGCAGTCAGCAGCTTCGAGCCCTTGGTCAGCCTCGGCCCGAACGCCGTCGTCGCGTCGGAATCCACGTCGTAGAACGCCAACCGCTCGCCACCGACCGGATCTTCGATCACGAAGGCCAGATCGTGGCTATCGGCCCACAAGAAGCCCGCCCCGACGTCGACGCCCTGACTGTCAGGGACGACGCGCGCGGTACCGCGCCAGGGGTCGACGACGACCAGCGCGGCCGTCGAATCGCCGGTGCGTACGGCCGCGACGACCAGGTAGCTGCCCGTGCCGTACGCGATCGGGCTCCGCGAGAATTGGACGCCGCTCGGCGCGCGAACGCCGCCCCTCGGATGCAAGCCGCCGATGTCGCCGAAGAACAAGGCACACCCCGGCCCCGCCGGGCATGACGCGTCGAGCCACACGGCTTGGCCGCCGTCCGTAACGCCGAGCAAAAGACCCGACCCGAGCACCTGCGGGTCGCCTCCCGGCGACCACGAAGCGATGTCGACCTCACCGGCAGCGTCAACGTCGCGGGTCAAAATCCCGGCGTACCCGAGGTTTTCGAATCCGGCAGGTTGCCAACCGGCGGGTAGCGTCGCCGCTTCGCGCGATTGCGGGTCGCTCACCGTCACTCGTTCGCCGTCGCTCACCAACACGGGTGCTTCGTCGGCAAGCAGGACGCCGCTGGCGGGGCCGAGGTCGTCGCGCGATGTTCCCGTCGGCCCGATCTCGAGCCGAAACGCGTTGCCACCGGCGACGCCGAACACGCGCACGGACGACTCGCCGGGCGAAAACCCGCCCGCCGTCGTGACCCAGACGTCGGTCGCCTGAAACGGCAGCGTGCCGATCTGGGTCACATACGCTGGCGTAACGCGAAAAAGCGCGTCACCGGAACGCGCGATGATGTTGGGAAAGCCGCGAGCCACGGAAACCGTCGATGCGGGCGGGCCAGGCGACGACATTGTCGGTGGCAACGCCGCGTCATGAGAGCTGCCATCCGCCATTCTGACGAGGAACGCGACGACGATCGCGACAAGCACGACGACGCCGACGGCACCAACGCCGCGACGCGGCCCGCGGCCGTCGCTGATGACGTCGGGTTCACTCACACGTTCAGGTTCTCACCAATGCGGATTTCGCGGACGCGGCTGGCACCGCGGACAGTAATACGACGAACGGTTCATAAACGCGTCGCGCCGGATGAGCGCACCGCATCTTGCGCACGGTTCGCCGCGCCGGCCGTACACCTCGAGCGACCGGTCGAAATAGCCGCTCTCGCCATTCACGTTCACGTAAAGGCTGTCGAAAGAAGTACCGCCCTGCTCTAGCGCGCTTTGCATCACAATCCGGACGCCGTCAAGAAGCCTTTGCGACTCAGGTTTTCTCATCGTCGAGGTAGATCTAGCGTAATGCAATTTCGCACGCCATAATCCCTCGTCGGCGTAAATATTGCCGACTCCTGAGATCAGAGTTTGATCGAGCAGGGCACGCTTCAAGCCGGTATCGCGACGGCGCAATGCCTTGTGAAAGAGGTCGTCGTCGAACTTGCTTTCGAGCGGGTCGGGCGCGATGTGCGCGATCTCCGAAGGGAGCTTCGCTCCCCCGAGCGACAACGCCATGCCCCCAAACGTTCGCTGGTCGACGAAGCGCAGTTGCGGGCCGCCGTCCGTGAAATCGAAACGCACTCGCAGGTGCGGGCCGTCGGGTATGTCGCGGCCGAGCACGAGCAACTGCCCGCTCATGCCCAAGTGCGAAAGAATCGCGTCGCCTGAATCGAGAGGAAGCCACAAATACTTGCCACGCCGGCAAGCGGCGGTGATGCGACGTCCGGTCAAACCGGCGATGAAATCGGCGGCGCCGGGAAGATGCCGTCGTACGGCTCGTGGGTGCAACACCTCGACCCGCTCGATGGTACGGCCGACAACGAATCGGGCGAGACCGCGCCGCACCGTCTCGACCTCGGGAAGCTCCGGCATCGCCGCCGTCCGGTAAACCGAGCGAACTGGTCAGTGTTCGGAGCAGGCGTCGACAGAGGCGTCAGCGCTGCCACCACTATCGAGACCCCGATCGCCGTCGCGACTACCCTCGAGGCTGCCCTCGGCCGCTCCGAGCGCCGACTCGGCCGCCTGGCGGATGCGATTCCACGCCTGTTCGGCGGCTTGCTGCTCGGCTTCTTTCTTGCTGTGGCCCGTGCCACTGCCGAAGACGACACCGCCCACTCGGACATCCGCCGCGAACGTCTTCTCGTGGTCGGGCCCGCTCTCGGACACTTCGTAGTAAGGAACGCCGAGCATCTCGGCCGCGGTGAGCTCTTGCAACGAGGTTTTCCAGTCGAGGCCAGCGCCGAGACTCGCGGCATCTTCGATCAGCGGATCGAACAGGCGGTGGACGAACGCGGTAGCCGCGAGCAGCCCGGCATCGACATAAACCGCCCCGATCAACGCCTCGAGCGCGTCGGCGAGGATCGACGACTTGTCGCGCCCGCGGGTGGACTCCTCGCCGCGCCCGAGTCGCAGAAACTCGCCCAACCCGAGGCCGCGGCTGACGTCGGCGAGCGCGCGCATGTTCACGACGGCCGCGCGCAACTTGGCGAGCTGGCCCTCGGGCAGGTCGGGGAATCGGCGAAAGAGCGTCTCGGTGACGATCACGCCGAGGACGGCGTCGCCGAGGAACTCCAAACGCTCGTTCGTCGGCAATCCGCCGTTTTCGTACGCGTACGAACGGTGGGTCACGGCCCGCTCGAGGATCGCGCGGTCGAGCGTCAGCCCGACGATCTGCGCCAGCCGCGCCAGCGAATCGTGAACGTCGCTCATCTCCGCCCCGACGGAGGAATAGTCATAACCGAAGGCGCGATCAGCCGCTGACGACGACCGGTCGCCTGTTGTATGTGCCGCAGTTAGGGCACACGACGTGCGGGAGCTTCGGCTCCCGGCATGCCGGGTTTTCGCAACGCACCAGTGTGGGGGCGGATGCCTTCCACTGTGCGCGCCGACTACGCGTGTTGCTGCGCGACTGCCTGCGCTTGGGAACCGGCACGGTTACTTCTCCTGATCGTTGTTGTCGCTGTGAGCGGCGGGCGTGCTGCCAAGGGTGTTGCCGAGCCCGCGCAAGGCAGCCCAGCGCGGGTCGGGTTCGTCGTGCCCGTGAGCCGACCCGACGTCGGCGAGGCGTGCCCCACACGTAGGGCACAACCCCGGGCAGTCGTCGCGACACACCGGCGCGAGCGGCAGCGCGAGCACTACCGCGTCACGAACCGTCGGCTCCAGGTCGGCGAGGTCGTCGACGAGGCGCCCGATCTCGTCGTCGTCCGCCTCGTTTTCATGACCGGGGTAGACGAACAGCTGCTGGACGTCGACCTCCAGGCTGTCGGTCAACGGCTCCAGGCAACGCGCGCACTCACCGGTCAAAGCGACCCGGACAGTCCCGGACACCAGCACGCCCTCGCTCACAGACTCGAGCCGAAGATCGAGAACGAGGTCGCTGCCGTCGGGAACACCGACCAGCTCGCCACCAAGGCCCGTCGGCGCCGAGACGGTGCGAGAGATCGTACGCATCGAACCGGGCCGCCTCGGCAGATCGCGAGTGTCGACGACGAGCGGAGCTCGCGGGTCGAGATGCGTCAGAGTCTCGCACTCCTTTCGCGCGTGACGAGATGGTGATCGAACACGTCGATGCTTCCGCCGACCGGATGCCCGGAGACGAAACCGAGTCCGAGGATACCTTCCAGGTGGGACGGGCGTCGATTCGAGCCTGCGGAACGCCCGTGCCCTTCCGGTGATCACGAAGACTTTTCGGCACCTATCGGGGTAAAAGTCTTCGTGATCATGAAGTCACGCGCTCTGCCGCCCTCGAGCGCTCCGGCTCCGCCTACGCGCCGGGCAGTGGCTCGTCGTCCAGCGGCTCACCCGCGAGTTGCTCCATTTCGTGCCGGCCGTGCAACTTGTCGCGGCCGCGCAGCACTGCCGCGAGCGTCTTGTTCAATACAATCTCGAAGTTGGCGAGCTTGGTGTCGACGTAGTCGTCGACCTCTTGGCGCATGCGGCGTGCCTCACTCTCGGCGTCTTCGCGCAGCCTCGTCGCCTCGGCGACGGCCACTTGGTGCACCTCCGTCTCGCCCACGAGGCGCTGCCGCTCGACACGCGCCTCCGCAATGATCCGCTCGGCCTCGCGGCGGCCCTCCTCGACCACGCCCTCGCGGTCGTGCAGCAGCGACTCGGCGCGTTGCATCTCAGTCGGGATCAACTCGCGCAGTTCGTCGAGCATGCCGAGGATGTGGCCGCGGTTCACGATGCACGACGCCGACATCGGCATTGCCCGGGCCGATTCGATCGCCGCGACGATCTCGTCGAGTTTGTCTTTCAGTTCCACGATGGCGATCTCCCGGCGGTGGACGAACGAGCTTAGTCGGACCCCTGCTTGCTGCCCCCCGGCTTGTTGCCCCTCTGCGTGATGCGCTGCGTCAAACGGCGCAACACGCTCTCCGGCACAAGTCCGGAGACATCCCCACCGTACGTGGCGACCTCCTTGACGAGACTCGACGACAAGAAACTGTAGAGCGGGTTCGTGGAGAGAAACAGTGTCTCGACGCCGCCCAAGCCGTGGTTCATCTGCGCCATCTGCAACTCGTAGTCGAAGTCGCTCACCGCCCGCAGGCCCTTGACGATCACCGGTATGTCGTGGGACCTGCAAAAGTCGACCAGCAAGCCGTCGAACGCCTCGACCACCACGTTGCCGTACCGCGCGGTCGTTTCGCGCACCATCTCGATGCGCTCCTCGACGGTGAACAGGCACCGCTTCGCGTCGTTTCGGCCGATCGCGACCGTAACCTCGTCGTACAGCTTCGACGCGCGAGCCACGATGTCGAGGTGGCCGTTGGTAACGGGGTCGAACGAGCCCGGGCACACCGCCTTGTGCACTTCGACGCCTCCTAAGGTGAATCGATCGCTCGGCCGTACCAGATCGTGGCGTCACCATAGCGTCTGGCGCGCAGCGCTTCGACGTGCTCTGGCCACTTCCATGCGTCGCGGCTCGCCCGCTCGACCGCGACGACCGTGCCCGGCTCGATGAGACCTCGTTGACGCAAACCGTCGAGCACGTCGGCCAGCGTGCCGCTCGCGACCTCGTACGGCGGATCCGCGAACACCACATCGAAACCGGACGCCGCGGCCTCGCGCCCTAGGCTTTCCGCCTTGCCCGCGACGATCGTGAGCGAGCCGGGTTCGGCGCCGGGAGCGTCGGCGACGTTTTGCCGCAGCGTCAGCAGGGCCCGCCGCGACGACTCGACGAACACCACGCGGGCCGCGCCTCGCGACCACGCCTCAAGCCCGACGGCGCCGGAACCGGCGTACAGGTCGAGAAAACGGACGCCGTCGAAGCCGCCGAGCAGCGACGTGAGGGTCGAGAACAGGCCCTCGCGCGCCATGTCGGACGTCGGACGGGTGCCGGACGCCGGCACCGCCAATCGGCGTCCGCCCAACCTGCCGGCGACGATGCGGGTCATGGCGTCAGGCCTTTTCGAGGAACTGGGCGCGTTCGCTCGCCAGCAGCCGCTCGACCGGCGCGGCCAGCAGCGGATGCTCACAAAGCAACGGGTCTGCGTCGATGAGCATTGCCGCCTCGGCACGAGCATGCTCGATGATGTCGCGGTCCTTAACGAGGGAGAGAAGCTTCAGGTCACTTCGGCCGTGCTGGCGCTGACCGAGGATCGTGCCTTCGCGACGCTGCTCGAGGTCGAGTTCGGAAAGCGCGAAGCCGTCGGAGGTTTTGGCCAAGGCGTCGAGGCGATCGCGGGCCGGCGTGCCGAGCGGCATTTCCGTGACGAGCAGGCACAAGCTCGCCGCCGAACCCCGGCCGATGCGGCCGCGAAGTTGGTGCAGTTGCGAGATGCCGAAGCGATCGGCGTCCAAAATCACCATGACCGTGGCGTTGGGAACGTCGACGCCGACCTCGATGACCGTGGTGGCGACTAACACGTCGATCTCGCCCGCGACGAACGCCCGCATGACGGCGTCTTTGGCGTCAGGGTGCATGCGACCGTGCAGAATTTCGACTCGCAAACCCTTCAATTCGTAGTCGGCAAGTTGCGGACCGATGTCGAGGACGGCGAGCGGCGGACGACGTTCGTCTTCCGGCTCCTCGGCTTCTTCGAGTTCGGCATCGGGCGGCTCGTCGTCGCCGATGCGCGGGCACACGACGTAAGCCTGGTGACCCGCCTCGACTTCTTCGCGCACGCGCTGCCAAATGCGTTCGCGCCAACGGGCTTTCTCAAGTACCGGCGCGACATACGTATCGATCGGCGAGCGGCCTTTCGGCAATTCGTCAAGCGTTGAGACGTCGAGGTCTCCGTAAACAGTCATCGCGATCGTGCGCGGGATAGGCGTCGCGGTCATGACAAGAACGTGCGGACGCCGATCGTCGCGCGCCTTTTCACGCAAAGCGTCGCGTTGCTCGACGCCGAACCTGTGCTGCTCGTCGACGACGATTAACCCTAAATCCGCGAACGAAACGTGTTCTTGCAGGAGCGCATGGGTGCCGATGACGATGCCCGCCTCGCCCGAGGCGGCATCGAGCAACGCCTTGCGCCGGGCGCTTTGGCTCATCGCCCCAGTGAGCAAAGTCACGGTCGTCGCCTTGTCGGCACCGCCGAGTTGGCCGCGCATCGCAAGTGGACCAAGCATGGCGGTAATAGAACGAAAGTGCTGCTGCGCAAGCACTTCTGTCGGTGCTAGCAACGCCGCTTGCCCGCCAGAGTCGACGACGGTCAACATTGCCCGTAACGCGACGACGGTTTTGCCCGAGCCCACCTCGCCCTGCAACAACCGATGCATCGGATGGTCGCGCGACAGCTCGTGTTCGATGGTCTCGCCAACGGCTTGCTGCCCGCTGGTGAGCTCGAACGGCAACCGGGCGTCGAAGGCGTCGAGCAACCCGCCTTTGACCGGACGACGCGGCGTAGCCGGAAGTGCGGCGTCATCGGCTCTTCTTAGAGCCATCGCGGTTTGCAATATGAACGCCTCGTCGAACGCCAGCCGTTTGCGCGCCGCTGAAAGTTGTTCGTACGACTTGGGCCGGTGAATTCCTTCGAGCGCGACGGCGAAATCGAGGAGCCTTAGCCGTTCGCGCGTCTCGGCAGGGACCGGATCGTCGGGTAAGTCGACCGTGTCGAGCGCGACCTGTACGGCCTTGCGAATCGTCATCGTCGAGACTTCTTTGGTGGCCGGATAAATCGGCACGAGAGCTGCGGCGAAAGCGGAATCAGGGCCCTCGAACTCGTCGATGAACTCGACTTCGGGATGAGTGAGCTGCGAATTGCGCCGGAAGGTCTCGACCTTGCCGGCGAAAAAGGCGGCACGGCCTGGCACGAAGTTCTTGAGCTGAAACGGCTTCAAGTTGAAGAACGGAAGGCTCAGCGTCGTCACGCCGTCGGTGACGGCGACGGTCGTCAGGGTGAGCTTCGGACGAATGCGTCTGGTGTGCACGCCGTCGATGCGCGCGTAGATCGTGACGTGTTCGCCCGCGGTGAGGTGACGAAGGTCGGTGAGTTCACCGCGCTTCGCCCACCTGCGCGGATAGTGCCGCAACAAGTCGTCGACCGTACGCAGGTCGAGATGTTTCGCGAGTTTAGCGGCGCTTGCGCCGCCGAGAATCTTCGACAGCGGAGTATCGAGCCTCGCCATCACTCGACTCCGAGCCAGATTTCGTCGATGGCGGCTGGAATTGTCGCGATGTCGAGTTGGTGCTTCTCGTCGCGCATCGTCTCCGCGATGCGCCGACAGTACGCCGGCGCGGCTACGACAGTGACGATCTCCGCGTCAGCCGAAAGTAGCCGGTCGAGAAGTGCCGTCACGACCTCGAGAGGATCGCCGCTCCTCACCGGCTCAGAACCGTCGGCGACGCCGACGAACGTGTCACCGTCGGCGACGCCGACGAAGATGTCACCGTCGGAGCGGACAAAGGCACAGCGGGTGGCGACCACGGCGGCGGTCATCGCCGCCGCTTCGTCGGCGAGTGAACGGTAAGGATCGTGCAAGGCCACCGCGGCAAGCACTTGGACGGCTGATTTCGCCGCCACGACCTGGGTTTGAACGCCCTTTCCTCGAAGAGATTTCGCGACTTCAAGCGCGGACGACGTGCAAGCCGTGTCGACCAACAGCAAGAGCCGCCGAGCACCGAAACCGAGCAACCGGTCGGCGAGGTCTGGTGTCGCCTCGACGACGAAGGCGCCGGCGTCGTTGAATACGGCGCGGAGCGCTCGCCACGCCGAACCGTCACCGATGACGACGACAACCGCGTGGCTGTCGGGACCGTCGTCCTCATGATCGGCGTCGTCGAAAGAACGCAGCGGCGTGACTTTCACGCGGTGCGGCCGCCCGATTGCCGCTGCCGTGTCGACGACGGCGTTCGCGTCGTCGGTGTGCACGTGCACGTGCCAAAGCCCGTCGCCGCCCGAAACTACGACGGAATCGCCGAAGCGGTCGAGATCGGCACGCAACGCGGGTATGCGTTCGTCGGCCGCGTCGAGCAGGTACATGACTTCGTAAGCCGGCGTCTGCGTCGCGGGACCCCCGGCATCGGACACGGCTTCGAGGCGTGGCCGCGCGACCGGACGTCGGATCATCGGAAGGGCCCGCTCGTTCACCACGGCTTGCAGCACGTCGAGGAGCACCACGACTCCCCTGCCGCCGGCATCGACGACGCCGGCCCGGCCGAGCACGTCGAGTTGGCGCGGCGTGTCGGCGAGGGCGTCGCGGGCGGCCGCGGCGGCCGCGTCGACCACGGTGGGCAGATCGTCGGAGCCTGTCGCGCGGGCGGCCGTGGCGGCCGCCCGCGCGACGGTCAGCATGGTTCCCTCGACCGGTTGAGACACGGCGGCGTAGGCGAGTTCGACCGCGCGCTCCAGCGCGCGGGCGAGCCCGAGCCCACGCGGCGGCAAGCGCTGCGCGGCCAGCACCTCGGCCACGCCGCGCAGCAGCTGGCTCAAGATCACGCCCGAGCTGCCGCGAGCGCCGAGTAGCGCGAGCCTGGCCATCGACAGGGCAGTCTCGGCAAGATGCGCATGGTCGAAAGCCGGCAGCTCTTCGTCGTCCGGCTTGATCGCGCTCTCGAGCGTGAGGTGCAGGTTCGTGCCGGTGTCGGCATCGGGTACCGGAAAGACGTTGAGCGAGTTGATCTCATCGCGGCTCGCGTCGAGCGCGGCCAAGCCCCACTGGTACCAGCGGCGCACGGCGGTAGCGTCGAGAGCCTGCAGCACTCGGCCTCCTATCTCGGCGTGTCAAAATGTCGGCTTGTCACAAACGAGGCTAGCCAGGTCGGCCGGCGGGGCCCGGTTGGCGTGACCGACCTGTGGTCCGATACTCTCGACCGGTTGCCTGTGCATCGGCGCGGGCAGTTTCTATGCCCACTTAGCGATCTTGGAGTGTCTCCCGTGGCTGCTGTCTGCGACGTCTGCGGCAAGGGTCCGGGCTTCGGCATGTCCGTTTCCCACTCGCATCGGCGTAACCGCCGCCGCTGGAACCCCAACATCCAGACCGTGCGCGCCGTCATCGGTCGCGGCACCCGCAAGCGGCTGAACGTGTGCACGTCGTGCCTGAAGGCGGGCAAGGTCGCGCGCTAGCGCGCGACGAATGCGACGGTCAGCGCGCTAGCGCGCGACACGTATGACGATCGCCTACAACTCCTTGGCGAAGTGCCGAGACTCCGGCTCGCACGCGTAGTGGCCGAACGGTTCGGTGGCCGCGTAACCCGCCGATTCGTAGAGCGCAATCGCCTCGGGCTGGCGTGATCCGGTCTCGAGCCGCAACAAACCAGCACCCAAGCCCCGCGCCTCGTCTTCGAGCCGACCGAGCAGCGTGCGCGCGACGCCCCGACGCCGCGCCGATGCCCGCACGTACATGCGCTTCAGCTCGGCGACTCCCGGTGCGGTGATGCGCACTCCCCCGCACGCGACGAGTTCGCAGATGTCCCAGCCGACGACGAAGATGCCGTGCGGCGGGGCGAATTCCGCCGGGTCGACGGGCGTCTCGTCGGGGCCCCCGTAACGTTCGACGTACTCGGCCTGCACCTCGCCGATCAGCAGTCGCGATTCGGGGGCGTCGAACGGCGTGACGCGAAACGTGATGTCGCTCACGCGCGAGACCGCCAGCCATGGTCGACAGGGCCGATACCCGCCCCGAGCGCGAAGCCGTGCTCGATCGCGCCGCTCACATATCGCTTCGCCTCGGCTACCGCGACCGGCGCGTCGACGCCCCGGGCAAGATAGCTCGCGATCGCGCTCGCCAATGTGCAACCGGTGCCGTGAGTGTGCCGGTTGTCGAGGCGTTCGTTTCGAAACTCGAAGGTCCGCGAACCGTCGAACAGCAAGTCGACGGCCTCGCCGGGCAGGTGCCCGCCTTTCACGAGAACCCAGCGAGGCCCAAGCGCGTAGACGGCCTCGGCCGCCTTGGGCAGTTGCTTTTCGTCGTCCACCTCGATGCCGGTGAGCTGGGCGACTTCGTACAGGTTCGGCGTGACCACCGTGGCAACCGGCAGCAGTTCGTGACGAACCGCGTCGACCGCGTCGGGCGCGAGGAGAGAATCACCGTGCTTTGAGACGCCGACCGGGTCGACGACGATCGGGGCCTCGACGTCGCGTAGCCGGCGGGCCACCAACGACACCAAGGCGGACGACGCCAGCATGCCGGTCTTCACCGCGTCGACGCCGATGTCGCCCAGCACCGAGTCGAGTTGCGCGGTGACCGCCTCTTCGGGCAACTCCCAGTAACCCTGCACGCCGACCGAGTTCTGCGCGGTGACCGCGGTGACGACGCTCATGCCGTGCACACCGCACGCCAGCATGGTCTTGAGGTCGGCTTGAATGCCGGCGCCACCTCCGGAATCGGATCCGGCGATCGTCAATACCCGCGGCAACGTCACACTCCTAGTGTCGCAGCCTCCCCCGGCAGGCTCGGCCCGGAGCTGACTCAACCGACCGCCGATTGACCGCACCGCGTCAATGGTCGTGACGAGACCGGGGCCTGCCGTGCACCCTTGGTCGACCGCGGCCGCGAAACGACCGAAGCTGCAGCACCAAAGGGAGCACCGACACGATGACAGAACCGGCGCTGGCCGCGGCAGTGAGCTCAGAGATGGCAGCGCGATTTCGTGCGACGAGCGCGGAGATCCACGCAAACCCAGAGACCGCCTTCGAGGAACATCGCGCGGCGAGCCTGCTCACCAGGTGGCTCGCTGACGAAGGTTTCTCGGTCGAACTGGGAGTCGGTGGCCTGAGCACGGCGTTTGTCGCGACGTCTGGCGCCCGATCGCGAGCGTTCGGCGGCGGCCCGACGATCGCGATCCTTGCCGAATACGACGCGTTGCCCGGCATCGGACACGGCTGCGGTCACAACCTGATCGGTGCCGGCGCGGTACTCGCGGCCGCCCACCTCCGAAGGCTCGCGCCGGATCACTCCGGCACGCTGGCGGTCATCGGCACGCCCGGAGAGGAGGGCGGTGGTGGCAAGATCAAGCTGCTAAACGCCGGCGTCTTCGACGGCGTCGACGCGGCACTGATGTTCCATCCGGCCGATCGCACCCTCGCGGTTCGACGCGCGCTCGCTGCAGCGCACGTGCGTGTCGAATTCCGGGGCGTCGCCGCGCACGCCGCCAAGAACCCGGCCGAAGGCCGTAACGCGCTTGCCGCAATGATCCAGCTCTTCGTCGGCATCGACGCCCTGCGCCAGCACATACCAGACAAGGCGCGCATTCATGGCGTCATCCGCCACGGCGGCGTCGCACCGAACGTCGTGCCCGACTACACGAGCGGCGAGTTCTACGTGCGTGACCAGACGACGGTATCGGCAGCCGATCTGCTCGAACGCTTCCAGGCGTGCGCGGCCGCGGCCGCGACCGCGACCGGCACCAGCTACGAGTTGACCCATACCGCTCCGATGTACAGCGAGCGCCGCAACAACCTCGCGATGGCTTCAACCCTGACCCGCTACCTGGAAGCAGCTGGGGTCAACGTCGATCCCCCTGATGAAGACGACCCAGCAGGCTCGTCAGACATTGGCAACGTCAGCCTGAAGACTCCGACAATCCACCCCTACGTTCAGATCGCTCCGCGTGGCACCCCTAGTCATTCGGCGCAATTCCGAGAGGCCGCCGCAACGCCGCACGCGCACGCAATGGCCGAGCGGATGGCGATCGGCATCGCCGCGGTCGCACGTGACCTCTTCGACGGCGAACTCCTCGCCGCCGCTCGGCAGGAGCACGCGATCACGGGTGGATCACAGATCCCGACTCCCGCGAAGCCAGCCTGACCGACCACGGCACCACACAGCCAAGTACCGATTCGTCCACCAGACAAGGAATGAACACGATGAGAAAGCTTCTAAGACACCGGCGCACCGCGGCAAACGTGTCACTTCGTCCGCTCCGCCGACATCACACCCTCGGAGGCGTTGCCGTTGTGTGCGCGCTACTGGCGACCGCGGCATGCTCGAGTGCGAGCCCGAGTAGCGGGTCTTCGGCCGCCGACAACTCGGCGAGCACCCCGAACACCAGCTCGGCATCGAGCGCGGCCCCGGGTGGCTCGTCGTCGGCCACCACGGCGAAACTGGAGACGATCTCCCCCGGCAAGCTCGCCGTCGCGGTGCAAAGCGACCAGTTCCCGTTCGACTTCATCAAGAACGGCAAGGAAGTTGGCTTCTCGATCGACTTGATGAACGAGATTGCCAAGCGGCTCGACCTGCAGCTTTCCTACACGACGACGTCACTCGACGGTCTTCTCGCCGGCGTGCCCGCGAAGCAATATGACATCGCCGCGGTCGGCCTTTCCATCAAGCCGGCACGCCAAAAGGTAATGGCTTTCAGCGAGCCTTACTACTACGGCTACTACGGCATCATCGCGAAGAAGTCGGCAAACCTCTCGCCTGACACCGACTTCGCGGGCAAGGTGATCGCCCTCGTCAGCGGCAGCGCGCAAGACACCTATGCGCAGCAGCACTATCCGAAGGCACAGCTCAAGCGCTTCGAGGCGCAGCCGCAGGCGATCGCCGCGCTCGAAGGCGGCCAGGTCGACGCGTTCTTCGTCGGCGGCCCTGACACGATCAACTATCTGCAGCAGTACAGCGACCTCACGCTGGTGGCGAGCATCCAAACCTCGACCCCCAACGGATTCCCGATGTCGCTCGAAGCGCCGTCGCTCGTCCAGGCCGTAAACACGCAGCTCGACGCGATGTTCGCCGACGGCACTTACGCAAGGATCTACAAGCAGTGGTTCATCGGTCAGCCACTCCCGCCGAAGCTCGTCAGCGAGCACCCCGTCCTGGCGAACACGGCAAACTAGCCTCTCCGCTTACATCGCTTCATCGGAGGTGAAGGGTGCCGACAGGGCTGCGAAACTTCTTGCACACCTTCTTCGACCCTGGCCATCTCGGCAGCGTGTTCCCGTCACTGCTCAAGGACGGGCTGCTCAACACGCTCGAGATCTCGGCGCTCGCGATTCTTTTTGGCACGACGATCGGCATGCTCCTCGCCACGCTGCTGGTGTCGCGCAGGTGGTACCTGCGCGCTCCAGCGCGGGCATATGTCGACGTCTTCCGGGGCCTGCCCATCATCGTCACCGTGATGATGGTCGGGCTCGGCCTGCCGATCGCTGGCCTGCATATCTTCGGGCGCAACTCCTACCCATACGCGGTCATGGCGCTCGCATTGGTCTCGGGTGCCTACATGAGCGAAATCTTCAGGTCTGGCATCCAAAGCGTCGACCGAGGGCAGATGGAGGCCGCGCGCAGCCTAGGCCTGTCGTATCTCGGCGCGATGCGGCTAGTCATCGTGCCGCAAGGCGTACGGCGTGTGTTACCCGCGCTCACGAACCAGTTCGTCGCGATGGTCAAAGACTCCAGCCTGGTGTACCTCCTAGGTCTCTTGGCCAGTCAGCGTGAGTTGTTCAGCATCGCCAAAGACACCACCTTCGAGACCGGAAACCTGTCGGCGTTGACGGCCGCCGGCATCGTTTATCTCGCAATCACGATCCCGCTTACGCACACAGTGAACTGGCTCGACCGGCGGATGCGCGATGGCGGCGCCGTCCGCCTGGCCGGCGGCGACACGAGCGCACCGTCGCTGCAACTGCTAAGCGCACAGGAGGGCCGCTGAGCGTGAGCCTCGAAACGCCCACACAACAGGCGCCAGCCGTCGCTGTCACCGGTTTGACGAAGAAGTTCGGCGAGCACACGGTCTTGCGCGGGATCGACCTGCAGGTCGACCGCGGCAAGACGGTGTGCCTGATTGGCGCGAGCGGTTCCGGCAAGTCCACCTTGCTGCGCTGCATGAACCTACTCGAGCAACCGACGTCAGGCACGGTGCTGCTCGATGGCCTCGACATCACCGGCCGTGACGTCGACATCGACGCGGTTCGCAGCCATGTCGGGATGGTGTTCCAGCAGTTCAACCTCTTCCCGCACATGAGCGTGCTTCGCAACCTGACGCTCGCGTTACGAAAGGTCAGGAAGCTCTCCAAAGAGCAGGCCGAGGACGTGGCGCTGGCACGGCTCGCCGAGGTGGGGCTTTCCGCGTACGTCAAGCATCGTCCTGGCCAGCTGTCAGGTGGCCAGCAGCAGCGGGTGGCGATCGCTCGCTCGCTTGCAATGGAGCCCAGGGTCATGCTCTTCGACGAGCCGACGAGCGCGCTCGACCCCGAACTCGTGAAGGGCGTGCTCGACATCATGCGTCAGTTGGCCGCGAAAGACATGACCATGGTCGTCGTCACCCACGAAATGGGGTTCGCCCGCGAGGTTGCCGACCACGTCGCCTTTCTCGACGACGGGCTCATCGTCGAGGAAGGACCGCCGGCATCGGTGTTCGACTCCCCCCGAAGCGACCGCCTGCGGGCGTTCTTGTCACAGGTGCTGTGATCCCTCGTGACAACGCCGTCGTTTCGGCTCGTGTTAGCCGGTCAGTCGTTGATAGAGCGCCCGCTGCACGACATGCCACTGGCGTCGTCGGAGCCGGTGCGTGAGTTGATCTGCTCAGCAGACCTTGCCATCACGAATCTCGAAGTCGCAATACACACGCCGAACGGCTGGCCGACTCGCGACCACGCCAGCCACGTAGCACCGGAATCGGTGCTCGACACCCTGGCGTGGTTCGGATTTCGTGCCGTGGCGACGGCGTCCAACCACGCCTTCGACCTGGGACCAGCCGGCATCGTGGCCGGGCTCGAGGCTACGCGGCGTCGTTCGATGATCACAGCTGGTACCGGGATCGACGCGTCGGCGGCCGCCGCTGCCGGCACCGGGGTCGTCGGGGGCGTCCGGGTCGCGATGCTAGGAGCGGTCGCGGCCACCAACCCCCCAGGTTCGCACGCGCTCGACGCTCGCGACGGGGTGCCGGCACGGCCCGGTGTCAACCGGCTGCGCGTGGATGAGCACGCCGAACCTGATCCTCGCGATCTGACGGCCTTGCTAGACGCGGTACACGAGACCGCGCGCGTCGCCGATCTCGTGGTGGTGTACCTGCACAACCATTATTGGGCGGACCCCCAGGAGGCGACGCCTACCTGGGTGCGAAAGCTCGCCAGGCAATGCATCGATGAAGGCGCGGCCGTTGTATTCGGCCACGGGACGCCGGTACTTCAGGGCGTCGAGTTCTACCGCGGTCACCTCATCGCGTATGGCCTCGGCAGTTTCATCTTCCATACGAAAAAGCCGCTGACCTACGGCGTGGCGGCCTGGGAAAGCGCCCTGGTCGACCTCGACATCGCCCCAGACGGCACGGTTCTTCAGGCGAAGCTGCACCCGTTGACCCATGGCAAGCATCTCGATCACGATGCCGCGGCGGCCGCCCACGGCGCGCCGATCTTCGCCGCCCCACGCACGGCGACCGAGATTGTGCAACGGCTCGCACGACTGTCAGCCCCGATGGGTGCGCGCGTGGCATGTGCGGACGACGGAACAGCGACGATCCGGCCGACGTCGATCGACTCGATCGCGGCTGACCTCAGCGCAGAAGCGCGACGATGAGGTCGGCGCCGAGCCGCGCGAGCGCCTCGGCATCGAGTTGGTAGCTCACAAAGCGGCCGTTTCGAGCGTTGGTAACCAGGCCGGCCTCTCGTAACGCCCGAAGATGGCGCGACACCTGCGACGCGCTGATACCCCATGCTTCGGCGAGATCCGCCGTCGTCCGTGGCTCGCGCGCGACCGCGCGACAAACCTTGAGCCGCTCGGGGTCGGCCAGCACCGAAAGCCGCAGCCGCAACAAAGCGAGGCTGGCCGAATCGGCCTGCTGCTCGGTCTTGACCGGATATTGCAACACCGCGGGCCACCCACGCTCGTGCTTGACCAGCAAGTGCGGCCATCCGAACGACGTGGGGACGACGACGAGCGGCTGGCGACACAAGTCAACGAGGCCATGGTGAATCTTGTCGATGTAGAGCGACCCGTCAGTGTCACCTGTGATCGATAAAGACAGGGAGCGAAGCGCGTGAGCGATCCCCTTCGCCCCAGCTAGATCGCGCCGGGCCGCCAGATCGCGCCGCATCGTGATAGAGCCTTGTGGCCACACCCGGTCGAGCACGACCGACCCTGTGTCTCGCAGAAACTCAACTAAACCCGACCGAAACCGTTCCGCGTCGGCCAGCAAGCTCTCACCGATCGCCTCTGCACCGCGACCTCGACGCCGCGCGCGATCTATGAATCGGCGACGCACCTTGTCGTCGATGAGCACCGCCCGGAGGCTATCTCCAGAGTTGCCGCCGCGAACGGCAAAGGCGGTGAGTTCAACGAAGTGAGCAACTGGCATCTGCTCGATGGCGTGCAACTCTTCGTCGAGTGTCTTCGCGGTTGCGAGGGTCAACGGGAAAAGCAACCGCAGGCGATATGAACCCCAAAGCGGCGCAAGCTCGTCAAGACGCCGACTCAGCGTGGGCGTCATGGCTGCGCGTGTGGCAGCCACCCACTCGGCGTCAAGCGGATGATGCTCCGGCTCTGAGAGCACATGCAGAGCCGCGCCGAGTTCGGCAAGCGGCGATATCTGGAAGGCGACACTGCGCGCTCCCGCATTGCCGACGACGAGCCTCACTCCCACGCGCCTTATCTTGCCGTGCTCACCCCCGAGCGAGGGCCTGTATCGGGTTCGACCTCCGAGTCACCCGAAATGGTCGAAGCCGCCAGGGCCGTACGGCAATCCGTCGACCAACACGCCCGCCTGATCGCCGTCCGTCGCAATGACCTTGCCGATCACCCGCCAGCCGTCGGGCAACGAGGCGGACGCCGGAAACGTGGCCGCCAAAGCGTGATCTTCACCACCCGCGAGCACCCAGTCGAGCGGATCCAGACCCAACGCCGACGCGACCTCAGCGACCGGCGCCGCGACATCCAACGAAGACCGCGCGATGTCGACGCGCACGCCGCTCGCCGACGCGATGTGGCCGATGTCGGCCACCAGCCCGTCGCTGATGTCGATCATCGAGGTCGCGCCGGCAATCGCCGCTTCGGGGCCGGCGGCATACGGCGGCGACGGGCGGCGATGCGCGTCGACCACAGCGCGCGGCGTGCGAAAACCCTTGCGCAGCGCGGCAAGACCGGCCGCCGACCAGCCCAGCCGGCCCGTGACGGCGACGACGTCTCCAGGTTGGGCCCCGGAGCGCAACACCGGTGCGCGCCCCCGCAAATCGCCGAGGGCCGTCACGGCGACGACGAGCACGTCGCTGCGGACGACGTCACCCCCGACGACACCCGCCCCGACGAGATCGCACTCGTCGCGAAGCCCGTCGGCCAGCCGCTCAGCCCAAAATGCGGGCACGCTTGGAGGCACCGCCAAACCCACTAAGAGCGCGGTCGGTACCGCGCCCATCGCCGCGACGTCGGCCAGGTTTTGCGCCGCCGCCTTGCGGCCTACGTCGTACGCCGTCGACCAGTCGCGCCGGAAATGTCGCCCGTCGACCAGCAAATCGGTGGTCGCCACGACCCGGCCGTCGGGCGTCGAAACCACCGCGGCGTCGTCGCCCGGCCCGACGAGGGTCGCGTCACGAATGGGCAACCGTTTCGTCACCCGAGCGATCAGACCGAATTCTCCGGTCTCTCCGATGCTGATCTTTTGCCTCCGAGTTGCTAGCGTGTCACCCGACATTGTTGGACATCCATCTATCGGCCACCCACGGTGTGCCGCCTCGGAAAGGACGTGCCATGGTCTCGGCCTACATCCTGATTCAAACCGAGGTCGGCAAGGCAGCCGCCGTCGCCCGTGAAATCTCCGGCATGAAAGGTGTCACACTCGCCGAAGATGTCACCGGGCCCTACGACGTCATCGTCCGCGCCGAAGCTCGCAACATCGACGAGATGGGCCGCATGGTGGTGGCCAAGGTGCAGGCAGTCGAGGGCATCACCCGCACGCTGACCTGCCCCGTCGTCCACCTGTAAGCCGTCAGTTCGAGGCGGCCGGTCAATTCAGCGCGGCGAACGCTTTCACATCAGCGAGCGCGTCGGCCGCTGACTGGACGTCGAGGCCGATCGCGTTGCCGTACAGCACGCTGTTGCCGCCCCACCAAAAACACAACGCGATGGGCGGGTTGTTCGTGCGCTGCCACATGCACTCGAAATCCGTCGACCGCGACGTGACCAGACCCGACGTCGTGCCGGTGCCGAGCCTGCTGACTTCGCTGTCGAACAGCGCCGACACCTGAGCCATGTCGGCCACCTTGTGGTCGGATCGCGCCGCCACAACGACCATCGCCTGATTCGCCGAGTTTTCGCCGTAGACCCGAGCCGTCGCGTCGCGCAGGTGCTGGCTCTCTAGCTGGTGCTCCACCTGCTTCATCTGGGTTTTTATCGACGACGGCAGGTTCGTCATGCGTGGCAAGCCGGCCACCGATGCCGGCATCGGCACGGAGTTCGACGAGCGCGTGAAGAAAAACACGGACGCCGCGACCGCCGCCGCCACGACCACGATTGAGGCCACCACGAGCGGCGCCCGATTCCTTCGCGACGGCGGTTGTGCCGCGGGCGGCTGCCACATCGACGCACCAAGCTGATATCCGGGGGCGTATCCGGACTGCGTGCCGCCGACAGACGGGGCCGCCGGAAGGCCAAAGCGGTCAGTCTGTGGCGCGGCGGCGCTGGCGGCCTGGTAGGGGTTGCCCGCCGGCGCGCCGGCACTGGTGCCGGGCGTGCCGGGCGTGCCGCCGAAGTAGTCCCCGAAGTAATCAGAGCCGTTCGACATGGCGAGTCCTCCTCCCCTCGACTTTCGGGAGGGATCAAGGTCGCCTTGACCGCCGTACGCGATGATTCGCCGTAACCACGAAGACAATTACCCCCGTAGATGCCGAAAAGTCTTCGCGATCACCGAAAAGGAGAAACTCAACGCAGGCCCGGGCGGCGGCGCAGCGCCGTCCGGATAAGACGCTCGACAAGCGACGGGTAGTCGATACCCGACGCCGCCCACACGTGCGGAAACACCGACGTCGGCGTGAATCCGGGCATGGTGTTGACCTCGTTCACCAAGACCTGGTCGCGCGGCGTGATGAAGAAGTCGACCCGGGCAAGCCCTTCGCACGAAAGGGCCTCGAACGCGCGAACCGCGAAATCACGGATCTGGCCGGCGATTTTCTCGGGAAGGTCGGCGGGAACCGTGATGCCGGTGCCGTTGTCGAGGTACTTCGCGTCGAAGTCGTAAAACTCGCGGTCACCGCGCACGAAAATTTCCGCGGGCACGCTGACGTCGGGAGGCGCGCCATCAACTCCTTCGAGCACGCCCACCTCGACCTCGCGACCCTCGATCATCGCCTCGACGATGACCTTCGGATCGCTTTCGCGCGCGCGCTCGATCGCTTCGTCGAGGGTGTCGAGGCCGTGCACCTTGGTGATACCGATGCTCGATCCGCCCCTCGCCGGCTTCACGAAAACCGGGAATCCGAGGCTTGCCACTGACTCGCGAACCGCCGCCGGGTCGGTCTCCCATTCGCGCGGACGCACCACCACATGCGCAATGTCGGGCAACCCGCTGCCGACGAGCAGCAGCTTCATGTAGTGCTTGTCCATCGCCGCGGCCGACGCGAGCACTCCGGAGCCGACATACGGAATACCCGCCATCTCGAACAAGCCTTGGATCGTGCCGTCTTCGCCATATGGCCCATGGAGAAGCGGAAGCGCGACGTCGACGCCCGCCAAGATTCGCGGCACGCTGGGCACGGCCTCAAGGTCGTGGAGGACGATGTCGTGCCGCATCGGGTCGGTCGCCAGCACCACTCTCGATCGCTCGGACGACGAAACCTCCGGCAGCTGGCCCGCCTCGATCGCCAGCGCCTTGGGGTCGTCAGGCATCAATACCCAACGGCCTTCGACCGTGATGCCGATCGGCACGACGTCGTAGCGGTCGCGATCAATGGCTTGCAAGACGCTTCCTGCAGTAACGCACGAGATCGCGTGCTCTGTGCTGCGGCCACCGAAGACGACGGCAACCCTGGGCTTGCGGTCGGCGAACTCATGTGTCACGGCAAGTGACCCTATCCGTTCGCGGCGCGTGCGTTGGACGGCGCGCGGCACGGTTGCATGACGCATTGCCTTCGTCCACGATGACCAGTGCATGCCTGATCAACATCTCCGTAGGACGACGATGTCCGATGAATACCCGCTAAGAGAGTGCGCTATGGACAGCGCGATCGACCACCAGCAGCTGAAGCAATCCAGTGCTTATGACCTTCTGCCACCAGCGTGCCGAACGCTGTACGAGTCGCTCCTACGGGAAAGGAGTCGACCGTTTACCGCAGACGTAGCAGCCGACCCGCTAGTGGAGTCACTTAGAGAGCGAGGTTTGGTCGACGCGGTGATCGACTGATCGACGGTCAAGCTCTGAATCAACGCCCGTGACGCTCGGACTTCGCCGACCGGTTCATCAAGCGAGCGACGCCGTCGCGCGGCCGCAGGTTCTCGTACAGCACACCGACGACGACCTCGGTGATCGGTACTTCGATGTCGTGTTTGCGCGCCAGCTCGAGGATCGATTTCGACGACACCACGCCTTCAGCAGTGGTGGTAGTAGCCGCCAACGCCTCTTCGACACTCATGCCGCGACCCAAATGGGCGCCTACGTTGTGGTTCCGCGACAACGAACTCGAGCAGGTCGCCACCAAGTCGCCGAGGCCGGCGAGTCCGGCGAAGGTCATGGGGTCGGCGCCGAGAGCGACGCCAAGGCGCGCGGTTTCAGCCAATCCGCGAGTAATCAACGAGGCTTTCGAGTTGTCGCCCAAGCCCATGCCATCGGCGATGCCGACAGCGACGGCGATGACGTTCTTGACGGCACCTGCCAGCTCGCAACCGACCACGTCGGTATTGGTGTAGGGCCGAAAGTACGAGGTCTGGCACGCCGCCTGCAGCCGTTCGGCGTTCTCGACGTCGGAACAGGCCACCACTGACGCGCTGGGCTGACGTTCGGCGATTTCGCGGGCGAGGTTCGGCCCGGTCACGACGGCGACGCGCGATGCTGGCACGTCGGCGACCTCGCGAATCACTTCGCTCATGCGCTTTGTCGTGCCGAGTTCGACACCCTTGATCAGACTCACGAGCAACGTGTCTCGCGGCAACGCTGGCGCGAGCCTCGCGAGGTTTTCACGCAGAGTCTGCGCTGGAATCGCGAGAACTACGATCTCCGCGCCGTCGAGGGCTTCAGCTGGATCGATCACCGCGTGGACAGCCGCTGGCAACGGGATTCCGGGTTGATACAACGGATTTTGGTGGCGGGTATTGATGGCGTCGGCGACTTCGGAACGCCGAGCGCAAAGGACGGTCGACGTACCGGCATCGGCGAGCACCATACCGAAGGCGGTGCCCCACGACCCGGCACCAACGATTGCGGCCCGGCTCACGCGGCACCCGATTCGTCGGCCGACCGCGAAGGCTTGACGGCCTCGCGCGTTTTCGACGACGGTTCGCTAGCGGGCACGAAAAAACCTTCGGGCGGTATTTCACCGCGTAGCTCGCCGAGCAGCCCTTTGACCTGTCCCATCAGTGCATCGGTGATCTCGCGCAGTACGTCGTTGGTGGGTTCGACACCGCGGTACTTCGACATATCGAAGGGTTCGCCCGCGATCGCCCGCACCAACTTGCGGCCGATCACATGTGGGCGCTTCGAGTGGTAACCCAAAATCCGGTGCGCGCCCCAGTGCGCCAGCGGAATGACCGGGACGTCGCACGCCAACGCCAGCCGGGCGACCCCGGTCTTGCCGACCATCGGCCAGCCGTTCGGATCACGCGTACAGGTGCCTTCGGGGTAAACGACGATGAGTTCGCCGGCCGCGAGGGCGGCTTCGGCGTCGCGCAGCGAGTTCGCGGCTTCACGGCTGCGGCGGTACACCGAAATCTGGTTGCTCTTGCGCATCACGAAACCAAGGACGGGGACGCCGAAAAGCTCCGCCTTCGCCAGGAATCTGGGCATGCGCCGGGCACCGTCGTAGAGCGCGTGGGCGAGAGTCAGCGGGTCGATGACTGTGACATGGTTGGCAACCACGATCGCGCCACCCTGCCGGGGAACGTTGTGCATGCCGCGCCAGTCGTGTTTGGTCAGCACAAAAAGCGTAGGTTTCACGATCGCCGCCGCGAGTCTGTACCAACCGGGGTTCCGACCTGGGCGCACCCGCCGACCTCCTGAGCTCGACCTGAACATCTAGTTTCCCGTGCCCGATCCTTACCTGTCGAGCCGGGCTGGCACGATTCGAATGGAGCAACCGAAACGAGCACGAGGGGAGAGATCGATGTCGGACGCCGGGTGGGCCGTCGTCGTCCCGGTGAAGTCGCTGGCCTCGGCGAAATCCCGGTTGTCGAGTCTCGGCGATCTGCGGCCCGCACTAGCGTTGGCCATGGCGTTCGACACAGTGTCCGCCGCGTCGAAGGCACGCGGTGTCGCGGAAGTGTTCATCGTCACTCCAGACCTTTCTGTCGCCGCGCGACTGCGGCGCCACGCCACACCGGTGCCTGAGCGATCACGCGGACTCGGCGAAGCATTCTCGGCGGGGATCGCGGCCGCCCTCGAGCGCTGGCCACGTTGCGGGATCGCCTTGCTGGTCAGCGATTTGCCGACGTTGCGGCCAGCCGAAATCGATGTCGCCCTCGCCCACGCGAGCTCCGGGTGCCTCGTCGTCGCCGACGCCGCCGGGACGGGAAGCACGTTGCTCGCGTCGTCCGACCCCTCGGCGTTGCGCCACGCGTTCGGGGAATGCTCCTTCGCGAGGCATCGCGCTCTCGGTGCCACACCATTCGAAAACCCCGACGTTGACGGACTGCGGCACGACGTCGACACTCCAGCCGACCTTGACGCGGCCAGCCTGCGCGGCCTCGGCGCCGCGACGAGAAAGGTGCTAAGCAAACTCGACGGCGTGACGCGTCGCTGAAACGCGTGGGGCCGGGATCCCGAGGATCCCGGCCCCACGCGTTTGACGAACTCTAGGCCTTCTTCGCGGCGCGCTTGCGACCCGGTGCCTTCTTGGCAACGGACTTTTTCGCGGCCGTCTTGCGGGCCGGTGCCGCCTTCTTGGTAGTGCGAGTAGCCTTCGTCGCCCGCTTCGCGGTCGACTTGGCACCACGCGCCGACGCGGCCTTCTTGCCGGCGGTCTTCTTGGCAGCGGCCTTCTTACCTGCTGCTGCCTTCGTGGCACCCGCGGCCTTACGGCCACGCGCCGGTGCGGCCTTAGCCGCCGCGGCCTTGACCGGCGGCAGCTTGGTGGCGCCACTGACGACTGCCTTGAGTTGCGTGCCGGGCCGGAACTTCGGCACCGACGTCTTCTTTACCTTGACCTTTGCGCCGGTGGCGGGGTTGCGCGCGATGCGTGCAGCCCGTTCGACCTTCTCGAAGATGCCGAACCCGGTGATTGCGACTTTCTCGCCCTTGGCAACGGTGCGAGTGATGGTGTCGATAACGGCCTCGACCGCTTCGACGGCTGACCGCTTGTCGCCAAGGCGACCCGCGATGGAGTCGATTAGCTCCGCCTTGTTCACATGCCCCTCCGGAGGATGTCGTCGAGCCCATACCCGACTCGGGGTGAACTTAGGCCCTACAGCGCCGCAAAACAACGACCTTCGGCAAGAAATTTCCTTGTGTCGCGGTGGAAACCTCCTGACGGGCGCCCCGGGACCTCCCGGTAGCGCTGGTTTGGCGAGCCTACGACCGCTGACGCAAAGGGCGGCGCGGCTTTCGCCGCGCCGCCCAAGAGCGTGAATTCCCCTACAGATCAAGGGTTTGCGTGAAACCCAGATCGAGCTCGCCCCAACCTGCGAATGTCTTCGGCGCCCATCGAACCTCAGGCCGGGACGGGGAGGGTCACGGGCTTCCAGCCCGGCCGCGTCGACTCGAATTTTTCGACGTCATCGGCGTGGCGGAACGTCAAACCGATGTCGTCGAGGCCTTCCATAAGGCGCCAACGCGTGTAGTCGTCGATCTCGAAAGGCACGACGACATCGCGATAGCGCACTTCACGAGCCACCAAGTCGACGGTGACGCCGGTATTCAGGTCGGTTTCGATGGTCTGCCACAGCTGCTCGACCGCTGCTTCCGGCAACACAACCGTCAGCAGACCGCCCTTAAGGGAGTTGCCACGAAAGATGTCGGCGAAGCGTGGCGAGATGACGGCCTTGAAGCCATAGTTCTGCAAGGCCCACACGGCATGCTCTCGTGAAGAACCGGTGCCGAAGTCGTGACCCGCGACGAGGACGTCGGCGCCGGCGTACTCGGGCTTGTTAAGCACGAAGTCGGGGTCTTGCCGCCAGGCCGCGAACAACCCGTCTTCAAAGCCCGAGCGAGTGACCCGCTTCAGGTACACCGCGGGGATGATCTGGTCGGTGTCGACGTTCGCGCGCCGCAGCGGAACGGCCCGGCCCGTGTGTGTTGTGAACTTCTCCATCGGTGCAAGCCCTTCTAGTCGAGATCGGACGGCGCGGACAAGTGACCTGTCACCGCTGTGGCGGCGGCGACCAATGGCGAAACCAAATGCGTGCGACCGCCCTTGCCTTGCCGGCCCTCGAAATTCCGGTTCGACGTAGAGGCGGAGCGCTCTCCGGCGGCCAACTGGTCGGGATTCATGCCGAGGCACATCGAGCAACCCGCGCTGCGCCAATCGGCGCCGGCCTCGACGAATATCTTGTCGAGGCCCTCGGATTCGGCCTGCACCTTAACTGCCATCGAACCGGGGACGACGAGAACCCGGACACCGTCGGCGACTTTGCGACCTGCCAGAATCGCCGCCGCGGAGCGCAGATCTTCGATGCGGCCGTTCGTGCAAGAACCGAGGAACACGGTATCGACCTTGATGTCGCGCAGCTTGGTTCCGGGCCGCAACCCCATGTATTGAAGGGCACGCTCGACGGAGCCACGCTCGACCGGATCGTCGATAGCGGCGGGATCGGGCACACTGCCCGCGAGTGGAGCGCCTTGGCCGGGGTTGGTGCCCCACGTGACGTAAGGCGTCAATTCGGCGGCGTCGAGCATGACCTCTTTGTCGAATACGGCGTCGTCGTCAGTAACCAGCGTGCGCCAATGGGCGACAGCGGCTTCCCAGTCCGCACCTTGCGGTGCGTGCGGACGGCCCTTGAGGTATTCGAACGTCGTCTCATCCGGAGCAATCATGCCGGCGCGCGCGCCGGCTTCGATCGACATGTTGCAGACGGTCATGCGCGCCTCCATCGACAGCGCGCGAATCGCCGCGCCGCGGTATTCGAGAACGTAGCCCTGACCGCCGCCGGTGCCGATTTTCGCGATGACCGCCAAGATGATGTCTTTACTTGTCACGCCCGGCGGCAACGTGCCATCGACCGTGATCGCCATCGTCTTGGGTTTGTACTGCGGCAGGGTTTGGGTGGCCAGCACATGCTCGACCTCACTTGTACCGATGCCGAATGCCAGCGCGCCAAACGCCCCATGAGTCGAAGTGTGCGAGTCTCCGCACACGATCGTCATTCCCGGTTGGGTTAACCCCAATTGCGGCCCAATCACGTGCACGATGCCCTGCGACTCGTCACCCATCGGATGCAGCCGGATGCCGAATTCCGTGCAGTTGCGGCGCAAGGTCTCGACCTGGGTGCGCGAGACCGGATCGGCGATCGGCTGATCGATCGCCGTCGTGGGCACGTTGTGGTCTTCGGTCGCGATTGTCAGGTCGGGACGACGAACCTTGCGGCCGGCCAGCCGAAGGCCGTCGAAGGCCTGCGGGCTCGTCACCTCGTGGATCAGGTGCAAGTCGATGTAGAGGAGGTCGGGCTCGCCTTCGGCCCGTCGAACGACGTGCTCCTCCCAGACCTTTTCGGCCAATGTGCGCCCCATGTGCCCAGCCCTTCTTGGTCGCTGTTGCTCCCACTTGCTATCTCGCATATTGAGATGGCAATATCAGTACATGGACGAGTCTAGCGGTGTGGGCGTGATTGACAAGTCAGTTGCGATTCTTGCGGCGCTCGCCGAAGGGCCCGCATCGCTCGCGACCCTCGGTTCGAAGACCGGACTGCCACGACCCACGGCTCATCGGCTGGCCGTCGCGCTCGAACGTCACCGGATCGTCAGCCGCGATGTCGAGGGCCGCTTCGTGCTCGGCCCGCGGCTCGGCGAACTCGCCGCCTCAGGCGGAGAAGACCATCTCATCGCCGTTGCCAACCCCATCCTCGCGAAGTTGCGCGACGCCACGGGCGAAAGCACGCAGCTGTACCGACGCCAGGGCGATGTCAGAGTGTGCGTCGCGGCCGCCGAACTTCCCGCGGGCTTGAGAAACACCGTGCCGATCGGCACCCAATTGCCGCTCACCGCCGGCTCTGCCGCCCAGATTCTGCTCGCGTGGGAAGACGCCGACCGGCTTTACCGAACCATGAACGGTGCCGTGTTCTCGACACACGCGTTGGCGCGAGTGCGCCGTCAAGGCTGGGCCATGAGCGTCGCCGAACGAGAGCCCGGCGTCGCTTCGGTCTCCGCGCCGGTGCGCGCCACCAACGGTCGCGTCATCGGGGCCGTCTCCGTCTCGGGCCCGATCGAGCGACTGTCGCGAAATCCGGGCCGGTTGCACGCCAGATCTGTCGTGGCCGCCGGTGAAGCCATCAGCCGCGCGCTACGACGACACATGCCGTAGCAACACGCCATATTGCCGCGGCCCGCGTCATGCCGAGGTTGCGGAACCCAAGGTGACCTGGATCGTTTTCTTCTCCCCAGCGCGCGCCACGGTTACGGGCACGGTCGAATTCGGCGCCGCCGCATGGGTCGCCGCGATCAGCGAATCGCCGTCGACGACTGCTCTGTTGTTGAAGTTCACAATCACGTCGCCGACGCGCATGCCCGCCGCCGCCGCGGGCCCACCCGGTGTCACCGATACCACCTTCGCGCCGTTCGGCGTGTTGAGGTTCGGGTCGACCGAGTCGTTGACGCCGATACCGATGACGGCGTGGCTCGCGTGCCCTGTCTTCACCAACTCGTCGATGACCCGACTGGCTTCGTCGATCGGAATCGCGAAGCCGACACCGATATTTCCGGCCTGACCGCCAAACCCGCCCTGACCCGTCGTGGCGATCGCCGAATTGATGCCGACCACACGCCCCGCCATGTCGACCAACGGACCGCCTGAGTTGCCGGGATTGATGGCCGCGTCGGTCTGAATCGCGTCGAGAACGGTTGGCGTCGAGCCACCGCCGTTGCAGTTTTGCGTGCACACCGGGCGGTTGAGCGAGCTGATAATTCCTGACGTCACACTGTTCGACAAACCCAGCGGCGAGCCGACCGCCACGACTTGCTGGCCCACCACCAATGTCGCGTCGCTGCCGAGCTTGGCAGGGTGCAAGCCACTGGTGTTTTGCGCCTTGATAACAGCCAGGTCGGACGTCGGATCGCGGCCCAAAATCGACGCCGTCACCGAATGGCCGTCGCTGAAAGTCACGGCAATCGTGCCGGACGTCGCGGCTGCCTCGACGACGTGATTGTTCGTCACGATTTCGCCGTCGGCGGTCAAGATGATGCCGGTGCCTTCATCTTGCTCTTGCGGGCCGCTCACGATGATGGACACCACCGACGGCAACATGGCCTGAGCAACCGAGGCCACGGATCCCGCGGGCAACGTCGGGACGACCGGAGACGCGGAGTTGTTCGCTCCCGCTGTCGCGGTAGTTGTGGCAGTCGACGCGGTATTCGCTGCTTTGTTGTCGTGCTTGGTCGCGGCGACAACGCCCGCGCCGACGCCGCCGCCGACGAGAGCAGCGACCAACGCCACGATCACCAGCGACAACAACCACCTCTTGCCGCCACGATCTGGTTTCGATTCGGCTGGCTGCCCGTAGGCGTGAGACGGAGGTTGCCCGTACGGCGGGTGCCCGTAAGGCTGGCCGTAAGAAGAGAGCGAATACGACGGCACCGGCGCGGTTGCCGCGGGTTCACCGTACGGCAGAGCGCTATGCGCCGGTCGCGCGTACGTATCGCCATACGGACGCTCGAACGGACGTGTCGTGCGATCCGGCGACGTGAAGCTCCCTGGCGGTGCGCTCGAGGGCGCCGACGGTGACACGAAGCCGCCTGCCGGTGTCGACGGCGCTGCCGACGTCGACGGCGCGGGAACGGCGCCGACCGATCCGGGTGGTGTGGCCCACCAAGGCTCCTGTGGCGCCTCGCCACCATCGCGCGGCGCCTCGCCTTCGGCGTCCGGCGAATCCGACATCGGCGCGCCGAAACCGTTGCCGCCGAACGCGTCACCAGGTCGATCGTTCATGTACCCCTCGCTCATCTCGCGGTCGTTCCTGCATCGGTTTCACCGGTTGCGCGATTTCGGACGCCGAAACCCACGACGACTCAGGCGCCGGCCGACCTGGCAGCTGGAACGCCATCAGCGCTCCACCGGACCCGGCGCGGCCTGCCGACACCGTACCGGCATGTCGGGTCGCGACCTGGCGCACGATCGCCAAACCTAGGCCGGAGCCCGGCATGCTTCGCGCATCGGTCGAGCGATAGAACCGGTCGAACACATGCGGCAAGTCGGCCTCGGCGATGCCCGGGCCGTCGTCCGCGACCGATAACCGCCCGCCATGAAGCTCGACGCGCACGCAGCCGCCCGGCGGACTCCACTTCGCCGCGTTGTCGAGCAGGTTCGTCACCGCGCGTTCCAACGCGTTCGAATCGCCAAGCACCATCCACGACGAGAGCCGCGCATCGAACCGCAGACCTGAAGCTCGGCGCCGCACGCGTTCGATAGCGCGTTCGACGATCGCCGCGAATTCCACTTCTTCCAGCTCGGTTGAAGGAGCATCGTCGCGGGCGAGTTCGACAAGGTCGGACACCAGCCCCGACAGCTCTTCGACTTGCGCTCGGACGTCGACCAGCAGGGACGCCCGGTCCGCGGGAGAAAGACCGTTCGCGCCGGCCGCATCGCTTTGGGCGAGCAAGTCGAGATTGGTGCGCAAGCTGGTGAGCGGCGTGCGTAATTCGTGGCCCGCGTCGGCGACTAGTTGGCGTTGACGGGTACGAGAAAGGTCGAGCGCCGCGAGCATCGCGTTGAAACTTCTCGCCAGGCGGCCAATCTCGTCGCGGCTGTCGAGGTCGATCGGGGTCAAGTCACCGGTTTGCGCGACATGTTCGGTGGCCTCGGTGAGCCGTTCGACGGGCCGGAGCCCTGCTCGCGCGACGATAAGCCCTGCCACGGCGGCGAAAACGATGCCGGCGATGCCGACGGAGAAGGTGACGACCCGCAAGTGATCGAGGGTCGTGGTGACGTCGGTCATCGAGCGGGCGAGCACGAGCGCACGGCCCGGCCCGGACGGCGCGGTGGCGATCCGATAATCGACGCCATCAACCCGAAGTGTGCGAAGCGCGGTAGCCGAATTACCGGCCGCTACGGCAATTTCTGGCCCCGACCCGAGCGACTGCGCGAGGTCTCGATCGCGCGCCGAATAGTACACACGGCCGTCAGCCGTGACGAAAAACACCTTATTTTCCGCGGTCAGCAAGAACAAAGTCGGCTGGTCGATGAACGATTGCGGGTCGAGCTGCAACTCGGCTGCCGTCTGGGCGCGTGACTTCAGCGACGAATCGAGCTGGCGATACAGCTCCATACGCATGGTGAAATAGGCGGCGAGCGACACCACCGCCACCGCGAAGCCCGCCGCCACGGCAACGAGCAGTGAAACGCGCGTACGCAAGGCAAAACCGCGCGACGACCTGATCTTGTCAGGTCGATCCGCGGCGTCAGGCTGACCGTACGGCCGGTCGTATAAGGACGGCGAACTCACGACGGCAGCTCGCGCAGTGAGTAGCCGACGCCGCGGATCGTGTGGATCAGCCGGGGTTCGGCGTCGGCTTCGAGCTTTCGGCGCAGGTACCCGACGTACACCTCCAGCGAGTTAGCTGTGGTCGGAAAGTCGTAGCCCCAGACCTCTTCGAGGATTTGGCCGCGCTCGAGCACCTGTCGAGGGTGTCGCATCAGCAACTCGAGGAGGTGGAATTCGGTGCGGGTCAAGGCAATCGCGCGCCCGCCTCGCCACACCTCGCGGGTGCCGAGATCGAGCACGAGATCAGAGAACTTCAGTTGCTGGCCGGCGTCGGGGCCGGGGAGCGTGCGACGCAGTAACGCGCGCAGCCGAGCGAGCAACTCGTCGAGCGCGAACGGTTTGACCAAGTAGTCGTCGGCGCCCGCGTCGAGGCCGCTGACCCTGTCGGCAATCGCCTCGCGGGCGGTCAACATGAGAACGGGCAGATCCTCCCCCGCCGCGCGCAATCGGCGACAGGTCTCGAGCCCGTCGAGGCCCGGCATCATGACGTCGAGCACGACGGCGTCGGGACGCCGCTGCGCGATCGTGCTCAGGGCCTTCTGCCCGTCTTCGGCAAGATCGACTTCATAGCCGTTGAAGGCCAGCGAGCGGCGCAGCGAATCCCTCACGCCGGGGTCGTCGTCGACAACGAGAATGCGCACCCGCCCAGTCTGCCCTGGTTCGCTGAACGAATCCTGAAAGCCGGCGATCAGCGCGCGTGGATCGCGCGGACGGCGTCGACGTGGTCGGCATCATCGGCCCGCTTGTCGGGCCGGTAGCGCAACACGCGGGCGAATCGCAGCGCCATGCCGCCGGGATACCGCGGACTCGTCTGCACGCCGTCGAACGCCACTTCGACGACCATCTCGGGCCGCAGGTACACCGTGTAAGCGTCGCTGTGTGTCTCGAGCCGGAGGAACTCCTCCGTCTGCCACGCGAGCATCTCGTCGGTGAGGCCCTTGAAGGTCTTGCCGAGCATCACGAATCCGCCGTCGCCGTCGCGAGCGCCCAGGTGCAGGTTCGACAGCTTGCCCCGACGACGACCATGACCCCATTCGGCCGCGAGCACCACGAGATCGAGCGTATGCCTCGGCTTGACCTTGAGCCAGGCCGCGCCCCGGCGCCCAGCTTCATAGGGGGCATCAAGCGACTTCGCCACCACGCCCTCGTGCCCGTGGGCGATCGCGCCAGCGAAGAATTCCGCGGCCGCGGGGGGATCATCGGTGACCAGTCGCGGCACGCGTCGCGCTTCTGGTACGACGCGGGCAAGCACTCGCTGCCGCTCGTGCGCCGGTTTGGCGAGCAACGGCTCGCCGTCGAGGCTCAAGACATCGAAAAGGAATACCGACAGCGGCACATCCCGCCGGAGTTTGCCGACATCGAGGCGGCTGCTCGTGCGCGCGGCCGTCTGCTGAAACGGCCGCGGGCGGCCGTGCTCATCGAGCGCGATGGCTTCGCCGTCCAAGACAACATCGCGGACGTCGAGCGATGCGGCAACCTCGACGAGTTCGGGCACCCGCGACGTGATGTCGTCGAGGGTTCGGGTGAATACGCGAATGTCGGCGCCACCTCGATGAATCTGCACCCTGATGCCATCGAGCTTCCATTCGAGGGCGGCGGGTGAAATTTTGCCCAGCGCTTCGGCGATGCTCGAGGCGGGCGAGGCAAGCATCGGCCGTACCGGACGGCCGACTTCGAGGCCAACGGCCGAAAGCGCGGCCGCGCCGCCGTGCAACGCGATCGCGGCGACCGGCGACAGCGAACCGCGCAGCATGAATGCCTGCCGTATCACCGCGAGCGGCACCTTCGCCGCCTTGGCAACCGCGTCGACCATCACACCGTCGAGTGCGCCCTGCCGCAGCTCGCCCATCACCAACGCGATCAAAAACCGCTGTTCTGAATCAGTGGCGGCGCGCGCCAGTTCGCGCATCTCACGCGTACGAAAGGTCTGGGCGCCACTTCCCGCGGCATTCGCGACTCGCTCGAGGGCGGCGTCGACGTCGGCGAGGGTCAAGTTGGATTTCTCGGACGGCGACGGCAGATCGCGCAACTTCGCCCACCCGACGCCCGTGCGGCGTTGCCGTAGATCGCCGGAAAGATACGCGACCGCGATCTCGATCTCGTCAGCTCGAAGGCCCGGATTGGCGAGCAGGCTGGCGATGCGCGCGACCTTGGCCGAGCGTGACGGTGTCGCGGCGACGAGCCGCGACACCTCCACGACGTCCGCTAACAACATGCCGCCATTGTGACCGGCGGCGGTGACAATCCGATCGGCTCAGCTGGTGCCGGGTTGGCCCTCGGCGGGGTGGCGAGTGGTCAGATGGCGAGCCACGCCGCCGAATCGGCGGCAAGCAGCCCGCTCGCGGTTAATGGGCCGCTCGTCAGCAGCACCTGGCCCGGCGGCAAGGCAACCGGCTCGGCGCCGAAGTTCACGATGCAGGCGAAACCGGAGCGGCGCCGAAACGCGAGCGTTTCGCGACCCGCGTCGAACCAGTCGACTTCCTCGGCGCCCGGCTCTCGCCGTCCGTTCATCTCGCGGCGCAACCGCAAAGCCTCGCGATAGAGCTCGAGGGTCGATGCCCGGTCGCCGCGCTGGCTGGCGCGTGACAGCCCCGCCCATTCAGGGGGTTGCGGCAGCCACGAGCCGCGGGGTCCGAACCCCAGCGACTCGCCGGTCGGCTCCCACGGAATCGGCACCCGGCAGCCGTCGCGGCCCTTGTCGCGATAACCCGACCGCACCCAGGTGGGGTCTCGCAAGAGTTCGCGTGGCAGGTCTGGCACTTCGTGCAGACCCAGCTCGCCCCCTTGGTAGACGTACACCGAACCAGGAAGGGCCAGCATCAGCAGCGCGGCCGCTCGTGCCCTGCGCAAGCCGAGCGCCTTGTCGATAACGGGATCCTGACCGTCGCTCATCAGCCATTCGGCCGAGTTGACGTCACGGGGCAGCGCGTAACGAGTGGCGTGGCGCACGACGTCGTGGTTCGATAAAACCCACGTCGTGGTCGCGCCGACTTCGGCTGACTCCGCTAGCGAAGCGTCGATGACCGCGCGGAAATCGTCGCGACGCCATTTCGTCAGCAAGAAATCGAAGTTGAATGCTTGATGCAATTCGTCTTCACGCACGTAGCGAGAGCGCCGCCCGGGAGCCACCCAGGCTTCGGCGACCGCGATGCGCGGCGGCGTGTACTCGTCGAGCACTTTCCGCCATTCGCGATAAATATCGTGCACGTCATCGCGGTCCCACAGCGGATGGTCTTCGATCGTGTACCGCAGGCCTTTGTCGACCGAGGCCGCGCCCAAATCGGGAAGCGGGTCTTCCAGGTTCTTCGCGAGCCCATGCGCGACGTCGATGCGAAACCCGTCGACACCCCGATCGAGCCAGAACCGCAGGGTGGCAACGAATTCCGCGTGTACTTCTGGATGAGTCCAATCGAGGTCGGGTTGCTCAGGAGCGAACATGTGCAAATACCACTGCCCGTCGGGCACTCGCTGCCATGCCGGTCCGCCGAAGTTGGCCTGCCAGTCGGACGGCGGCTCGGCGCCGGCAGGGCCGCGGCCGTCGCGAAAGATGTAGCGGCCGCGCTCTGGAGCGCCCGGTTGTGCCGCCAACGCGGCCTGGAACCAGGGATGTTGATCCGACGTGTGGTTCGGCACGATGTCGACGATGACGCGAAGCCCGAGCTCGTGCGCCCGGGCTACCAGCGCGTCGAAATCATCGAGCGTGCCGAACCTGCGATCGACGTCTCGGTAGTCGGCGACGTCGTAGCCGCCGTCTGCCATCGGCGACGGATAGAACGGCGTGAGCCACACGGCGTCGACACCCAGATCGGCAAGATGGTCGAGGCGTGAGGTGATTCCGGGCAGATCGCCGATGCCGTCGCCGTCGCTGTCGGCAAAGCTGCGTACGTAGATTTGATAAATGGCGGCGTCGCGCCACCACGCACGACGATCAGCCTCGACCTGGGTCATGAGAAACTCCGTGCGACGATTCCGAGATGACTTGCTTTTTTCGAGCTTATGCACTCGCTGGCGACGCGACACGGTGTTACGCGGGCGTTGCACTCGTTGCATTTCGCGACGTGTCGCACGCCGCGCGCGGCACCGTCGTCCCGTCAATCATCGTGCCGGTCGAAATCCACGCAACCGCAAGCTGTTCGAGACCACGAAGATGCTAGAAAGTGCCATCGCCGCGCCCGCGACAAGGGGGTTCAGCAGACCGGCCGCGGCCAGCGGAATCGCGGCGACGTTGTAACCGAACGCCCACACCAAGTTCGCTTTGATCGTGCGCAAGGTTCGGCGAGAAAGCCGGATCGCGTCCGCCGTCGCGCGAAGGTCGTCGCGAACCAATGTCAAATCGCTCGCTTCGATGGCTACGTCGGTGCCACTGCCCATCGCGATTCCTAGGTCGGCTTGCGCGAGAGCCGCGGCATCGTTGACGCCGTCGCCAGCCATGGCCACGACTTTTCCTTGGCTTTGCAGTTGTTTCACGACATCGACCTTGCCCGCTGGCAAAACGCCCGCAACCACGGCGTCTATGCCCACCTGGGCCGCGACGGCGTGCGCCGCGCGTTCGTTGTCGCCCGTAAGCAGCACTGGTATAAGGCCGAGGCGTCGAAGCGCGGCGATGGCCTCGGCGCTGGTCGGTTTGACCGTGTCAGCGACGACGAGCACGGCCGTCACGGCGGCATCGACCGCGACGAATACGGGCGTGCGGCCGAGTTCTTCCGCGCGCTTTCGCATCGCCCGGAGTCGCGCCGGAATCGGCATCCGCGAATCGGCGAACAGGGATTCTCGACCGACCAAAACGGTGCGACCGTCAACCATTCCTCGCACACCGAGGCCTTCGAGATTCTCGAAATACTCCGGGGTGGGCAACGAACCCGCTCCGACGCGAGCCGCCGCGGCGACCGCCTGGGCGATCGGGTGCTCGGAGGCGTCTTCGAGCGCGCCCGCCAGGCGTAGCACCTCGTCTGGAGAGACGTCGTCAGCCACGACAACGTCGAGCACGCTCATCGCTCCCGTCGTCACCGTGCCCGTCTTGTCGAGCACGATCGTGTCGACTTGCCTGGTCGACTCAAGGATTTCCGGGCCTTTGATCAGGATGCCCAGTTGGGCGCCGCGACCGGTGCCGACAAGCAGCGCGGTCGGTGTCGCTAGGCCCAACGCGCAAGGGCAGGCGATGATGAGCACCGCTATCGCGGCCGAAAAGGCGACGGTGAAACCGTCGCCAGCCGTCGCCCACAAAGCGAACGTCGCGATTGACAGCACGACGACAACCGGTACGAAAATCGCCGACACGCGATCAGCGAGTCGCTGAACAGGCGCCTTGCCGCTTTGCGCCTCGGTGACGAGCCGCGCCATCCGCGCCAGCGCGGTGTCGTCGCCGACCTTGGTGACACGCACCAGCAATCGGCCGCTCTTGTTGATCGTCGCGCCCGCGACGGTGCCACCGGGCGCGACGTCGACGGGCACTGACTCACCGGTGAGCAGCGACGCGTCGATCGCCGACGATCCCTCCTCGACCACGCCGTCGGTTGCGATCTTTTCCCCCGGCCGCACCACGAATCGGTCGCCAACTTCAAGCGCGCTCACCGGGATTCGACGTTCGACACCACCGCGTACCACGGCGACGTCCTTGGCGCCTAGATCGAGCAACGCCCGCAAGGCGGCGCCCGCCCGGCGTTTCGCGCGCGCTTCGAAATACCGGCCGGCGAGCAGAAACACGGTGACCACCGCGGCAACCTCGAGATACAGCTGGTCGCGAGCGTCAGCGCGTTCGGTGACGAAAGAGAAAGGCATCTTCATGCCGGGCTCGCCGGCACCGCCCCAAAACAGGGCGTAGACGCTCCACCCGAAGGCTGCCGACGTGCCAAGCGAAATCAAGGTGTCCATGGTCGCGGCGCCGTGGCGCAGATTCGCCCAAGCCGCGCGGTGAAACGGCAACGCGCCCCACACCACAACGGGGGCGGCGAGGGTCAGCGACAGCCACTGCCAGTTTTCGAATTGCAATGCCGGGATCATCGCGAGAGACAGCACCGGCACGCTAAGCACAGCGCAAACTTGGAGCCGCACGCGAAGCGACTCGGTGAGCGCGGCGTGTTCCGAATCGACGTCGCTTGGAGGCAGTTCGTCGTCCGGCCGGCTGGCGACGCGGGCGGTGTAACCGATCGCCTCGATGCTCGCGATGAGCTGCTCGACGGTCACCGCGCCGTCGACGATCGAGACATCGGCCTGCTCCGTCGCGAAGTTGACGGTCGCGTCGACGCCGTCAATCTTGTTGAGGCGTTTGCCAATCCGAGCGGCGCACGATGCGCAGGTCATGCCGCCGATTTGGAGCTGTGTACGAGCCGACACCACGATCTCGCTACCTTTGGAGCTCGTAGCCGGCCTCGTCGATCGCGGCGGCGACGTCGTCGGTGCGCAGCGGCTGTTCGCTCGCGACGGTCGCCGTGCCCGCGGCGAGGTCGACCCGGACGTCGCTCACCCCAGCAAGCTTGCTGAGCTGCTCGGAGACGGCGTGACGGCAGTGCTCGCACGTCATCCCCACGATCGGGAAAGTCTGGATCTCCATCGAAAACCTCTCGAACGGATGTACCCCCCCAGGGTACCTGTATGCTGACGCTATCGCGTCCTTCTGGCAGAGGGCAAGTACCCTATGGGGGTATCGCGAGGGAGATGGTGCGCAATGGAAAGCCGCGGTTACACCGACAAGAAAGACGCGGTGCAAAGGCGGCTGCGGCGCGTCGAGGGCCAGGTGCGTGGCCTGCAGCGCATGGTCGACGAAGACGTCTACTGCATCGACATCTTGACGCAAATCTCCGCGGCAACAAAGGCACTGCAGGCGGTCGCGCTGGAGTTGCTCCAAGACCACCTAGGGCACTGCGTGAGCCACGCGATCACGGCGGGCGGCCCGGAGGCAGACGAAAAGATCCGTGAAGCCTCCGAAGCGATCGCCAGACTCGTGAAATCTTGACGCAAACACCCGAGCGCAACTCGCCGAACGCCTACGGGCCGCGGGTTGCGTCTTCGCCGAGCCACTCGCGATCACAAAAGAGTGGCGTGCGGGGCACTACCTCACCACTCCTGGCACGCGCACACTAAAAGCGCTGTGGGAGGGGACACGATCGTGACTCGAAGGTGCGCGCGTCGGTCGCTTTCACCCGAGATCCGCGAGCGTCGCGCACATCGCGTGCACGTGTGCATAGCCGCGGCATTACTCATTGTCCTGGTGAGCGGATGTATGAACAGCGGCAGCGACACCGCTTTTGTCGCTCCTTCTTTCGACCCGTCCCAACTGCAATTCCCAGAGCCATCGTTCCCGTCGCCGACGCCGATTCCGAGCACCGCGGCAGCCGCCCTCCTTGCCTTGACTCACCTTGCGGTCAAGCCGCCATCGATGACCTCACCCTTCGCGGAATCAGCATTCGGAAAGGTGCGACGCCCACCACAGACCCCTACGCAATGCGACTCGGTCGACTACATGTATCAACGCGATCTCATCGATACGCAACAGACGGCCACGTCGAAGTGTTTCGTCACAGCAGGAGCGCTTTTCGATCCGTACACGGCAACCTGGGCATGGCTGGTGCGCGGCAAATCGGCGTTGAACCAGGTCGGCGTCGACCATATCGTCTCGCTGTCTGATGCCTGGTCGACGGGTGCGTCGTCGTGGTGGTCAGACGAAAGAAACGGCTTCTACAACGATCCCCTCAACCTGATGACGGTGACGACCTCCGACATCGCTTCCAAAGCCGGTAAAGACGCGTCGGGCTGGCTGCCCCCGAATCCACAGGGTCGCTGTGTCTACGCGATCGCGCAAGTCGCCGTCAAATTCAAGTATCAGCTTTGGGTCACCGAAGCGGAAAAGTCCGCGCTGCGTAGTGTGCTCGCCGGCTGCCCCGCTGCCGTCACGAAGCCGCACCCGACGTCGTCGCCTCCTCCTGAACCAGTGCCGCCCAAACACGTGCGCAACTCCAAGCCGAAGCCAACGGGCATCGCGCGACCGACGCCTGTTAAGTAGCAAGGTCGGCCCGCGCGGCCGCGACGTTCGCGCTGCCGACATGACGGCTCGCCGGAAGCCGGACGACGGCTCGCAAGCCGCCGAGGGGGCTGGCCGAAAGGGTCGCGTCGCCACCGTGCGCCCTCGCGACCGAGCGCACGATCGCGAGCCCGAGTCCGGCACCGCCGCCGTCACGGCCGCGCCCGGCATCGAGGCGCACCCAGCGCTCGAAGACTCGTTCGCGTTCGGCTTCGGGTATACCGGGACCGTCGTCATCGACGGCGATGAGCACTTCGCGTCCGACGAGGCGTGCCTCGACAGCAACATGGCTGCCCGCGTGCCGGCGCGCGTTCGCCGTAAGGTTGGTCAACATTCGCCGTAACGCGACCTCATCGCCATCGACGAAAATGCCTGTCACCTCGCGGGTTTCGGCGGCCGCGTCGACAGATCGAAGGAGCGCGTCGACGGCGACCGGCTCGATGCGGTGGATCGTGCCGCTGTCAAAACGCGCGAGTAACAAGAGGTCGTCGGCGAGCCGACTCAACCGCTCGACGTCCGCGAGGACGCCGTGCCCGACCGTGTTCCATTCCGACGGCGACGTCGGCACGGTGAGGGCCACCTCCAGCTGGGTGCGCAACGAGGCGAGAGGCGAACGCAGTTCGTGCGCCGCGTCGGCAATAAAAGCCCGCTGCTGTTCGGTCGCCGCGTGCAAGCGCCGAAGCATGTCGTTCAACGTTTCACCGAGTCGACGTAGTTCGTCGCCACCTGACGGGATCGGCAGCTGTGGTGGCTCCGCCGCGCCGTAGACGTCGACCGCGTCGGCGGCCGCCCGCAACCGCTCGACTGGGTGCAAAGCGGCTGTCACTGCTAACCAGGTGGCCGCCGCGGCCGCGAGAAGGACCAGCGGGACAGCGACGATGAGCACGTTACGCAGCGCGTCGAGTGTGGCGGTGACGTCGGCCAGTGGCGACGCGGCCACGACGACGACGGGAACACCGTGCAGCGTCGTGCGCTCGGCAATAACTCGTAGCGACGTTGAGCCCACGCTGCTCGACGTGGTCGTGAACGGCTTGCCCAGGTGGTGCGATAGCTCATCGATGGGGAGGATCGCGAGCACGCTGCTCGCCGACGCCGTCGACGCCAACACCGTGCCGGCCGGATCGAGAACTTGCGCAAGCGTGTTCGCGGCGGCCGGCGCGGGCAGGGGTGACGGCAAATTTTCGGCCGCGACCAATTGCGCCACCACCGAGACCTCGTCGCGCACGCCCACATCGACGACCGCGACGCGACGATGCACAAAAAGCGTTGCGAGCACGATGGTTCCGGCGATGAGCCCAACGGCGAGCACGGCGGTGGCGGCGGCCGTCACGCGCAGTCGCAGCGAACGGCGACTCCACCACGACGGCATCGGCAGTGTCATGGCGGACGCAACCTATAACCGGATCCGCGCACGGTGCGCAATACCGAGCGGCCGAGCTTGCGCCGCAAGTAGCCGGCGTAAACCTCCACCGCATTTTGGTCGGTATTCGCGTCGGGCCAGACGTGCTCGAGCAACTCGGCCTTGGTGACCGTACGCGCGCTGTTTCGCATGAGGTACTCGAGCATGGCCGACTCACGTGAGGTGAGGTCGACAGGAGTTCCGAATAACGTGACGGCGCGGTTTGCCGGATCGAAGGCCAGCGCACCGCATTCGAGTATCGCCGGCCGGTGCGGCGATCCGCGCCGCAGCAACGCTCGCAACTTGGCGAGAAGCACGACAAACGAGTACGGCTTGGTCAGGTAGTCGTCGGCACCGAGGTCGAGACCGTCGGCCTGGTCATACTCGCCGTCTTTCGCCGACGCGAGGAGGATCGGCGTCCAGATACCGCGTAAGCGCAGTTGCTTGGTGATCTCATATCCCGACAGCCGCGGCAACATGATGTCGAGCACGATCGCGTCGTAGCTCACGGTCGACGCGAGTTCGAAGGCACGCGAGCCGTCTTCGGCGAGATCAACCGTAAACCCGGCGTGAGTGAGGCCTCGCGCGAGCGCGGCGGCAAGCCGCTGCTCGTCTTCCGCGACCAACACTCGCACCGCGACGCCCTCCCGCCGATTCGAACCCCTCGCTCATCATGCCTAACCCCCGGGCGTCGGCGCCAAAAACTGTGGCGAACCTGAGACCGCGCGCTCGCGGAATGACGCCGCGAGTCGTTCGCCCGCATAGTGGCGTCATGTCACCAGCGCTTCGCACCCGCGGATTGCGATGGGCAGTGCCCGCCGCGGTAGCCGCCATGATCGCGGCCACGTCGTTTCTGGTCAACAACGTCGCGACCGCGTCGTCCGAGCCGAATCTGGCGCCGCGTACGGCGGCACAGCTCCTGGTCGCGCTCGAACAGGCGAGACCAGCGGGTTTTTCGGGCACGATCGTCGAGACGGCGAAGCTCGGCTTGCCGTCGCTCACCGCCATCGGCGGCGGCGGCGCTCCCGACGCGTCGCTGTCGATTCCCAACCTCGTCACCGGCGCCCACACGCTGCGCATCTGGTACGCCGGACCGGAACGGCAGCGACTCGCCCTGCTCGGATCGCTGTCCGAGAGCGACGTCGTACACAACGGAACCGATTTGTGGACGTACACATCGACGACGCGCCAGGCTACCCACAAGATTTTGCCGCGCGGTGAAGCAACGAAGATGTCCACGCATCCGCTGGGAAACCTGACCCCGCAGCAGGCGGCGGAAGACGCTCTTAAAGCGATAGACCCGAGCACGAGCGTGACGGTCGACCGCACCGCGCGGGTGGCCGGGCGCGCTGCCTACCAACTCGTCTTGACACCGCGCGACGACAGATCGCTCATCGGCACCGTGCGTCTCGCGATCGACGCCGACACTTCCGTTCCGTTGCGCGTGCAAGTGTTCGCGCATGGAGCGTCGTCACCCGCGATTCAAATCGGGTTCACCGACATTAGCTTCAAGGTTCCCGACGACTCGGTGTTCCGGTTTGTGCCACCAGCGGGATCTACCGTCGTCGAAGGGAATCCGTTGACGCGGCCCTTCGGCTCAGCGCCACTTCACGCGACTGCCGGATCGCCCGACAACCGCAGCTTCGGCACCAGGCTGCTCGGTTCAGGCTGGACCGCCGTCCTCGAAATAAACCCTGCCCTCAAAACAGCCCAAGGCGCGGCGCCCGGTCCGCTGCCGCCGGGTTTCCTCGAAAAGATCGCGACGCCCGTCGAAGGCGGTCACCTGATCACGAGTGCGCTGCTGTCGATTTTCATCGCGGACGACGGACACATCTTCGTCGGCCCGGTCAGCGCGACGGCGATCCAGCAGGTGGCGGCGACAGGACACGGGCTGTGACCGCGGCGGTCGGCGCCGCCGCGGCAACTGAACCCGAAGCCGAACAGCGTTATGCCATCAAGACCGTCGGCCTGACTCGGCGCTTCGGCTCTCACGTGGCGGTCAATGGAGTGGGGCTCGAGGTTCCGCGTGGCGCGGTGTTTGGATTTCTCGGGCCGAACGGTTCGGGCAAGACGACGACGATTCGCCTCCTGCTAGGGTTAATGACACCCAACGCGGGGTCGGTCGAAATGCTGGGCGGCACTGTGCCGACGCATGCCAAAGAGGTGTTGCCCCACGTCGGCACACTCGTCGAGGGGCCCGCATTTCATCCTTACCTCAGCGGCTACGACAACTTACGCCGGCTCGATGAATTCGACGCAAGCACAGATTCGCGGACGTCGAAAAACCGGGTCAACGCCGCCCTCGAACGGGTCGGGCTTACCGCCGCGGCACGCAAGAACTACCGGCGTTATTCCCTTGGCATGAAACAACGGCTGGGGCTTGCCGCGGCGCTGCTTCGCCCACGAGAGTTGCTCATTCTCGACGAGCCGACGAATGGCCTCGATCCGCAGGGTACCCGCGAAGTTCGCACGCTCGTGCGTGAACTAGCAAGCGACGGCACGACGGTGCTCGTCTCCAGCCATTTGCTCGCCGAGATCGAACAAGTCGCGACACACGTCGGCATCATGAGCGCGGGTCGCCTGCTGCGCCAAGGCCCACTCGAGGAAGTGCTACAAGCCGCCGACGCGACGCTACGCGTCGAGACGCCGCAAGCGCAGCTTGCCGTCGGCATTCTCGAGGACCTCGGTCTGACGGTCACGAGTCGCTCGGCGGGTGACGTGGTCGTCAGGCTGGCAGACGAGGCGCCTGAGCGGATCAACGCCGCGCTCGTCAACGCGGGCGTCGCGGTGCGCGGTTTGCGGGTCGAGCGGCCGGCACTTGAAGACTTCTTTGTTCAACTCACCGGGGAGGGCTTCGATGTCGTCCGTTGATACCGCGTCATCGATGCGTTCGTCGGTCGACGTTTCGTCGTCCGAGCGGTCCCTGCTGGTCGGTCGTTCCTCCGCGCAACGGGCCGTGGTCGTGTTCGCGCACCAAATCCGAAACGAACTGCGATTGGTTTTTCGGCGCCGCCGCAACATCGCCATGCTGGTCGTGCTGGCGTGCATTCCCCTGCTGATCGGAACCGCGATTAGAGTGGCGTCACCTCGCCCTGGCGAGGGCGGCCCGGCGTTCGTGAGCCAACTCACCGACAACGGCCTCTTCCTCGCGCTCGCCGCGCTCACGGTGTGCCTGCCCGTATTTCTGCCCTTGGCGATTGCCGTCGTGGCGGGCGATGCCGTCGCCGGCGAGGCGAGTACCGGCTCGTTGCGTTACCTGTTGACGGTTCCGGTGTCGCGCACCCGCGTTCTCATCGTGAAGTCGCTGGGAGCATTGACCTATCTCGCGACGGCGATCGCGCTCGTGGCGATCGTCGGCATCATTTCGGGTGTTGCGCTGTTCGGCAGCCACGGCGTCACGCTGATTTCGGGCGACACTGTCTCGTTCGGTGACGGGCTGATCCGCGCGACGGGTGTGGCCGCTTTCATCTTCGTCGACCTGCTCGGTCTGGCCGCGATCGCGATTTTCTTGTCGACCTTGACCGAAGTGCCGATCGGCGCCATGGCAGGTACGGTCGCCGCGGTCATCGCCTTTGCCGTACTCGATTCAGTGCCTCAACTCGGCGCGTTTCGCGGGCTGCTGCTGACGCACCACTGGCTCGAGTATGGGGCGTTCGTACGGCCTGGGGTGTCGCTCACCGCAGTGGCACACTCGCTCGTGCTGCCCCTGGCATACTCCGCCATCTTCTTCAGTGCAGCGTGGGCGCGAATCACGTCCGCCGACGTCACCTCGTGAGGCGACCTTCCTTCCACGGTTGATCCCAGGTAGGGAGATCGACCTCACCCCGACGTACATAGTCATCCCCCGCGGTCGCGACTTATGCTCGGCTTGATCCCGGGGGGGAATTATGGCTCTCGCACGACGGTTCGACCCGCGAAAGAACAGCCTGAACTTCCTTCGCCTGGCGTTTGCCACCGCCGTCATCGTGTCGCACGCGAGACCGCTCGGTGGGTTCGGCCACGACACCGCGATCGCCCGCCAAACAATAGGCACCTGGGCGGTAATGGGATTTTTCGCGATTTCGGGTTATCTCATCGCGGCGAGTCGCATGCACACCGGGCTAGTCGCATTCTTCGCGCGGCGAATCTTGCGAATCTATCCAGCCTTTGTGGTCTGCCTCCTCGCCGTGGCATTCGTGTTCGCGCCCCTAAGCACGCTCACCGGCTCGGGGTCATATTCACCCGCCGGCGGGGTCTCGTATGTGCTGCACAACCTCGGATTGAAGATCGAAGTAGACGGTATTCCCGGCACGTTGACAGGCGCACCGTACGGATCGGCGTGGGACGGCTCGCTGTGGACCCTGTTCTATGAGTTTGTTTGCTACATCGCCATCGGATTGATGCTGACGCTACCCACGCGGTTGCACGGCCGCGCGGTAACCTGCGCATTCTTGGCGTCAGCGGCCATCGGCGGCTTTGGCGCCCGGCACCAACTGCCCACCACGGCCGACCATTTCTTTTCGCTGGCCCCGATCTTCTTCGCCGGGTCTCTGCTTTTCCTTTATGCCGACCGCATCAGGCTCGACTGGCGGCTCGGGTGCGCTGCTGTCGTCCTACTATCGGTCTCCACCGAACTACGGGCGATGCAATATCTCGGCGCGCCGCTGATGGCATATGCCTGTCTGTGGCTTGGCGCCGTCTTGCCACTTGCGAAGGTGGGCAGCAAGAACGACATTTCCTACGGGGTTTACATCTACGCGTTCCCGGTGCAACGACTTCTCGTGCTACTTCACGTCAACGACGGCGGCCTGGTGGTCTACACGCTGGCGTCGGTGCTGGCGACGTTGCCGCTCGCGGCCGCGAGTTGGCTCGTCGTCGAGCGCCGCGCGCTCGCGTTCAAACACCGACTCCACCACACCCCCACGCCGCCGCGGATCGGTGGCCGCCGCGCCGCGGTCGCGACGACCGCGCCTAGCTAGCACATCTAGCGCAACGAGGGGTCTTTCGAAACCCCGCGCCGCGGCACGGGCGGCATGCGCGGCACTGTCGGCGTTGGTGGCACGGGTTGCGCCGCCCGCCAATGCCGAAACGCGACGTCGAACGCGGCGACAAGCTGCTCGTACGAACGGTCGACGTCGCGCGGCATGCCGAATCCGCCGGCCGCTTCGAGGGTAAGAAACCCGTGCAGCGCGGCTCGCAACGCTCGCGTCGCGTCGACAGCGTCGTCGCCCGTGATGTCGTAGCCGGCCAGGACGGCGAAAACCACCCGCAACACGGCCTCGGTGGCTTTGTGGTGTTCGGCGTCATCGGGGTCGGCGGCTCGAATCGTGGCAGCGTAGCGACCCGGGTGCGACTGGCCGAAACCGCGGTACGCATCGGCGACGGCGTGTAAAGCATCGGCGCCCGCGCGACCGACGGCTGCCGAAGTAACGGCTTCGGCTAACTCCCGCGTCGCCAACGCGGCCACTCCTTGACGAAGGGCGTCGAGAGATTCGATGTGCTTGTACAGGCTCGGCAACCGCACGCCTGCCCGTTCCGCGACGGCCGCGAGGGTGAGTTTGTCGAATCCGACGTCGTCGGCGAGTGCGGCGGCCTCGCTGATGACCCGTTGTCTGGAAAGACCGGCTCTAGGCAACCACCATCACTCCCTGGCAAAACCGCGCGAGCGCGGGGTTGACGACGTCCGGAAATTCGACGTGAGGATAGTGGCCGGCGTCTTGAACCAGAAGCAATTCAGCGTCCAGCTGATCGCGAATCCATTCCGCCTCAGCCGGCGCGTCAGCGAAGTCGGGGTCTTTCGTGCCCATGACCACGAGGGTTGGCCGGCCCGCGACACGGGAAAGGCGTTTCGCGGCAGGCGCGTGGCTGGTGCGCGTCGTCGCGACGAACGCCTCGGCATGACCGGGGCGTCGCATGCTTTCACGAATGCGCGCCACATGCTGCGTGAAATCAGCGGGCTTACGCGCCGGGTACAGCTTGGGCAGGTACGCCAGCCACGCTCGGGTTGCCCACGGCCCGCTCATCGCCGCGCGAAACAGCAACCGCATCAGCGGATTGATACGGGCGTTTCGAACGAACGGGCCGATCAACGCGACACCCGCGACCAACTCGGGTCGTTCCGCGGCAGCCCACACCGCCGCACCCGCGCCCATCGAGTTACCGAGGATCACCGCGGGGCCACCGAGGTGCTCGATCAATGCCAGCGCGTCAGAACCGGCCGCGACATCGTCGTGCGCCGAGAATGTGGCATCGGAATCGCCGTGCCCGCGAAGGTCGAGTGTCGCCACGCGAAGGCCGGCGTTCACCAACGCGGGAGTCGTGAAGCGAAAGCTGCCGCGCAACTCTCCCATGCCGGGTATGCACACGGCCAAGGGCCCGTTACCCGCGACGTCGTACGCGATTCTTCCTTCGGGACGCTGCAACATGTGCGGCTGTGTCGTCGGGTTCATCATGCCCTCCTCCAAGACGCTAGCTCTAATATCTGAAAAGCTAATGACATTAGCCTGAGATGTCAAGCCCTTCGTACATAGCCAGCCGCCGAACCCTCAAGCGACCCAGCGCGGCAAAACGGCCCCGCGGGCACTGCGCATAGACGCACATGTCCGCGGGGCCGCTGCTCTTACGGGCTTACGGCGTGATCACGCCGCGGCAGCGGCGCTCACCCGAACCGCCACTGCTGGACGGCAGAACCGGTGCACGTCCATTCGTCGGCGACGGCTCCCGGGTTGGTGTTCCACTGGTAGTCGTCAAGGCACAGGTTCGACGCCCGGTTCGTCAAGGTGAAGTAGCCGGACCCCACGTCATGCATCGACCATTGCTGATTGTTGCCGCCGTTACAGCTCCACAAGACGACTTGGGTGCCTGGAGTCGTGCTGTTGTCGTCGTCCAGGCAGGTGCCGGAGTTGCCGTTGACCAGCGTGTAGTAACCGTTGCCGAGCGGCGTCACCGTCCACTGTTGCACCGAGCCACCCCAGCACGTCCACAAATCGACAGGCGCGCCATTCGACGTGACGAAGTTGTAGTCGTCCAGGCACAAGCTGCTCGCGTTGCGGTTCACGAGTTCCGCCGTCGTGCTGCCGCTCCCGCCGCTGTACGGCGCGTAGCCGGCCGCGACGATGTTCGATTGCGCCGCGTTCTCCGTGGAATCCGACGGATAACCGGAGGTCATCACACCCTCATAGAACGTGCCCGCCGAGCCCTTGCTGTTGTCTCCACCGATTCCGAGGATGATCGCGCCTTCCTTGTGCATCGGGTTGTAGCCCGACACGTTGGGTCGGGGGCCGCTGTAGTACGTGGAAAGCCCGCCCGATTGCGCGTCACCGGCCCGAATGGCCCACTGGTTGGGCTCGCCCTTGATGATTGCGGTCAAGAACCGGTGGTTGACGCTTGGATCGTTTGAGTTGTATCCCGCGTTCACGCCCGAGAAAAGACCGTTTTCCATGTCAGCCATGACCCACGGGCCGTTGCCAGTGCCATAGCCCCAGACCTTGATGTTGCCGAAGTAGATGGCTTCCATGTGGCCGTTGCCGGTGTCGTTGTTACTCGTTTCGGCGTTGCCGTAGTCGAAACAGCAGCCGCCGTTGTAGTGAGTGCCGTCGAAAATCGCGTACATGCCCTCGGGCTGGTCACCGGTCGCGATGCCGTTCGTGTTGTCGTTGCGGTAGCCCGTTCCCGCGGCGATGTACACGCCGTAGGCCTTGCCGCCGTGGATCGTGATCGGCGCCGCTGTCGCGTTGGCGAGATTGTCAGGGCCGCCCGCCGCTCCGCCGCCTGGTGCCTGCGTGAGGTTGTTGCCGCGACCCGACTGGTCGTAGATGACCGTGATCACGCAGCTGGTACCCGCGCAAAACGAATCCTGCGCGGCAGAGTCGGCATACCCACCAGTGCTGGTCACGCCGATGTTGCGCGTGGTGTTGTCGGAGGCGCGCCGGACTTGATAGAGCGACCCGTTGTACGAGCCGTACAACGCCCGCGTGGTGCTGTGCGCCGCCACGCACGGCGTGCCACCGGCGGCGTAGATATCGCATGGCCCCTGCGTCGCCGCGCGAGCCGTGCCGGAACCGATCGCCACGAGCGCATAGACCGCGCACACGACAGCGGCGACCGCTAATACCAATAGCTGTCGCCGAGAGCGTGTGGTTAGCGCTAACACGCTACTGGGCGGTGAAGCCTGATGCATATGACCTCCCGGAGTGATGAGCGCCTTACGGGCGCGAACAAATCGTCACTATGCTCTCGCCGATCACGGTACGTCAATACCCATCGGCCGACCAAGGTTGGCAGTGACAGTAAAGAAAGAACCAAACCTTCAGGCCTTCGATATACGTACGGTAAAGGCTCGCCGGTGTCACCTTGGACTGGCATCTGCGCGCGTGCGATAAAGAGCTAACTAATTTAGCCGTGCGAGTGACGACTGCATGTTCGCGGTATTGACAACACCCCGCAAGGCGGTCGATAGTCCGGATTGCATAATCCGCGGCAATGGGCGGTAGGCGACTCACAAGGAGAGCGATCCGTTAGCGATAACGGTGCGCCGCGACAGGCCGAGTCAGCGCCAAAAGCGGAGTGCGCGCACAGCCATCCGGCGAAATGCGATCGGGCGCACAAGCGGTGGCGTTGAGCGGAAGCCTCGGCGTCCAGACCCTCGACACCGGCCAGGTAGTCGGCGATCGGTATCGCCGCACTCAAGATCGCCCGGTCGTGCGCGCGCGGTCTGCGACCGTGCGTGTGCTTGTAGCCCCGACCGGATTCGAACCGGCGCTACCGCCTTGAGAGGGCGGCGTCCTAGGCCGCTAGACAACGGGGCCGAACGCGACGCCGCCGCGGCCGACGAGCGTCGTGGTGACCGGAGATCTCCGGCCTGGCTGGGGTACCAGGACTCGAACCTAGACTAGCTGAACCAGAATCAGCCGGGCTGCCAATTACCCCATACCCCACCGGATCGAACAGGTGCTCTCCGACCGGTCGGTCGAGTTTATCGGACGCCGTCCCGCCCAGCCAAAGCACCCTTACGTACCGGCTGGCGGTGGGTGCGCCCGGCGAGCCAGCAGGACGCCGGCATCGCGTCGATGTCGATCGTCTTCAACATCGTGCCGCACCTAGGTGTCGAGCGAGCGTCTCGTGAACTGCCCGCGGCAGGCCCTGATCGAAGGCCTCACCGGCGCGTCCGCCGTCCGGGCGTGCTGTCTCAATCGGCAGCGTCGGGCCCCAGGAGGCCCCTGGCGCCATGGCCGGAGGACTAGCCTCGACCGACGCCCTGCCGAGTTTGCCGCACCACGGTGAAGTTGAAGCGACCTTCGATGAAGTAGCTGCACGAGTGCATGACGGGCCGATTGGCCTTGTCGTAGAGCATTTGATCAAGCAGCACGAAAAGTTGATCCTCGGGGACTTTCTTGTCCCAGGCGACAGCCGGGTCGTTGACAGCGTGCACCTGCGCGACTGCTCGAGTGGGTACCGGCCCTTCGTGCTGCTCGAGAAATGCCACGACAGACCCGGTGAGGTGGTGAGGTTGGAAGTCGCCGGGAAATGCCCACAGCGGAAGAACGTCGTAGGAGTAGGCAACAGTGGTGCCGTCGGCGAGGATGCGGACCTGGATGTCGAGCACCCTCGCGTCGGGCGCCAGATCGAACCTGTCCAGCTCTTCAGCGGTGGCGGCGCGCACCCGCCGGTGGTGATACCGCACCGACGCAACGTGCCCCATCTCAGCGACAAGCGCCGTGGTGGATTTCAGCTCCTGCATGCCCGCGCGTATGGCAGAGCCGTCGGTAACGAAGGTGCCACGCCCGTGATGAATCTGCACCAAGCCCTGTGCTTCAAGGACCTTCAACGCCTGGCGAACGGTGGGGCGGGACACCCCGTACTCCTCGACGAGCTCCGCCTCTGTCGGCAACCGGTCGCCAGGCCGCCACTCAGTTCGATTCAGCCGCGCGCGCAGCTCGTCAGCAAGGCGCGCGGGAAGCGGCTGTCTTCGCCCCCAAACGTTCGTGTCGCTCATCGCGCGGCAGGCTCAGGCACGGTATTCACGATGAACTCCAAGCCGGTCAAGGAACCATTCCTCGCCCTATAGTGCGACCCAGCCCCGCGCGAGACGACGCCGCCCATTTCACCCGAGAGATCCACAGCAGGCGTGCCTCCACATGTGTCGCCGACGCCGGCTGATCGCGTGCGCGGCCTACCGAAGTCAATCCGCAAAAGATCATACAAGCCGCGCGGTAGCCTCGCGTCGCGACCACCCTGAGCCGACATCGAGGCGAGCCTCCAGACGATCGGATCCGCCGACGTTATCGTTGTCCGACAACCGACGTCTGTCAAGTTTTGGCGAGCGCGGGTAATCTTGGCCCGTATGGCCAGTCTAAAGAGACGCCGAGCAGTCAGGAGTTGGTCGCGTTGCGGGTCGTTGTCATCGGCGGGACGGGCCATATCGGCAGCTACCTCGTCCCCCGGCTTGTCAGCGTTGGGCATACAGTCGTGTGCGTCAGCCGTGGAGAACACGATCCGTATTTCACGCACCCCGCTTGGGGCAGCGTCGAAAACGTCCGAGTGGATCGAAACGCTGAGGAAACTCGAGGCGCCTTCGGGCAGCGAATAGCAGCGCTCGACCCAGACGTCGTCGTCGACTTGACCTGTTTCACAGTCGGCTCGGCAACGCAATTGGTGGAGGCGCTGCGGACTCGCCCCGACGCCTATCTCGTCCATTGCGGCACCGTGTGGGTGCACGGCTTCGTTTGCGAAGTGCCTGTCCGCGAAGACGCGAAGCGCCGGCCGTTTGGCGCATACGGCATTGCGAAGGCGGCCGTCGAGGAGTTCTTGCTTGCTCAATCGCGCAGCGGAGGGGTGCCGGTCACGGTTCTCCATCCAGGGCACATCGTCGGGCCTGGATGGGCGCCCATCGGCCCGGCGGGGAATCGCGATCCTGACGTGCTGAGCGCATTGTCCGGGGGGCGAGCCGTAACGCTGCCGAATCTCGGGCTCGAGACGCTCCATCACGTGCACGCCGACGACGTCGCGCAGGCGTTCGAGCGGGCCGTCTCGGACCGCGACCGCGCTATCGGAGAGAGCTTCCATATCGCCTCCGAGCGCGCCATCACTTTGCGTGGTTATGCGGAAGCTGTGGCGAGTTGGTTCGGCCAAGAGGCTCGGCTCGAATTCGCGCCGTTGGCGAGTTGGGAAGCGCAAAACTCCGATCACGCCATCGCGACGGTCAACCACGTCCGGCACAGCACAAACGTGAGCATCGACAAGGCAAGGCAAGTCCTCGGATATTCTCCCCGCTACACGTCGTTGCAGGCGGTCGCCGAATCGGTGCGCTCGCTGATCGATCGAGGCAAGCTGGAGGCCGCCGACTGGCGCCCGCCGCGCTGAGGAACGGCTGAGCCACGGCGCGCCGACGTTCTCAGGCCTCGAGGCCAAACAGCCGTGCGAGGTTGCCTCCCATCACAAGTGCCTTCTCTTCCGGGGTGATCTCGCCGTCTAGAAGGGCGTCATATTTCGCGATTTCCACATGAGGTAGTTCGAACGGCATGTCGCTGCCGAAGCACACCCGCTCGGCCCCGAGAGTACGCACGGCCTTCAAAATCGGAGCCGCCCGAACCGCGCTCCCTATGAGCGTGATGTTGTCATGCTCTTGTGCCACCTCTATTGCGGCGTTGCTGAGGTCATGGAAGCCGACTCCGCCCATGTGGACCGCCAGAATCCGGGTGTCCGGGTAGCGGCCGGCAACCTTCCCGAGTCGATAGGGGTGCGTCTTGTCGAACGCGTCCGTTCCGATGTGCAACGCGAGCAGCTTGCCGGACGCCGCGATCTCGTCGAGCACCGGACGCACCGTCTCCATGTCGTCTATGTAGAAATCGTTCTGGGCGCCGTTTAACTTGACGCCGTAAAAGCCGTAATCATCGAGACAGCGATGCACGCTGTGAATCGCGTGGGCGACGCCCAATCGAGGATCGGCCCAGCCGAAGGGCAATATCCGGTCCGGAAAGCGCTCCGCGCTCTCCTTCACATACTGATTCGACGTGTCGATGTCTCGCATGTAGGGCGGCTGGAGCCACGTCAGCGCCTTGTCGATGCCGGCACGGTCGAGCCGGCGGATCATCTCCTCCACCTTCAAGCTTTCCGGTGCTTCCGGTGTTGGCGAGATGTGCACGTCGCCGTCGATGATCATGCTCTTACCGCCCGCCGGAGAGCCGCGAATTGGGCCGCACGCCGTCGCCAAGCGCGGCGATGACCACGATCTCGTCAGCGCGTGGCGCGTCCGAGAAACGCAGCTCCCAGCTGAAAAGGCCGGCCGGGTCCGTTCCCGCGAGGTCGCCGGCGTCCTCGGAGTTGCGCAGCGAGACGTCGATTGTCGCCCCGTTGTTGGCGCGCTTCTCCGCCGAAGGGACCACCGCGTTGCCCTTGGACGCGTTCCGCAGCGCGTCACCAAAGTCTCGAGTATGGAGCAACGTCGAGCCGTGTTGCACCTCTCCCGCCTCGCCGACGATCGCTGCCTTGCCGAAGACAGTCGCCTTCGCCGCGAGGATGCGTGACGCCAAGGGGACCAGCCGCTCCGCCAGTCGCGGGCTGTAGCTCGTCGCGAGAAGGCTGAGATCTTCCTGGTACTTGCCGGCGAACGGGTTCTTGATCACGGCGGCCGCGGCCACGAGCCGCAGTGGCGCCGCCAGGTCGCGCGAGCCGTCGTTGAGCACTTCCTCAACGATCGTGACGACCTTGCGAATTTGGAGCTCCATACGATTTTCCTACTTTCAATGGAATTCCCCGCAAGCGTTGCGAGGCGTCCGTCCAGCGGACCCGCTAATCGGATCCACCGGCGAGCTTGTCGCGCGAGCTCCGTCGTCCGCGCGTCCGCGCATTCGGCCGAGTTCGCGTCAATCACGACGGAGGCAGCCCTGACGCCCATGGCGAAAGAGATTGCGGCGAACGCCTCCGGCACGCGCTCCGGATACTCAAATACGTCGAGATGACGCCCGCAATCACGTAGTTTTCGAAGTCCTCCGCGCGGTTGTAGATTCGTGTCACCGCGACTGCGCCACCGTTTTCAGGGCCTCGAAACCGCCACTCCGACTCCCGGTCTCAGCGGGCGGCATTGCGGCCTCGATGCCTGGTGAGCGCGTCGACGCTGACCGCCAGGAGCAACACGACCATCTCGACGATGTATTTGACGTCGGCGGCCTGACCTATCAAGTCGAGACCATTCGCGAGGCTGCCCATAATTACTGCGCCGGTCAGCGCGGACCACACGGTGCCGCGGCCGCCGAAGAGACTGGTGCCTCCGATGACCGCCGCGGCGATCGCCTCCAAAAGCAGCGTTCCTCCACCGGTCTGGGTGGTGGCAGCGCCTCCTCGGGAGACGGAAAGCACTCCGCCAATCCCGGCGAGGAGGCCCGACAGTACGAGTATCTGGATGCGGATTTTCGTCACATTGATGCCCGCTCGGCGTGCCGCCTCAGCGCCTCCGCCTACGGCGAGAACGTGCCTGCCGAAGCGGGTCCGGGTGACCACCCAGGCGAAGCCGGCGACCAACAGCAGCAGGATCAGCCCGGCCGTCGGCAGTCCGCGCCAGCGATTCAGCAGGCCAACCGCCAATGCGAAAAGGCCGCTGACCATCACCAGTTTGAGCACGAAGCTCTTCATGGACGACGGCGCGAGGCCAGCCTTGACCCGCCTTTGACGCCACCGCATCCCCACCGCGAGTTGGCTGGCGAACACGACGACAACAAGTACCCAGCCGAGTACTGGCGGCAGATGCGATGTCGTGATCCGCAAAACGTTGGGGTCGGAGACATTCGTGGTGCCAAGTCTCCCGAGCACGTGCAGCTGCACACCGAGCCAGCCGAGAAGCCCGGCGAGCGTGACCACGAAAGCGGGTATTCGAAGCAGCGCGAACCACGCCCCGTGAACAAAGCCCACCGCGGTGGCTACCAGCAGGGCGACGATGATCGCGATCCACCACGAGACGTCCTGTCGCGTGATGAGGACGCCGAGCACCGCCGCGCTGAGACCCACCACAGAGCCAACGGCGAGGTCGATCTCGCCAATCAGCAACACGAGCACCACGCCGACGGCGACGGTGCCGATAACGGAAATCTGCAGGAGAAGGTTGTCGAGGTTGCGAGGAGTCAAGAAGTACTTGCTCTGCACCTGGAAGTACGTCCAGATGACCGCGATGGCAGCGATGATCGGCAAGAACCCGATGTCACCAGAGCGCCACCTCGTGGCCAGCCCGCCGACGACGGCAGATGCTGTGAATCGCGAGCCGGCTCGCGCGCGGAGAGCCTCCGCGCGCGAGCTGGCCTCTTGCGAGGTGGTCATGTTGCTCAGCATGGCCCCGTGCCGGCGGCAATCCCCTTGCAGAGCTCGTCCTTCGTGAAGAGCCCGCCGTCAACCGGCGCCATCACGTTGTCCTTGGTGATGGGCATGATCTTGACTGCGTGAGTGGGAACCTTCGCGACGCCATTGTCTGTCGTCAAGCTGAAGAAGGTCGCGGGCGGAGTTTGCCCCTGCAGGAGCATCGCGGTCAGCTCAGCGGCGCCAGCGCCGAACTCATGGATCGGCTGCAGGATCGACATGCCTTGGGTGCCCTGCAAGATTCGCTGCACACCAGCGAGCGTGGCGTCCAGACCGGTTATGGCCGAGACCTTGCCATCGAGGCCGACCTCCCGCAGGGCGGCGACGGCGCCGCCCGCGATGCCATCGTTCGCGGCCAGTACACCTTGGATATTGTTGTGGTTCTTAGTCAAGAGCTGTTCCATCGCGGCCTGCGCCTTCGCGGGGTCGTACTTGTCGACCCAAAGATCGCCCACCATCGTGCGCTTCTTCGCGTCGAAGAGCGGCTGCAAGACCGACATGTAGCCTTCATTGAACAAATGCGCATTGCTGTCATCAGGCGACCCGTTCAAAATGGCGATGTTGTCGCCGTCCTTAGTGTTGTCTGCGAGCCACTGGCCCTGGTCGCGACCGACCTCGACAGAGTCTTTACCGATGAAGTAGTCAACGTCGCCTTTAATCAACCGCGAGTAGGAGATAACGGGCACCTTCTCGTTGTGCGCCTCCGTCACAATCGCGGCGGCGGCCGCTGTGTCCGTGGGTATGACGACAAGCACGCTCGCCCCCGCAGTCAGCGCCGTCTTCGCCTGAGCGAGTTGCGTCGCGGGGTCTCCAAGAGCGTTGTACAGCTTCACCTCAGCGCCTGGAGCAAACTTCTTCATAGCCTCAACGAAGGCGGGCCCGTCTTGCTGCTCCCACCGAGTGACGGTGTTCTCCGGAAGCAAGAACGCGACGGTCTTCCCCTTGCCGATATCGGCGGCGGCGCCGGGAACGGCGGACTGCGAGCCGCCCGTGCCCGCGTTCGAGGTTTCGGACGCGGTCGTGCCAGGTGACGTGCCCCCACCGCCCGAACCGCACCCTGCCAGCACTAGCCCGCCGGCGAGTGTTATCGACACCGCTGCTGTCTTGCCGAAAATCCGCATGGACGTACGTTCCTTTCGATTTTCACGCGCGCTCCCGAGCCGGCAGGCCGGGAAGGGGCTGGCACTCGCCAGGGTTTGGAGTTTCAACTGCCGCTTACTGCTTGATCGCCACCTATTCGGACACAGCGTCATTCGTGGTTGCCAGGTCAGCGTTTTCTCCCAATGAAGTGGCGCCGGTGATGAGGCCCACAACGTCTTCGCGCGAGACCGCGCTCACGGCGACATCCGCGACCCTTTTGCCGAGGCGCAGCACGGTTATCCGGTCGGCGACTTCGAAAACGTCGGCGAGGCTGTGGCTGATGATGACGACCGCGAGATTCCGCTCGCGAAGGCGGATCACCAGGTCGAGCACATGTCGCGTTTGTTCGACCCCGAGTGCGGCCGTCGGCTCGTCAAGAAGCAAAACCTTCGCATCCCACATCACCGAACGCGTTACCGCGATTGCTTGCCGTTGGCCGCCCGAAAGCATGCCGACAGGAACGCGCAGATTCGGAATGCGGACGGAAAGCTCGCTCAGCACACTGCGCGCGTGGGCCTCCATCGCCACTTCGTCGAGCCCGCGATGGGGCATCAACGACTCGCGCCCGAGGTAGAGGTTCGCGACGACGTCAAGGTTGTCGCAAAGCGCGAGATCCTGATACACCGTCGCGATGCCAAGCCGCGTGGCGTCCGCTGGATGCCGCAGCGTAACCCTGCTGCCCTCAAGGCATATCTCGCCGGAGTCAGGCGAGTGAATGCCGGAGATTGTCTTCACCAGCGTCGACTTGCCGGCACCGTTGTCGCCGACGAGTGCCACGACCTGCCCGCGCCGAGCGGAGAAATCCACGCCGGCGAGGGCGTGCACGCCGCCAAAGCGCTTTGTAATCTTCTTTACCTCCAGGCTGGCCGGAGGTTCAGCACTCGCGGTTGCCGCCATGCGGCTTTGGCCGGGGTCGGGTGCGCTCATCGCACGGCTTCCACGTGTTCTCCTTCGTGCTCACACTTCCACGCTCGACGCACAGCGTTGTCGGACAACCGACATCTGTCAAGAGGGTCGTGCGAAAAACGGTGTGAGGAGTTCGCCACGCAATCACGCGAATCATCGCCAAACAAGCGAGATTCTGTCGCGCGGAAGCGGCCGGCGCCCCCTGGCGCGGCCGGCGGATTGCGTTGTGTTAGCGAGCGGTCGAAGCCGCGGCCGCCCGCAGGCGGCCGAGCGCGCGGTCGCGGCCGAGCAGTTCCATCGACTCGAATAAGGGCGGCGAGACCGTACGGCCAGTGATCGCCACCCGCACGGGCGTGAACGCGTGCCGGGGCTTCAAGCCGAGGCCGGCCACTAACGCCTCCTCGAGCGCCGTCTTGATCGCGTCGGCCCGCCACTCGCCGAGCGACTCCAGCGCCGACAGCGCAGCCGTCAGCACGGACGCCGCGTTCTCGCCACTCAGCCCCTTGGCGGCAGACTCGGGCTCGACCGCGAATTTCTCCTCGGGCACGAACAAGAACGACAACATTGGGACGACGTCGGAGAGCAGCGCGATACGCTCCTGCACTAGGGGGGTCGCCGCCGTCAGCAAGGCAAGCTCATCGGACGACGCGGGGTCGGCGACCAAGCCGTCGGCCTGCAAGTACGGCACCATACGGGAAACGAGATCACCTATCTCGAGCTGTCTGATGTAGTGGCCGTTCAGCCAGTCGAGCTTCGTGAGGTCGAACACGGGCCCGACGGGGTTGACCCGAGACCAGTCGAATGACTCAACCATCTCGTCGAAACTGAACACCTCGCGACCGTCGGGCATCGAATAACCCATCAGCGCAAGGAAATTCCGCAACGCCTCCGGTAAATAACCCTTTTCGCGAAACCACAACAATCGCGCGGCGGGATTCTTGCGCTTGGAGATTTTCGAACGGTCGGCGTTGCGCAACAGCGGCATGTGCGCGAACGCGGGGCGTTGCCAACCCAGCCAGTCGTACAACAACACGTGCTTCGGCGTCGAGGAAATCCATTCTTCGCCGCGCACCACGTGCGTGATGTTCATCAGATGGTCGTCGACGACGACAGCCAAGTGATAGGTGGGAAAACCGTCGGCTTTCACAATCACCTGGTCGTCGGGTCTTGGTGCCGACAGCTCTCCGCGGATCAGGTCGGTGAAGGTGAGCTCGACGTCGTCCGGGATAAACATGCGGACGACGGGATTCTCGGAAAAGCCGGGCAGCGCCGCTCGCTCGTCGCGGGTTTTTCCGTAGCACAAGCGGTCGTAGCCGGTCGGCCGCTTCGACCGCTGCTGCTGCTCGCGCATCGAAGCAAGCCGCTCGGTGGAGCACCAACAGTAGTAGGCGTGCCCCGACTCGAGCAGTCGCGAGACGAACGGCGCGTAGGTGTCGAGGCGCTCCGATTGCCGATAGGGAGCGTAGGGGCCGCCCTTGTCGGGGCCTTCGTCCCAGTCGAGGCCGAGCCAGTGCAGGGTGTCGAAAATCTGCCGCTCGCTGTCTTCGACGTAGCGGGCACGGTCGGTGTCTTCGATGCGCAACACGAACTGGCCGCCCTGCTGGCGCACGAACGCCAGGTTGAACAGCGACATGTAGGCCGTGCCGACATGCGGATCGCCGGTCGGTGACGGCGCGACACGCAAGCGCACGCCCATCACGCAGCTGCCTTCGCGACAACGCGATTCGTCAACGTGCCGATTCCTTCGATGGTTACTGACATTTCGTCACCGGGAACGACGGGCCCCACGCCGGCGGGTGTTCCGGTCAAGATCACGTCGCCGGGCAGCAAGGTCATGACGGCAGTGATGGCGGCGATCAACGCCGGGACGTCGTGCATGAGGGCCGACGTGCGCGCCTTCTGCTTCACGACGCCGTTGACTCGCGTCGTCAACTCGAGATCGCGCACGTCGACCTCGGTTTCGATCCACGGCCCCAGCGGGCCGAACGTGTCGAAGCCCTTCGCGCGCGACCATTGGCCGTCTCGAGCCTGCAGATCGCGCGCGGTGACGTCGTTGGCGCAGGTGTAGCCCAGGATCACCTCGTGCGCGCGCTCGACCGAGACATCGCGGCACAAATGACCGATCACGACCGCGAGTTCGCCTTCGTAATCGACACGGTCGCTGATCGGCGGAGCGACGACGTCGGCGCGGGGCCCGACGACGCAGGTCGACGGCTTGAGAAATATCACCGGCTCGGCGGGTGGCTCGCCGCCCATCTCGCGGGCGTGATCTGCGTAGTTCTTGCCGATCGCGACAATCTTGCTCGGCAACACGGGCGGCAGGAGACGCACCCCGGAAAAGGGCAGCCGGACCCCGGTGAGCGAGATCCCGGCGAAGGGATGACCGTCGATGACCGCGACTTGCTCGGGCGTCTCGTCACCGCCCTCGACGGCTCCGAAGGCATAGCTCGCGGTGCCGGGATCGCCGTAGGAAAATCTCACTATTCGCACGGCCTGAGGCTATCGCCAAGGCTTGAGGTCGACGGTCATCGGGCATCACGATGCCGAGATGTCTGCTCGGGAGACAGCCGAGGCCAGCTCGTCGGGCGCTTTTCGCGATCGCAGGCAAGCCGGGCAGGTGCTGGGCGCTCTGCTTAGCCATGCGGAGGCCGGAAAAGCCGGCAATCTCGTCGTGCTCGGCCTCGCCCGGGGAGGGGTGCCCGTCGCGGCGGAAGTCGCTCATGCCTTAAACGCGCCGTGCGACGTGCTCGTCGTCCGCAAACTCGGCGTTCCGGCACAACCGGAGTTCGCCTTCGGGGCACTCGCCGAAAACGAAGCGGTCTTCATCGATTCGGCGACGGCGGACGCCGTCGGCTTGAGCGGTCAAACGATCGACGCCGTCGTGCGGCGCGAAGCCGCGGAACTGCAACGGCGCGTGCGCAAGTACCGCGGCGACCGGCCGCTCGCCGACGTCCGGGGCCGTCACGTCGTTCTTGTCGACGACGGGCTGGCGACGGGCGCGACCATGCGCGCGGCCGTGCGGCTGGTGAAGCAGCGCGGCGCGGGATCTGTGACGGTGGCCGTACCCGTGGCGGCCGCGGAGTCGCTGCGGATGCTACGCCGCGAAGCCGACGTCGTGTGCGCGCGCACCCCTGCCGACTTCGCGGCGGTCGGCTTTTGGTACGAGACCTTCGACCCGCCGACGGACGACGAAATCCGCGCGCTGCTCGAGCTACTCAGGATTCGACCGCGTGCTGGCGCATGAGGCCGTAGTTGTAGGCGTCTTCCATCGCGCCCCACGAGGCGGCGATGAGGTTCTCGTCGACGCCGATGGTGTCCCACTCGGTTTCGCCGTCGCTGGTCTCGATGAGCACCCGGGTAATGGCACCCGTGCCGTGGGCGCCGTCGAGAATACGCACCTTGAAGTCGACGAGCTCGAGCTCGCCAAGTTGCGGGTACAGCCGTTCCAGAGCTTGCCGAAGTGCTTTGTCGAGGGCGTTGACGGGCCCGTTTCCTTCGCCGGTCGAGACGATCCGCTCGCCTTTGACCCGCACCTTCACGGTCGCCTCTGACGCGACCTCGCCATCGGCACGCCGTTCGACGATGACCCGCCACGATTCCAGCGCGAAATACTCGGCTGGCTGTCCGTCAAGTTCTTGACGAAGCAGTAACTCAAACGACGCGTCGGCGGCCTCGAACATGAAGCCTCTGGCCTCGAGCTCTTTTACCCGATCGACGACCCGGCCGACTGTTGCCTTGTCGTTCGACAGGTCGAAGCCGAGTTCGCGACTTTTCATCTCCACACTCGCCCGACCGGCCATTTCGGAGACGAGCATGCGCATGTCGTTGCCGACAAGCGCCGGATCGATGTGCTGGTAAAGGTCGGGCGAGACCTTGATAGCTGACGCGTGCAGGCCAGCCTTGTGGGCAAAGGCAGAAACCCCGACGTACGGCTGTTGCGCGCGAGGCGGCTGGTTGGCGATTTCGGCGACCGCATGGCTCACCCGCCCGAGTTCGGCAACGTGATTGTCGGGCAAGACCTTGCGACCGGTCTTCAGTTCGAGGTTCGCGACCACGGTGATGAGGTTGGCGTTGCCGCAGCGTTCGCCGTACCCGTTGACGACGCCCTGCACGTGCGTGACACCCGCGTCGACGGCGGCAAGAGTATTCGCGACGGCACATCCGGTGTCGTCGTGGCAATGGATGCCGAGCCGCGCGCCACTCGCCTCCAAAACCTCGTGCACGATGTCTTGCAGCCGGTTCGGCAACATGCCGCCGTTCGTGTCGCACAACGTGACGACGTCGGCTCCCGCTTCAGCCGCGACGCGCACGCATTCGAGCGCGTACCGCGGGTTGGCGCCGTAGCCGTCGAAGAAATGCTCGCAGTCGAGGAATACTCGCCGACCCTCGCTTCGCAAATGAGCGACGGTGTCGCGGATCATTGCGAGGTTCTCGTCGAGCGTCGTACGCAACGCCTCCAGCACATGGCGTTCGTGGCTCTTGGCGACAAGGCACACCACCGGCGCCTCGGAGTCGCGCAACGCGGCCACCTGGGCGTCGTCCGCAGCTTTGACGCCGGCTTTGCGGGTGGCGCCGAACGCCGCGAGTGTGGCGTGCTTCAGGTCGAGTTCGGTACGGGCACGGCGGAAGAACTCGGTGTCTTTGGGGAGCGCGCCGGGCCAACCGCCTTCGATGAAGCCCACGCCGAGCCCGTCGAGGTGCTGCGCGATCGCCAGCTTGTCGGCGACCGTGAGCGCCATGCCCTCGCCCTGGGCGCCGTCGCGCAGCGTCGTGTCATAAACGTGGAAGGCGTCTTGATCGGCGGCCATCGTTACCTCGAGTCTTCGGAGTTCCTAGCGTTGCCCTACAAACAAAACGACCTCCCGCGGATGCGAGAGGTCGGGCGCGCTGGTCAGATGCTGACCGGCGCGCCTAGCTGATAATCAGCGAGAACAATGTCACCCGGCCAGTGTGCCATACACGCACGGGCCGGGTCACATCGATGGTCGAACTCGTAACGGTCAGTCGCCGCAAACGGAGCCCGCCGGCACCTTGCAATTGACCGGCGCGACGATGCGGGGGTCGCTCGGCGACACCGTGACGAGCGAGTCGGCCACCTTGACGAGCGATTGCGAGTCGTTGTCGAGGACCGGAGCGTTCAACTGGAACACGAGCCCGCGGTCGCGCCACACCAGCGTGCCCGAGCCAGCCTTGGTGCCGAGGAACCTGCCGGCGTGGCCAGCCACGGTGACCGGCTGCCAGGTTACGGCGGCCTTGACGTCCTGCTGTCCGGGGATTGGCGGCGCCTGAGAGGCCGGCGCGGACGGCGGCCCGCCGGACGCCGAAGCACCGCTCGCCGTCGCGGCTGGTGACGGCGTCGAGGCACCGCTCATCGCGGGCTCGCCGAGTTCGCCGAGTTCGCCGAGTTCGCCTCGGATTGCCGCACTTTCAGGGCTGCGCGCGTCAACTCGCGTGACCGAGAGCTGGATCGCCTGGCCGTCGTTGTTCGCCCCGGACCTGTCGTATTCGGACTTGTCGTATTCGACGTACCAGGTGGCACTGTCGAGGCAACCGTTGCGTGAGATCGTGCCCCAGGCACCGTAGAGGTGATAGCCCGGCGGCACCTCCGGAAGCAGGTAAGTCAAACCCTGAAGCTGGTCCGCCGAAGCGATCACGTAATAGTTCTCGGGCACGCAGTCGGCCGCGGCGGGTTCCAACGTTTCGCCGCTGGCCGCCGTCACACTGCCACCGCCACTCGTTCCGGCTCCGGCCACGACGGTTGCTACCGCGACAACCGCGGCCACCGCGGCGGCGGCCGACATCGTGGCCACCAACGGCGTCACCCGGCGCCGGCCTGAGGCCACGGTCAGTTCCTCCAGGCGGCTGCCGCCTATCGTCGTCCGGGCCGCTGTCGCTTGAAACGAAGCGCGAAGGCGCGCGCGAATTTCGTCGTCCGTCATGACATTTGCTCCTTGAGCTTGGCGAGAGCCCGCGCGGTCGAGGATTTGACAGTGCCGGGGCGACATCCCATCACCCGCGCGGTCTCGGCTTCGGAAAGGTCGAGGTAGAAACGCAAGACGAGAACCGTGCGCTGGCGCGGCGGAAGCTGTTTGACCAGTTCGAAGGTCTCGTCGATATCCGTGGGATGGGTCACTTCTTCGGTCAGCGACGCGAGGTGCCGGCGCTCGCGCTTCGCCCGCCGGTGCACGTTCGTGCTGAGGTTCACGACCGAGCGGCGAAGGTACGCCAGCGGCTCGTCGACGCTACGTTGCTTTCGCGCCAGGCCAAGGAAAGCATCGTGGACGACGTCTTCGGCTAACGTGGGCGAACCGGTCAGCAGATGCGCGAGCCGCACCAGGCCCGGGCGGCATCCGCGGTAGAGCTGGTCGAAGCTTTCGGCGTCCGAGCGCTCGCCGGCTCGCGTGTACAGCGGGCGCACTCCCGCCTGCTCGGTCAAGCTGTGCATGTCATCAAGACACCGTAGAGCCGGTTTCGGTTCCGTTGTGACGTACTTCACGCGGGCCGCGACGCAATATCGGACGGCGATACGCCGACCCAGGCGCCGTTAGCGGCTATCTCGCCGCTAACGGCGCGCATGTCGTGACGATCGACGTCCTCGGGGGCACCAACG
>JBDZVM010000044.1:0-30177 GCA_040255675.1 Actinomycetales bacterium | reverse complement strand
GAGCGCAGGTTTTCGCAAGCCTCGACGACGCGGGCGGCCATGCCGTTCTCGGCAGCCTTCGACCAGGTGCGCGGGTCGTACGATTTCTTGACGCCGACCTCTCCGTCAACCTTCAAGACGCCATCGTAGTTCTTGAACATGTGGTCGACCACCGGACGCGAGTAGGCGTACTGGGTATCTGTGTCGACGTTCATTTTCACGACACCGTAGTCGAGGGTCTCGCGGATCTCCTCCAGGGCCGAGCCCGATCCGCCGTGGAACACGAGGTCGAACGGCTTCTCCTTGCCGTACTTCTCGCTGACGGCGTCTTGGATGTCTTTCAAGACGCTCGGACGCAGCTTGACGCCACCCGGCTTGTAGACGCCGTGCACGTTGCCGAAGGTAGCGGCCAAAAGGTAGCGGCCATGCTCGCCCAGACCCAGCACTTCGGCGGTGCGCAACGCGTCGCCCGGCGTCGTGTAGAGCTTCTCGTTGATCTCGTGACTGATGCCGTCTTCTTCACCGCCGACGACGCCAATTTCAAGCTCCATGATGATCTTCGCGGCGGCGCAGCCTTCCAAAAGCTCGCGCGCGATCTTCAGGTTTTCTTCGAGTTCGACCGCCGAACCGTCCCACATGTGGGAGCCGAACAGCGGGTTCTCGCCTCGCTTGACGCGCTCCTTCGAGATCTCGATCAGCGGCCGCATGTAGCCGTCGAGCTTGGTTTGCGGGCAGTGGTCGGTGTGCAGCGCGATGTTGACGTCGTACTTCGCCGCCACGACGTGCGCGAACTCGGCCAGCGCCACGGCGCCGGTGACCATGTCTTTGACTTTCTGGCCCGAAGCGAACTCCGCGCCGCCCCACGAAAACTGCAGAATGCCGTCGCTTTCGGCGTCGGCGAAGCCCTGGATCGCGGCGTTCAGAGTCGACGACGACGTGACGTTGATCGCCGGATACGCGAAGCGGCCTGCCTTCGCCCGGTCGATCATCTCGGCGTAGACCTCGGGGGTGGCGATGGGCATTGTCGTACTCCTGAAAGTCGGACGGGGAAAGCGGGCGAGGCGACGGCGCCACCACGATCTTGGCGGACGGCGCAAAGCTACCGGCCTGCGCCGCTACCCGAAGCCGGGGCAGCTTGGGTGTCGCGCTTAGAAGTATCGCGCATCGCGGCCAGCCTCGCCGCTCAGGGGCAGTGGGCCTGCGCCTGGCCTCGCCGCTCAGGGGAGGTCAGCACGGCACAGCCTCGCGGCTCCGGGCTCGCCGGCTCGGGTACCTTCGGCTCGTGCCCTCACACCTGGTCGCCCTTGCGCATGTCGACGTCGGAGCCGCGCTCGCGTCGCAGCCGCATGTCGTGGCGTTGAACGTGCTCGACGCCCGATCACTGATCACCACCTTTGGGCTGATTGGGATCTTCGTGATCTTGTTCGCCGAGACGGGATTGCTCATTGGCTTCTTCCTGCCCGGCGACACCTTGCTCGCGCTCGCCGGCGCATTCGCCGCGCAACCGGTCAGCAGCGCGACTCACCTGCCGATCGCGGCGCTGCTGATCGGCTGCCCGATCGCCGCGATTCTCGGCGCCCAAGTCGGATACGTGATCGGCGTTCGCGGTGGCCACGTGCTCGCGAAACCGGGCTCGTCGTTCGCGCATTCGATCACCCGGATCGAGCCGTTGTTGCGGCGTTTCGGCGAGGGCTGGGCGGTCTTTCTTTGCCGTTTCATCCCGATCCTTCGCACCTTCATGAATCCGATGGCCGGCATCATCGAGATGCCGGTTCGCACGTTCGTCGTAGCGAACGTTCTCGGCGGTGTCGTCTGGCCCATCTCGATCCTGCTGGCCGGCTATTACGTCGGCCAAGAACTGCACATCGAGCGGTACGTGTTGCCAATCGTCGGCTTCGCGGTCGTGCTTTCGGTGGTCTCGCTCGGCGTCGAGTTGTTGCGGAACCGTCGTCGCCGCGCACGCACGTCGCCCAGCGACGAGTAAATTTTTTCAACCGGAATCAAACATCGCCGACAATGGTTAGGCGTGCCTGAACGCGTGCCGCAACGACAAGCCGCGGCCACAACGTGTGCCGCGGCCACACTGATTCGGAGGTCTCCCCGGGTGAACGACGTCGACCAAGCAATCGTCGCCCACGACCTTACGAAGACTTTCGCGATCGCCCGCCGGCACGAGGGCCGTTTCGGCGCGCTGCGCTCGCTGGTCGACCCGCTCCGCGATCACCGCACGGTGGTAGATCGCCTCACGATGAGTGTGGCGCGCGGCGAGATAGTGGCGCTGCTTGGCCCGAACGGCGCCGGCAAGTCGACGTCCATCAAAATGCTCACCGGTATCTTGACCCCAACGTCCGGCGAAGTGTTTGTCAACGGGCGGGTGCCGCATCGAGACCGGCTGGCCAACGCGAAGTCGATCGGCGCGGTGTTCGGGCAGAAAACGCAACTGTGGTGGGATCTTCCGGCGCGCCAGTCTTTTGCGTTGCTGCGCGACATTTTCGACGTGCCGCAAGCCCTCTACGAAAAACAGCTTGCCGAGTTCGATGAAATCCTCGAGCTTTCCGAGTTTTGGCACACTCCGGTGCGCAACCTTTCGCTTGGCCAGCGGGTTAGGTGTGAGATGGCGGGTGCCATGTTGCACGACCCGCCGATCGTCTTTCTCGACGAACCCACCATCGGCATGGACGTCGTCGTCAAGGAGCAGGCGCGCGAGTTCCTTCGCGCGCAGGTGCAGCAGCGGGGGCGCACGGTCGTCTTGACGACACACGACATGACCGAGGTGGCGCGCCTGTGCGAACGCGTGCTGCTCATCAATCACGGGCGGCTTATGTTCGACGGCACGCTCGAGCAGTTGAAGACTGAGCACGGCAACGCGTCACACGTCAATGTCACGTTTTCGGCGCCAGTGTCGGTCGTCGACGTTCCCGGCGCTCGGGTCGTTACGCACGACGGCATGCGCGCCACTCTCACGCCACGGGCGGGGTCAACCGCGGAAGACGTCGTCCGGTCGCTCATTTCGCACTTTCCGGTCGCGAACGTCGGCGTCGAAGAGACGAACCTCGAAGATTTGATGCGCGACGTCTATTTGGCTCAGCTCGCCGACGACTCGACAACAGCGAGCCAACCCGCGTGACGAGCCTCGCTTTACCGGACGCCGCAACCAGCCGCCTGGCGAATCGGTCATGGCGGCTGATCAGGATCGGTGTGCTGAACGAGCGTGCCTTCCGTATCAGGCTTGTCATCACTCCGATGACACTTGCCGTGCAGCTGTATCTGTACGACCGGCTGTGGACGGCCGTCTTCTCCAACACCGCCAAAGCCGCTGGCCTTACCTTGAAGCAGACGCTCACCTATTCGTTGATGGCGTTGCTGATGGCAAGAATCCGTTGGAGCGCAAGGAGTTTCCCGCAGCGAGACAGTGTCGCGTTAAGCGTGCGCGAGGGCACGATCGCATACTGGTTCATGCGGCCTATTTCACCGGGCCGTTTCTACATGTGGCGGCAGGTCGGCGACATGCTCTACGGCGGGGCATGGGCGATTTTCGGCTATGTCGTGATCCTTGCCGCCGGAATTATCGGCGCGCCGCGCGGCGCCGAAGGCGCGCTGGTCTTCATGGTAAGCCTTGTGCTCGGCCAGATCGTGCTCTACTACCTCGGCGCGATCGTCGACGTTTCGATGTTTTGGATGCTCAGCAACAACGGGCTTTCGCGCATGTACTACTTCATCCAAGACTTGCTTTCAGGCGTGTTCGTGCCGCTGCCCTTCATGCCGGCCTGGCTGTTGGTCGTAGCGACATGGCTGCCGTTCAGCAGCGGTATCAACGTGCCGCTGTCGATATACGTCGGGCGTATCCCGCTTTCTGACGCCCCGAAAGAGCTGCTGCTGCAGCTATCTTGGTGCATTGCCCTCGCGGTGGTCACCAAGCTCTTGTGGGCTCGGGCGTCGCGTCGAGTCACCGTGCAAGGAGGGTGAGAAGCGTGACCACGATCGCGGCGCTTCGCCCCCGCGCGCACCAGTTCAGGCACACGCTACGGGTGGTGCGCAAAGTCACCGCGCTGAATCTGCGCGCTCGTATGGAGTATCGCGTCGACTTTGTCGTCTCGATCATGTTCGGCATCTTGTGGCAGACCTCGACCCTCATGTTCGCGGGCGTCTTGCTCACTCGATTCAAGGGCGGGCTGGGCGACTTTCCCGCGGCCGGCGTGCTGCTCATTATCGGCATGCGGCTGCTTTCGCACGGCCTCTACGTGCTCGTCTTCTCCAATATGAACTGGTTGCCCCGACTCGTCGACGAAGGCCGCGTCGACGGCTACTTCTTGCGCCCCTTACCTGTCTTCACCCAGGTCTTGGTCAGCCAGTTCAACGTCAATGCGCTCGGTGATATCGCGGTCGGGGCGTCGACCCTTGGCTTCGCGGTCGCGCTCGTCGACGTCCGTTGGAGTTTCGCGCTCGGGCTGTACGTGGCCGCCGCCGTGATCGGTGGAGTGTTGCTTGAAGGCGCGCTGCAGCTAGTGCTGACCTGCCTCTTGCTGCGTTCGCCCGGCTCGCGAGTGCTCGGTTCTTGGGTCGACGAGCTCATGTCGACGTTCGGCAACTACCCGTTGTCGATCGTGCCGAAAGTCGTGCAGGGTCTGTTCACCTTCCTGCTGCCGCTTGCGTTCGTCGCGTATTTTCCGGTCGAAGTAGTGCTCGGCATCGCGCCCCGCCACGGTGCGATGTCGTGGATCGTGCATTGGTCGCCGCTTGCCGGCTTGCTCCTGTTCGTGGTTGCCCGTCGAGTCTGGAGCTACAGCCTTCGTCACTACCACACCGCTGGTGGCTAGCCGCGCCAGACCGCTGGGCCGATCACGTGAAGAGGGCGTAACCCCCGATGCACGCCGTGCACGCTTTGCATCGGGGGTTACGCGGTTCAAGGCCCCAGCCCAGAGACGGGTAAGAGATTCAGCCCTCGTCGTCAGCAGGCGGTTCGCAGCTCCCGATATCGGCGACGAACGAGCTGCCATCGGCAGTGAAATGTTCGACGATTTGCGCGTGACCGTAGACGCCGCCGTCCGCGCCGCGAATGACGAAATGCTCGGTGTCAGTGAAGATTTGCTGCTGGTCTTCGGTGCCTTTCCCGCCAAACCAGCTTGCGCCTGTGATCGTGTACTGGTTGCCGTCGGCGTCTTCAGCCGTGATGTCGTGGACCGTGATCGTGCCGGTGAAATGGAATACGCCAGTGGCGTCGAGCCCGGAATGCATGACGAAATCTGTGGTTCCGCCGGTGACCATAATGGTATTCGATCCGCACGTGAATACGGCGCCTGCCGCGTCCGACGACTCCTGGATCGTTTGTTGCGTGTTGCCGGGCGAGGCATACGCGGGCGACGTGCCGAGCAGTCCAATGCCGAGTGCGGCGCCGGCGAGAGCCGGAATTAGCTTGGTGCCACGGAACATGTGGAGTCCCCTCCTTGTGAATTGGTCGGGTGAGATCGGCCGAGTGTGAATCGGCGTCGTTCGCCTGCGATGACATGTAATAGGAAGGGACTACCTAGCCGGAAGAGCAGCGACCACCAGCGACGCCGGGAAAGAATCCCAGCCGACGACGGGACGGAGTCCCAGCTGATCCGTCACGGCCGCTCTTGCCGCTGGGAAATCGTCGGCCGCACTGTGGCGAGTGCTACGAATCCGCACAGAAAGCGAGGGTCCGTGATGAACACTCTGAAACGAAGGCTGTGGGTCACCGCCGGCTGGTTGACAATCCTGTACGTTGTCGTCACGTTCGCGGTGTCGCCGGCCTACACGTCGGCAGTGGCTGGTATCGGCAGTAAGCCGGACGACGCGACGAAGGCGCTCGTAACCTCCTCGATGGCAACGGGCTATGCGGGAGCCTATGGCGTACTCGTCGCCAGTCTCGTCTTCCTCGTCGCCGCGTTGTTGATCGCGCGCTTACTGCGGGGTGACGGTGAGGTCAGCGGGTGGCTGTCGTCGTGTATGACGGGTGCCGCGGTGATGTACGTGACCACCCTCTTTGCGGTCGGTGCCGCGGGGGCCGGCGCTTTGTACGCCGGGCACCACGGTGTTCCGCTTTCAACCGCCACCGCGCTTGCCGACGTCGGCAACTTTGGCTTCGCGCTGTCGGGCGCCGCGGCGGGTGTGTATGTGTTAGCCGCGTCAGCGGCCGGGCAGGCGACGGGCCTGCTTCCGCGCTGGTTCGTGATCAGCGGCTATCTCGCCGGAGTGGTCTGCATCGCCGGCGTCCCGGCGATTCGGGCCGGCGAGCCGCAGGTGATCCTCTGGTACGCCTGGCTGATCGTGTTCGGGGTCGTGGCGTTGCGTCGGGCGCGCGCGTCGGCAGGCGCGGCCGCCGAAAACCCCGTGACAGTCGCGCCGTGATTTTGCTGCGGCTTGCCTCGCCGCGCGAGACGATGACCGGCATGAGGCAGCCGCGTCGGCCCGTGACGGTCGCGGTGATCGCCGTGGCCGTCGCTGCCACGCTGGCCGGGATTAGCGGCTCGTTGTGGGTCGCTGCCGCCGATCGCGAGTCGCCGATAGACGTGGCGTTCAACGCCGCGGTGGTGCTCGCCTTCGTGATTGTCGGGGCGGTGGTCACCGGTGCTCGGCCAGATAACCGGATCGGCTGGCTGATGCTCGCGGCCGGGGCGACGTGGGCCCTCGGCAACGCAGGCACCGACATCGCCCATCACGGTCTCGTCGCCGATCCCGGCAGTGTCGTGGGCGTCTCCACCTTCGCTATCGGCGGCGCGGCGGTGCGTTCGATCGGCTGGTATCTCGTGACGCTCGCCGTCCCGACGTATTTTCCCGACGGTCGGCTGGCCGGGCCGCGATGGCGTTGGCTGTCGCGGCTCCTCGTCGTCATCATGATTTGCTCAGTCATCGACCCGCTGACCGACAAGCAGGGCGACCTGGGAAACGCTGGTGATTGGACTAACCCGCTCGCTCCGCCGCACCCATGGGATCTCGTCAGCGCGGCCGCCTTTCTCGGTCATGTTCCCGTGAGCGTTGTCGCGACCATTGGCGTGCTGTTCCAGTTGCGCGCGCGGTGGCGCGGTGGAGATGCACTGCGGCGCCAACAATTGAAGCTGTTCTTGGGGGCGGCCGTGCTGCCTGTCATTGCGGCGCCGATCGGGATTTGGAGTGACGCGGGCAGCTGGATTTTCCAAGTCACCGCGATTCCGCTGCCGTTCGCCATCGGCTTCGCCGTACTATCGCGCGGTCTTTACGACTTACGTACGGCCACCAACCGCACGTTGGTGTGGGTGACGCTGTCGGCCGTCGTCGCCGGCCTTTATGCGCTGGTCATCGTCGGCCTCGGAAGTGAATTCGGCACGCATAAGGCGGCCTGGCTGGCTTGGGTTGCCGCTGCCGTCATCGCGGTGTCGTTCGCGCCGCTGCGAGATTTGCTTCAGCGCGGCGTCAATCGACTCACATACGGTCGCTGGGACGAACCTTACGACGTGCTCGCGGCTTTGGGCCAACGACTCGAAGCGACGGCGGACGTCGACCGGTTGCTCGCCGACGTCGTGACCGAGTTGCGAGGTCTAGGCCTGGACGACGTCGCCATCACCGATGTAGGCGGGCAGGTGACGGCCGGCGAGCCGAATGCGGGCGCGATCGAACATCCGTTGTCGGCGTTCGGAAAGCTGGTCGGCACGCTGCGCTACCGGCAGCCGATGAACCCTCTGCGGGCGCGCGATCGGCAATTGCTCGATGATTTGGCCGGTCATCTCGGCGGCGTTTTGCATGCTCACCAGCTCACCCTTGATTTGCAACGTGCGTTGGAGCATCAGGTGCTGGCGCGTGAGGAAGAACGGCGGCGGTTGCGTCGCGATTTGCACGACGGACTCGGACCTGCCCTCGCCGGGCATCTCCTCCGGCTCGACCTTCTTGCTACCAGGGTTGCCGACGACGCTGTCGTCCGCGCGGAAATCGACGCACTGCGTGGAGAATTGCGCGGCACCGTCGCCGAGGTTCGGCGCGTCGTCGAGGGGCTACGACCGCCGGTGCTCGATGAACTCGGCTTGGAAGGCGCCCTGGCTCAGGTGCTCGAGCGACTAACGGCCGGTACTACGACGGTGGTCGATCTGGACGTCGGGGAGCTACCACCGCTTTCTGCCGCAATCGAGGTGGCGGCGTTTCGCATCGTGACAGAGGCTGTGACTAACGTCGTCCGTCATGCCGGAGCGACGGCGTGCCAGGTCAGCATCGCCGCGCACGACGGCCTGCTTCTTGTGACGGTGGGCGACGATGGCCGTGGCGTCCACGTTTCGCAAGGCGCGGTGGGCAACGGCCTGCAGACAATGCGCGAGCGCGCCGAAGAGCTTCGCGGCCGGATGCGGGTGACCTCCAACGGCGGCACCACCGTCGTCGTCGAGCTTCCGCTCCCGCCGAACGCCCGCCTGGCCCCGCGTACGTCGGTGCGGGCGGTGCCGACATGACCACGAAAATCCTCGTCGTCGACGACCATCCGGTCTTTCGAGATGGCCTGTCGGCGTTGCTGAAATCTGTCGACGACTTCGAGGTTATTGGTTCGGTCGGCGATGGTGAGGCGGCGCTCGAGGCCGCCAAGGCGGGGGGCATTGACGTCGTCCTGATGGATTTGAACTTGCCGTCGATGTCGGGTATCGACGCGACAGCTCAGATTGCGGCCTTGCCTAATTCGCCGAAAGTGCTTGTGGTCACGATGGTTGATGACGACGACACGGTCGTCGCCGCGTTGCGGGCCGGCGCCCGTGGTTACGTGCTCAAAGGGGCGATGGGCGAGGAAATCGTGGCTGCGGTCCGCACCGTCGTCACCGGTGGCGCGGTGTTCGGCTCGGGTGTCGCGGCGCAAATGCTCGCCTTGACGTCGGCTCCGCTCAGAAAGGCGACCGACAATGTCGAAGGACTCACCGAACGCGAACGCGCGGTGCTCTCGCTGCTCGCCGAAGGCTCGAGCAACGCGCAGATTGCCAGAACGCTAGGCGTCACGGTGAAGACGGTGCAGAACTATGTGTCGCGCATCCTCGACAAGCTCCAGGTTTCCGATCGAACCCAGGCGGCTCTGAAAGCCCGGGCAAGGTTCACTCCGTGACGACGGTTCTTGCGACCTGAGACCATCCGTGGTCGGATCGGCTAAGTGACAGTCAGCAACCCGACGGCCGAAGGTATCCCGCTGGCATCTGCGCGCGGCCGCTGGCTGGTCGCCGCGACCGCCCTCGGATCCGGCATCGCGTTCCTCGACAGCACAGTCGTCAACATCGCGTTGCCTGCCATTCGCCGTGACCTCGGCGGTGGCCTTACCGCGCAGCAATGGGTGGTCGATGGCTATCTGCTGACGTTGAGCGCGTTGCTGCTTCTCGGCGGAGCGCTCGGCGACAGATACGGACGACGTCGAATCTTCGTGCTGGGGCTGGTCGGCTTCGCTGTTGTGTCGGCGCTGTGCGGGGTCGCCCAATCGGCGTCCGAACTGGTGATTGCCCGTATCGCACAAGGCGTTTTTGGTGCGCTGCTCGTGCCCGGAAGTCTCGCGCTGCTCGACGCGTCGATTGTGCCCGAGGATCGAGGCCGTGCGGTCGGAGCGTGGGCGGGGTTGTCGGGTGTTTCGACGGCGTTGGGGCCGTTCGTCGGTGGCTGGTTCGTCGACGCCGTGTCGTGGCGGCTGGTATTTTTCATCAATATTCCGTTGGCGGCGGCGGCCATCGTCATCGCCGTCCGCCGTCTGCCAGAAAATGCCGGAGCTATCGCCCGCACGCTCGACTGGCTCGGCGCGCTGCTCGTTACGCTCGGGCTAAGCGGCGTCATCTACGCGCTCATCGAGATGCCGTCGGCCGGGGCGACGAGCGCGAACGTGGCGGCTGCCATAACCGGCGCCGCTTGCCTCATAGCGTTTTTCGCCCTCGAGGCGCGGCATCCGATGCCGATGCTGCCGCTCGGTATCTTCCGTTCGGCGCAGTTCAGCGGAGCGAATCTGACGACATTCGCGGTTTACGCGGCGCTGGGCGGCGCGTTCTTTCTGCTCGCGCTGCAACTTCAGCAATCGATGGGCTACTCGGCCCTTGAAGCGGGCGCCGCGACACTACCGGTCACGATCATCATGCTGGTGCTGTCGCCACGCATGGGCGCGCTGGCGCGTCGTCCGAGATGGCCGATGACTATCGGCCCGATCGCCGCCGGAATCGGTGTCGGGCTGCTGGCCCGAGTTATCCCAGGTCGCGGCTACGTCGACACCGTGCTTCCTGCCACCGTGGTTTTCGGGATAGGACTCGCGGTGACGGTAACTCCGCTGACCTCGACGGTTTTGGCTTCAGTCAGGGAAGAGCAAATAGGAGTCGCGTCGGGTGTGAACAACGCGGTCGCACGGTTCGCCGGGTTACTCGCGGTCGCGGTTCTACCGGCGGCGGCAGGCATCGAATACGGCGCGTTCGGGCTCGGGCCCGGCTTTAGTCGAGCCATGTTGATTTCAGGCTTGCTGTGCATCGTCGGCGGCGGAATTTCGTACGTCACGATCGACAGGGGGATGCCTGTGCGGCACATCGCGCAGCCGGCTGTCGATCACGGCTGCGCCGACCCGGCGCTACGAGAGGCCGAGATCAGCAAGTGAATACGCGGCTCGATATTCGAGGCCGGCGCGAGCGATAGCTTCGGCCGCGCCGCGCTCGACGATGACGGCGACCGCCACGACCTCAGCACCGGCCTCGCGTAACGCTTCGACGGCAGTCAGCACCGAGCCGCCCGTCGTCGACGTGTCTTCGACGGCGAGTACGCGACGACCCGCGACGTCGGGCCCCTCGATCCTTTTTTGCAAACCGTGCGCTTTGCCTTCTTTACGGACGACGAACGCGTCGAGTTTTCGACCGCGCGCGGCCGCGACGTGCAGCATCGCCGTGGCGACCGGATCGGCACCTAACGTCAAACCGCCGACGGCGTCGAAGGAAAGGTCGGCGGTGAGGTCGAGCATGACGGCGCCGACGAGCGGGGCAGCGGTGGCGTCGAGCGTGACGCGGCGAAGGTCGACGTAGTAATCGGCTTCACGCCCCGAACTCAAGATGACTTTGCCGTGCACGACCGCCTTGGTCGTGATTTCGGTGAGGAGAAAGTCCCGATCGCTCATGCGCTCGCTCATGGCTAGCGAGCCTAGTGGCAAGGTTAGGGGCGTGATTCCTGGCACCCTCGTCTTGCTCGCCAGCCCGGTCCTCGCGCCCGGATCGTGGGCGGAATTACCCGACGCGCTCGAAGCGGCAGACCCGTCGATCGAGGTCCTCGACGTCGTCGTAACGGACGACGACCAGCCGCCGTTCGGTCAGCGTTACGTGACCGCGGTCGTGCTCGCGGCTCGGGCGGCTTCGCCACGGGTGCCGTTGGTGCTGGTGGCGCACGACGCCGCGGGTCCGTTGGTGCCGGCGATCGGGCGCGCCTTACGTGACGCCGGCCACCGGGTCGGGGCGTACGTGTTCGTCGACGCCGACTTGCCGGGGCCGGGTCGGCCGAGCCGCCTCGATCTGCTGCGTCGCGACACCGACGGCCGGGCGGTCGTGCTCGAGGCGGTGCTCGCCACCGGAGCCGGTTATCCGGATCGCGGGCCGGGCGGGGTCGGCGTCCGGTCCCGAGATCGGGCTTTTTTCGACGAACCGCTGCCTACTGGTGAAGACTGGCCCGACGCGCCATGCGGTTACCTTCGCACGTCGGCACATCGAGGCGCGCCCGCGCGGCGCGTTCGCGCGCGGGGTTGGCCGGTGGTCGAGGTCGGTTCCGCGGCAGACGACGATGAGGCGTCGCTGGCGTGGGTCGAAAACCCGAGCGGTGTCGCAACCGCGCTACTCGAGTTGATCGAGCGCCTGTAGCCGACGCCGCCGGTGGCGGTTAGCCGTTACGGTCTTAGCGTTCCTCGAGCACCCGGATGGTGTCGGCGCGTACACCGTCGTACTTCATGGCGTCTGCGGCCGCATCCGACTTTAGGAGTTCCTGGAAATCCTCGAGAGTTGCGCCCTCGACGATCAGGCCAACGCGGCTGGACTCGGTGGGGTCGATGAACGTACGAACCGTGAACCCTCGGGGACCCATCAGCTCTTCCCGCTTGGGTGACTTCAGCCAATGGTCGACGTCATCGACGTCATGGACGATGAGCAAAGCAGGCATCGGATGCTCCAGGAGTAGGGATTCTTGTGGTGCGAGGGTGGCTGCCAGCGCTGCCTCTCGGCTGTTTGCGCGGCCTCCCCGCTGGCATGCGCGGTCTACGTGGTGATGACGCCGACCTGCCGCGCCGGAGGAGGCGGCGGCTGGGCGGTGTCGATGCCATGCAGCTTCGGGATCACGTAGTCGCGCAAGTACCGCTCGTGGTCACTGGTGGGGTTTTTCAGCATGCTGCTGAAATGCCCGGCCAGTTGGTCAGGGTCGACGCCGTCCCACACCAGCACCATGAAGTCTCCCATCGGCGTCTGTTGATGGAAGATGGTCTCCGTTCGGACCCCGCCGCGGCGTAAGAACGCGCGGTGGGCATCGCTTCGTGCACCTGTTGAGATTTCGTCGAGGAAAACTTGCCAAGCGCCCACATTCGCGATCGGCATGATTGCGACTGCCATTTGGGTCATCTGAGACCTCCCCCGAGTTGTTTCGTCCGCCGCCGAGCCGGTGGCTACCGAACTCGACGATTCAGACGCAACGAGTCTGCTCCTCGCACGAGTCGATGACAAGGCACGGTGTGCACCCGTCCAAAAATCTTCACTCGGCGGCCGCCGACGGGCGCTTGGGGTGCCGCAGCCCACGCTGGCGGGCAATGCGCGCCGCGAACTGGCCGGGCAATCGTCGTCCGATTGCAACGAGAACGCGATACCGGCGACTCGGAATGCAGACCGTCTTGCCGCGCCCCAAATCACGCAGACATTCGTCGACGACGCGATTGATGTCGACCCACATGAGTTCCGGGACGCCGGTGAGGTCAATCTTGGCGCGTTGATGAAACTCGGTGTGCACAAGGCCCGGGCACAGCGCAATAGCTTGCACACCGGTGCCTTCAGTGTGCAGGCTCACCGCCTCGCTGAAATACAGTGCCCACGCTTTCGCAGCGCCGTAACTGTCGTAAGGAATGAGGCCCGCAACGCTCGACACGGTAATGATCGAGCCACGGTGTCGCGCGAGCATTCCGGGCAGCGCGGCTTTCGTCAAGCGCATGGGCGCTCGGATTAGTACGCGCAGCATGCGCTCTTCGTCGTCGACGTCCGAAACGACAACGCTTTTGCCAAGGCTGAAGCCGGCGTTGTTGACGAGCATGTCGACCGGGCGACTCGCGTCGCAAAGCCTGGCTTCGACGGTGGCGCAGTCGTGCTCGATGCTGAGGTCGGCAGGCAAGACTTCGACGTCGACGTGCCACTGCTCGCGCAATCGGGTTGCCTTGTCTTCGAGACGATCCGTGTCGCGCGCGACGAGCACGAGGTGGTAGCCGAGTTGGGCGAGTCGGTCGGCGAAGGCAGCACCGATGCCCGAACTGGCGCCGGTCACGAGAGCAGTCGTCATGTCGCTTAGCCTGCCACGCGCCTCGCTGCGTCGTGATCACGTAAACGTGGTCACGACCCCCGAGGACAGGCTTCCTGGTCTGTCCTCGGGTGGTAACGCCTGTCCTCGGGTGGTTGACCGGAGTGACCATACTGGGTATACATACTCGGTATGTCCATCAGATACGGGTTGCTCGCCCTGCTCGCTGAAGCTCCGCGTTACGGCAACCAGCTGCGTTCGGAATTCGAGCGGCGAACCGCCGCTACCTGGCCGCTCAACGTCGGCCAGGTGTACACGACAATGGCCCGCCTCGAACGCGACGGGCTTGTCGAATCCGCCGGAGCCGACGACGAAGGCCACGCTCTGTACCGACTGACCGAGGCCGGCCGTGCCGACCTCGAAGCGTGGTGGCGTACACCGGTCAAGCGTGAGCAGCGTCCGCGCGACGAACTGGCTATCAAACTGGCACTCGCGGTCACGGCGCCAGGTGTCGACGTCCGGTCTTTGGTTCAGACGCAGCGCAGCGACTCGATGCGGGCGCTGCAGGAATACACCCGGCTGAAAGTGCGTCACCCAGACTCAGACCTCGCCTGGCAACTCGTGCTCGAAGGGCTGATTTTTCAAGCAGAAGCCGAAATTCGCTGGCTCGACCATTGCGAAGGGCGCCTCGCTCGAGAGCAAGAGGGCGGACATCGCGAAGGGGGCTTGTCCGCTTCGCAAATGGGACGCCGCGAAGGGGGCTTGTCCGCTTCGCAAATGGGACGCCGCGAAGCGGCCGGCATGCCGTCCGCTTCGAAGAGCAGGCCGGTACGCACATGAAATCCCGTGAACTCGTCTTGGTGCTCGAACAGGTAAGCCGTTCGCACGGACACGGTGCCACCGCGGTTCATGCCCTTCGCGATGTCTCGCTCTCGGTTTGCGCGGGGGAACTTGTAGCAGTGATGGGGCCGAGTGGGTCTGGGAAGTCGACGCTTTTGAACTTGGCCGGTGGACTCGACCGGCCGTCGTCGGGTTCGGTGCGAGTCGGGGGCATCGAACTCTCGACGTTGTCGAGACGTGACGTCGCCGCTATTCGACGTCGCACCGCGGGGTATGTATTTCAAGACTTCAACCTGATTCCGGCGCTCACGGCCGTTGAAAACGTGTCGCTGCCGCTCGAACTCGATGGCGTCGGCGTGCGGCGTGCCCGGACGGCGGCGATGCAGGCGTTAGCCGAGGTCGACGTTGCTGAGCTGGCCGATCGTTTTCCCGACGACATGTCGGGTGGTCAGCAGCAACGAGTGGCGATTGCTCGTGCATTGGTCGGAGAGCGGCGATTATTACTGGCCGACGAACCGACCGGGGCGCTCGATTCGGAAACTGGTGAATCGGTGCTGCGACTATTGCGCTCACGCTGCGACGCAGGCGCCGCCGGTGTTTTGGTGACGCACGAAGCGCGGCATGCCTCGTGGGCCGATCGCGTCGTGTTCTTGAGAGACGGCGTGATGATCGACCAGACCGGTCCGATAGACGTGCCTGAGTCGCTGCTGGAAAACGGCTCGGCTCGATGAATTCGCGATGGATGTCGGGGTGGCGCGCGTGCTTACGGTTGGCCCGGCGCGATGCGCTCACACATCCGGGCCGCAGCCTGCTTGTGGTTGCCATGATCGCGCTGCCAGTGATCGGTGTGGCGGCGTCCGACGTTGTCCTGCGAAGCCATCAGCTCACTGCAGGGGAGAAGGCGCAGCGCGACCTCGGCACCGTGGCCGACGCGCAGGTGAATTATCTCGGTGGCCGCGTCGAGCAGACGCCTGACGGCATTGGCGCGAGCGTCGAGGGTGCGAGCGGTACGAATTTCGGTGATCGCACTGATGCTGCTACTGCCCTAAAAGCGTTACTCCCGGCAGGTAGCCGCGTACTCGAGATGCGTGACACCTGGACGATGCTGCAATCGGCGTCCGACCACACCGCGCCGACTACGTCGGTCAACGTGACGATTGCTGATGCGAATGATCCGGTTGTCGCTGGAAAGTTTCGTACGATCGCGGGCCGAGCCGCTGTAGCTGCCGACGAAATCGAGCTCACAGCCTCGCTCGCTCGTCGGTTGGGCGTTCACCTTGGTGACCGCGTCTCGAGCTTTCAGCCCTACCAGGCGCTAACGGTCGTCGGCATTTTCAGCGTGCCGCTGAACGCACTGACCGACCAAGCGGTTGCGCCACTCGGCAGCGCACTTGATCCGGCGCTTGCTCGAAGTTCGTCAGGCGTACCGCTCGACGCAGCCGCCACCTACCTGGTGAAGACTCCGTCCCCAATTCGGTGGAGTGACGTGCTGCGATTGAATTCACTTGGCTTCTTGGTGCATTCGCGTTACGTCTACCTGCATCCGCCACCCTCGTCACAGGTATCATTCCGATCCTTCGAACAAACGATGCTCTCGGCACAAACCGCGACCGGGCTCGCGGTCGCGGCTGGGATGGCGTTGCTCGAAATCGTGCTGCTCGCCGGACCGGCGTTCGCGGTCGGTGCCCGTCGCCAGCGACGAGAACTCGCGATTCTCGCTGCCGTCGGCGGTGATCGCATCGATATGCGGCGCACGGTCTTGGCGCAGGGAGTGGTGCTCGGTGTGACCGGCGGTGTGCTCGGTGTTGGTCTAGGAATCGCCGCGGGCGCCGGGGTCAGGGGTTTCCTCGCGGCCCACATGGGCGAAATTTTCGGTGGGCTTCATCTACACCTCCTGGACCTAGCCGGCATCGTACTGGTCGGCGTCGCCACCGGCCTGCTCGCCGCGATGTTTCCTGCGAGGTCGGCGAGTCGGCAAGACGTTGTCGCCGCATTGTCCGGACGGCGAGGTACGGTCCGGTCGTCGCGCTTGCTGCCGCTATTCGGGCTGCTGGCTTTTGGCGTCGGTGTCGGCATTGCTTCTTTGGGCGCGATACAAGCTCGGCGCGCGACGTTCATTCTCTTTGGGTCAGCGTTCGCCGAGCTTGGGTTAGTAATGTGCACGCCCATTTTGGTCGGTGCCGCTGGTCGTGCCGCGCCACTCTTCCGAGGCTGCGTTCGGCTGGCGTTACGTGACGCCGCCCGCAATCGAGGTCGCTCTGCCCCGGCCGCGGCCGCGATTCTCGCGGCTGCCGCCGGCTGCGTCGGCGTCCTCATCTTCTTGGCCGGAACGGCCGCGCACAACCGCGCGACTTATGTTCCGTCGACGCCCATCGGAACAGCCTTGGTGAAGCTTGCATCACACGGTGCGGACCCGACCTCGGCGCAGGCCGATGCGGTCGTGCAGGCACTTCGTGATTCGTTGCCCGTGAAAGACGCGGCTGTGGTTAACGGTGCGGGTGGCTGCGGGCTCGAAAACACTTGCACCGAGGTGCGAGTTGCGCAACCGGCGTGTATGCATGCTCATCACGCGTGCCTCGTGGGCGGCGGCCTGCAAACAGGCGATGTTCTCGTTGGCGGCCCGCAATTGCTGACCGCCGCGATCGGATATCACGCGCCGAAGGCAGAGGAAATGCTGCGCGAAGGCGGAGCGGTCGTTTTCGATCCGGCACAGGTGATCGATGGAAAGACGACGCTGGAACTCCGGAAACTCAACATGTCGCCAGATGGAAGCGTGCCCTCGACGCACGTCAGCCCAAGCGTGACGGTCACGGTGCCCGCCGCTGTCGCGCCGCCACGCGGCAACCGCACACCCGCGCTGCTACTTTCGCCGCAAGCCGCGTCGCGACTGGGACTGAGTGTTGCACCCGTTGCCGTCGTCGCGAGTACGACGACGCTGCCGAACAAGCACACTGAAGACCTTGCGCGCACCGCGGCGCAACGGGCCGGTGGCTTCGGTCTCGGGATCGAACGGGGCTACCACGATCCGCAGGCCGGGCTCAAACTCGCGCTTATCGCGTTTGCGGCCTTCGTCATCGTCGGCGCATCGGGTGTCGCGACGGGGCTCGCCATCGCCGACGGCCGCGCCGATCACGCGACGCTCGCTGCCGTGGGAGCCCCGCCGGGCGTGCGCCGTCGGCTCGCCGCGACGCAGTCGGCCGTTTTGGCGTTCATCGGCGTTGTCGCAGGCACGTTAGCGGGGCTGATCCCAGCAGCTGCCGTGTTGCATTCGCACTCGATCGGCCGTGATCCCGGCTACCCGTTGGTATTTCCGTGGCCTGCTTTGCTCACCGTGATTTTGGGAGCACCGTTGCTCGGGGCGGCGTTCGCCTGGCTGTTCACGCATTCACACCTCCCGTTGCGTCGGCGGGCGGCATGACACGGCGCTCCGCCGCCAGCCCAGTGCGGCGCCGGCGATCATCAAGTCGGACGACGCTCATGGCACTGCTCTTCGTCGTCCTGCTTGCTGTGGTTTTTGCGGTGGAGCGCGCTTCGTTCACCCGGGGCACCGAACAGGTAGCACCCGAACATTCGAACCTTAGTTCGGCAACACCATCGGCGGTCGTGGCGCCGTCACCGCAGACGCCTCTGAACACGCCGCAGCACAGCCGGTTGCCTGAAGTACCGCTGTCGGAAGCTGGGCCGGGCGACGTCCGCAATCTCGATCCGGCGTTGCGGCACGCGATTTTGGCCGCAATCTACGCCGCCCGTGCCGACGGCGTGCAGCTCGACGTCAACTCGGGATATCGCACGCCGCAACATCAAGAACAGCTGTACCAGCAGGCGATCGTGAAGTACGGCAGCGCGCAGGCCGCGCGCGCCTGGGTATTGCCGCCCGACGAATCCGACCATGTCAGCGGGCGCGCCGTCGATGTCGAACCGGCGGCCGGTATCGCGTGGCTGGAGACGAACGACGTGCGCTTCGGCTTGTGCCGCAAGTACGCTAACGAGACTTGGCACTTCGAGCTGCTCGCGCCGAACATCGGCCAGAAATGCCCGCCGTTGCTGCCGCACGCCTGACCTAGCCGGACTACGCTTACGCCCGTGCCTCGAAACCCACTGGTGCCGCGCCTACAAGGCCTCGGTACGACCATCTTTGCAGAGATGTCAGCGCTCGCCGTCGCGACCGACTCGATCAACCTCGGTCAGGGTTTTCCGGACGTCGACGGGCCTGACTCCATCAAGCAGATCGCTGTCGACGCAATCTGGGCCGGGCGCAACCAGTACCCGCCGGGCATCGGGGTTCCCGAGCTGCGGTCGGCGATCGTCGACCACCAAAAGCGGTTCTACGGCATTCAGCTCGACGCTGACACCGAAGTGATGGTTACCGCGGGCGCCACCGAGGCTGTCACCGCCGCAATGCTCGCACTCGTCGATCGCGGTGACGAAGTGATTGCCCTCGAGCCCTATTACGACTCCTACACCGCATCGATCGCTATGGCCGGCGGTGTCGCCGTGCCGGTGACGTTGCGGGCACCCGATTTTCGATTGGACGTCGACCGGCTGCGCGCCGCCGTCACCTCACGCACCAAGCTTATTCTGTTGAACTCGCCGCATAATCCGACCGGCACGGTGCTGCGCCGCGACGAGCTCGCAGCGATTGCCGACGTCGCTATTTCGAACGACCTGATCGTGGTGACCGACGAGGTGTACGAGCATCTCGTCTATGACGGCGAGCATATTCCGATCGCCAGCCTGCCCGGCATGGCCTCGCGCACGGTGTCGATCTCGTCGGCTGGTAAGACTTTTGCTTTGACTGGCTGGAAAATCGGCTGGGTCACCGGACCAGAGTCGTTGGTGACCGCCGTCCGCACGACTAAGCAGTTCATGACGTACGTGAATGCGGCGCCGATGCAGCCGGCGATCGCGCACGGGTTGTTGCTCGATGACGTATATTTCTCGACGCTCCAGGCCGACATGCGCAGAAAGCGTGATCTGTTGAGCACAGGCCTCGCTTCGGTTGGCTTCGATGTGTTCACGCCCGCGGGCACATATTTCGTGACTGCCGACATCAGGCCGCTTGGGTTTTCCGACGGTCTCGAGTTTTGCCGCAAGCTCCCACATGTGGCGGGCGTTGTCGCGATCCCGCATTCGGTGTTCTACGACAACGTCGAGATCGGTCGACCGCTGGTGCGGTTCGCGTTCTGCAAGCGCGACGAAGTTTTATCCGAGGCCGTTACGAGACTGGGCGCGCTGCGTTGATCGTCGTTTGTGGCGAGGCACTTATCGATCTCGTTCCTGCCGGTGGTGATTCATGGCGGGCTCTACCGGGCGGAAGTCCGGCTAATACGGCGGTTGCGTTAGCCCGTCTGTCGACACCGACATCGATGCTGGCGCGTATTTCGGGTGATGCATTCGGTGCGCAGCTGCGCTCGTGGCTCTCCGCGAACGGCGTCGGTTTGCGATACATCGTCGATGCGTCCGAACCCACAACTTTGGCGATCGTGTCGGTCGACGAGTTGGGCGTTGCGCGTTACACCTTTCATATTCACGGTACAGCCGACTGGGGTTGGCGCCCCGACGAGTTGCCGACGTCCCTTCCTTCTGACGTAAAGGCGATTCACGCCGGGTCGATGGCGTTGATCGGTGCGCCGGTGCTCGAAACCTTGCTGGCGCGCGAGAGATCGAAGCGTGTTATCTCGATCGACCCGAACGTGCGACCCGTCATGTGCCCTGATGTCGCGCAGTATCGTTCGAGTGTCGAGCGATGGCTGTCGTCGGCGCATATCGTGAAGGCAAGCGTTGACGATGTAGCGTGGCTCTACCCCGATCGTTCCTGTGAAAACGTGTTGGCCGATTGGGCCACTCGTGGGCCCGCGGTTGTGGTGTTTACGCTCGGCGGCGATGGTGCCGTGGCACGCACATCTGGCGGCGACACAGTTCGGATACCAGGACTTTCGGTCGACGTCGTCGACACCATTGCAGCGGGCGACACCTTTACTGCTGCGCTGCTGCATGCCCTCGACGCCGCCGAGGCTCTCGACGTCGAGAGACTCACCAAGCTGACGCCGTCCGAGCTTGAAGGCGCGTTGCAGTTCGCCGTGCGGGCCTCGGCGATCGCGTGCACTCGCGAAGGCGCCAATCCTCCTTACCTCCGCGATCTCGAGTGACGGTCTTCTTCACCGAGTCGTCAATTTTGGGGCACTTTCAAGCACCAAATAGCCCCGAAAATGACGCCTCAGTGACCCACCTACGCCTTGCGAACGAGGAGCGCTTGAACTCGCGGAGCCATTTGTCGAGATCGTAGGATTTCTCCGGGAGGCTGAGGGCGGCGGCGTAGTCGAGCGGAACCTGGTGTGGCCGAAGCAAGAGATCACGCGCGGTGTATGGATAGACCAAGAAGCCGGCCTCATGCAGGATCCGCCAACGCGGTTATCGGAGAGCTTCGTCATGCGGCGGAACGTGCGGATTCCTCTCCTACCACCCGCTATTTCCGCGAACCCAAGAAGGGCTTGAACATCGCAATCGCCACGCCGCAGAGCGGAATCCGCCATAACGACGAGGTCGGCCAGGCCGTACTGAGCGGCAAGATCGGCGAGCGTGCGTACTGCGTCGGTAACGGCTAGACCATGGCATAAGGTGCGCTGATCTACCGCGATATCGGCCTGGTGACACCGCACGCCTGCGCGTCGCGCACGGGGCGTCGAGCCACTAACAGTGACGTCGATGAATGACGGACGAAACGGGAGCCACCAGCCGTGCAACGCCGCTGCCGTCATGCCGCTGAAAACGGCATCGGATGGGAGAACCTCCTGCAGGCACAAGCACCGCGTCACCAAATCGTTTGGTGCCGCTACCCCTATTCGAACGCCTGTGAAAGGTGTTTGTAGTTGGCGTGAGCGCAGTTGGTCACGGGTCATGCCGGCGCGCAATGCGGCAGAAACGCTTACGGGCTGGGCGAATGACACATTGACGGGCGCGGATCGCATGCCCGAAGTCTGTGGGTGCCGGACCTTCTCTGACTCGCTGTGCCAGCGGGTTGTGCAAGCGTTGGATGACGCCTGTGGACACCCTAGCCGGAGTCGCGCCGCGCCGAGCCGTCAATGTTGGGGCACTTTCAAGCCCCAAATAGGCCCGAAAATGACGACTCGGCGAAGGGGTGGCTCGATTCAGCCTGACGACAGCGTTACGTCGTCCACGAAGAGGTTGCTTGCCGCGGCCATCCCGGTCTCGTAGACGTTCAGGTCGATCGACGACCCGGGGCTCACGACCGGATAACTCAAGACCAGCTGCTGCCAGTCGCCGGTCGGCGTCAACGTCGTCGTTGCCGTGCCGACCAGCGTCGAGCCGACGTATTCACGGATGCGCAGCTTGAACTGCCCGCCTGCCGTGTCAGCCCGCACCCATGTGGTCGCCGTGTAGGTGCCGGCGACACTCTTGGTTACCCAGTTCGGGCTGTCGTTGAGAGTGCAGGTCTGTGCCGCGCTCGGCGCGTTCTGGTTGAGCAGGTCGGCTGCCCAACCGTCGCCGCGGCCCGACGCCACGCGGCTGAGTGTGCACGCCTCGACCGGCGCCCAACCGTTGAGATTGGTCTCGAAGTTGCTGTTGCTTATGAGGTTTCCGGCCGCGCCGACCGTGATCTGGGTCCAGGTGGTCGACGTCAGGCCGGCCGTGTCGGTGACGGAGACCGACAGTACATACGTGCCCGCGGCGGTGTAGAGGTGGCTCGTCGTCGGGCTGCTTTGCGTTGACGTCGGCGCGCCGTCGCCGAAGTTGAACGCGTAGGTCGCGATCGGCGTGGCGTCGAGATCACGCGACGCGGAGGCGTCGGCCACCACCGTGAGGGGGGCTGTTCCGGACGTCGGCGTGACGCTGAGCGCGGCATTCGGGCTGGCATCAGTCGTGCCTGCCGGAGCCTCGTACGCGCCGCGGTCGTCGTAACCGCGTGGCCCGGCGCCGGTATTAACCGTCGCGGGGTCGTCGTAGCGTGCCGTGCCGGCAAGGTCGACCGCTTGCTCGCCGGTTGCCGCCGAATTTGCGGAGTCGATGGCAGGAGATCCCGCGGTGAGCAGGAAGTTTCCGCTGTCCGGCGCGGCCCAGCGCGGATCGGCCTGAATGCCGTGCGCCTCCTGCGCCGCACCGGCCCGGAAGGCAGCGAGGCTGGCGTAGTTCGTCGTGCCCCAGACGTAATAGGCACCAGGCGCGTGCAGCATCACGACGTTGTAGTCGACTGTCGTACCCGACTGCGAAGTGGCATCCACCCGGACGTTGCCCACGGTGCGCGAACTGCCGAGTCCGTTGTCGACGCTGATGTTGTTCTCTACGAGGCCGCCGGTGGCACCACCTTCGAGATTGATGCCCGCCGTCGCGTTGCGGTAGATGGTATTGCCGACGATGCGTTCGGCGGTGGCTTGGAAGTCGTCGATGCCGTGGTCACCGTTGGCGTACGAAACGTTTCCGATTACGAGGCTGGCGTCGCTGCCGGTATAGAGCTGGATTCCGGAGTCTTCGTTGTCGTGTGCGATATTGTCCGTGATCGTATTGCCTCCGCTGCGCAGATCGATTCCGGGCGCCGCGCGGGTGTATCCGCGGGCGTTCGCGAACGTTGTGTTGTGCGTGATGAGGTCATTGGTCGAGCCCTGCGCGAGGTAAATTCCCGAATCGGTGTTGTGGTCGACTGTGCTGTTGCTGACGGTGCTGTTCGTCGTCGCGACCAGCTTTACGCCTTTGGCGTAGCCAGTAGGCGTCGGCTGGCCGGAATAACTCACATGCAGGTTGTCGAGCACGACGTTGCCGCACGTCGTCAGATAGACACCGTCGCTCGATGTGCCTGTGATCGTGAGACCTGAGACGGTGACGTAACTTCGTGACGCGAGGTAGATGCCGTGTACCTGGCCCGCGCCCACCACGGGATGGGCATCAGTCTTTGCTGTGACGGTCACCGGCGAATTCGCTGTCCCAGAGGGCACCGTCACCGTCTCGTTGTACGTGCCGTTGCCGACGTAGATGGTCTGGCCGGGGAGCAATCGCGAGCTGGCCTTGGTGATTGTGCAGAACGGTTGGGCTTCGGTACCCGCGCCGCTGTCAGAACACGTGGGAGAGGTGTTGTCGACGTAATAGGCGGTGACCGGTGCGGCTGGCGGCGGCACCCCGATCGTGTACTCGTCCAGCACGGTGCCGGGCAGACACACGGTGTCGTCGCTCGACGTGGCGTCGTCACAGATCTCCTGCAGCCGCATGCCGGTGGAATTAACGTCGACGCGCAGGTGGCCCAGGTGCATTGCGCGGGCGGCTGTGCGCGAATCCGTCGACGACCACGGCCCTTCGAGCGAGGACGGCGATCCGACCGTCACATGTGTCACGCCGCTGATCGGCTGGAAGCGTTCGTAGTCGTGCGAATGTCCGTTGATGTTGAGGACGTACTTGTTGTACGTCGCGCCGAGCCCATCGAGGATCGCGGCGAGTGTTGCGCTGCCAGGGTGGTAGCCGGTCGAGTAGGCCGGCCGGTGCCCGAAGGTGACGACGAAGTGAACGCTGGGATCGGCTTGGGCGGCAGCCATGAGGGCATCCGCGTGGGTCTGCCAGTCAGCCCAGGAATCGGACGTGTACGGCTCGGGATAGGAGATGAACCGGACGCCGCCCGCGTCGAACCAGCCCCAGTCGTCGCCGCAACAGGAGATGTCGGGCGAGCCGGGAGAGGCCTGCGCATTTGGCATCTCCAACCGGCCCTTGTAGTTCAGCAAGTTGTCGATGCTCGGGCTTTCCCACTCGTGGTTGCCCCAAGCGGGCATGTACGCGGCCGAGGTACTCCACGCCATGACGTCGTCGAAGTGTTGGTCGACCACGGCTTGCGTCGCGTTGGTCGCGTTGGCGTAGGTCAGGTCGCCGACCATCAGTACAAAGGACGGCTGGTCGCTCGCGATGGCCGACAGGGTGTCGGCGAGGTGCCCGAAGTGGGTCGTGTCTCCGACGTCCCCGATGGCGTCGAAGCGGAACGAGGTCGTCGGCGGCGTGCTGAACGTGTAGTCGGGTCCGCCACCGATCGAGTAGTGGTAGGTGGTGCCGGGCGCCAGCCCGGTGATTGTCGCCTGTTCGAACGGGCCGGACGACGACCACGGCGTCCATTGTGGAGCGTTGCCCGTGGCGGTCGAGCCGTAGGACGACGTCGTGCCGTACCGCACGTCTTGCGCGCTACCGCGCCAGTCGAGCGATATCGATGTTGCGCCGAGGTAGGTGTAATGCACCTCGTCGACCGGGACGTCGGCATACGCGCGTCCGCTCGCCAGTGCGGTTGTCGCCAGGAATGCCGTACCCGCAAGCAGCCCAGCCCAGATAGCTCGCACGCGACGCGCCATCGTGCCCCCATTGTGCCGATGAGGGGACAGTAAAGATCGGCAGGTCGCATGCAATCGGCTAAGTAGCGTAGCCGATCTACGCCGTCGGCGTCGCTCCGCGAGAGTCGACGACCGGCTAGGCCGATACAGCTGGGCGAACCTCGAGCGAATCCTTCGACGGCGGCAGGTCGACGACGGCGGTGTCGCCATCGTGAATAGTGCCGGCCAAGACCGCCTTCGCCAGTTGGTCGCCGATCGCTGACTGCACGAGCCGCCGCAACGGGCGCGCGCCGTACAGCGGGTCGTACCCGGTCAGCGATAGCCATTCGCGGGCAGCCGGTGACACATCGAGAGTGATGCGCCGATCGGCCAACCGCTGTTGCAGCCGCGCAATTTGCAGGTCGACGATTTGGGCCAACTCGTCGCTGCCCAACGCGTCGAACAAGATGATGTCGTCGAGCCGGTTCAAGAATTCTGGCTTGAACGTCGACCTCACCACGCTCATGACGGCGTCGCGGCGCGCGTCTTCGTCGAGCGTCGGGTCGACCAAGTAGACCGAGCCCAAGTTCGACGTCAAGATGAGGATCGTGTTGCGGAAGTCGACCGTGCGCCCTTGGCCGTCAGTCAGCCGGCCGTCGTCCAATACCTGTAAGAGAATGTCGAACACCTCGACGTGCGCCTTTTCGACTTCGTCGAGCAACACAACACAATACGGACGACGCCGAACCGCCTCTGTCAGCTGGCCGCCTTCTTCGTAGCCGACGTATCCGGGCGGGGCGCCGACGAGCCTTGCCACCGAATGCTTCTCGGAGTATTCGCTCATGTCGACGCGCACGATGGCGCGTTCGTCGTCGAACAAAAAGTCGGCCAGTGCCTTGGCGAGCTCGGTTTTTCCTACACCGGTGGGGCCGAGGAACAAGAACGAGCCGGTCGGGCGATCGGGGTCGGAAATACCGGCACGAGCTCGGCGGACGGCGTCAGAAACCGCTGTGACCGCGCGCTTTTGGCCGATCAGCCGTTTGCCGATCTCTTCTTCCATGCGCAGCAGCTTGCCGGTCTCGCCTTCCAGCAATCGTCCGGCGGGAATACCGGTCCACGACGAGACGACGTCGGCGACGTCGTCCGCTCCGACTTCTTCTTTCACCATCGGCGAGGAGGTGCTATCGGATTCATCAGCTGATAGCGCGGCCTGTGCCAGTTCGGTTTCGAGCGTTGGGATCTCGGCGTACATCAACCTCGACGCGGTTTCGAAGTCGCCGTCGCGCTGGGCGCGTTCGGCCTGGCTTCGCATGTCGTCGAGTTGTTGTTTTAACTCACCGACCCGGTTGAGGCCCGACTTTTCCTTCTCCCATCGGGCAATCAACCCGTTGAGCTGCTCCTGTTTGTCGGCAAGCTCAAGCCGGAGTCGAGACAGCCGCTCCACACTGGCCGCATCTTCCTCATGAGACAGGGCCATTTCTTCCATACGCAGCCTGTCGACCAAGCGGCGCAACTCGTCGATTTCGACTGGCCACGAGTCGATTTCCATGCGTAGCCGCGATGCCGCTTCGTCGACGAGGTCGATCGCTTTGTCGGGCAGGAACCGCCCGGTGATGTAGCGGTCTGACAACGTCGCGGCGGCAACCAGGGCGGCATCGGCGATCTGCACCTTGTGGTGCGCCTCGTAACGCGACTTCAAGCCGCGCAAGATGCCGATGGTGTCTTCGACCGACGGTTCGCCGACGAGCACCGGCTGGAACCGGCGTTCCAGGGCGGGATCTTTCTCGATCTTTTCACGGTATTCGTCGAGTGTGGTCGCCCCGACCATGCGTAATTCGCCGCGCGCCAGCATCGGCTTGAGCATGTTGCCGGCGTCCATCGCACCCTCCGCCGCGCCGGCACCCACCACGGTGTGCAGCTCGTCGATGAAGGTGACGATCTGGCCCTCGGACTGCTTGATTTCGTTCAGAACAGCTTTGAGTCGCTCTTCGAACTCGCCGCGATATTTCGCGCCCGCGATCATCGCGCCGAGGTCGAGTGCGATCAGGCGCTTGCCGCGTAGTGACTCCGGCACGTCGCCGGCCACGATGCGTTGCGCGAGTCCTTCGACCACGGCGGTCTTTCCGACGCCGGGTTCGCCGATCAGCACCGGGTTGTTCTTGGTGCGGCGCGAGAGCACTTGCACGACGCGGCGAATCTCGGTGTCGCGCCCGACGATCGGGTCGAGTTCGCCGGCACGGGCGCGCTCGGTGAGATCGACGCCATATTTTTCCAAAGCCTGGTAGGTCGATTCGGGATCAGGTGTGGTCACGCGCTGGTGCCCGCGCACCTTCTCGAACGCGGCGAGCAACGCGTCAGGCGAGGCACCGTGGCGGCGCAACATCGCCGCGATCTCGCCGCCTTCGGCGGCTAGACCCACCAAGAGGTGCTCGGTGGAAACGTACTCGTCGCCCAAACCCGATGCGCGTTGCGCGGCGGCCGTCAGCACCTGCATGGACGGCCGATCGAGCCCGGGCGCCGCGACGGTTGCGCCAGAAGCGCGCGGCAATCGACCGGCGATCTCTTCAGCTTCAGCCCGGACGCCGGACGCTGACGCGCCGACCGCCTCGAGCAGCGGCACCGTGGTGCCGTCGGCCTGCCCGAGCAGTGCGAGCAGCAGATGCACCGGCTCGACGTGCGGGTGGCCTTCGGCGCCCGCGCGCCGAATCGCCTCGGCGACTGCCTCTTGGCTCTTTGTCGTGAGCTTGTAGGTGTCCATCTGCTCGATCCTCTTGTGAAGTCTGGTGTCGTGGGCTCGCTACCCCGAGATGTCGGCGACACTCATGCCGTTGGCGCGCTATTCGGGCCGCGCCGCTGGTGCGTTCGGAATGTCGGTGCGTGTGCTGAACTCCCAGGCGTACATGGTGGCCTGGCGAAGCGGCACGAGATCGCGCCGGTGCGAAGCATGCGCTTCGGCCACTCGGCGTACGACCAATGCCCGGGTGGCTTCGAGTTCGTCGTGTATCTCGACGATGTGTTGCCGAAGCGCCGCGACCTGGTTTTCAAGGTCGAGGATTCGCTTGATGCCCGCGAGATTGATGCCTTCTTCTTGCGAAAGTCTTTGCACTTGGCGTAGTTGCTCGATGTCGCGCGCCGAGTACCTGCGGCCTCCGCCGACCGTACGGCTGGGCGACACCAAGCCGAGCCGGTCGTAGGCACGAAGTGTCTGCGGGTGCAGGCCCGAAAGCTGCGCCGCAACCGAAATCACGAATACAGGTGCGTCGTCGTCGAACATGGCGTCTCTACTTTCCGGCTGCCAGGTGAGCGCGCGGGTTTTCGCCGGCCGTGGCTGCCTGGTAGGCCTCGAGTGCCTCCCTTGCCTTGTCGGAAATCTTCGAAGGGACGGCGACCTCGAAGGTCACGAGCAGGTCGCCCTTGGTGCCGTCGCGTCGTTGCGCGCCTTTTCCGCGTACGCGAAGCACGCGTCCGCTCGTGGTTCCCGCCGGTAGTTTCAGCGTGACCGATCTTCCGTCGAGTGTCGGCACTTTCACCTCGCCGCCGAGCGTCGCCTCGGGAAAAGTGACCGGTACGGTGAGCGTCAGGTTCGGCCCTGAGCGGCCGAACAGCGGGTGCGGCCGCACGTGAACGAGCACGATTAGATCACCGGCCGGGCCGCCGCGCTCGCCCGGAGACCCCTTGCCTTTCAGGCGGATCCGCTGGCCGTCGTCGACGCCGGCCGGGATGCGCGTTTGCACCGTGCGCTCGCTCATCGCGCGCCCGCTGCCGTGACACACCGGGCACGGGTCGTCGACGATGAGGCCGCGACCGCGGCAATCGCGGCATGGTTCGGAGAACGCGAATCCGCCCGCGCCGCGCGATGTGACCCCGCTGCCACCGCACGTCGGGCAGACCCGCGGTGTGGTGCCGGCTTTGGCGCCGGTGCCGTGACATGCCGAGCACGGTTGCGGACTCGTCATGCGCAGCGGCACCGTGACCCCGTTGACAGCGTCGTCGAATCCGATCGTCACCTCGGTTTCGACGTCGGCGCCACGCCGTGCTTGCTGTGTGGTTGTGGTGCGTCGTGTTCCGCCGAAAAGGCCACCGAGAATGTCGCCCAGCCCGCCGCTCGCGCCGGTGCCGGCGCCGGTACGCGCGCCGCTGAAAATGTCGCCGAGATCGAAGTTGAAGCCTCCGCCGCCGCCGGGCGCTCGAAACCCGCCCGACCCGAACAACGAGCGAGCTTCGTCGTACTCCTTGCGCCGTTTCTCGTCGGAAAGGACGTCGTACGCCTCGGAAATCTCCTTGAACCGCTCCTCGGCTTTGGCATCGCCCTTGTTCGCGTCAGGGTGATATTGCCGCGCCAGTTTGCGGTATGCCTTCTTGATTTCCGCCGCCGTCGCGTCTTTGGGGACGCCGAGCGACTTGTAGAAGTCCTTTTCGATGTAGTCGCGTGTGCTCACCGGCACCTCTTTCCGCTATTGCTCGTCAGGCGATCGTTCACCGGACGGCGCGGAAGGCGGTGCGGCAGATGCGTCGGGATCGGTGTTCTCGCTTTCTGGCAGGACGCCGGTGGGTTCGGCGACCGCGACTCGCGCGGGCCGCACGACGCGACCGGCGAAGGCGTAACCGGGCTGGAAAATCTGTACGGCTGTCGGGCCGGTGACGTCGTCCGAATACGAATGCATCATCGCTTCTTGATGCGCGGGATCGAACGGGTCGCCGGGCTCGCCGAACTTCGTCAAACCCAGCTTGGCGACGGTGGCCTCGAGAGACTCGGCGACTTGCTTGAAGCCGCCTTCGAGCTCGCCGTGTTCGCGAGCACGACCGATGTCGTCGAGCACGGGCAGCAGCGCAGCCAGCGCTTCGGCGACCGCGAAGTCGCGTACCGCTTCACGGTCGCGGTCGACGCGCTTGCGGTAGTTGGCGTATTCGGCTTGCAGCCGCTGCAAATCCGCCGTCCGCTCCGCTACCTGCGTGCGAAGCTGCGACAGTTCGACTGACTCGACGCCGGGCCGGCTTAAATCCGCGGCGTCTTGGGTGTTGCCCCCCGAGCCTGCTGGCGCAGGCTCGGGGATCGCACCCACATTCGGGTCGAAGTGCACTCGGCGCTTGTCGCGAATGACAGGGTGTTCTTCGCTCACTTCTCTCCCTCGTCGACGATCTCGGCATCGACGACCTCGTCTTCACCGCCCGCGGACGTGCCGCCGGACGTCGAGTCGGAATCGGCGCTACCACCAGCGGCTTGCGCTTGCGAGTACATCGCGGTGCCGAGCTTTTGCGCTTCGGCGGCGAGGGCCTCGGTGTTGCTGCGGATCGACGCGATCTCGTTGCTCTCGAGTGCCTTCTTGAGGTTGGCAATGGCCTGCTCGACCGATTCTTTCTCGGCCGCCGGCACCTTGTCGGGGTTTTCGCGCAGCAGCTTCTCGGTCTGGTAGACCAAGGTGTCGGCTTGGTTGCGCACCTCGGCCTCTTCGCGCCGCCGCTTGTCTTCTTCGGCGTGGGCCTCGGCGTCTTTCATCATGCGGTCGATGTCGTCCTTCGGCAGAGCGGATCCGCCGGTAATGGTCATCGACTGTTCCTTGCCGGTGCCGAGATCCTTCGCCGACACGTGCACGATGCCGTTGGCGTCGATGTCGAACGTGAC
>JBDZVM010000043.1:0-31333 GCA_040255675.1 Actinomycetales bacterium | reverse complement strand
AAGAAGGCCACCGCCAAGAAGGCCACCGCCAAGAAAAGCACGCCTAGGAAGAGCACCGCCAAGAAGGCCGCGACCAAGCGAACCACAACACGCAAGCACGCTACGGTCGGCCGCTGAGAGTCGTGTTGCCGGCTCCTCTCGCTTCCTCGGCATAGTTCACCCGTTCTTGTGGCGGCGGGTTCGTCGCGACAGCTGTCGCGACGAACCCGCCGCTTCTTGTTGCGCGCTGGGCCCACGATCGGCTATCTGGAGATCAGGTGTCCGACCCGGGGCCCTCGGGCATATCCGGCGACAAGTTGTGAGGAGACCAGCGATGTCCGCGACGGCTCACGTACAGGCCGCGGGAAACCGCCGTCCTTCCTTCGGGCCTTGGCAACAGGTGCCCTCAGGGCCGCGCGCGCCGTCGCGCGCGCTCGCGGCGAAGATGCTGTTCCGGCGCGCGGTGTCGCGGCTTCCGGTGCGTGTTACCTTGCCTGACGGCCATAACTTCGGCGGTGGCGACGGCAACGCGCCAACGATGAAATTGGATCGACCGGCGCAGTTCTACCGGCGTCTGGGTTCGGCGGGGCTCGTCGGCTTCGGCGAGTCGTACATGGTCGGCGATTGGCGTTGCGACGATCTCGCGGCGTTCTTGACGCCGTTCGCGAGGCGCGTCACCTCGCTAGTGCCGAAATCTTTGCAACGGCTTCGGTCGAGGTGGCAGGCGCCGCAGCCGTCGTCCGAAGAAAACGACCTGCGTGGCGCCCGTTCGAACATCGAACGACACTACGACCTGTCGAACGAGATGTTCACGCTGTTCCTCGACGAGACAATGACCTATTCGAGTGCGATTTGGGGTGCGTCCGACAACCTCGCCGGTGCCCAGCGCCGAAAGATCGACCGGCTCCTCGACCTCGCCGCGGTCGAGAACGGCGCTCGGGTACTCGAAATCGGCACCGGATGGGGCGAGCTCGCGATTCGCGCCGCGAGCCGCGGCGCGATGGTCACCACGCTGACGCTGTCGCGTCAACAACAACAGCTGGCGCGCGAACGCATCGCGACGGCAGGTCTCGAGGGGCGAGTCGACGTCCAGCTACGCGACTACCGCGAGGCGACCGGCAGCTACGACGCCGTCGTGAGCGTCGAGATGATCGAAGCGGTGGGCGAGAAGTACTGGCCCGACTACTTCGCCGCCATCGACCGCTTGCTGGCGCGAGACGGCAAGGTCGCGATCCAGGCCATCACCATCGACCACGATCGTTACCTCGCCACGCGAAACGCCTACACGTGGATTCACAAGTACATCTTTCCCGGGGGAATCTTGCCGTCGCTGCAGGCCATCAGCGACACCGTGCGCACTCACACCACTCTCGCGGTCACTTCGTGCACCGCTTTCGGGCAGCACTACGCGCGCACGCTGCACGCTTGGCTCGACAACTTCCGCGCCAACAAGCCGCGAGTAGAAGCGCTCGGGTTCGACGAACGCTTCCAACGCATGTGGGAGTTCTACCTGGCGTACTGCGAGGCCGGTTTCGCGGGCGGATACATCAACGTCGAGCAGTTGCTTTTCGAACGCCGCTAAGCACGTGCTCGCAACCCTCGGTAGTGCCTGATCAACCCGGACGTCGAACTGTCGAGCTCGCCGAGATCGGGAGAAGCGACCGAAGTCAGCGTCGGCGTGAGGCGGCGAGCCATCGCTTTGCCGAGCTCGACGCCCCACTGGTCGAACGAATCGATGCCCCACACGACACCTTGCGTGAAGACGGTGTGCTCGTAGAAGGCGACGAGTTGGCCCAAAGTCGACGGCGTGAGTTTTGGCGCCAGGATCGTCGTGCTCGGGCGATTGCCGGGCATCACTTTGTGCGACACCACGCTCGCTTCGACGCCTTCGGCCGCGACTTCGGCGGCGGTGCGCCCGAACGCGAGCGCACCGGATTGCGCGAAGCAGTTCGCGACGAGCACGTCGTGCTGTTCGCCGATGTCATGCGCTGGTTCGGCGAACGCAATGAAATCGGCCGGCACGAGCACGGTGCCTTGATGCAGCAACTGGTAGAACGCGTGCTGGCCGTTCGTGCCCGGCTCGCCCCAAAAGATTTCACCGGTCTGGTAGTCGACGCGCGTGCCGTCGAGGCGAACCGACTTGCCGTTCGACTCCATCGTGAGCTGCTGCAGGTACGCGGGGAAGCGCGCAAGACGTTGCGAGTACGGCAGCACCGCGTGACTTTGCGCGCCGAAGAAGTCGCCGTACCAAACGTTGAGTAACCCTTGGATGACAGGTGCGTTGGCCTCGAGGGGCGACGTTTGGAAATGCTCGTCGATCAGGCGGAACCCGTGCAGCATCTCGGCGAAGTACTCCGGACCGATCGCCACCATCAACGCGAACCCGACCGCGGAGTCGAAGGAGTATCGGCCACCGACCCAATCCCAAAACCCGAGCATGTTTGCCGGGTCGATGCCGAACCGCGAAACTTCGGGCTCGTTCGTCGACACCGCGACGAAATGCTTGGCGATGGCGTCGTCGCCGCTGCCGAGCCCGTCGAGCAACCAGCGCCGCGCGGCCGTCGCGTTCGCCAGCGTCTCTGCCGTAGTGAACGTTTTCGAGACGACGACGAAGAGCGTCTCGGCCGGGTCGAGATCGTGCGTCTTGGCCCACAGATCAGTGGGGTCGACGTTCGAGACAAACCGGCAGCTGAGCCCCGGCTTCGCGTAATCGAGGAGCGCCTCGTAGGCCATCGACGGACCGAGGTCGGAGCCTCCGATCCCGATGTTCACCACCGTTTTGATCGAACGGCCAGTGTGCCCTTTCCACTCGCCGCCGCGAATACGTTCCGCGAGGCGACCCATCTTCGCGAGGACGTCGTGGACGTCGGCAACAACGTCTTGGCCGTCGACGTGCAGCTCGACGTCGCGTGGCGCGCGCAGGGCCACGTGCAACACCGCGCGATCCTCGGTGGTGTTGATGTGGCGGCCGGCGAACATCGCGTCACGATGCATAGCCACGCCCGCACGCCGAGCGAGCGCGACGAGCAGGCGAAGAGTCTCGTCGGTGACGCGATGCTTGGAGAAGTCGATGTACAAATCGCCGGCTTGCACGCACATCCGCGCGGCGCGGCCGGCGTCGTCGGCGAACAACTCACGCAACGAAAGCTCGGCGACTTCGGCGTGGTGCCGCCGAAGCGCCGTCCATTCGTCACTCGACGCGATCGTTTGCTCGCCAGTCATAGCGGAAGCCCTTCGGTGAGTGACGTGATGGCGTAATCCGCGCCCGCGGCACGCAATTGGTCGGCGGTGAAGTGGTGACTCCCGACGCCGACGCAAGCGATTCCGGCAGCATGCGCGGCATCGACGTCGTGCGGAGTGTCGCCGACGACCAAACACTGTTCTTTCGTGATGTGTTCGCCGTAGACGAGATTCGCGCGACGCAGAGCGGTCAGGGTCAACTCCGCGCGGTCGCTCGAATCTGAACCGTAACCACCGAACGAGAAGAACCGGTTCAGCCCGGCGCGATGCAACTTGATGTGCGCGGCGGCCTCGACATTTCCGGTCACCAGGCCGAGCAAGAAACCGCCGTCGATGAGTTTCGGCAGCAGGTCGAATACGCCGGGCAGCACCCGGTAATCGGCGGAGTCAACAACTGTCTGGCGCAGGTAGTGCAGCCTGCGCTCCATCAGTTTCGTGAACTCCCCCCGGCCGGGTTGGCGGCCGAGGACGGCGACGAACGTCTTGCGGCCGACATCCGGATCGGTCATGCCGACGTCGGTGAACTGGCCGATGTCGGCCGGGATGCCGTAAAGCTCGTCGAACGCGAGCCGCCACGACGCCGCGCCGGCACCGCCGGTGACGATCAGCGTGCCGTCGATGTCGAACAGGACGACGCGACGTTCGCCGTCCGGGCTCGAAGCGGTCATGCCGAAGTCAGCCCGCGGGCTTTTCGGCGTGGCCGCCGAACTGCTTGCGCATCGCCGACAACACCTGGTTCGCGAAATGGTCGAGATCGCGCGACGCGAAGCGCGAGAACAACGCCGAGGTGAGTGTCGGCGCTGGCACGCCCTCGTCGATTGCCGCGAGGGCGGTCCAGCGGCCCTCTCCTGAGTCGGAGACCCGGCCCGAGAACTCCTTGAGGTCGGGCGATTCCTGGAGCGCGTTCGCGGTCAGATCGAGCAGCCACGAGGCGATCACGCTGCCGCGCCGCCAAACCTCGGCGATCGCGGCCATGTCGAAGTCGTAGCGGTAGTACTGCGGATCGGTCATCGGCGCGGTTTCGGCGTCCGCCGTGCGCTGCTTGCTGCCGGCGTCGGCGTTGTGCAAGATGTTGAGGCCCTCGGCGTAGGCGGCCATCAGCCCGTACTCAATACCGTTGTGCACCATCTTCACGAAGTGGCCGGCACCGGCGGGCCCGCAGTGCAGGTAACCGAACTCCTCCGGCGCCGGATCGCCGTCGCGCCCCGGAGTGCGCTCGGCGGCGTCGACGCCGGGGGCGATCGCCCGGAAGATGGGGTCGAGTCGAGTCATGGCGTTCTCGGGCCCGCCGATCATCAGGCAGTAGCCGCGCTCGAGGCCCCACACGCCGCCGCTGGTGCCGACGTCGAGGTAGTCGATACCCCGTGCCGCCAGCTCTTCGGCGCGGGCGATGTCGTCGCGGTAATAGGAGTTGCCGCCGTCGATGATCGTGTCGCCGGCGTCCATGTACTCGGCGAGGCCACGAACGGTTTGCTCCGTTATCTCACCGGCCGGCACCATCACCCACACTGCCCGGGGCTTCGTGAGTTTCGAGACGAATTCTTCGACGCTGTTCGCCCCGGTCGCACCCTCCGCGACGAGCGCCCGCACGGCATCGGCACTGACGTCGTAGACGACGCACTCGTGCCCTGCCCGTTGCAGACGCCGCACCAGATTGGCGCCCATCCGCCCAAGACCCACCATGCCAAGCTGCATGCCGTTCTCCCGTCCACTGCTCGAATAACCATCAGCCTTGCACACGACCGTCGAACAATCATGGCGCGTGCCGCGTATCGACGACCTCGGTGGGCAATTGATGCGACGCACATGGAAATCCGGGTGGCCCCACGACCCGGTGACCGAGGAAGGAGCACGACATGACGCTCAGCCCCACTCGCGACAGGTCGCGCATGAGCCGCTGGGACCCCTTCGCCGGGTTCGACGACCTTTACCAAGAGATGAGTCGACTGCTCACCACGGCTTTCCCCGACGCGTCGCGCATCAGCGTGAACGCATGGTCGCCGCCGGTCGACGTCGAGGAGACCGACGACTCGTACGTCGTCGAAGCCGACGTGCCAGGGGTGCGGCCGGACGACGTGTCGGTCGAGGTGCACGGCAACGAGCTGCGGATCAGCGGCGAGGTCGAGGAGCACGAACGCGAAGGCGTGGTGCGCCGGCAGACCCACAGGTCGGGGCGCTTCGACTACCGGGTGAGCTTGCCTGGCGACGTCGAGGCCGACAGTTGCGAAGCCGATCTCGACAACGGCGTGCTGACGCTTCGGCTACCCAAGACGAAGGCGTCGCGGCGGCGGCGGATCCCGGTGCGCGGCCAGCGAGAGGTAGCAAGCGGTCAGCCGCAATCGACGGGCAGCTCGTCGGGCACGGGTACGGAGCACGAACAGCAGCCCTTCGACCCAGCCCGCGGGCGCTAGATAACGGCGCCAGCGCTAGATAACGGCGTCGTCCGCGTTCAAGGCGGTGGCGAACTTTCGCCGCGGCTCGATCCCGAGGCCGGCCGACAAGACGAAGTCGCAGGTCAGCCGATTCCAGGTGCCCACCCGGCGAAGCATGGCGTGCCCGGTTCGTCGTAGCCCGATGTAGGTTGCGCTCCGCGTCACGCCCCGCGCGGCATCGACGAACGTCTTCGCGTCGCCGGCCGAGGTGACGCGGTCGCGAAGCCCGTGGACGACGAGCAGCCGGCGGCCGGCGAGTTGCTCGAACGGTTCGTCGGGTGGCAGCCAGGGTGCCAGGCCGAGCACGCCTTCGACGCCTTCTTCGTCGGCTACCCGCATCGCGACGCGGCCGCCCATCGAATGACCGACGACGATGATCGGTGCGCCCGGATGCCGCTCGCGCAAGATTCCGATCGCCCACCGCATGTCGTCAAGCGGGTGGGCCTTCTCGGCATTCCAGCCGCGGTAGCGGAAATGCATGCGCCACACGGCGAGGCCGTGCCGCTCTCCTCGCGCGATCAAGCGACGGGCGAGCGGGACCATGCGCAAGACGGCCAGATCGCGGGTCGTCACCGGAACGAGGCTTTCTTCCTTGCCGCCGTGCACGAGCACGACGGCCGCCTTGGCGCGCGCGACTTCGCCGTCACCGAAAAGTCTGACTTGCAAGCCGGTGCGGTGGTCGAGCCGAATCGCCGAGGCGCGCACGCTATTTCCTCCCGTACGTGGTTCGGCCGCCAGTCCGCTAGCCGACGCGGTACGTAGGCCTAAGCGCGGCTCTGGCGAGCGTGTGGAAAGCCAAGTTGAATCCGACGATCGCCGGGCTCACGGAATCGTCGACGTCGATGCGCTCGACGTCCATCGCGTGGACGGCGAAAACGTAGCGGTGCGGACGATCGCCCTCCGGCGGCGCCGCGCCATCGTACCGCTTGCCTCCAGTGTCATTTCGCACATGGAACGCTCGACCGGGCAGGGTGTCGCCCGAACCGGCACCGCGCGGCAACTCGGTGACGTCGGCAGGCAGATTCACCACGACCCAGTGCCAATAGCCGCTCTGCGTCGGGGCATCCGGATCGAAGCACGTGACACAAAAACCCTTGGTACCACTGGGAAAACCAGACCAACGCAGGTGAGGGCTAACATTTTGACCGCCGACGCTGTCATGCACGAATGCCTTGTCCAGCGGTAACGCGTCGGAAATGTCATCGCTTTCGAGGGCAAACCAGGGAGATTCCGGCAAGACGTCAAAAGGGTCGGGCGCTATTCCACGTTCGAGTGACATGCGAACAGTCTCTTCCTCTCGGGGCGAACGTCAATCACCGCGCGTCGCGCGGCCCACATTCCAATACCCCTTTGCGGAGATTTCACCGAGTTGCACCCCGCGACCACGAGTGAAATCACGCAACCGGCGTACTACCCGGCTTTCCCCGAACAAGAACACATGCCGGCCGGACGCCGGAAAGACGACCTCCCGCAAAGCGTCGTCCAGCGCCTGGGTCGTTCCGGGTTCGGCGTCACCACGATGGACAAACCGGACGTCGACCCGCGCGGCTTCGATCTGCTGCTCCTCCGCGACATCACGCACTTCGATCAACGCGATCGCGGTGGCGTGTGGGGGCAGCGCCTCCACCATTTCCGCGATACCCGGCAACGCCGATTCGTCGCCTGCGAACAGCTGCCAAGCGGCGTCCGACGTCGCGACTTTGCCTCGCGGCCCGAAAATTTCGATCTCGTCACCGACCCGCGCCCGCTCGGCCCAATCAGAGCCTGGGCCGTGACCGTGCAGCACGAAGTCGACGTCGAAGCGGCCGGTCTCGCGGTCGAGGTGGCGCACGGTGTAGCGCCGTCGCACGCCCGCGCCGCTTTCACCGGTGAGGTGCAAGACGACGTCTTGACCAGGCCAGGGGGCGAAGTCGGCGAGGTCGCCAGGCTCGCGGCCAGCCAACGTAACGCGGCGCATTCGCGGCGTGACGTCGCCGACCGCCACCACGCGGCACGAGTAGGTGCGGGCACTCACGGCGATCGTCGGGCTGGTCTCTGCTGACACAGCGGCATCCTTTCAAAGCCGCCGCGATCACTCGGGGGGTGCCTCGCGGTGCGCCTAGCAGTGGGCCAGCACGCGCCCCATCGCGTCATGCTCGGCGGGTGTGACCCAAAGCCCGTACGCCGCCTTCACCTCGACTTGGATCTCGACGTATTCGCAGCGAAACGACTTGTTCGACGGCAACCAGCTCGCGGCGTCGGCATCGCCCTTCTGTTCGTTGCTATGCGCGTCGACGGCGAGAAGTTCCCGAAGGTCATTGGCGAACGCCTCGCGCTTTTTCGGCGTCCACTGCCGCGCTCCCGTCTGCCACGCGTCGCCCAACGCGACGACGTGGTCGATTTGGACGTCGGCCGAGTGCGGCCCGCGTACAAAATGGATCGTCTTTGCGGTATAGGGGCTGACCAAAGTGCCGGTGAGCACGACGCAACCGTCACGAAACGTGACGTCGGTGAGGTCGCGCCGCAGCACTTCGTTGCGCGCGTCACATCCGTTTTCCTCGGGCCACGACGGCCCGAACTGCTTACGCGAATACCCGGTCATCGGCGCGCGGCCCTTCACCGGCAAATTCGCAAGCAACGCGACAGCAGCGGTGGCGGGCGAAGCGCTCGACGTAGCGGGTGAACCAGCCGCGGCCGGAGAATCGGCCGCGGTCGTCGAGACGCATCCGGCGACAAGGCTCGGCAGGGCGGCGAATGCGGCGGCGAGTCGGACGGCGAAGCGAACGCGGCGCCGGTTGCCTGGCCGCTTGCTCCACCGATTCGTCGTCATCCACGCATCCATCCACGAGATCGTCCCATGGGACGGATACGGTCGACGTCTCGCCGAACGTCGTGGCTGTCTTGGCTACTCGGCGTCGGCGACGCGGTCCAGGGCAGGCATAAAGGCGCGCCAAGGTCCGACATCGTCACGGTAACGGCGAGCCAGCACTTCCGCGATCTGGGCGATATGGGTGAGATCGTGTGCGACCCAGGTCGCCCACAGTTGCGCAAGCGTCACCTCACCGACGTCTGGATGCAAACCCCGCCGATCCAAATCGGAAGGCGATAAATGTAACGCGAACAGTTCCTCGACGATCCTTTCCCGAACCGCCTGGAACCGGTCGAGTATTCGGTCTATCGACTCGGGTTCCCACCGGAGCATGGCTTCCCTGTCGAACGGCTCGAATGCTCGATCGAGGCCGTGCTCAAGGATCATCCGGGTGCGCGGCAGCCAGTTCGTCTCCTCGGCGTTGAGCAGATGCCCGACTATGTCGTACGCGCTCCAGGTTCCGGGGCCATCGTTGCGATGCAACCACTCGGCAGGCAGGCCGGCCGTGAGCACTCGCACGGCGCCGGGTGTGCGGGCAAGCGTCGATCCAATCTCAGCCGGGTCCATCGAGTGATCGTATCCGGATACGTCAACGAATTTGTGGCATCGCGTCTCTTCAGCGCACGTGCCAAGACGCTTGGGTCAACGACGTCCGTCGCCGTCAGCGTCGATCGAGACCGATCGCTCCGGCACCTCACGGATCGCTCTTGACTAGCGGCGCTTGGTCGCCGACGATCACGAGCAGAGAAACGGCACCATCTGGCGGCCATATTCCGGCGTTGGCCTCAGGGTTGGCGTGTTTCGGCCCGCATCGGGAGGGAGTTGCGGTGACGAACCTGAGCGAAGGCGAGGCCGCGCAAGCCCCGGCAAGAGGGCGGCGACGGCGATGGTTCTTCGCACGGCGTTCGCGTCTGCTCCTCGCTGTGGCCATCATCTTTGCGGCCGTCGTGGCGTTCGGTGTCACACAGCATCCGACGCGCACGCGCTCGGCCCAGGCGTCCGCTGTCGCCGTCCACTTCCCGACGAGCATCGACGACTACGAGCGCCTGCCCGAGACCGATTCTGTCGTTTCGTTCGCGGAGGATCAGATGCCGAGGCTGCGAACGCTCGACCCCGCGTTCGCCAAGGCAAAACCCGCCGTATACGGCCACGACGGCGAGAGGGTCTACGTACTCGCGGGAATGCTGCCAGCCGCCACGAAGGTAGACAGCCGCTCGGACGAGATCGCCCTCGTTCGTCGAATAAACAAGTTCTGGTGGAGCGAGACCGACCCGCCCACCATCGTCCGTGAACAGACGGACGACGGCGAATGGTGGTGCGAGCCTGTGGACGTCTACTGCATTGGGGTCGACAAAACATCGATCGTCATCGTCGACCCGATCGGAAACGACTTCGATGGGGCCTCGGGTATCGCAATCGCCACGCAAGCACGAGAAGCGATCGTGCAGATATCGGCAGCGAACGCCGAACGCGGTTGACAAACGTTGGATACGGTCCCTGACTTGCCTTTGCGGACTTCGTGCGGACTTTCCGCGGACGAACGAAGGTCGTTTACTATGCGGCTCAGCAACGGCTCTGGGCCACCGCGCAGGGCCGGCTCTTCATCCGTGAACGGGCAGGGGTGTCAAGCATTTCCGACGCCTAAAGCGGCCGGTTGGTCGTATTTTTCCTAGTCGTTTTGGGCGGTAGTTGTCCCAAGGCTCCGGCACGCTACCGGATCGACTTGCCCTGAAGCCGCGCCACGGTTATGGTCGCAACCGTCCGGGTTGGTAACGAATAGTTATCTTCCCGGTCACCGCCGAACCTGTGCTTCGCAGGACCGGGGACCCAACCTTGTGCACTGGGGTGAATCGGCTTCGTGCCGTAGGGCGATCTCCTCCGCCCGAACCCGTCAGCTAACCCGGTAGGTGGCCGAGAGAGAAAGGTGTTTCGGGTGCCATTTATCACCCCACCGCGGTTGCTGTCGTGTTCGCCAACTCCGACACAGCACAGGCCACAAATGCCGCCGTGCTGGCTATTCTTCCGCCGCGCCGGCTGAATTACTTTAGCCGACTGATTACTAAAGTAAGCAGCAATTACCGCGGGCCTGCCTGACTCTTCGGCGAGGTCGCCAGCAAGGTTTTACGCCGATTTCGCGGATCGCGCCAATAGCAACTCTTGAATGCTCGGCCGTTTCCAACTTACCACCTCCAAAGGGATATTCAATGCTTGCCATTACTACGCGTGCCGACCCGCCCGCCGTCACACCCGTCTCACAGGCGGACGGAGCACAGCTGTGAAACGCCGCGTCTTGTTCGTCGCCATCGTGTCGACCGCTCTCGCGTTGGTGGCGACGGCCGCCGTTGCCGCACCCGCGCGTACGCGACAGCATTCGACCCCGCCGCATTCGCACAGCAAGTGGGCATCGCCGTCCGCCAGCGCATCGGTAACGCCCACCGCGTCGCCGTCCCCCACAGCCTCACCGTCCCCCACAGCCTCACCGTCCCCCACCGCCTCACCGACGCCGACCGCGTCCTCACCAACCGCATCAGCCACCGCGGTCCCGACGACGTCTGCGTCATTCGTCACGCGGAGCGGAACAAATTTGTTGGCCGACGGTGCGCCCTACCGGTTTCATGGCCTGAACATTTACAACGCGAATAGCAACGGGTCGACGTGCTGGTACGCGATGAACAGCGGGACGACGTTGCGCGACAGCCTCGCCGCCATTGGCGCTGGCGCTAACGCCTTCCGCGCATGGTTCTTTCAAAACGAGGCGACCACGAATGGAGTGCGCGACTGGAGCGGGTTCGATCACACGCTTGCCGCGGCTCGCGCGGCCGGCGTCCGGGTCATTCCGGTGCTCATCAACCAGTGGGGCCAATGCGAGGGCCACCTAAGCTACGCCAGCGGGTACAAGACGGAGGCGTGGTACCAGGCGGGCTACAAGACCGAGCCGACCAGCCCGCAGATGGCGCGCACCTACCGTCAATGGGTCGCCGAGGTGGTCGCCCGGTACAAGGACGACCCGACGATCCTCGCGTGGCAGATGGTCAACGAGGCCGAGGACAAAATCGCGTACGACGGAGCGTGCAGTAGCTCCGCGGCGACGTCGCTGCAGTCATTCGCCGCCGACATCGCCGGCCTGATCAAGTCAATCGACCGCAACCATCTCGTCTCGATCGGCACCATTGGCTCCGGCCAGTGCGGCAGCTCGGGAAGCGCATATAAGACGCTGCACGCGACCGCCGGAGTCGACCTGTGCGAATACCACGACTATTCGCTCGTCGCGATGCCCGGCGACGCGTGGAACGGTCTCGCCACCCGCATCTCGCAGTGCTCCGCGTTGGGCAAGCCCGTGTTCGTCGGAGAGAGCGGAATCAAGACGGCAGATGTCGGCACGTTGAGCGATCGCGCCTCGCTGCTCAATCAGAAGCTGTCGAAGCAGTTCGGCGCCGGGGTCGTCGGCGAGTTGGCGTGGGACTGGCGGGATGCCGCCCACGGCGGCTCGAGCACGAGCGGCTACGAGATCGGTCCCAATGATCCCGCGCTGCGAGTACTCGGGGCGTACTGACTGCACACTGGCCGCATGCGGATCCTGCTCGCGACTCCCGCGTTCGCGCCACAGGTGGGCGGTGCGGAGACCTGGACGCGGGCGGTGTTCGCCGCGCTCGCCGCGCGGGACCACCAGGTCAATGTCGTGGCGCGCGCCTCGCGGCAGGTTCCCGGGCGCCACGACGTCGACGGTGTTGCCGTCGAACGAGTGGACGGCGGGCGCGCGCGCTTCGCCCGCGCGGTCGCGCGCGCCGTGGCGACGGCGGCGCCGGACGTCGTCGTAGCCCAGTACGCGGCGCTGCCGGTGGCCGTGGCAGCCGCGCGCCGACACGGCCTGCCCGTCGTCGGCGTGATTCACGACGTCTACGGCTGGAAAGAAAGCCGGCGGATCAAAGGGTTTGTGCCCGGCACCGTGCGCTGGCTCGCGCTCGAGACGTCGCTGCGCGCGCGGCGGCCAGACCGTGTCCTCGTGCCCTCTCGGGCGACCGCGCTGCAAGTCGAGCGCTTGCTGCCAGGCGTTGCGATCGACGTCGTCCCCGCGGGCGCCGACCACCTGCGTCAAGCGCATGCCCGCCGACGAGTCGACGGTCGAGTGCTGTTCGTGGGCCGCCTGGTGTCCCAAAAGGGGGTGCACGATCTCATCGTCGCGGTCGCGACGCTACGCGCCGAAGGCCGCGACGTCCGGCTGACGGTCGTCGGTCGTGGCCCTGAGCACACGCGTTTGCGCGCGCTCGCGGCACGCCTCGACGACGCCGTGACCTTCCGCGAGGGCATCAACGACGCCGAACTCGACGAGTTGTTATGCACGACCGCTGTACTCGCGCTGCCGTCGACGCGTGAAGGTTGGGGCCTCGCGGTGACCGAAGCAGCGGCCAGAGGCACACCGTACATCGCCTATGACATTCCCGCCGTGCGCGAGCAGCACGAACTGCTTCGTGGCGGCATCCTCGTCACCGCGCGGCCAGCCGAGCTGGCCGCCGGGCTGCGAGTTTTGCTCGACGATCCAGCTGGCGCGGAGACGGCGGCGGCGCGCGCGGCGCGGGTAGCCGCTGGGTTGTCGTGGCGGCACGCCGCCGAGGTCGTCGAAACCGCGCTGGCAGACGTCGTCCGCGCGCGTCACAACCCAGACAGGCGCTGACACCTCGGTGTGACGGCGAACAGCGAACGGCGTTGCACACCGTGCGGCCCAAGCCTCGAGACGGTGAAAACCGGCGTGAACATCGGTTCGGCATACGTCGCGGTCACCCGCGCCGGCGGGACTTCGGCATCGGCGACAACATAAATGGCGTCTGTCCGGGTCGGCAGCGCTCCGCACGCCTGCCGCGGTGTCCGGCCGTCGAGGGCGCCGACAAAAACTCGTTGGTCTTGGTGGGTTCCGCTCAGCCCGTAGACAGCGGCGAACGCATAATCGGACCACGACACGTCGTCCCAGATTCGCGCGCCGGCGCCGAGTCGCGACGCCGCCGGCTCGACGTAGCCGGTCGCGGCGTAAAAGCTCGCGCGGTCGATCGGCGCCGTAAACGTCGGACGCAGCCGGTCGACCGCGACCGCCGCCGTGACGAGCACCGCGGTGAGGGCGAGCACCACGACGATTCGTCGATATGACGACCACAATTGCGTGACGAGGCCGCAGAACGCGCACGTCAACGCGACCGGCAGCAGCTGGAACCGCGGCGTCGGCAGCGGGAACGCTACCGCCGCGGCCAGGCTGACGAGGGTCGCGACGAGCCAGGCTCGCCACACCCACGTGCGCCGAAGGGCTGGCCGCAGGGTCGAGAGCAGCACCGCGGGCGCGGCGACAACGAGGAACACGGCGCCATAACCGGACGTGTCGGAGAACTTTTCGAACACTGGATACGCCGGCCACGCAAGGGGTGTCGGGACGAAGTTGCGCTGCTGTGCCGCGAGCCCGTAGGTCGACGTTGGCAGCCCTTGGAAGTGCACCGGGCCGAGGGACAACGCCACCGGGAACAACGGGTTGCGAAACATTGCCGCGTCGCGCGCCCACCAGGCGGCCGCAGGGGCCAAGAACGCCACGACCAGAATGAGGAGCGCCGGCGCCGCGCGCCGCGCCCGGAGGCCGGCCCGCACGCCGACGATGACCAGCAACGCGACGGCAACCGGCAGCATTACCGTTTTGGTGGCGACCGCTCCGCCGAGTGCGAGCGCGGCGACGAGGAGCCGGCCCCGGGTCGCGTCCGAGGACGTCAGCAGCACCACCGCCACCGCAAGACAGGCCACCGCGACGAGATCGTTGTAGGCCGATGGCGCTTGGAAAATCACCAGTGGGCATCCGAGCACCGCAGCCACCGGCAGCCATGGGCGCCCGTGCAGCGAGACGGCGAGCTGACCGACCGCGAGCGCCAACACCACCGCCGCCACGGTCTGCGGCAGCCACACGCTGTACTCACCGAGCGAGCCGAGCAGCAGGCCGTCTACCGACTCAGCCGCGCCAGGATAGCTGAGCGGAAAGTTGCCCGGCGGCTGACCGGCGAGCCACTGCGCATGGATGAAAGACACCGGCGCCGTCAATGTGCCCTCGTGGAATAGCGCAATGCTCATCGGCAAGTGATAGCTCAAGGCGTCGAAGCCGGCCGGCGGGCGAATCGCATGGCTCACCACGCTGAGCGTGAGCACTCCGGCGGCGGTGGTCACGGCGGCGACCTCCCACCGCCACGGGCGCGCCCACCGCTCACTCTTCTGCTCACGAGGCAGGTGCCGCCACGCGGCAGCGGCCGCCACAAGCAGCGCCGCCGCCGTGATCAAAGCACCGCCGGGCAAGCGCAGCAGCCCCCGGCGCCACAGCGCGCCGATTCCGCCAACCCACGACAACACGGTGGCCAGGCCCACGTAGGCCAGCACCGCCGCCACGAGTGCTCGCTCGACGCCACGCCAGCATCGGCTCGCGATAAACCCGAACACGGCCGCCGCGACGATCGCGACCACGCCTGCGAAAGCGCTCACCGGCACACGAAGTAACAAAAGTCAGGCTGATGGACGCCGAATGCCCGCGCGAGCTCCGGCACGAGTGGCGAATGCAGCACGATATAGCCGGCGAGCACCGCCACCTGCAAGGCGAGGAGTGCGCGAAGCCAACGAGCACGGGGCCGCTGCCGGCGCCCGTGTGTCAGGGGCGGACGCGGTGGCACGTTATCTCCCATCCGCGAGGTGCTTTCTGGTTACTGGGGTTGCGCACGTGGACGGCGTCGAGGACGTCGAAGTGGCGGTCAAGCGCCCGGCGCACCAGCGCCGACCCGCCATGGACGTAATTGCAGGCGATAACGACGCCGCCAGGGCGCAGTAGGCGACCCACCTGCTCGAGCGCCGCATCGAGGTCGTCGAGCAGGTAGAGAACCTCGTTCGCCATCACGACATCGAACGACGCGGGTTGCAACGAAAACACGTCGCCGACGACAAATCGGGTACGGTCGTCCGCATACCGTTGCGCGTAGGCGACAACTTCCGGCAGCGCGTCGATACCTAGGTAGGACGCGAAACTGTCGCTGGGCAGGCGCCGACGGAGCAATGCGCGACCGCAGCCGACGTCGAGTACGTCGGGGCTGGTGTGCAGTTCCCGCAAGTAGCCGATGAGCTGGCTATAGCGCGATAACTCATCCAGGGCCGCAAAGTAGTCCCAGTCTCCGTCGGCGTACTCGCGTCTCGACTTCTCGACTCCCCATTTGGGCCGGCGCTCCGGAATCCGCCGAAACACTGACAGCGGCCGTTTCATCGGTGCCGCTTCGGCCATGCGACAGTCTCGCCACCGCGGCGCAGCTCGTAGGCGGCGACGCGGCGACGCCAATGCCGGCCCACGAGTTGCGACCGGTACGCCGACACCGCGCGCAGTTTCGCGACCGCGTCGTCCGGACGCATCGGCACGGTCGACCAGTGCGGGCCGTTCGTCGGGTCGAGCCCGTCGGGAAGTCGGGGCTTGCCGCGCCCAACGGCGTAGGGCTGTTCGACGTAAAAGCCGACGCGAGCGCGATCTACCACGCCGCCGTCCATCGCTAGCGTGGCCAACCACCGGTGATCCGCCTGCGCGAGCGGGAAGCCAGGCACCAGCACAACGTCGGCGCCATCGACGGCGGAGCGGACCGACCCGCTGATCGTCTGGTCGTTGGCGCCGCGGTTGTACTGCTCGTCGCTGTAGGGAAGCCACACCGGTCGCGCATGAAGGACGCGACAGGCACGCTCGTCCTCCTGGCGCCTGATCCGCGCTGCTTCGCCCTGGGTTCGAAACCCGCAGCCGGCGTCCCACGGTCCGGCCGGCGCTGTCGCCGCGGCGTCCCCGGCAAGGACGGTGACCACGCGGACGTCGAGGCCACGCCGCGCGAGCGAGTGCATCAGCGCACCGACGGAAAGCACGGCGTCATCAAGGTGTGGCGACAGCACGACGAGGCGTCTCATGATGGCAGCTGCCGCGCACGACGCCGCTCGGTCCGATACATCCGCTCCCCCAGCAGGCGCCCGCGCCATGTCGGCCGCACCCGTCTCCCCATGGCCCGCGCCCGGCGCCGGTCACGCGGCAGCTCGATCAGCGCCCGAACCGGTCCGGACTGGTTCGCCGATCCGACGAGGTAGGCATAGAGCCGATAGGCGATTCGGCGATGCCACGGCAGAAAGCTCAGCAGAATGAACGTGTAGTTGGCAGCGGCGGCGACGAGGTCGCGGCCGTCGACCCGGCTGCCGAGCACCGGCTCGCGGTAGGACGTCGTGTAATGGTCGACGATTGCCCATGGCGAATAGAGAATGCGCCCGCCGGCTTTCCGGATCAGGAGACACGTGCGCAGCTCATTGCCGAGCACCAGTCCGTTGTGCATTTGCAAAAGGCGCGGATCATGCACAATCGCGCCGCGGCGAAACGCCATGTTCGCGCCCGCCACGAAGTCGACGTCGCCATAGTGGTCGACGTCGAGTTGGTGGTTCCCGATAACGCGGCCCGCCCAAGTGATGACGCCCACCCGGCGTGCCCGGCCCGCGACCTCATGACCGTCGACGTGGTCGACGAACCGGCCGCCGAACCCGATGACCGCCGGGTCGAGAAAACCGCGGCGCAACTCAGCGAGCCAATCCGCACGCGGCACCGCGTCGTCGTCCAGGTAGGCGACGACGTCGCAGCGTGTGGCGTCGGTGCCGGCGCGCAATGCCGCGACCAGACCTTTCTCCTCGAGAGCGACCGCGCGTCGAACATCCGGAGCGACCGCGCACCATTGCGTGAGCCAAGCCGCCGTCCGCGGGTCGTCCACGGGTCGATGGACGACGACAACCTCCCGCGGGGGTGGCTGTTGCGCGACCACTGCGTCCAAACAGCGCCGCAGCAGCTCGAGCCGCCGGAAGGTCGGCACGACAACACTGACGGGCGGCGGGCTGGTCAACGTCGGCGGAAGCGGCCCGCGCTCTTGCCGCGGCCGGGCCAACCGTGAGGCGATCGCCGACATCACGAACGCTCGGGTGAGCGCGACGAGTGAGCGCGCATCGACGCCGAGCAATCGCGCCGCGGTGGCTCGTGCTTCTCGGCGACCGTACTCCCTGCGGCGGCTGTCGGCGCTGCGGTAAAGCGAGTCTGCGCGGAACCTGAGCATGCTGAGAACCTCTGGCACATTCCGGACGTCCCAGCGCGCGGCCAGCCGGATCCACAGATCCCAGTCCTCCCAGATGACCGGCTGAAAACAACCGGCCTCGCGGAGCGCCGCCGCGCGCATCATGACCGGTTGCGCGAGCGCGTTGCTCGTACGCAGGCGCCGGCGGATGTCGTCAGCTTCGGTGGGCGGCCGGGCTACGGCTTGGCGACCGCCGAAGCGGCGATGCCACACACCGACGGCCGCCGTGCGCGGGTGCCGATCAAGCACCTCGACTTGCCTTTCGAGCAGCGTTGGCGCGAACACATCGTCGGCGTCGGCGCGACAGATATATTCTCCGCGAGCCAATTCGATCCCGGTATTCTCCGCGGCTACGACGCCGCTGTGCTCGATGGTCACCAGCCGCAGCCGCGGGTCACCTATCCCCCGCACTCGCGCCGCGGTGCCGTCGGTCGATCCGTCGTCGACGACGATCAGCTCGAAGTCGGAAAAACTCTGACGCAGCAACGACACAATCGCTTCTTCGACGAACGGAGCGGTGTTATACGCGGGCATCACGACCGACACGCGCGGCGCGTCCGAGCCTGTCATCGCGCAGCTCCATCCAGCGCAAGCAGTAGCCGAGAACCCCAGCGCGTCGAGTGCGACAGCCGCCATAACACGCCGCCCCCGATGAGGTAAGCGGCGGTCCCAGTGGTCAGCGGTACGGCGAGCGGCCGCGAGGCGAGTGGTATTACGGCGGCCGCCGTAATACCGGAGAGTGCCACGGCCGGAATCAGCGCGAGCGGCCACCGGGGCGCTGTCCCGTGGCGGCGCAACAACAACACCGCCCCCACCAGCACGACGAACTCGGTGCCGAGGGTAATCCAGGCCGACCCCTCGATGCCGTAGCTCGGCACCACGATGACATTGGCGACCACGTTGCCGGCTACGGCGCCGCCGAGCAGCCAACCAAGACTGGCCGGCCAGCCGCCGACAAGTACAGCCTCGGTCACGATCCACGCGGGGTACGACAACGGGAGACTCCAGAGCAGGATGCGAAAGGCGTTCGCGCCAGCGTCAAAATCAGGCCCGAAGACGAATGTGAACACCGGGTGCGCGAGGAAGCTGCCGGCAACCGCGACGGGTAGTGCGACGACGAGAAGCCCGGCAGCCGCGCGATCGACGAGGTCGCGAAACCGGCAGCGGTCGTCGACGGCGAGCGCGGCCATGCCCCTAAGCACCGCATCGAGGACGATCGACGGCACCCACTGAAGCACGGTGAGGAGCCGCCACGCGGCGCCGTAGAGCCCCGTCGCATGGTTGCCGAGCACGGCGCGAATGACGAGAGTGTCCGCGTAGGCCAAGACCACGGCCAGCACGGCGACGGCAGTGAAAGGCATGCTCTCGACAGCGGCGGCCCGCAGGGGCCGCAGCCGCAGGTGCGGGCGCGGGCGCAAGGGAACGGCAAGCAGTCGCCACGCGAGCGGCACGAGCAACAGCGACACAACAGCCGAACCCGCAACCGCGGCCACAAGGCCCGCACCGGAGAACATGAGCACGATCATGACCGCGGCAGTGGCCACGGAGTTGACCGTCGCGAGCGCGGCGGACGTCGGCATCTGCTCGGCCGCCTGAAACCCGGCACGCAGCGAACGCAACACCGCGTTCAGGCCTGCCACGACGGCGAGGACCGCGGTGACGACGATGCCCTGCCGGCCGACGCCGAGTGCTGCCGCGACGCCCGTGGCGACCACGACCACGGCGACCCCGGCGCCAATTCGGAACATGAGGACGGCTCCCGCGAGCCGGCTGTAGCGAGCTGCGTCTTGAGCCGCGGTGCGCACGAGCCACGCCGGGCCCGCGATTTCTTGGACGACGCTGAGCGTGGTCGCGAGGGCAAGCCCGGTGACGTAGACCCCGTACGTTGTGCTACCGAACGTGCGGCCCAACACACTTTGCGTCGCGAAGCCGGCGATCGACCCGACGGCGTAAGACAGCGCTATGGCCGAAAGATTGCGCCGGACGACCGAACCCGTCAGGGCCGGTGCGCGTCGGGGCAGCGTCCCGGAAGTGGTTGTTGTGAGCTGAACTCTCGACGCCACCTGTCTCCTCGACAAACCGAGCCTAAGCCACGGGCAAGGAACGCACCTCAAAAAAACCTACGCCGTCCTCGAATGTCCGCCAAGGCACAAATTATGCCGTCGCTAATATCAAATCTAAATGCGCACGAAATACACGCTGCGACCGCTCACACACGATTCGCTTTTGTGATCTAACGCAACTGATGATTCTTTCAATGCGAGAGAACGTGCGACCTCGACAGGAAATACTTACCGTTGTTGTTTGTGTTCACTTGCCCGCATACGGTCGGATAGATAATCAGCCGAATACGGTCCGCGCACAACCAAGTGAGATGCGGTTTGTCAGGGCCCTTGTATTTTCGCGCGCCAGTGCTGTGCTCCGCTGCGTTTGTGAGCGCGAGATCGACAAGCCGAGCATCACAGGGGGATCGGGGGTACCAAATTGTCCGTCCAAACTTTGGCACCGGTCACGTCCTGTGACGTCTCGGTCGTCGTCCCCTTCCGGGACGAGGAAGAGACGATCACGCAATTGTTCAACGCTGTCGCCGACGTCCTCGATCGTGCCGTGGTCACCTTCGAGATCGTGTTCGTCGACGACGGCAGCACGGATAGATCAGCTTTCTTCGTCGACCAGCTAGCAAAACGCGACGTTCGAGCGCGGCTCCTCCAGCTGCGGCGCAACTTCGGGAAGGCAGCGGCGCTCGCGACCGGGTTTCGTGAAAGCCGCGGCCGCTGCGTAGTGACGATGGACGCCGACCTGCAGGACGATCCGGAGGAAATCCCACGGCTTCTGCAACGCATGGATGACGGCTACGACGTCATTTGCGGATGGAAGCGCCAACGGCACGACCTGCTGTCGCGTCGCCTGGCGTCGAAGCTGTTCAACGCCGTCACGAGCCGTGCCTCGGGACTGCGGCTACACGACTGCAATTGTGGGCTGAAGGCCTACCGCAGTGAATGCGCGAAAGAGATCGCCGACACCTGCTACGGCGAACTCCACCGGTATCTGCCGATGCTTGCCCACTGGCGCGGCTATCGCGTCGCCGAGGTCGCGGTGAACCACCGCCCGCGGTTGCACGGACGTTCACGCTATGGGTTGGAGCGCTACGCACGCGGCGGCCTCGACCTCATTACCGCGTTGCTTCTCAGCCGCTATGCGCGGCGGCCGATGCACGTGTTTGGTGGGCTCGGCCTCGTACTGTTCGGATTAGGCTCGCTCTCGCTCTCGTACCTGGCCGCGATCAAGATTTTCGGCGCGGCGATCGGAAGCCGCCCACTCTTGGATTTCGCCATGATTGCATTCCTGGCGGGATTGCAGTTGGTCCTGGCCGGCGTTCTCGCCGAGGCGCTCCTCGGCCCCCGGGCAAGCGCCGTTCCCTACGTGGCGAAGGGCCCCCCAGCGGCGATCAGAACGCGTCAGGAGCCGGGTAGCGCCGGCGACTTGGTCGACACGCCGACCGGTCATGATCCGTCCCTGCGGCGCGAGGCAGCGCCGGGCGTCCGATGACGCGTTTCATGACGCCGTCCGCCTCGTCCAAAGAGCGGTCGTCCATCCGTCCCTCGCCCGATCTCGCTCGGATGCGCAAGCCAATCAGGACGCTGTTCGGGGCGCTGCTGTTCCGTCGGATCTCGATGCCGCTGTCGGCACGGCTGGCGCGCACTGGCATCCGCCCGACACAGGTGACCTCGGCGGGCCTTGCGAGCGGGCTCGCCGGAGCGGCGTTGTTGGCGAGTGGGTCGCGGTGGCTCGCTGTCGGCGGTGCCGGGCTGGTCTTTGTCGCGAAGATACTCGACGCGGCGGACGGCGAGATCGCCCGGGCGAAACACTTGGACACTTCCGGCGGCTATGTGCTCGACGGCCTCACCGACCGAGTCCGCGACACCGCAATCATCGCCGGGTGCGGCATCGGTGCTACGCGTGCCGGATTTGGTTCGGGGCTGGAGTGGACGCTCGGCGCGCTCTGCGGATTCTTGTATTTCTTCTATGTCAGCGGGATGTCGCCGTCCCACTGGCGCGAGGCCCGTGACCGAGCGGACGTCGACGAGAAGCACGTTTTTCGGGTGACCCCCGACATTCGGCTCGGCGCCGGCGACACGCTGGCCGTGGCGGTGATGGTGGTGGCCCTTGCCGGTCACCTCGAGGCGCTTGTCATCGCCGTTGCCATCGGCTCCCCGCTCGCGATCGCCGTGAAGCTGCGCAATATCGTGCGGCGCCGACCATGGGAGCGCTGGTGATCGTGGTTGCCGCCCCCACGCTTGAGCTGGCCCCACGGGTGCTGCTCGTCACGCATCCCGCCGGGGCGGTTGGCGGTATAGCGACGTTCACCGACCGGCTCGTCCACCACTTGCGAAGTCGGGCCGACATCATCACGCTGCCCTATCGCCGGATCTACCCGAGCCGAACCGCTCCCGGCCGCGAGGAGCGACGCCGCGTCACCGCGCCGCCGCGCGGCGACCCGATCGTCTACCTGCCTTGGACGTGGCCGCGCTCGATGGTGCGGGTCGTCCGACTGCGCCCGGCGCTCGTCGTCGTCCAATGGTGGCATCCGATCCTCGCGCCGTACCTGCTGGCGCTTGTGAAAGTGGCGCACATGTGCGGCGCCCGGTTCGCACTGGTGTGCCATAACGCCGAACCGCACGAGCGATTCCCGGCCAGCCGCGCGCTCACCCGGGTGACACTGCGCGCTGCCGACATCGTCTGGACGCTGTCCGAGCACGTCGCGACCGATGCGCGTCGCATCGCACCCCACACGGCGGTCGTGGCGCTCAACCATCCGCCGAATCTCAGCGCCGCGGGCGCGGCGCCGGGGCCGCGGGCGACCGCATCGGCCGCCGTGGCACCACGGGAAAACGCGCCGGCACTGCTCTTTTTTGGATACGTGCGGCCGTACAAGGGTCTCGACGACCTGCTCGAGGCGCTCGCGCTCATGACGTCGACGCCGCCTGCCACCCTGACCGTCGCCGGACCGTTCTACCAACCGGTGGAGCAGGTGCGGCGCCACGTCGATGAACTCCGCCTCACGGAGCGAGTGCGGCTGCTCGACGGTTACGTCCCCGAAGAAGACGTCGCTGACCTGTTCGCTGCCGCCGACCTCGTCGTCCTGCCCTATCGCAGCGCGTCGCAAAGCGGCGTGTTGAGCCTGGCCGCGGAGTTCGGACGGCCGGTCGTAGCGACCGATGTCGGAAGCCTGGCCGCCGACCTCCGCGGGCGTGGTCTGATCGCGCCGCCGCAAGACCCGGTTGCTCTCGCGGACGTGCTCGACAAGGCAGTCACCAGGATGCCCGTGCCACCGCCCGTCCCCGGCGGCTGGACGCCGTGGGCCGACGCGGTGATCTTTGCGGCCAAGCCCGAGGAAGTGTCGCGATGAGCGCAGTCGAGGTGTTGCGAGCCAAGACGATCGGCCCGCGGACCACCGGCCGGATCGAAGCCGTTCCGAGCGAGCCAGCGCCGTTCGTCACGGGGTCGCCCGCCTGGCGCTTTGTCGTCCTCTCGGTCGCGGCAGTCGCGTCGGTCGCGACGACCATCGCCGTCCACGTTTCCGGGCGTAACGGGTTATGGGGTGATGAGCCCTCGCATCTGCTGCAGGCACATCGGTTTTTCGATTCCCTTACTCCGGGCTTCGGGCAACTCGGCAACTATTGGCCCCCCTTGCTGCACTGGGCAGAGCTGCCGTTCGCCTGGAACTCGTGGTTGGTCACTACCAATCTGGCGGGCCAAATTCCCGCGATGGTCATGTTTCTGGTCGCGGTGATGGGCGCCTACGCACTCGGCATCGAGCTAACCGGTCGACGGCACGTCGGCGCGCTCTCCGCGTTGGTGCTCGTCGCGAACCCCAACCTGCTCTACTTGCAAAGCTCCACAATGATGGAGACCGGCATCATCATGACCCTCACCTGGGTCACCGTGTGGCTGCTCCGTTTTCGGCGGACGGGCCGCTTTCGTGACGTCGTGTACGCCGGAGCCTGGAGCGCGCTCGCGGTATTCGCGACGTGGGCGGCCCTCGTGCTACCGCTCTACGGCGGCCTGATCGTCGCGCGGGCGTGTCGGCGCAACGGCTTTGACTGGGGCAAAACGAAGACTTTCACCGCGGCCTACTGCCTGCTCAGCGGCTATGCGGTCGCACTGTGGCTGGGCTGGAACTGGTACCTGCAGAACGACCCGCTATACATGATCAACTATCGGCATCCCGAAGGCCTGCAGCCGACGGGCCACACTCAGTTGACGCAACTGCACCCCGACCTTGGCAACGGGCTGCTGTCCTTGGGCAGCGCCGCGCTCGACAATGCCGGCCCGGCGGTATTCGTACTGGCTTTCGCCGTCCTTGCCGTCGGTGTGCTGCGCGGAAAGCTGCTGCACCCGATGGGCGTCGCACTGCTGGGCGGCGTACTCATCGTCGCCGAGTGGGCGAACGGCCAAGGCGGGCTCAGCGGATCGCCGACCTTCGCGCTGCTCAAGCATCTCGATGGCCGCGACGCGCACGGCCTCAACGTGCGCTACGCATTGTGGATAGCCCCGTTCATGGCCGGCGCGGTGGCGCTGGCGGCGGGCCGACGCTGGTGGCGGCAAAGCGTTGTGGCCGTGCTCACCATCGTCTCCCTCGCGTGGTTCCTCCCGAGCTTTCGCGGCGTCGTGACGCTGCACAGCGGTGACATGGTCAGCGCCGCGGACGAGGCCCGCACGGTCGCGATGGCGCACCGATTGCGGGCCGACTACCGAGGCGGAGAAATCTTGACGTCGGCGTCAGGTGGCGGCGACCGCGTCATCTGGCTCAGCGGATTGCCCGCTCGCGATTTCGTGACGCAATTCAACGCCGAGCGGTTCGCGGCCGCCCTGCGTAGCCCCGCCAGCGCCGCCGCGTACGTATTCAGCACGCCATCGCTACGCACACAAATCCCAGATTCGACGCTGGCGGCAGAAGGCTTTCGCCAGCTGTGGACGACGACTATCGGAGGCTACCAGCAAACGCTGTGGGCCCGGCCGGGAAGCGTGGCGGCACCATGACTGACAACCGATCGGCGGCCAAGCCCACCGAGCTCGGCGAATTCAGCGCGGCGCGCACCTTGCTCGACAATTCGCAGCGCATCGGGCTGGCCGCGCTGATTGCGCTGGTCATCGTCGGGTTCGCGCTCAGCGTGCACCTAACGCTTATCGCGCTCATCGCGGTCAGCGTTGTGTTCTACGCAGGGCTGCTGCTCCTCAAGGCATGGCTCGTGCAGACCGCGTGGTTAGAAGCACGACGGCGCAGCCGCTATCCGCTTCCCAGCGAACCGCCGGTAGCCGACCATGACCTGCCGTCCTACACGGTGTTGGTCCCGCTATTCCACGAGGCGGACGTCGTCGAACCGCTCCTCATGCACCTGTCCCGCCTCGACTACCCGAGCCATCTGCTCGAAGTCTTGTTCCTTTGCGAGGCCGACGACGACGAGACGTTGACGCGGCTGCGGTCGCTGCGCTTGCCCTCCAACTGGCGTGTCGTCGTCTGCGCGCCGGGCGTCCCCCGGACGAAGCCGCGGGCCTGCGACATCGGGCTCGCGCAGGCTCATGGCGAGCACATCGTCATCTATGACGCGGAAGACCGCCCCGAACTCGACCAGCTCCGCAAAGCGGCCGCAATGTTCGCCAGCAGCGCGCGGACGACCGCCTGCCTGCAAGCAAGGCTCGACTATCACAACCATGACCGCAATTGGCTGACCCGCTTCTTCACCCTCGAGTACAACTTCTGGTTCGATCTGCTGCTGCCAGCGCTCGTGCGACGCGATTTGCCGATCCCGCTGGGCGGCACGTCCAACCACTTCCGCACCGAGGTGCTTCGAGAACTCGGCGGATGGGACCCGTACAACGTCACAGAGGACGCCGACATCGGTCTGCGCCTTTACGTCGCGGGTTTCCGGACGGAAATGCTCCCGTCGATGACCCAGGAAGAGGCCTGTGCACGGGTGCGGCCGTGGGTGCGTCAGCGCACGCGCTGGCTGAAGGGATATCTCCAAACGTGGGCGGTGGGCGCACGCGGCAACGCGGTCTGGAAGCGCGGCGGCGTGAGTGGTGGACTCACCATGCATCTGCTTCTCGGCGGGACGCCAATCGTCAACGCCATCAACCCGCTGTTTTGGGCCGCGAACATTTACTACGCGATCACTCGCGACCAGCGGATGCTCGCGCTCTTCCCCCGGCCCCTGCTCTACGCGGCGGTTTTCGTTTTCTTGACCGGCAACTTCCTCTTCGTCTACACGAACTTTCTCGGCCTCGTGCACCGCGAACGCTGGCACCTGTTGTCGGCCGTTTTGCTCACGCCGTTCTATTGGCTGCTCATGTCTGTCGCGGCGGCGCGCGCGTTCGGCCAACTCGTGACCAACCCGCACCTTTGGGAGAAGACGCCGCACGGACTCACCGGCGCCTCCACCGATCCCGTCCTCGCCTACGTGGGGCCGCGTGCCATTTCGACAGCGCGAAGCACGCAATCCCGTGACGCCGTCGGTGACACCGCGGCAAGCTATGAACTCGTATTCTCCGTCAATAATCGAAAAGCCGAGGGCGGCGGACGAGTCGGCCTGTAGGCCGGGTTCTGTCGTCGCGGAGACCGCGACGGGCGACCATCCATCTACGACTGCCGTTGCCGGCAGCCTCCAGCGGTCTACCCGCAGGCTCGGGCGGGCCGCCCTCGAACGCCTGCGCAGCCGTTCGTGCCGAAGCGCGCACGGCCTTTTGACCTTGCTCCAGGTGGGGTTTACCGAGCCGCGCGAGTCACCTCGCGCGCTGGTGGTCTCTTACACCGCCGTTTCACCCTTACCGCGGGCGCCGGTTTCCCGTCGTCCGTGGCGGTCTGCTTTCTGTTGCACTTTCCCGCGGGTCACCCCGGGTGGGCGTTACCCACCACCTTGCCCTTCGGAGCCCGGACCTTCCTCGGCGAGCATCCGGAAAGACACTCGACGCGGCCGCCCGGCCGGCTCGTCCGCCGTCCGGCAATTTTACTTGATGCCAAGGGCAGCGAGGTTGTCGCGTGCCGGGTGTGAATGCCCGCACGGCCCCACGGAAAAGTCGGTGAGCAAACGAGCGGTGACGTCGGTCACCACCTGGCCGGCGAGCCCGCCCGACCCGCCGGAGCAGGACGGCGTCAAAGCGCACACCCAGGCGCTGGTGCCGCTGTCGAACCCGGCCGCGCCGCTCGGCACGGTGTAGTAGACGGCGTCCTGGAAGCCGCGCCTGCCGCGACACGTGACGGGCGAATGGAACAAGACGTCGATCGGGCGCGGCGTCGGCGCCGCGAGATCGACCTGATCGTATTCGTGGCCCGCGAGCCCGGCCAGCGACGTACCAGCCGTGACCGGCACTCCCGCGAACAACCAGCTCGACGGATCAGCGACGACCATGCTCGCCGTCACCGGATTGCACTGGTAATACGCGCCGGTGAGCACGCTCTCGGGTCTCGGATCGGGTCCGTCGCGCCACTGATACGTCGCCTCGGCAGGCGAGGTACGAACGACCGGATCAAGCGCGCCGTCTTTGTAGTCGATTTCCAGCCGCTCCGGTCCTAGCGGTGTCGGCGCCATTCTGATGTGGCGATAAACCGCGTTCGCGCCGAGAAATGCCACGTTCATCGCATGGACGTCGCGATCGCGCGTCACCTGATCGCGCATCGACGCCGACCAGTATTCGTCGTGCCCGAGCGAGATAACCGCGCGAGCGCCGTCCAGCGCATGAGGGTCGGCATCGAGGTCGGTGTCAGTCACATAAGCGACCGGCAAACGCAGCTTTTCCGCCAGCGCGACGACCGGCATTTCGTTCGGATAAAAATCTCCTGAGCCGCCACCGTAATCGATCGGTCGATCGAACGACACCGCATAGGAGCGCGTGGAAAACGCACCGTCGGGGCCGCGATAAAGGCTGTAACCGCCTACCGCGTTGTACGCCTGCCACGTCGTATTCGCGTTGATGAGCACGATGTCGCCCGCCACGCTGGGCGTTCGCACCGTGAGCGGCACCCAGCGACCCACGCCCCGCGCGTCACGCAAGACGAACAGGTAGTCGCCGGGTTGCCAGCCGTTGGTCGAAATTGTCAAAGACGGGTGCCAGTTCGCGTCGCTCACCGTGCGCGTCGCCGCAATGAACTCGGACGGCGGCTGGCGCACGTCGCCGACCGGCGCGTATGTCGCCACCAAATGCCCTTCGCTGCCCCCATACCAACCCATCCGATACGCCGACACGGTCACCGGAGCGGAGTTTGCCGCGATGTAGAGGCGCGCGGTCTGGCCCGGCAACACGCTGTCACGGTCGACGAAGCCGTTCACCGGCGCGGTGAGCGCAAAGGTGATGTTGGTTTCCCACGCGGTGGTGCCGGTCGGCGCGGGGCTCGGGTTTGTCCTTCCGCGGGTTGGGCGCGGGCCAGAGCGACGGATCGGCAAGGCAACGTGTCGAGGGTGCGCGTGCGATGGACGAGCGAAGCCCACGAAGAACACCGCGGTCGCGGCAAGCAGCATGAGGGGCAACAACCATGCGACACGCCGACCCATGTGCCACCCCGTTTCATCCGACCGCCCGATACCCCGATTGTGCGCCGATGAACACCCGACTTGTTCGCACTCGACGCTACGACGGCGAGTTGACGGCCGTTCTCGTCGTGAACAGCAATGCACGCGAGTCAGGATCGGCTTTGTCGAGCCGGACGTCGACACGCGCGCCGAGCGGCAGGCCATCGCCGTCGCAGCGTGCCCGCACCGGCGGTACCCGCAGCTGTACCACTCCGCCATGGTGATTTCGTTCAACCACGGTGGCTTCGAACGTCTCTCCGACATGCGGCGCGAGCAAGACCGCTTCGACGACGTCGATGCACGTGCGTTCCAACGCATGAGCGAGGTGCTCCGAAGTCGCCATGACCTCCGGCAATGTCGGTAATCCGGCAACGACCCATTCAGGAATTTCTTGTGCGGCACAAATAGCGACACACAGTTCGCCGACGTAGCGGTCGACGAGCCGCCGCAGCGGCGCGGTCGTGTGCGCATACATGGCGCCCACGGCACTGTGTTGGTATTGAGACGGCTGGCCACCGTCGAGCACCGTATAACCGGCGCCGCGCAACAATCTCGTCGACAGTTCGAGAAGGGCCGCGCCGACATCGGTAGCGGGATCAAGGCCGCGCACAAACTCCTGGTACGTAACGGTTTTCGGCCACTCGACGTCGAGCGCCGCCGCACTGCGTCGCAACATGTCGATAGCGCCGGCGTCGGGTGGTGGCAACGTCCGCACAATGCCGACGCCCGCTTCGAGCATCAGGTCTGCCGCGGCCATGCCGGTGAGCAGAGAAATCTGCGCGTTCCAATCCTCGACCGGAAGCGGGGCACGGTAATGCAGCCGAAAGCCATCGCCGTCCGTGTCGACTTCTTGCTCCGGAAGACGAAGACTCACCGCGCCCCGTTCGATTTCCAACGCTTGCCGATGTTTGCCGACTTCGGCGAGCAGCACGAGCATTTCGTCGTCCGGCGGAGTATCGATCAATCGCTGAGCCTGCGCGTAGTCGAGCCGGCGACGTGACCGCACCATTGCCTTGGCGACATTCTTCTCGCCCACGCGACCGTCAGAATCGAGATCGATCGTCCACACCAAGGCGGGACGGTCGCGATCGGGCAGCAAGCTCGCCGCGCCTTCGCCGATCGCCGGCGGGTGCAGCGGCGTGCGCGTATCGGGGCTGTAGAGCGTCTGACCGCGCGCGTGTGCCTCGGCGTCGACGGCATCTCCGGGGGCGACGAAAGCCGCGACGTCGGCGATCGCGTATCGCACCCGATATCCGTGCGGGCGCCGCTCGATGTGTAGCGCCTGATCGAGATCCATCGAGCCGGGCGGGTCGATGGTGACGAACGCGATGTCGGTGAGGTCAGCCGCCGGCAGTGTCGGGTCGCCCGCGGCTCGCTGTGCCGCTTGCAAGGTTGTCGGCGCGAACTCGCCAGGCACACCAAGTTCAGCTCGGACGACGGCGAAGCGCGCCCGCAGGTCGTCGCCATCGGCGACCAGCGTGACTCTACGATGCGGCACTCCGACACCGTACGCGATCGGCCATCAGCCGTAGGGCAGAGTTCTCATATGACCTTCGCACCCCCGTGTGGCTGATCGCCGCGCTGGCGGGCGCTCTTTGCGTCGCGACCGGTGCTCTCCCCTGGCACGACGCCGTCTCAACCACTGATCGAGTCGGGCCGATTCTCGGCTTTCTCGTCGCGATCACGGTGGTCGCTGAGCTGGCCGACGCCTCGCACGTGTTCGACGTCGCGGCGGTTCGCGCGGGCCGGATCGCCCGCGGACACACGCGCCGGCTGTTCGCGTTGATGTTGATATTCGGCGCGATGACGACGGTGGTCTTGAGTCTCGATACGACCGCCGTGTTGTTGACGCCGGTCATGCTCGCGTTGGCGTCGCGGTTGCGCTTGGCGCCGTTGCCTTTCGCCATGGCGGCCGTGTGGTTGGCCAACACCGCGAGCTTGCTTCTGCCGGTGTCGAACCTCACGAACCTGCTCGCGGCCGACCGGCTCGATATGTCTGCCATGTCGTTCGCGTCTCGAATGTGGTTGCCGGCCCTGGCGTCGCTCGCTGTCACCGCGTGCGTGATGGGCTTCGTCTATCGACGTGAACTGCGCGGCTGCTACGAGGTTCCGGCACCACTACATGTGGGTGACCGGGCGTTGTTCGCTATTGCGACTTCCGTCTGCGTGGTTATCGCCCCGCTGTTCGTGACGCCGATCCCGGTATGGATGACGGCGACAGGCGGTGCGCTGCTCCTGGTTGCCGCGTACGCGGTGCGCGATCGACGCCGTTTGCGGTTTTCGCTTATTCCTTGGCGGCTGGTGTTGCTTGTCGAGGGACTGTTCCTCTTCATCGCGACGCTCGGCGTGCACGGCCTCGATTCGCTGCTTTCGCACCTCGCCGGGCATTCGTCGTCCGGTCTCGGAATACTGCGGACGGCGGGTGTCGGAGCGGCGGCAAGCAACGTGTTCAATAACTTGCCGAGTTACCTTGCGCTCGAACGAATCGCCGACGGACGCACCGGCCAGGTTCTCGGGCTGCTGCTTGGCACGAATCTCGGACCCCTTGTCTTGTTGTGGGGGTCGCTGGCCACGCTGCTGTGGCGCGAACGCTGTAAGGCGCGAGGTATTCACATCAGTGGCTGGCATTTCGCGCGGGTCGGACTGCTCGGTGTTCCGGTGCTGTTGTTCGCTTCGTGGGCGAGCCTGCTGGTTACTCGCTGACGCGCTTGGCACACAGCACCATGCCGGTTGCCCATGCCATCTCGCGGCACACCAAGCCGGGATGCTGACTTAGCGTGCCGCGAATAGTGTCGAGCATCGCGTGCACCTCGGGATCGCCGTCTTCGAATTTCGCCATGTCGTCGAGAAGCAAGTTTCCGCCGGCCTTTATCGCTGCGATCGTCAGATTAAGGCGCGTCCATTTGCCGCCCTGCGCGTCGGCAAACACGAGGTCGAAAATGCCAAGGCTCGGTGGCAGCCTCGTTTCATCGTCGCTCGACATCGTGAATCCGAGTCGCCGCGCGTTCATGAGGGCACGCTGCTTCAACATTTCGATCATGCGCGCGACCCTATTCGAAAATACTCGGATGCTTGACGTTTATTCGAGTTGGCCTTGGGGGTCGACGTGGAAGACGTGTCTGCCGCTGGGTG
>JBDZVM010000042.1:0-31646 GCA_040255675.1 Actinomycetales bacterium | reverse complement strand
ACGGGGCCAAAATTCGCGACCACAAGTGGGGCCAAAACACTTGACGACACTCACGTTCGGGTTCGCTGGCCAGTACACCGACCCGACTGGGCTCGTCTACCTACGCGCCCGCTACTACGACCCGGCCACCGCGTCGTTCTTGACCACCGACCCCGCCTACGACCAAACCCACACCTGGCACACCTACGCCGCCGGCGACCCCCTCGACAACACCGACCCCACCGGCCTACACCTATGCGACGCAGGTGACGCTGCCTGGGAGTGCCAGCCACCAGGACTACCCGGCGGAGGTGATGGCTATCCTCAGCCGAACCCGACGCCCGGCCCGGGAACTAGCGAGCCGGGCGGCGCAACGTCACGCCCCGAGCCATCCCCAGGCCCGCCGGTCATGACGCCGCCTCCAGGAAACCCAGTCGCACCCAAACGAAAGCCCTCCCCCAGCCCAGCTCCGATCCCGTGCCCCACGCAGACGGTGACCCGAGTACCAATGAAATTCGAGGATCCCCGCCCCTTAGACTTTCGCCTTGACGGTGGCGACTACGGAGACTTGCATTACGACCTGGAATACATCGTTAAGGCCTCCGTCACAATCAGCGGGGGAGTGAGAGGCGGGGTCACGTTCTCTTCCAGCGGCCAGGAAGTCGGCCTGACATTTGATGACGCGCACGGGAATAGCCTGGATCTGAGGCAGGATTGGGAACGTAATAGGACCGCTGCTAGTTACAGACTTGGGAAGGGGTCATCCACCGTTTTGGTGACGAGACAGTACGAATGGTCGCTGGAGTGGATGGGAAATCTCCCGCATTGTTTGGAACCGTTACGGGCTCCCTCCACATCAACGACAGCGAGATCGAACTCGAGAACTCCGTAGAAGTCAAGGTCGACGTAACTGTGCACAAACACGATACACGAAGCGAGGAAGAGGCACTAGTTACCTACGTGTACAACTACCCGTACCGCTGGGAGGTAGAGATCACTTACTACTAGATGTGGTCCGTATACGCTCTCACGGAGATGCGATCAGCCACACAGCGCGTTTCGAGTTGCTTTGATCGAACAGCTCAACCTTTCCGCCTCCTCGTGGGACATCGAACATGAGTTCTCCGTTGACAGTTTCCCCGTCCGTCAGGCTTCCCGATGTGGGGAGTGGTTCTGAGGTTGCTGCGTCGTCTTGGACGGGCTCATACACCACACCATTTGCTGCCACGAACCGAAAATCGGAAACTGCATATCGGAAGGGTTGCCCCGAGTCTTGGATGCGGACGTGCGCAATCTTTCGGATGGTGCCATCTGGTGACGTCGTCGCATCTGGCGAAGGTGTAACCGACAGAGTTATCATCACAAGGCGCAATGTGTGCCCACATGACGTCATGTCCCAAACGTAACGTGTTTCTCCGACGCTGGGCCCGCTTGGAGATGCCAGCGAGGACACCGGGACGGGTATTCCTGCCACCGTGGATGCGGCCGCAGGGGAGTTATCCGCCGAAGCTGGAGTACTTGTAGGGCTGCAGGAGGGGGTCTTCCCAAGTGGAGCGTTTGAACCTGTGCCCGAAGTACAGCCGCCAAGGGCGCACACGAGCAGTGTCAGTGACGCTGTTCCAACGCGACGCATATATGGACCTTCGCACTTCCCAACGGAGTATGGACCCGATCTTATAGGCGCCCCGACGAGCACATAATGAGGGAACTCTGCAACAGCCGGATGGCATGGTGGTTCCATCGACGTCGCGGATTCTGCGCTTTAGTCTCAGTCGTCAGCGATTCTCTGACGGCCTGACGAAGCTCATCTGATCTCCCCACTTCTGCTCACTGAAATTCCCCGTCCTGGGCGACACGCCGGGCTTAGTCCGGCGGGTGTCGTTTGGTCGTCTCGACGCTCGTGATCGATGGGTCGCTAGTGTCGAGGAGGCCCTGTTGCCTGACACGAAGATGCGGCGGTGAGTGGGCAGGCGGAGTCCCCGGCCTGGGCGGGTCGGTTCGGGGTTTTCTGTGTCAGGCGGCTTTGTAGTGGTCCTTGAAGGGTTCGCGGTCGGTGAGGATGTGCCAGATCGCGATGGTCATGGAATGCTCGATCGCGACCAGGGCGCGAAGGTTCCCACGCCGGGCGGCAAGGCGGCGGTAGCGGCGCTGAAGAAGGACCCGTTGGTGCAGATCTCGGCCATCGCGGCGATGCCGAGCGCCGTCGGCTCGCGAGCCCGTGGCCGACCGCCTTTGCGGGGGCGGCCCGATGAACGTCCTCACGGCCGAGCTTGACCGCTACCTCGAACTGCGCCGGCAGATGGGCTTCAAGCTCGCACGCGCCGAGAAGCTGCTCCGCCAGTTCGTCGCCTACCGCGAGGAGAACGGCGGCGATGCCGTGACGGCCGAGGTCGCGCTCGAGTGGGCGGCGCTGCCGGCTAGGGCGAGCCCGAGTTGGATCGCCTTCCGTCTCAACGTGGTGCGCGGCTTCTCCAGGCACCTCGCCCTCATCGACGCCCGCCATCAGGTCGTCCCGGCCTCGCTCGTCTGCGGCCGGTCGCGCCGGGCCACCCCCTATCTTTTCGAGGAACGAGAGGTCGTGGCAGTGATGGCCGCTGCCGAGTCACTCCGATCGCCGATCCGCCAGGCGAGCTACGCGGCGATCGTCGGTTTGCTCTGGGCGACCGGCATGCGTGTCGGCGAGGCGTTCGCGCTCGACGTTGCCGACGTCGACCTGCTCGCCGGCGGGCTATGGGCGATTCTCACAGCATAGGGAAAGGTAAAGCTCAGGGAGGAGAGCAAACGCTATTCTTCTACGTCACCTACACATATTGCCTACCTCATTCAACAGCAGACTGATGATGTCCAGGAGTGGCAGGTTAGACGATGATAAGTAGATCGTTGACTGCGATCATAGGCTTGAGCGCTGCCTTGCTGGCGTCGGCTTGTAGCTATGAGCCTGCGGTCAAGGTCCCGTCGAGTTTGGGTGCACCAAGGGCTTCGGGCGTAGAAGACTTTCGATTCCCGGTAATGCGGTGCTAGACAGTGGGCACACACGTCACTCGGGAGGGACGGACCTCGTGACGTATACCCTTCCACCGAGCGTGACTGGCAAGCAGGTGGCGACATGGTATGCGCAGCAGACGCCCGCTAGGACGTCTTGGAAGGGATTAGTGGCGTGTCCCGGCGGCGGGCCGGATTATTCTCAATCACCCGACGGTGAGCAGGCAACATTCTTCATTGGAATGTGGTCTGACGGCTCTACCAATGCTGAAGTGCTCGTCCAGAGTGACCGTAAAGTAATATATATTCACCTCTTCCGCACAACGAAACCACCCCCGCTTTGCTGAAAAGGGACCCGAATGCGGTCAACACGGTGGCCGTCCCACATCACCCACGCCATGCCGTCAACAACGACGACGTCGTACACCACTTCTCTGGACGCCACACACGAGCGCTGCGTCCAGCTGCCAAAAGAGACTTTCGCTGGGAGGCCCCGTCTACGCGAAGGGGTGGCCGAAGGCCACGACGGATGAGTTCGGCCCTGCTGGTCGTCTGCGCTCTTGAGGTGTTGCTGGCTGGGTGCTCGGGCAGCGACGGTTCTGCCGAGCAGTCAGCGGGCCAGGTCGCCGCAAACAACGCGACGGAGCCCGGTGCGGAAAGCGCCTCCGCGGAGCTGCTGAAAGGTCAGCAGGAGGCGACTCGCATCAAGAAGACGATGAGGTTGGTGTTCAGCAGACTGCGCAGGCGTTGAAAACGGCCGCAGATTCGTCGGGCATCGGGTCTGAGGTGTTGGTGAACTGCGGAAAGGGCCCTGCTTGCACAGTTACTGTGCGTACTGCCGTCGGACTTGCCTCGTATCACATCCTCGCCACTTCCTCGGCCGTGGGCAGTCTCGTTTACGGGTTCGTTGACCTCTGACCGGTGTCGAGCCAGCAGGGCCGATAGAGTGAAACCGGAGCCTGTTCCGTCGTGCAGATAGTCCTAGTGTTTCTGCACGGGTACCTCTCTCATGCATGGCGCTGCACAAACGTACCCTCATGACGACACCACCTTCGCTTTGCCAGTAAGGGGCTTGATACGTGACACGGGTCGAGAATGCCTTACACGTGCGTGCACTCTGCGTGGCGGTGGCTGACCAACTCGGCGTCTCTGCCGATCCCCGGTTCCGGGTTGTGATTGATGGGCCTGGTAGGCGAGGGATGTGGAGACTCATGCTCGCCTTTCAAGGAGCTGAAGCCAGGATCGTCCATGTGAGAGTCTCCCGGCATCCCGATTGGCAGTGGGTTGCCTATCAGCTGGCCTATCAATGGCAGGATGAGGTCATCGAAGACGTGCGCGAGGCACGGCCGGTCTGCGCGGGTCACCCGCACCCGATGAGCGCAGAGGTGCGAGACGACGGCATCGCGGTGTGGGTCTGTCTCCAGGCTTCTCGCGAGCCAATACCGATCTGGAGCCCTTCCCTCTGAGGAAAAACAACGAGTGGGTGCCCAATTTGCAAGGCCACCAGCCGCGCGCGTCGCTCAGTAGTTGCGAATCACCGACGACGGGCCCATCACGATTACGGGATTCTTTGCGGGGTCGAGCCAGCGCAACACCTGCAGCAGATTCGACTGCGCGATCGACACGCAACCGGCCGTCGGGCCACCGGTGCTCACGTGCAGAAAGATGGCGCTTCCCTTGCCAGACACCGGGTTTGGCATGTTGTAAGCGATGACAGCGGCGTACGCGTACGCGGTCGCGTACCCGGACGACGCCAGGTGCTCACCCTTGAGCGCCGCGTTTTCTTGCCACGTGTTGTAGTGCGGCGAAGTGACGTCGTCCACCCAAACTGACTGCGAATCGGCCACGCGGTAGGGGAATTTGACGCCTGGATTCACCCGCTGGCCGAACATGATGTTGAACGCGTACATGCCGGCGGGCGTCTTGCCGTCGCCCTCGTGCTTGTCAGCCGAGAATCCGTTGCGGCCTAGATGCGCGGGCATCGCTGGAAAGACAGCGCGCCACGTCGTCCCGACTTTTTCGAAGGTTTGCAGCGTCGCGGTGTTCGCGCCCCACGATGACGACGTCACCGTAATCACTTGACGCGCGTTGCCGGTGGTGTGCAATTGCTCGACGAGCAAAGGGATTTTCGCGGGCGTCGGTTTCGGTTTCGGCTGAGGTGGTGGGGGTGCCGCCACGCGGGTGGCCGAAGGTGTCGCGGACGGCGCCGCGGCGGCCACGGCTGAGGGCGACGGTGACGGAGATGGTGGCGGCGAGGAAGAAGGTGACGGCGACGGGCCCACGACGACAGAAGCGCTGGAAGAAACCGCCGCCGCCGAGGAAGAAAGCGTTGACGAAGGGGCGCTTGCCGATGGCTTCTCAGGGCCGCAGCCAGCCGTAAGTGCCAGCGCACATGTGAGCAACGACGTGAGAACCGCTGCTTTTCGTCGTCCGCTCATCTCGCCTCCCTGCGCCTTCGGCCAGGGTAGTGGCGTCAGTCGGCGGGTTGCAGCTCTCGCGCCGCCGGTTCAGCTGAACGCGCGGCCTGGCGGTTGCGGGCGGTCGCGAAGAGGCAGCCGACGATAATAAGCGGGAAGCCGACGGCGATGCCGACCGTGAACGGCTCGTCGAGCAGTAAGACGCCGAGCAGAATCGCGACGGCGGGATTGACGTAGGTGATGACGGTTGAGCGTGCCGGGCCGATTTCGGCGATCAACGCGAAGAACAACAAGAACGCGACCGCGGTACAGACGACGCCCAGGCCGACGACCGACCAGACGACGCGGGCGCTCACGTGCGGCGGCAGATGAGTCAACGAAAACGGTGCGTAGACAAGTGCGGTCATGCCGACCGATGCCGCGATCACGCCGAGCGGAGGAAGCGCGTTGAGCTTGCGAGCGATGATGATGGGCCCGAGCGCGTATCCGATGGCGGTGAACATCAATTCGACGACAGCCCAGGCGTCGTCGGCATGGACGTCGACTCCCACGAGTACCGCGACGCCAGAGAGTCCGACCAGCAAGCCCGCAACGCGCCGAGCGTCGAGTCGGTCACCATGACCGCCGATCAGGAACAAGACGATCGCCGCGATCAACGGCACGGCCCCGATCACCAGGCCCGACAGCGAACTCGACAGACGCGTTTCGGCGCGAGTGAGGAATAGCCACGGCGCGCCGATCTCGACCACGGTGTAGATCAGCACCCATCGCCATGCCTGAAGTAGCGGACGCAGCAGGTCGCGGTGCAGCGCGATCGGCACGAGCAGGACGGCGGCAAGTCCGGTGCGCCCGAACACGACGGTGGCCGGTGTGAGTTGCTCGTCGGCAACCTTGATCAGCAGGTACGGCACGCCCCAGATCACCGACATGGCGCAAAACAGCAGCCACCCACGCCTCGACATGCAACTCCCTCTTCGCCCCCAGGCTCCGCCATACGCCTAGGCGAAAACTGTCGCACAGCCGATGTTGTTCCTGCTCGCGGTTTTCGGCCGTCACCTTTTGCGCGCGGCCGCGGCGAGGGCGGCGACCCCGGCCACCCCGGCTGCCCCGGCCACTCCGGCGGCGGCCAGCACCCCGCCGTGATGGTGCGACGCCCACAGTTGGGGGTCGTCGCGCTTAGCCGTGTTGTCGAAGATGCCGTGGGCGCCGAAGTCGCGCCCGGTTTCGCCGTCCGCCGGTGAAACCAGATTGACCGGCTGGTCGGGATTTCGCGGTTGGTCGGTTTGCTGCGACTTGAATCCCGTTTTCGCGAGGTAGCGGTCGAGGAGCCCCGGCATAAACTTGTTCGCGATGAGCGTCGCGACGGTGCTGGAACCAACCCAATATTCGCGGCGCTTCGGATGCTCGGCGGCGTACAGAATTGCGCGGGCCGCAAATTCCGGCTGGTAGATGGGCGGAACCGGCTGGGCGTGATGCGGCAATCGCGACAACACCCACGAAAACTGCGGAGTGTTGACGGCGGGCAGTTGCACCATCGTCACCCGCACCTTGCTCTTGTCATGCATGAGTTCGCACCGCAGCGCCTCGTTAAAGCCTTGAATCGCATGCTTGGCGCCGCAATAGGCGCTCTGCAGGGGGATTCCGCGATACGCGAGCGCAGAACCTGTTTGCACGATCGTACCTTTGTTGCGCGGCTTCATATAAGACAACGCCGCCATTGTGCCGTACACGTACCCGAGATAGCTCACCTCGGTGACGCGCTTGTACTCCTCAGGCTTGATTTGGTCGAACGGCGCGAATACCGAAGTAAACGCGACGTTCACCCAAATGTCGATAGGGCCGAGTTCGGCCTCGATTCGTGCGGCAGCGTCGAAGACTTGCTGGTGGTCGGCGACATCGACGGCAATCGGCAGCGCCTGGCTTCCGGCGTCCCGAATTTCTTGTGCCGCCGCGGTGAGACCCAACTCTCCGCGCGCGAGCAACGCGACCCTGGCGCCTTTCGCGCCGAACGCGCGGGCTACGGCGCGCCCGACTCCTCCGCTGGCTCCGGTGACCACGACAACTTGATCAGGCACGATTCCACCCTTCCGCTGGTCGGCAACGGATCCCATGCCCTGATGACGCGGCGGGCATGCACGGGTGCGCGCGAGCGCCGTCCGGCGTCACTTTCTCGGCTGGCTTCGGTAAGCAAGGTTTCAGCGGGTTTCTCGGGCCACGCGGGGCCGAGGACAGGCTAAGACCCCCGAGGAGAGGCGTCCTGGCCTGTCCTCGGGCATGGTGATCACGTTTACGTGATCGACTCGCACGCCCGCACGGGTTTACGACACCCGGGCGACTTCTTCGAAGGTCGTCTCGCCTCGCCAGGCCTTCGTCAGTGCCGCGTCGCGCAGCGACATGACGCCGTGGGCGACGGCCTCACGAGTTACCGCGTTCTCAGTAGGCTCCCGCAACACCGTTTCACGAAGCTGCGGCGTAACCGGCAGAACCTCGAAAACGCCGACTCTTCCGCGATATCCGGACTGGTTGCACTCGGTGCAGCCGAGACCGCGCCGAGGCGTCGCGCCTTCGAGCCCGCCGACGGGTACGCCAAGCCGGGCAAGCAGATCAGCGGGCGGCAGGTACGGCTGCGCGCACGACTTGCACGGCACACGTACCAAACGCTGTGCCACCACGAGCGAGAGCGACGACGCCACGAGGAACGGTTCCGCGCCCATTTCGACGAGCCGGGTCAACGCGGCCGCCGCGTTGTTCGTGTGCAACGTGGTCAGCACCAGATGGCCCGTGAGCGACGCTTCGAGCGCGAGCTTTGCGGTTTCGAGGTCTCGCACCTCGCCGACGAGCACGACGTCAGGGTCTTGTCGAAGCATCGAGCGCAAACCGCGGGCGAACGTGAGCCCGGCGCGATCGTTAATCTGTACTTGCGTAATTCCCGGGAGCTGAATCTCCACCGGGTCTTCGAGTGTCGTCACATTCTTCGTGCGGTCAGAAAACTGCGACAGCAGCGAATACAACGTGTTCGTCTTGCCCGAACCCGTGGGACCGGTAATCAAAATCAAACCTTGAGCGGACGACGCGGCAGCAACGAGTTCTTTCAGTTGCAGCGGTTCCATGCCGAGGCCCTCGAGCGAGGTGATCTTTTCGGCGTCCGGAAGGATGCGAATGACCACCTTTTCGCCGTGTACGGCGGGCATCGTGCTGACGCGCGCGTCGACCGCGATGCCGTTAGCGGCGAATTTCATGCGGCCGTCTTGGGGTAACCGGCGCTCGGCGATATCCATCGCCGACACGATTTTGAGCCGGCTGACCAGAGCGGGCGCGGCGCCTTTCGGCACCCGGGTGATGTCGCGCAGCACTCCGTCGATGCGCATCCTGACCCACACGCCGTCATGCTGCTGCTCGACATGCACGTCGCTCGCGCCGAGCCTGACGGCGTCAGAAAGAATTTGATTCACGAGTTGTACGGTCGGCGCTTGATCGGCGGCTTTGACGAGCATCGCGTCTTCGACCGCGCTCGTTGCGGCGCCAGCGGCCTTGGAGTCTTCGGCCATCGCGTAAATGCGGGCGATCTGCTCTTGAATCATCGACTCCGTCGCCACGACGATCGATAGCGAGTTCGAGCCGGTGTAGGCGCGGACGTCGTCCAACGCGACCACGTTCGTCGGGTCGGCGGTGGCGACACGAAGGCCGTCGGTGGTGCGGCCGAGCACCAGCACGTGCGCGCGTTCGGCGACTTGGCGCGGGAGCAACCGGGCGACCTCGAGCGGCACGGCCAGATCGCCGCCGTCGACGAGTTCGAGCGCGAGCAGTTCGGCGAGCGCTTCGGCGATCTGCCGCTCGGTCAAAAAACCCATGTCGACGATCACTTGGCCGAGCCGTTTACGGCTCTTGCCTGTCTGCTGTCGTTGCACGTCGAGTGCCTGGTTGAGCTGGTCAAGCGTGATCAGATCACGTTCGACGAGGACGTCGCCGAGGCGGCGCCTTTCGGGCAGCTCATTGATTGGCTCGGCGGACACGGTGCTCCCTTGACGGCGGACGTGCTCCTAGTCGGCCGATCAAGACGGAATGTGAGCCTCGCCCGGTCGGGTTCGGAAAGCGGCAGCCCGGCGGTGCACGATGACACGCGGGCGGAAGGTGGCGGCGAACAAATATGCCAGCGCGGCGGCCGTGATGATGGCGAAGCTCGGCGGCGTGCCGGGCACGTAATAGCTGAACGCCAGCCCCGCCCACATCGAAGCGACGGCAATTCCGGCGCACAGCAATACGCCGGCGATCGGTCGCGTGGTGAGGCGGTGCGCGGCACCGGCGGGCGCGGCGATGAGGCCGAGAAACAGCAACCCCCCCACCGCTTGCACCGACTCGGCGCACACGACTCCGACGAGCGCGAGAAACGCGATCCCTAGAACGCGCACTGGCACGCCTCGCGCGGCGGCAACCGCTTCGTCGATGCTGGCGAACAGCAACGGCCGCGCGATGAGCGCCATGACGAGGCAGACGCCGAGCCCGACGCTCGCGGCGACAAGTGCTTGCGAGAAAGAGATTCCGAAGATTGAACCGAACAGGTAGGTGACGTTCGCGGTACTGTTGCCGCCGCTTTTTCTCGTGGTGTAGAGCATGAGGAAGAACGAACCGAGACCGAGAATCCACGCGAATGTCGAGCCGATGACGACGTCGTCGGCGCGGGTCGATCCGAGCGACGCGATTGCCACGGCTGTGACGACGGTGGCAATCAACAATCCTGCTTGCGGGCTCACCGAAAACGCCAGCGCGCCAAGCGCCCCGGTGTAGGCGACGTGGCCGAGCGCGTCGCCGCTGAACACCTGGGTACGGAGCACCAGAAACCAGCCGACGACTCCCGACGCCAACGCGATGAAGGTTCCCGCGAGAAGCGCGTGTTGCATGAACGGTTGCGCGAACAGGTTGCTCATGAGTGTGCCGCCGCGACGACGGGCCGGCGCGCACGCGGCGCGACGGGCACGTACGTGAGCAGGTATGCGCCGAACGAGAAGCTGCTGATGCAAAATCCGAGCGGGTAAGACTGGTAGTAGGCCAGCGTCAGGCCGCCCCAGGTGGCGAGTAGCGCAATCACGATTGTCAGCCCGATACTGCGTGCCGGCCGCGCCGTCAGCCGGTGCGCGGTCGCGGCTGGCATGACGAGCAGCGCGAAGACGAGCAGCGCTCCGACGATTTGGCTGGCCTCGGCGGCGGCGGCGCCCAATAGAAGCAAGAACACGACGTCGAGTCGGCGGACGTCGACACCCCGCGCGGCGGCGACGTCGGTGTCGATCGAACTGAACAGGAGCGGCCGGCCCACGGCCGCGAGCACCAGCACGACAGCCAGACCCACCAACGCCAGCGTGACGACTTGCGCGTTCGTGATCGCGAATGAGCTGCCGAACAACGGAGCGTTGACGCTGTTGAGAAACCCCTTGTATAGATAGGCGAACATGAAGCCGAGCGCGAGAACGAACGCCTGCACCGTGCCGATGACGGCTGATTCTTCCGAGAACAAACCGCCGCGCGGCCGAGCGGCGACGGCGATAACAATGGCGGCAGCCAGCGCGAAGGTGAAATAGCCGATTGTGGCGCTGATGCCGAGCAAAGTCGCCGCGGCCGCGCCCGGAAATGCGGCCACGGCAACGGTGTGACCGGCGAACGTCTGCTTGCGTAGCACCATGAACCAGCCGACGACGCCCGCGACGACCGCCACTATCGATCCGGCGCGAAACGCGTTCACCATGAACGGAAACGAAAACATGTCTCGCACGTTGCTGATGAGGTTCCACGACCATGGCGGATTCGGCAAAGTGCTTGCCAGCACGACAAAATCGCTCATTGTACGAGCTGCCCGGTATGGCGGTCGGCGTGATGCGCTGGGGCTTCGGGTTGGCCGATGACGACGAGCCGGCCGTCGGAGGTGCGCACGACCTCGACCGGCGCTTGGTACAGCCTGCTCAGGTTCGCCGACGTGATGACCTCGGACGGCGAACCGCACACAGCGCCGCCTCCGGCGAGGTACATCACCTGGTCGAGGTACGGCAAGATGGGGTTCACGTCGTGCGCGACCATGAGCACGGTGACGCCTTCGGTCACGCAGATTTCTCTTATGAGCGAGGCAATTGCGCTTTGATTGGGCAGGTCGAGGCTGTCGAGCGGTTCGTCGAGCATCAACATGCGCGGCTGCCGCACGAGCGCCTGCCCGATGAGCAACCGCTGTTGCTCGCCGCCCGAGACCTGCCCGACAGGCCGATGCGCGTAACCCGAGGCGCCGACCAGATCGACGACGTGCGCGACCCGCTGCCGGGCCTGGCGGCCTCCGGCACTCCACGGCCAGGAGAAGCCCCAGCGGTCGCCGTCGAGCCCGAGCCGGACGACGTCGACGCCGCGCACACGCGCGGAGGCGTCGAAATTGCGGCGCTGCGGTAAGTACCCGATCTCGCGGTTCGCCCCTCCGGGGGCGTCGCCCAAGACAAGCGCCTCGCCGGCTGCCAGCGGATGAAGGCCAAGCAAAACCTTTAGCAGCGTCGACTTTCCGACGCCGTTCGGGCCGAGGATCGCGACGAATTGCCCTCGGGGCACGTCGACGTCGACGCCGTGCCACAGCGTGCGATCTCCGGCGCGCGCGCTCGCGCCACGCAGCCGAACGGCTATCTCGCTCGCCATGTGTCGGTGCCCTTCTCGAGTGCGTCGATAAGCGCATGCAACTGCGCGATTTGCCACTCCGTGAACGTGGCGGACGACGGCGTCGGCATCTCGGTGACTGTCACGACTGGCACGCCGGCCGCCTTCGCGGCAGACACTTGCGTTCGCACGTCAGGCGTCGCGTTTTGCGAGTTGTAGACGAACACCTTGATCTTTCGTTGTTTGATCTGCCGATCGATCGTCGCTTTGTCGGTCGCGGTGGGATCGGTGCCTTCGCTGATAGCGCGCTGAAAACTCGGCGGGGTCAGGACTTTCAACCCCAGCGCCTGCGCCAGCATCGCGAAGACGCTTTCAGACACGCCGATTGGCGTGCCGGCAAACCGTGCCTTGATATTCGCGATCAGCGAATCGTAAGCCGCCAGGTCGGAATGTTCGAAGGCCGCGCGCCGCGCGCTGAAATAGGCGGCAGCGCTGTGATCGGCTTTCGCGAGGGCAACGCTGATCGCCTCGACGGTGGCGTGGACGTCGGACGGGTTGTACCAAAGGTGCGGGTTCGCTCCACGCGCGGCGCCGGTGAGCTTCGCGACGTCGATCACTTGCCGGTGGCTGACCGGGTTGGCGGCGAGGAGCTTGCTCGCCCACGTGTCGTAGCCGGCGCCGTTGACGATGACGAGCCCGGCCATCGCGACCGCCCTCGCGTCGGACGCCGTCGGCTCGTAGTCGTGCGGGTCGGTCGCGGGATTGTCGACCAGGCTCACGACCTCGACCTGTTCACCACCCAGTTGCTTCGCGATCGAACCCCACATGTTCTCGGCGGCCACCACGATCAGCTTCGCGTTCGCGCGAGCACCCGGCGCCGTCGTCGCGCAGCCGGTCGCGACGAGAGCGCCGATGAGCGCCGACGTCGTGAGCAGCGCGACTGGCGTTCGTCTCATTCGCTTCCCCTCGCGGCCTTATCGGGAACCGTTCCAAGTTACACTATCGGTTATGGTTGCCGTTATCGACAAGGCCTGGTGGGTTACCCTGTGGCCGTCATGAGCTCAAAGACGTCCGCGGACACGTCGAGGGGCCGTTCGACGCGCCAAAAGCGCGCGCTCGCCGCGGCGATCGACGAGTCACGCGAATTTCGCAGCGCGCAGGAGCTGCACGAGGCGTTGCGCGCGAGCGGCGAGCGGGTCGGGCTCACCACGGTCTACAACCAGCTGCGTGCGCTGGCCGACGCCGGTCTAGTAGACACTGTGCGCTCCGCCGAGGGCGAGACGTTGTACCGCCGCTGTGGCACCAGCGGCCATCACCACCACCTGTTGTGCCGGGTTTGCGGGCGCACGGTCGAAGTGGCTGGTTCCGCTGTCGAGCGATGGGCCGAAACAGTCGCCGCCCAAGCCGGCTTCGTCGACGTGTCACACACCATCGAGGTAGTCGGCACGTGTCCGGCGTGCGCCGCCGATCAGTCGAGGCGGGCCGACAACAACGCCTCTCCCAATGCGGACGTCGAATAAAGCACGTCGCGACCGCGCCTGGCTCGCGTGACCAATCGGGCGCCTCGCAAGGCGGACAGATGCCCTGACACGGTGGCGGGCGAGTACCCGTGCCGGTGTGCCAGCGTCGTCGTCGACGCCGGTTCGCGCAGCGACGTCAACAACATCGCGCGCGTTCGACCCAATAACACCCGCAACGCCGCCGACGTTTCGGTCTCGACCGGTTGCCACAAGGCCGCAATTCCCCGCGCCGGATAGACGATCGTCGCGACATCGTCGCTGTCGGCGACCACGAGCGTGAGCGGCCACGAGAAAGCGCTCGGCTGCAAGACAATTCCGCTGCCGGAAAGGGTCACACGGTATTTCGTGGGGCCTCCTGACGCTACCCGCAAGACCGGGTTCGACCAGATCACCGCGGCCGACAGCGCCGGAAACAGCCGGTCGAGCCCGGCGTCCGCCAATACCTTCGCGTGGTGCACGACGTCCGCCTCGAGCAACGCCTTGATCCTCGGCCAGTGCGGCTCGACGAGCTGATGCCAGCACTCTTCCAGCACGTCGGCCAACCGTTCGCGAGCCGCGACCGGGTCACGGGCCAGGTCTGCCAGCTCAGCGGGCACCGGTTGCCCGCCTCGTTCGGCCATCGCCCGTTCGAGTTCTTCTTTCACCCTGGACGGCGGGGTGGCGCGCAACTGCGCAAGCTGCGCCTCGATCGTCGTCCGGGCATGTCGTGGTGGCGGTGAAATGAGGTCGGGTGTGTAACCGCGCACGGGTTGGACGGCGAGCAGCGGCGCAAGGTCGAGCTTCGCGAGTGCGGGGCGGACGGCGTCGAACCAGGGCAGGTGATACGCCAGCTGGCGCGCGTCGATCAGGCACCGAACGGCTTGCGCGACCTCCCACAAGGGCGACACGGCGAAGCGCACTCGCGCCATGTCATCGGCGCCGAACGCGAAGTCGTACATAGTGCCCAGCCGATCTCGCCGATTCGGAGATACCCGAATCGATGGTATGGCGCATGAGCGTGGCGCACAGTTCGGCCCGTGACAGCGACCAGCGACGCGCCGGCTTCGGCGAGCGCGAGCCGAGCGACGTACCGGAATCTTTTCGCCCAGCGCGAGTTTTCGGCGTTGTTCAGCGCGCACGTGGTGTCGATGCTCGGCACGATCGTCGCCGATCTTGCCCTCACCCTGCTGATCTACGCCCGCACCGGCTCGACCTTCCTCGCCGCTCTCACGTTCACAATCGGCTTTCTGCCGTTTCTGATTGGCGGCACCTTGCTTTCGGGCGTCGTCGACCGCATGCCCGCCCGGCGGGTCATGGTGATCTGCAACCTTTGCAGCGCGGCGGTTTTCGCCGTCATGACGCTGCCTGGGCTGCCGATTTTCGCGCTGCTAGCGCTTATCTTCGCCGGGGGTTTGATCGCGCCGATCTTTGGCGGCACGAGATCGGCGATTATGCCGGACGTCTTGGGCCATGGCCAGCGTTACGTGCTCGGCCAAGCGACGATGCGCATGGTCGCTCAAGGCGCCCAAGTGATCGGTTTCGGCGTCGGGGGCCTGCTCGTCGCGGCCCTCGGCGCGCGGTTCGCGTTGGCGATCGACGCGGCGAGCTTCGCGACGTCCGCTCTCGTCGTCCGATTCGGGATCAAACCCCGGCCACCGGCGACCCCAGCCGGCGGTTCGCTGCTTCGCGATTCGCTGCACGGGGTGCGCGCTGTGTTGACACACTCCAGCACGCGCCGGGTGTTGCTGTTTCGCTGGCTGATGCCGACGTGCGCGCTCGCGCCGGAAGCGCTCGCCGCCGCCTATATTCACGCGATCGACGAATCGGCGTCGGCGCTTGGTGTGTTCTTGTGCGCGGTGCCGGCCGCGATGGTGTTGGCCGATTTGATCGGCGGCCGGTTTTTGAGCGGGACGGCGCAACGCCGGCTGATCGTGCCAGGTGGCCTGCTCAACCAGTTGCCGCTCCTCGGATTCATCGTCATGCCGAGACTGCCGGTGGCCGTCGCGTTACTGGTGCTCGTGGGTTTCGGATACTGCCATGCGCTCGGCCTCGACAAGGTGTTGCTCGAGACCGTTCCCGAGACGCTGCGAGCCCGTGCGCTGGCCGTCGACCAGGCCGGGTTGATGGTGCTGCAAGGCGTCGGCTTCGCCGTGTGGGGCGGGCTCGCCGAGTTGCTGCCGCTCCGGATCACCATCGTGGTGGCCGGACTTTGCGGCATTGTGGCCGTCTGCCTGCTCGCGCGGGCCGCTGATCGCCTACCATCGTGCCCATCGTGAGCGCGAGGTCCGCGCCACAAGCTAGGGAGTTCCGGTGGCCGACGGCGATCACCCCGTGCCAAGGCGCATAACTGCCGCGGACGTCGGGCGCGCGGCCGGCGTCTCCGCGGCCACAGTGTCGTTAGTGCTTAACCACAAAGCCGAAGGTCGTGTCACCCCTGAGACGAGCAAGCGCGTTTTCGCGGCGGCCGAAAAACTCGGCTACCGCATCGATCGCCGCGGCCAAAGCCTTGCCACCGGGCGCTCGGGCCTCGTCGGTTTCGTCGCGCCTGACGCCGCGAACCCGTTCTTCGGCGCGGTGCAGATGGGCGTTTTGCATGCGCTCGGCGCCACCTACCAGGTGTTGGTCATGGCGACGGACGTCGGCCAAAGCGTCGCCCGGCAAAACGTCGAAGAGCTGCTTTCCCTTGGCGTCGACGGTCTGATTTTGTTCGCCGTCGACCCGAAATTCGTCGCCGACGTGCACCCTGGGGTGCCTGTCGTGCTGCTCGACTCGCCCATCGAGACTGACAAGTTCGCTCGGGTCAACTACGACCTGGTCGCCGGAGCGACCGCGCTGGGCGAACATTTGGCAAGCCTTGGCCACAAGTCAGTCGTCTATCTCGAGGCCAGCACCGCGAGCCGCACTTTCGGCGTCCGCAAAGACGCTTTGCGCCGCGCGCTCAAACGCGAAGGCGCGTCAGTCGAGACGGTCACTACGCGCATCGACGTCGACGAAGCGCGCGACACGACCAAACGATCCTGGAAATCGTGGCACGCGCACGGTGCTACCGCGATCGCATGCGCCACCGACTTCCAGGCGTACGGCGTGCTTAGCGCGTTGCACGAGCTCGGCGTGAGCGTGCCATCGCAGGTTTCTGTCGCCGGCTTCGACGACCTCGTCTTGTCGAGGGTGATGCATCCGTCGCTGACGACCGTTCGGCTGCCGGCACGCGCGATGGGCGGCAAGGGTGCGGCGTTGCTGCGGGCCGCGATCGAGGGCGAAGCCGACCTCGGCTACGTCGAAACGATCGGCACCGATCTGGTGGTGCGCGATTCGACCGGGCCGGCGCGATCAGGGTAGAAGCGAAGGCTCGTCGCGGCCGGACGCCGGCTGGCTCTTGCGGGTGATCGCTCAAGGAGGTGCCTGAGGAGGGCGGAGCGTGACAAGGATTCCCCTGCCGTGAGCGCGGCGCGGCGCGTGGTGCGTGCCTTGCTTCACCGGCCCGTGACGGCGCTCATGACCCTGCTGCTCGCCGTGGTGGCCTCGGCCGTCGCCAGCATCTCGCCGACGTACTACGCCACCGCCCGAAACTCGATCCTCGCCGACGAGCTACATTCGGGCCCGGTTGTCCAACGCGGTTTCGAGATCGCGCGTCAAGGGCTCGTGGGCGGCACGCTCAGCTCGATGTCGCACGGTTATCAGGCAGCGCTCGCCCAAACGATACCGAGCGCCGAAGCGCGAGCGCGGCTTCTCCCGCCGCCGATCGAAGCGATTGAAGCGACCGCTGTCTTTTCCAGCATCAACGGGAGCGCAACCCTCGCGTGGCGCTCCGATTTCTGCACCCATGTGCATGTGGTCGTTGGGTTATGTCCAGGGCAAGCCAATCAGGTCGCCGTGAGCGAATCGGCGGCTCGCGCCAACGCGTGGCACGTCGGCCAGACGCTGGCCGCGAACGGGTGGCCACCTCTCGTCATTACCGGCGTTTACGCAATCCCGGATTTCACGAATGAATACTGGTTCAACCGGGGCGGTGTCTATTTCCCAGCGGAAGCGGGCGATCAGCCGCTTTCAGCCGGCGCCCCGCCACCGATCGACGCGATCTTCACCGTACGTGAGACCGTCGACACCAGCGCCGAATTTCGCCAAGGCAGCGTCGTCTTCGACCAGTTGATCGACGTCGATCACGTGCGTGCGGGCGATCTCGGCGCGCTAGAGACGACGGTCGACCAGCTTGGGTCGCTGCCGGAACTCGGGCCATACGACGTTTCCACCGACAGCACGTTGGCGGGCGCGGTCGATCATATTCGGGTAAGCTGGAGGTCTTTGGCTATCACCGAGTTTCTCGTCGGCATCCAACTCATGACTTTGGTCTGGTTGCTGATGTTTCTCGTCGTCAAGGACGCCATCGAGGCGCGCGGCGTCGAGATCGCCTTGATGAAATTGCGTGGTTTCAGAGGGTTTCGGCTGCTGCGCTTTGCCCTCGGCGAAGTCGTGACGTTGCTTTTCGCTTCCCTGCCGCTCGGAATGGTCGTCGGCTGGCTGGTCACGGGCGCGCTAGCGCGATGGCAGCTTAGGCCGGGCACATCCGTCGTCGTGCCAGTTCTCGCGTGGGGTGCCGCATGCGTTGCCACGATCGGCGGGCTGGTCGCGGCGGCGGCCGCGGCTGTCAAGACGGTGCGCCGGCCGGTGGTCGAGGAGTGGCGGCGCACCGCTCCGGCGCATACCCGCGGCTGGGTCATCGACGCCGTGCTTGTCACCGGAGCCGTAGCGGGGCTCGTCGCGCTGCGGGCCACCGGCCAGGTCACCTCTATCGGGCACGGCTCACTCGGCCTTCTCGAGCCGGGCCTTCTCGGGCTCGCGATCGCGGTCGTGGCCTCGCGGGTGCTTCCCGCGATTTGTCGCGGTGCGTTCGGCCTCACCCGGCGCCGGGGTGGGCTCGGCACGTTTCTCGCCGTCCGGCATATCGCGCGCAGACCCGGTGGCGCGCGAACGACCATCATCTTGGGCACCGCGTTCGCGCTGGCGATATTCGGGGTGCTCGCGTGGTCGACTGGGAAGTCGAATCGCGAGGAGTTTGCCCAAGCGTCGGTTGGAGCGCCGACCGTGTACACGGTCGTTCCGCCTCCGGACAAGGAGCTTGGTTCGATCGTCGAGGCGATAGATCCCGGCGGCCGACGAGCCGCCGTGGTCGACACGTACAACAACGGCGGCAACGAGTTGTTAGCCGTTGATGCCAACCGTTTCGCGCACGTGGCGAACTGGCGAGCGCACTACGCCACACTTTCGCTTCCCGACCTTGCGCGGAAGCTAACACCCGACGCGGCGCCGCCGGTACGCGTCGACGGCGACCGCATACGCATTCGCCTCGACGTCGAGAAACTTTCGGACACCGGGCTCGTGCTCCAGGCCGAACTCGGCGGCGTCGGCGGTTCGATTCCCGTGCAATTCACGTTGGGCCCGATTGTCAAACAGGGCCACGTGGTACTAACTGCTGACCTGGGCCGCTGTTCATGCGGCCTGCGTCATCTCTCGCTGTCGCCGGCGACGACGGCCGGGGCGAATACGCCCATAAACGGCGCGATCGTCATCAACGGTATCGACGTGAACCGCGACAACACGTGGTCGCCGATCGCTAACGTCACAAAGCCCACCCAATGGCGCGGCGACGGTTCTCTTACGTCGGTGCCCGGCGGGTTGCGGTGGTCGTTTCAATTCCTCAGCAGAAGTGAGGCGGTCTTGAACGTTGCCGATGTGCCTGAGCCGATCCCGGCCGTCGCGTCGGCTTCGGCTGTCGGCGACAACCCGAGTGGCACGGTCGAGACGTTCGGGCTTGACGGCCAAACTATGGCCGTCAAGCCGTTGGCTGTGGCGTCCGTGATTCCCGGCGCTACGACGTCCGCTGTCATCGTCGACCGTACGTACGCGACGCGTGCCGCGGGTGGTTACCTTTCCGGGTCGGTCACCCAGCAGGTTTGGGTCGCGGAGGGCGCGGCGCGGCAACTCGAGACGGGGCTGAAGAACGCCGGAGTGCGGATCGTCGAGGCATCGAGTTCAGCGGCGCAAGCACAATTGCTCGACCGGCAAGGCGCGGGACTCGCGGGCACCACCCTGCTCGCCGATTCGCTTGCGGGGGCGGTTCTCGCGGCAGGCGCGGCCGTGATGGGCCTTGTCGTCGCCGGCAGACGCAGGCGTTACGAATATGAAGCTTTAATCGCCACGGGTGCGTCGCGGCGCACGTTGCGCTCGGGCCTACTGATCGAACAAGCAGCGGTGCTTCTTTTTGGTGCCATCGCCGGCATCGTCGCCGGACTCCTTGCCGCGTTGCTCGTCTTACGAAGTATCCCCGAGTTCGTGACCCCTCCTGAATCCTTTCCGCTGCGGTACGTGCCCGACGGAGGGGTGCTGTCGATCACGGTGGCCCTGACAATCTGCACGCTGCTTGTCGTTGCCATTTTGGCCAGTGCGGCCATGGTGACAGGGCTACGCGGCGAACGACTCCGAGAGGCCGCGCCGTGAGCCTCGATGCCGTCGTGCGATGTGAGAACTTGGTGCATGTGTTCGGTACCCCGGGCAACGAGGTCGCGGCACTGCGCGGTGTCGATTTGACGGTGCTCCCTGGCGAGACAGTGGCGTTGCTCGGGCCGTCCGGAGCGGGTAAGTCGACGCTACTTTGGCACCTCGCGGGATTATTGCGTCCGACCGCCGGGACGGTTGACGTGAACGGTCACCGGCTCGCCGGCATGTCGGCGCCCGACTTAGCGGCGTTTCGGGCTCGCGAGATAGGCGTCGTGCTCCAAGGTGCCGGACGAAACCTGTTGCCGTACGCGAGCGCCGTCGACAACATCACACACGTGCGACGTGCCCTGCCCCGAACCGCGAGAAGCAACCGTGTTCGCGCGATGGAACTTCTCGAAGCGGTAGGGCTTTCGAACGTCGCGCATCGCACCAGCGGTCGGTTGTCAGGCGGCGAGCAACAACGCTTAGCTTTGGCGGTCGCCCTCGCCAACGGACCCGCGCTTTTGCTCGCCGACGAGCCGACGAGCCAACTCGATCCAGCGGCGGCAGCGTCGGCCGTAGAACTGATTCGCACGGCAAACGAGGAGTTCGACACCGCGGTCGTCGTCGTCACTCACGATCCCGCGGTGGGCGCGGCGCTTCGGCGAACGGTGACAATCCGCGATGGCCGCGTCGGCGCGGAAGGCCGCGCGGGCGAAGACTACGTCGTCGTCGGCCGCGACGGGAGCGTGCAACTTCCACCCGAACTGCTCGAGACTTTTCCACCGGGCACGCTCGCACGCGCCGTTCGAACCGAGCGTGGCGTCGAGCTTCGCAAACTCGTAGACGACGCGGAAGGTGATGACTTCTGACAACCCTTTCCGCGCGTGGGTTGCGCTATGAACGTGACGGTCGGGTGATCCTCGACGACGTCAACTTTTCGATTAGCTCAGGAGAGCGACTCGCCGTCGTCGGGCCTTCCGGTTCGGGAAAGACGAGTCTGCTCGCTCTACTCGCCGGCTTCGCTGTGCCTACCGCCGGGCGGGTGTTGCTCGATGGCGTCGAACAAGAGCCGGTACCGCGCAAGAGTTTCGCCGTCGTCTTGCAGGGATACGGCTTGGTGTCGTTGTTGACCGCCGCCGAGAACGTCGAAGTTGCGCTCCGCGCCGCTGGTGAGCCCCCGACTTCCGCGGTCGACAAAGCGATCGCGGCGCTTCACGCCGTCGGGCTCGGCGGGCACGAAGACGCGCTCGTTGAGGAGCTTTCGGGCGGACAGCAGCAACGTGTCGCGGTTGCGCGAGCAGTTGCGTTACGGCCAGACGTGATACTCGCCGACGAGCCGACAGCGGAGCAAGACCCGAACTTTCGTGCCCTTGTCGTGTCGACGTTGCTGGAGGTTGCCGACTGCGGCGGCATTCTCGTGTTGGCTACCCACGATCCTGACGTGGCCGCGAGGTGCACGGGCGTGCTGAACGTACGTGCGAGCGCGTCGATCGGGGCCAGCCCGAGTCACAGCGGATAGTACGGAAAGCCGGGATAGACGTAGCCAGCTCCCCAAAATGGCGTGAAGCCGTAATAGCTGTAGAGACTTTCGTAGTAGTCGTTTTCTTCGACGGCGAGGTTGGGGTCGTAGCGCGGAGCACCCGCTACCCGGTCGCGTGACTGGTCAATCTTGACTTCGTCAGGCGTGATCTGCGTGATGGCGTCGACGGGTATGAACGACTCCGTCTCTCCGATGCCGAGGAAGCCGCCCGCCTCGACGACGAGAAAACGCACTTTGCGGTCGGCGGTGTCGATGAGCAGGTCGTCGACTTTACCGAGATCGTCTCCTGCCTTGTCTTTCACGGTGCGGCCGCGTACATCTTCGTCCGGGTGCGCGACCGTGTGGCCGCTGTCCTTGAGCTTGGTCAGCGTCGCGGTTGTCGGTTTGGCCATGACACCCTCCATCGGACCGACGTCGTACTGGCAGATGTGCCCTTGTGAGCGGCGTCGACACCGGCTTACGGCAACTCGATATCCGACGGCCTCGAGACAGGTATGGCGTGAGATCCTTGGTAGGGGAACGAGCCGGGTTCGTATGAGCACCACGGTTCTTCGGCGAAGGCGCTGCGACTTGAGATTTCCACGCGCGGAATGCCAGCAGCGCCGTCTCTTTCAGCTAGGGCGGAAAGTCCGGCGCGCTCATCGAATACCTGTCAAGAGGGCGAAAGGCGCGAACCAGCCTGGGTCTCGACCTGGTAATGACTACTCGTCAAGACTCACCCGTTGCGCTTCGCCCGCACTGCGGTGCCTACGCTGTTGGCAGTCTCTTTCCGTTCAGAGGCCTGTCTGTTCGCAGTGTCTGTCTTGTTTTGGAGGAAGCTTCGTGGTTGACACCACTGTTGTTATTGGCCGCACCGGCAATCCCGTTCTGGCTGACCGGCTACCGCGAGGAGCTATTCGCGAGCTGGTATTGATCGGTGCCGTCGTCGCGTTCACGGCGCTGATGGCGCAGCTCGTGATTCCCGTGCCGGGCTCGCCAGTTCCGGTGACCGGGCAGACGCTCGCGGTGCTGCTGTCGGCAGCCGCGGTTGGCCCGCTGAGAGGCGTCGTCGCGCAGGCGGTCTACGTTTTCGTCGGCGTTGCAGGGCTTCCCGTGTTCGCCTCTCAGGCGCACGGATACCACGTGCTGGTCGGGGCGACGGGCGGATACCTGATCGGCTTTGTGTTGGTGTCGGCTCTGGTCGGCTTCGCGGCCCGGCGTGGGCTGGACCGACGTCCGATCTATTTTTGCGCCGTATTCGTCGTGGCAACTGCCCTGATCTACGTGCCCGGTGTGACGTGGTTGGCATACGCCGGTCACATGCCCGCCGGCGCCGCAATCTCGTTCGGTTTGACGCCGTTCCTCGTCGGCGACGCGCTCAAGGCACTCGTCGCGGCCGCGCTGCTGCCCGCCGCGTGGCGCCTCGTCGCTCACTCAGGCGGCCGTGATCGTTAGCGACATCTTCAGGATGACGCAAAGAATGTCGTAACACGACTGGTAGTGCACGTGGAAGGGTCGATCGAGATTGGTCGACGAGTGTGTTTGCGACCTCCTGGGGCACACATAACGCGACAAAGAAGGAGCGAAAGATCCACCCTCGGCGAGGGCGTTGGAAGGAGTCGGTTGACATGATCCTCAGACATCGGGGGAGACATGCGGAAAGGATCAGGGCGGTCGACCCGGATGCCAGGTCGGAGCCGGAGCCGTACCCGAGCGAAAGAGATCGCGCTCGCGACGCCCACGCCAGCGGCGGGTATCGCGAAGAAGGTAGCGCGCGGCCGTACCGCGACCCGCGAGAAAACGATCCCTACCGTGATCCGCGAGAACGGGCGGCCTACCGAGAACGCGGCGAGTACCGCGACACTGGCGCGTACGACGCCGATCGCGGCCAGTCGCACAGTGACTGGGCAGAGCTAGCCACGGGCGACGACGAAGTCGCGTGGCGAGCCAGAACCCGAGTGGTGCTGAGCCCAATGGCGGCGCCGTCGATCATCGGGCTCTACGGCTTCATGGGCGCGACGTTGATGGTCGGCGCGTGGCAGGCCGGCTGGTATGGATCGTCGTCCACCGGCGGGGTCATTTGGCCGTTCGCGATCTTCTTCGGTGGGCTCGCGCAACTCGTTGCCGGGTTCTACGCCCTTCGCGCGCGCGACACAGTCGCCGTCGCGGCGCACGGAACCTGGGGCGCGTTCTGGCTCGGGTGGGGCGTGCTGCAACTACTGGTCGCGACGGGGGTGATGCCGGCGATTGCGTTCGGTAGCACGAACACGTCGTTCGCGTTCTGGTTCATCGTGCTGACGCTCATCACCATGATGGCCGCGATCGGCGCTTTGGGGCGCAATCTCGGCGTAGCGGCGGTGCTCTGGACCCTCGCGGCCGGTTCGGCTTTGACCGCTGCCGGTTTCTACGCCGGCAGCCTCGGCACCCAACGCGCCGGTGGCGTGCTGTTCGTCATCTCCGCGGCCATCGCATGGCTCGTCGCGAGCGCGATGGTGTTCGAGGGCGCGTTCCGGCGCACGATCATCCCGTTGGGCGAGTACTCGAAAGCCGGCAACATTCCGGGACGCGTGCCAACGGTTCCCATGGAGTACCGGGGCGGCATGCCCGGCGTCAAGGTCGGCCAATAGCGGAAGTTTCAAGGTGGCCCGCGGACTTTGGCCGCGGGCCACCGCCATGCTGGGCGGCCTCGTTGTGTCCAGATACGTACGGGCCAAAGCTTCGCGCCGTCCGGATTGGTCGCTTCGAGATGCCCGGAGTTTCGGGCGTTCGATGACGAGCTAAAATCGTTAGCTGATGCTAACTAACTGTCTCGACGTTTCCTGACACATGCGATTTACGACCACAACCGCGACCGGCTCGCGCCGCTTTCGGCTGACGGCTGACGATCCGCGCTACCGCTGGGTCGCGCTCTCGAACACCACGCTCGGGGTGCTGATGGCGACGATCAACTCGTCCATCGTCATCATCTCGTTGCCGGCGATTTTTCGCGGCATCAAGCTGAACCCGCTCGCACCGGGCAACGTCAGCTACCTGCTGTGGGTCTTGATGGGCTTCCTCGTCGTCACGGCAGTGCTCGTCGTCAGCCTCGGCCGGCTGGGCGACATCTACGGCCGGGTGCGCATCTACAACATGGGCTTCGCGGTATTCACAGCTGGATCGATCGCGTTGGCGGTCGATCCGTTGACCTCCGGCGCCGGCGCGATGTGGTTGATCGTGTGGCGCGTCGTGCAAGGGGTCGGCGCCGCGATGTTGTTCGCCAACTCGACAGCCATCTTGACCGACGCGTTCCCGCCCGACCGGCGTGGCATGGCGATGGGCATCAACCAAGTCGCCGCCATCGCGGGTTCGTTCATCGGCCTCATCGCTGGAGGGTTGCTCGCCGAGGTCGACTGGCGACTGGTGTTCTTCGTCTCCGTGCCGATTGGTATCGCCGGAACGGTGTGGTCGTATCGCAGCCTGCACGAACTCGGGCAGCGCCGTCCCGCCAAGGTCGACTGGTGGGGCAACGCGCTTTTCGGCGTCGGGCTCACCATCTTGCTAGCCGCGATAACGTACGGCATTCAGCCTTACGGCGGGTCTGACATGGGCTGGCTGAATCCGTGGGTACTCGCTGGGCTCATTTGCGGTACGGCCCTGCTCATCGTCTTCTGTTATGTCGAGACCAAAGTCGAAGACCCGATGTTCACGATGGGCCTCTTTCGAATCAAGGCGTTCGCCGCGGGAAACCTGGCGGGCGGGCTCGCGTCGATCGCGCGCGGCGGCTTGCAGTTCATGCTCATCATCTGGCTGCAGGGCATTTGGTTGCCGTTGCACGGCTACAACTTCGAAAGCACTCCGCTGTGGGCGGGTATCTATTTGTTGCCGCTGACCGTGGCGTTCCTTGCGTCCGGCCCGGTATCGGGATATTTCTCTGATCGGTTCGGCGCTCGCACTTTCGCTACGGGCGGTCTGCTCGTCGTGGCAGCGAGCTTTCTCGGCTTGCTGATGTTGCCGACAAACTTCTCGTATTGGGCCTTCGCGTCGCTGCTCGTGGTAAACGGCATCGGCTCGGGACTGTTTTCGGCGCCCAACACGACCGGCATCATGAACAGCGTTCCCGCGTATCAGCGAGGTTCGGCAAACGGAATGCGCAGCACGTTCTTCAATTCCGGCACGTCGCTGTCGATCGGCGTGTTCTTCTCGCTCATGATTGTCGGTCTGGCCGCGACACTGCCTTCGACACTCACCGCGGGGTTGGAGGCCCATCACGTACCCGCCGACGTCGCGACGCAGATCGGCCATGCACCGCCCGTTGGGAGTCTGTTCGCGGCGTTCTTGGGCTACAACCCGATCCAAACTATGCTGGGTCAGCGAACGCTTTCGACGCTGCCGCCTTCTGACGCGGCGACTTTGACCGGCCATGCGTTCTTCCCGCACCTCATCTCCGGACCGTTTCACCACGGGCTCGTTATTGTGTTCACGATGGCGATCGCGATGTCGGTTATCGGCGCTGTCGCTTCGCTACTACGAGGCGGGCGCTACATTCACGACGACAGCGTGGCGGCCCCTTCGAGGTGACGATGAGTGCGAAGCATGCTCAGGAGGCTGAGCCGTCGCCGGAGTTCGTCGAGGTGGCTGGTGAGCTCGTCGTCGCGCTGAGCGCCATCTTGCGGCGTACCAGGCAAAGCCTCGGCGACCTCACGCCGTCGCAGCTTTCCGCGCTCACGACCATCGACGAATCCGCGCCCCTTCGGCTCGGTGAGTTGGCCGCGCGTGAGGGAGTCGCGGCTCCGACGATGTCGCGTGTCGTCGACGCGTTGCTCTCCAAGGGTCTCGTCGAGCGGACGCGCGACCCCGACGATGCCCGTTCAGCGCTGCTGACGGTGTCGGAGTCGGGGCGGCGCGACCTTCACCACACGGTCGGTTCTCGAGCCGAGTTATTGGCCGCGCACCTCGCGAGCCTCGACGCGGCGTCCGCTGACGCGATCCGGCGGGCCCTTCCCGTGCTACGCGTGTTGATCGAACGGCTTCAGCCGGGGCGTTGAGCTCTCGTCAGTAATTCGGTCGGAGCTGCTATGCCGTCGCGAACATACTCGTCGGGAACGAACTGCTTCGGCTCGAGCGAGAACGCGAGAACGCCCGCCCAGATCGGGAGCGCCAGATCGGTGTCGTCGTCTTTGGGTGGCCCGGTGCGGATTTTGGCCGACGTGTTTTCGAGAGTCACCGCGTACACACTCGTCTGGCGTAGCTCGTCTGGCGATGGCGGCCGCACGGTGTTCCAGCGGCCGGGCACGATGTGCTCGAGCAGAATACGCAGGGCCTCGAACTTCTCCGCCTCGTCGGCAATCTCGACCGCTTCGCCGTGAATGACGACGGAGCGGTAGTTGGCCGAGTGGTGAAATGCCGAGCGCGCGAGTACGAGCGCGTCGAGGTGAGTGACCGTGACACAAACCTCAGGCCGTTGTTTAGCGTCTCGAAACATGCCAGCCACCGGCGACCCGTGCAAGACGATGCGCTGCCCTTGACGCGCGTACAAGGTCGGGACGACGACGGGACGATCGTCGCGCACTGTGGCGACATGGCACACGAACCCGGCGTCGAGAATTTCGGCGATTGCCGAACTTTCGTAGGTTGCTCGCTCGGGGTGCCGGCGAACACGGGTCTGCTCACGAGGTATCTGGCGCACGACCGAAGCATAGGGAAGCGAGCCGGCGACCGCGAGGCGATTTATGCCTGAGCCTCAAGAGCTTGACTGACTGGCCCTGCGCAAAGGCGCTATTTCGGTGGAAGGGACTGTGTGTACTCGACGCCGCGCGAGACCCACCGCCGAAGTTCGTCGTCGGCTTCGACGATTGCTGTGTCGACCCGCAGCCACCCGTCCATCGCACGACCGCGCATCTCCATACGCTGCACGTGAGGCTCGTCGACCAGTGAGTCGGTCTGCTTCGGATCGACACGTAACAGGAGGCCGCCCTGTCCGCTCGCGCTGGCCGCCATGTTGCCATTGATCAAGAACGCGAGGCCGCCGAACATCCGCTTTTCGGCGAGGCCGCGTTGGCCGCGAAGGATCTTTCGCAACCGTGCTGCCAGCGCCTCGTCGTACGCCATGGCTTCAGTATGAGCGTCGGTATTCTGATGGCCAACCCAAATTCGAAGGGCCCACGCCGCGCATCGGCGTGGGCCCTTCGGTCGTCGTCCAGATGATTACAGGAGCTCGGCAAGAGGGAACGAACGGTGCGCGCGTGGTGGCAGGAGGTAATTCTGCCGGTGCGTGGTTATCAGCATCTTGGTGAATCCGAGGTCCTCGTCAGCCAACCCGTGCTTGGCCTTGAGGTCTTGGCTGTCCATCTCTTTGCGCATGAGCTCGTAGTGCTGGGACGACGGCCCGAACCCGATGAAGTGAACGCCCGCCCGAGGCGCCGCTGAGATAGGACCACTCACGTCGAAACCGAACGGATTCTCGACGGTGTCGAAGTCTTGCCTCAGGAAGAAAACCGTGCCCTTCTTGAGCTTTTGCCCGTACGCCGTCGTGGTTTCTTTGTCGAGGCGCGATAGGTACTGCATTTGCTCGTTGTGGCCAAGCACCTTGTGCGTGGCGGCGTCGTTGTCGCGCTCCTCGCGGAAAGTCGAGGTCTCTGGCGCCTGATCTGGGGTGAGCACCTCGTCGGTCTCGGTGCGGCGGGGGTGGAACATGCGGTGCAGCCGATCCTTTCGGCTGAACTGATACCAGCGCTCGAGGTCGAGCGCGATGTGCGACAGGTGCATCGCGGTTCCGTGTGCGAAGTAGCTTTGGGGCGTGGCGTCGGTGTAGCCCGGCAGCGTCTCGAAGCTGGGCAGGTTCGCCGCCGCCAAACCGTGCACATGGCTTGAGGTGAATCCGAGGAAGAGCATCGCGCCGGCGGGAATGCTTTCAGCGCCAGGAATGCGAAGCCTCTCGCCGATGAGCTTCGGCATGTTGTGACCGGCGAAGCCTCGCCTCATCGAGGTAACCGTAAGGAGGTCGCCGACGTAAGCGTTTTCTGCCGGGATCCCGTTGAGCAACTGCTCACCTGGCTGGAACAGCACCCGGATCACGTCTTCGATGTGTCCGCGGTAGTCGCTCTTGAAGTGGAAGCAGATCTCGTTGCTCTCGAGGAGGAGATCGTCAGGGTCCATCGGGAATTTGATGCTGTCGATCAGCGCCCACTGGCCTTCGGTGCCGGGCAGTGTTGACTTCGGCATCAATTCGTCTGTGAGCTTGGCCGGGATGCGGTTACGGAAGTACGGCGCCCCGTAAGCCACCTGGATGAAGATCCCACCCGGTTGCAAGGGGTAGATGTTTTCGATCTCGGCGAGCGCTTGATCGAGCCGACGCTGGGCGTCGCGCAGCGTCTTCTGGTCGTCAGCGGGGAACGCCAAGCGCGCCGTCACCGCCGCGTGCCACAACGGGACGACGGCCACCGGCACGTTTTGGTGCAGCTCCTCGGTAACCCCCGGCAACTCGTATTGGGTGAGCGGCGGCGTGACCTGCACCCGCTTCGAGTAGTCGACGACTTTTGCCCAGTCGAACGTCTCCGTCATCAGCAATCTCTCCATTCGCGTGCGCAAGGAACGGCGCGGGACTCACCTGAAGCCTAGTTGCGAGCGCAAGAGCGGCTCGCGGAGCGCTCGTGATGAGGCGTACGTCACGTCGCTCGGTGGGCGATCATCCGGCTACGTCGAGATGGCGCCGCACGGCGGCGGCGATCATTTTTTCGCGTTGACCACGTCGGCGATGTGTTGGGCGACGGTCGCGTCGATGCCGGTGAAGACGAGCTCGGCTTACGTACAGGCTGACAGCGGCTCACGGTTTGCGCATGTGTCGCTGGTGCCCATCACCATGCCTCCCGACGTGACCGCAATCGACGACATCCGTCCAATCGCGTCGACGACCTCGCTGTCAAACGATATCCGTAGCGAGGCCTGGCCTGTGTCGCTGACGACGCTGGCGTGCAACGCGGCCAACGGCGAGCTGAACGGCGCGCCGAGTGCGTAGCACGTGTGCTTGTCGGTCGTGAGAAGCGTGCCGGACGGCGCCGTGCGGCCTTCGCACATGTCGTTCGGCCAGGTCGCCACGACCGGCCGCAGTTCAACATCGGACGACGTCGATGGATCGTCTTGCCGCGAAGGCGAGGACGACGCGATGATTCGTCCGGACGCGTTGTAAGCAATCCATGTCTTCACGTTGCTGTAGTCGATGCCGACGAGGATTCCGATCGACGTCTCGTACCGAGGGTCGCTGCGCAGCGCGATGGCGTGACGCGTGCCGTCGGTGAAAATGGCGTCGACTCGTGCCACCGAGTGGTTGACCAGAATGGCGGCAAAGGGGGTCCGAGCGTCGCTGTTGATGTCATTGCCGCCGTCGACGTCGACGATCGCCTTGGAGACGTCGATGGCATGAGTTCCGGCGCATTCACTGAAACTCTCCTTGCCTGATCCGTAGACGACAACTTCGCAGGTATGACCACCGGACCAGAAAAAGTAGGTGTTTGGTGCGATTTCGGCGAGCGGTGACGTCGGCTGCTGTGCGAAGCTCTCCAGCCGCGGCGAGGGTGTCGGCGTCCGGTTGAGGCCGCCGGCTGGGGGGTGTGTCGATCGGTTGACCGACGCGACCACCAACCCGACCGCGACCACGACGGCGACCAGTACGGCCGCCGAGGCCGCGACTACAACTCGCCGGTGTCCGGGCCGCTCCTGAGGTTCGTGCGCCCAATCGTCGTATGTCGCGGACGACGCCTCAACCGCGTCAGCCCACGCATGAAGCGTCGAGCGCAAGCGTTCTTCGGTGCGTGTCACGAGACGCCCTCCAAGGCCTTCTCGAGAGCGGCGATGCCGCGTGCGCAGTGCGACTTCACCGCGCCCGCCGAAATGCCCATTGCGGCGGCGATCTCGGATTCGGAGAGATCGAGCCAGTAGCGCAACGTGAGTGCCTCTCGCTGGCGTCTTGGCAACTGTCGAAGCGCGCGCACGACGTCGCGGTGTTCTTCGCTTTGGAGTACGGCTTGCTCGGCCGAACCCGCGTCGGGCGTTGCGTGCGCCGTGCGCCGAGCGATTTTCAGATGGCGCAGTCGAGAGCGCGTCAGATTGACGACGGTGGTACGCAGGTAGGCCAGTGCGGCGTCTCGTTTACGCAGCCGCGGCCACGTGCGATGCAGCCGGGTGAATGCTTCTTGTGCGACATCTTCCGGATCGTCGGCACCGAGCAGCGCGGCAAGGCGCACTAAGCCGGGGAAGTGGGTAGGAAAGGCGTCGCGGACGAAGTCGGCAAATCCGTCATCAACCGCTACGTGAGCACCTAAGGGTGCCGTCTGGTCGCCTGCCGGCATGGCCGTCACGTTGCCAAGACTCCTGAGTTCGGTCGAGGTTTACCGCGCGACCTCGGTTTCTTCGTGACGTTTCGAAATCGCTGGCGCAAGGATGACTTCTGCCGCCATCATGATCGGCATGTCAGCGATCGGGCAAGTGCTGCCGCACCAACCCACTCGACCGACGAACACGAGCACTCGGCGGAAGCCAGAAGGGCCAGCCGGCGGGCGGCGGTGGTAACAACGGGTGTACCGGCAAAGGCACCGACGTCCTGAGCCCGTTTGGCAGGGGAGGCCATCCGGGTGGCGGGTTGAAGATGTATCGATGGCGTCGCCGAAGGTAGTAAGCCACGAGCCAACATGTGGCGCCAAAAACTGCGAACACGGCAGCGGCCAGCAGCAAATCGACCTGATTCAGGCCGCCTCCCTCGCACGCCTCCTGCGGTGAGCACGGGTCCGAAGGAGCCCCGCCGATCATCATCGCGAATGCCGCCACGCACCACAGTGCTATGGCGATCGCTCGGCAGACCGAAACCGTGTATCTGATTCGTCTGGGGATCGGAGGCTCCGCGGGCAAGAGCACATGGGTACGGTACCTGCCCGGCGCGCCGTCAGTAATCGTTCGGCGCGCCCTGATTGCACGCCGCATAGATGCGCAACTACGAGGAAGGTCGCCACGGCTGTGGAGACGGGCGTGATCACGAAGACTCTTACCCCTATAGGTGCCGATAAGTCTTCGTGATCACGGAAGCTGCGCAAAAGTTGCGGTAACTCGGGCCGTCCGCGAAGGTGGAAGCCAATGGGATGGTATTCGTATCGGCCGCGTGGCGACGCGCCACGCCCGGGAGTGCAG